>NZ_CAXTQF010000039.1:0-36022 GCF_964246335.1 uncultured Jatrophihabitans sp. | reverse complement strand
CCCGAGTCCCCACCCAGGTGATCAACAGTCGGTAATGGCCGCCATAACGACCACTACCGACTGTTGATCACTGAGGCTACGGTGCTGCGCGGATGAGGTCGGCGGCCCGCTCGGCGATCATCACCGTCGGCGCGTGCGTGTGCCCGCGGATGATCTGCGGCATCACCGACGCGTCCACCACGCGTACTCCGTCCACGCCGCGCAGCCGCAGCGACTCGTCCACCACCGCGGCGTCGTCCGTGCCCATCCGGCAGGTGCCGGTCGGGTGGTACAGCGTCTCGGCGCCGCTGCGGACGTACTCGTCGAGGTCGACCTGGTCCGGCGTCGGGAACATCGTCTCGCCGACGAGCGCCTGCAGTGGCCCCGCCGTGAACAGCTCCTGCGCCTGCCGCACCCCGGAGACAAGCCGGTCGAGATCGCGCGGGTCGCGCAGGTACGCCGGCTCGATCACCGGCGGCACCGACGCGTCGGCCGATCGCGCGGTCACCGTGCCGCTCGACTCGGGCTGCAGCAGGATGACGCCGATGGTGATGCCGTGCCCGGGCGGATCGTCCTGCCCGTGGTTCAAGAACGGCACCGGCGCGAAGATGAACTCCAGGTCGGGCTCGGCAAGCTCCGGCGACGAGCGGCCGAACAGCACGCCCTCGCCGACGTTCGAGGTCAACATGCCGCGCCGCTGCGCGAGGTACTTCACCAGGTTGACCGGCTTCTCCGCGTCGACGAGCGTGCCGCCCTCGCGGGTGAACATGACGACCGGCACCGACAGGTGGTCCTGCAGGCCGCGGCCGACGCCGTCGCTCGCGACGGTCTGCGTGATGCCCGCTGCGGCGAGCACGTCGGCGGCGCCGATGCCGGACAGCTGCAGCAGGTGCGGCGAATGGATCGCGCCCGCGCACAGCAGCACCTCGCGGGTGGCGCGCAGCGTCCGCCGGGTGCCCTTGGCGGTGCGGATCTGCACGCCGGTGGCCCGCCCGTCCGCCAGCTCGACGCGCTGGGCGAGCGCCCCCACGAACAGCGTGACGTTGCCACGTTTGAGCGCCGGACGCAGGTAGCCGTCGGCGGCACTCCACCGCCGACCGCGGCGCTGCGTCACCGGCGTCGGTGCGAAGCCGTTGATGGCCGGCTCGTTGAGTTCGCCGAGCCGGGCGTGCCCGGCCTCCGTGCACGCGGCGAAGAACGCGGCGCGCAGCGGGTTCGGGTCGCGCAGCTCCTCGATGTAGAGCGGGCCTCCCGTGCCGTAGACGCCGCCGTTGTTGCTGCCGACGCGGTTCTCGGCGCGCCGGAAGTACGGCAGCACCGCGTCGAAGTCCCAACCCGGCGCCTGCGCGCCCCAGGCGTCGTAGTCGGCCTGCGCGCCGCGCACCCACATCTGCGCGTTCAGCGACGACGAGCCGCCGAGCGTGCGCCCGCGCGGCCAGTACAGCTCGCGCGCCTTGAGCTCGGGCTGCGAGGTGGTGAACAGGTCCCAGTCGTACTTGGTGTGGAACAGCTTCGTGAACGCGGCCGGGATCTTGACGTTCGGGCTGCGATCGCGCGGGCCGGCCTCCACGACGGCGATCCGCACGCCGGGGTCGGCGCCGAGCCGGTTCGCCAGCACGCAGCCCGCCGAGCCGGCGCCGACGATCACGTAATCGAAGCTGTCATCCATGTGTCGCCCTCTCGCGCCGCCCGTGTGTCAGCAACCTACGCGGGTGACGCGGCTGCCGACAGCGCGCCGTCTTTGTCCGGCTATTGACGGAAACGTCCCCGAGTTCGACCGGCCGCCGGGCCACCGACGTTTAAGCTGGTGGCCATGTGCGGCATCGTGGGATACGTCGGGGCCCGGCCTGCCCTCGAGGTCGTGGTCGAGGGCCTGCGCCGGCTGGAATATCGCGGCTACGACTCGGCAGGTGTCGCGATCATCGGCGACGACACCCTCCAGGTGGCCAAGAAGGCCGGACGCATCGAGAACCTGGACAAGCTGATCGCCGAGCGCGCGGACGGCCCGATCGTCGGCACGTCGGGCATGGGACACACCAGGTGGGCCACCCACGGCGCCCCCAACGACCGCAACGCGCACCCGCACATCAGCGCCGACGGCCGGATCGCGGTCGTGCACAACGGCATCATCGAGAATTTCGCCGAGTTGCGCGCTGCGCTCGAAAGCGACGGCGTCGAGTTCGCGAGTGACACCGACACCGAGGCCGTCGCGCACCTCGTGGCCGCGCATCTGCGTGCCGAGCCGGCCGCGTCGCTCGCCGACGCGGTGCGTGCAGTGTGCCGCCAGCTGCACGGGGCGTTCACGCTCGTCCTGCTCGATCGCGACGACCCGGACGTCGTCGTGGCCGCGCGCCGCAACTCGCCGCTGGTGCTCGGCGTCGGCGACGGCGAGACGTTCCTCGGCAGCGACGTCGCGGCGTTCATCGAATTCACCCGCGAGGCCGTCGAGCTCGGTCAGGACCAGGTCGTCGAGATCACCCGCGACGGCTACACGATCACCGACTTCCACGGCGTCGAGGCCCAAGGCCGGCACTTCCACATCGACTGGGATCTCACCGCGGCCGAGAAGGGCGGCTACGAGTACTTCATGCTGAAGGAGATCGCCGAGCAGCCGCGGGCGGTGTCCGACACACTGCTCGGCCACCTCGTCGACGGCAAGATCGTGCTCGACGAGCAGCGCCTCGACATCCAGGAGCTGCGTGACGTCGACAAGCTGTTCATCGTCGCCTGCGGTACCGCGTACCACTCCGGGCTGATCGGCAAGCAGGTGATCGAGCACTGGACGCGCATCCCGGTCGAGGTCGAGATGGCCTCGGAGTTCCGCTACCGCGACCCGGTGCTCGACCGGCAGACGCTCGTCGTCGCGATCAGCCAGTCCGGCGAGACGGCCGACACGCTCGAGGCGGTGCGGCACGCCGTCGACCAGCGCGCCAAGGTGCTGGCGATCTGCAACACGAACGGTGCGCAGATCCCACGCGAGTCGGGCGCCGTGCTCTACACGCACGCGGGCCCGGAGATCGGCGTCGCGGCCACGAAGACGTTCGTCGCGCAGGTCGCGGCCGTCGAGCTCGTCGGGCTGGCGCTCGCGCAGGCGCGCGGCACCAAGTACGCCGATGAGGTCGTGCGCGAGTACGACGCGCTGTGCCGCATGCCGGACGCCATTGCGCAGACGCTCGGCAACGTCGACGCGGTGCGCCGCATCGGCCGCGAGATCGCGCACACCAAGGCGGTGCTGTTCCTCGGCCGGCACATGGGTTACCCGGTGGCGCTCGAGGGCGCGTTGAAGCTCAAGGAGCTCGCGTACATGCATGCCGAGGGTTTCCCGGCCGGCGAGCTCAAGCACGGCCCGATCGCCCTGATCGAGCAGGACCTGCCCGTGGTCGTCGTCATGCCGTCGCCGTCCGGGCGCAGCGTGCTGCACCAGAAGATGCTGTCCAACCTTGCCGAGATCCGCGCCCGCGGCGCGCGCACCATCGTCATCGGCGAGCCGGACGACGACGCGGCCCGCAAGCTCGCCGCCGACTTCGTCGAGGTGCCGCGGGTGCCGACGCTGCTGACGCCGTTCGTCACCACCGTGCCGTTGCAGGTGCTCGCGGCGACGATCGCGCAGGAACGCGGGTACGACATCGACAAGCCCCGGAACCTCGCCAAGTCGGTCACCGTGGAGTGACGCCCAGCTTTGGCCTCTCCGTCCCCCTCTCGTTGATCAACAGCAGGTAATGGTCTCTCCGGTGCGCGAAAACGACTGTTGATCACGGGTTGGCGTGGAGGCGGGGTTATGGTCGGGTTGTGACGCTCGCCGCAGCCCATGAGGTGGACCTGCTGATCGTCGGCGCCGGCCCGGTGGGCTTGTTCGGTGCGTACTACGCCGGCGTGCGCAAGCTGTCGACGGCGGTGCTGGACTCGCTGGAAGAGCCGGGCGGCCAGATCACCGCGATGTATCCGGAGAAGGCGATCTTCGACGTCGCGGGCTTCCCGGCGATCAAGGGCCGCGAGCTCGTCGAGCAGTTGCTGGCACAGGCGGCTCCGTTCGACCCGAAGTACTTGTTGGGGCATCAGGCCGTCGGACTCGAACGCCGCCCCGGCGCCGGCCCGGACGAGCCCGGCGGCACCTTCGCGATCACCACCTCGACCGGACACCGCATCGTCACGCGCGCCATCGCGATCACCGGCGGCATCGGCACGTTCACGCCGCGCCCGCTGCCGACGGGCAGCGAGTACCTCGGCCGCGGCATGGTGCACTTCGTTCCCGACCCGGCCGTGTACGCCGACGAGCATGTCGTCGTCGTCGGTGGCGGCGACTCCGCCCTCGACTGGGCGCTGATGCTCGAACCGATCGCGGCGTCGGTCACGGTTGTCCACCGGCGCGCCGAGTTCCGGGCCCACCCGCACTCGGTCGACCTGTTGCGTGCGTCGTCGGTCTCGATCATCACCGACGCGCAGGTGTCGCAGGTGCGCGGCGTCCCGGACGTCGACGAGGTCGAGGTCACCGTCAAGGGCGACGACGAGCCGACGACGCTCAAGTGCGACAAGCTGGTGGCCGCGCTCGGCTTCACCGCCAACCTCGGCCCGCTGCTCGAGTGGGGCATCGACATCCGCAAGCGGCAGATCGTCGTCGACTCCATGGGCCGCACCACGGTGCCCGGCATCTACGCGGCCGGCGACATCGTCGACTACGACGGCAAGGTCAAGCTCATCGCGACCGGCTTCGGCGAGATCGCCACCGCGGTGAACAACGCCGCCGCCTACCTCAACCCCGGCGTCTCGGCGTTCCCCGGCCACCTGTCCGACTACGCACCCGAACCCGGCGAGCCGGCACCGACCGCGTCCCCGACGGCCTGACGCCCGCGTATGCCCGTGGTCGGCGTCGGCATCGACGTGGTGCCCGTGGAGCGCTTCGCGGCCTCGCTGCGCCGCACGCCGTCGCTCGCCGACCGACTGTTCACCGCGGCCGAGCAGATCACCGCGGGCGGCGCACCACGCAGCGCCGAGTCACTGGCCGCGCGCTTCGCGGCCAAGGAGGCACTCGCGAAGTCGCTCGGTGCGGGCGGCGGGATGGAGTGGACGGACGCCGAGGTCGTGCTCGACGACGCCGGCCGCCCGTCGCTCGTCACCCGCGGCACCGTGCAGGAGCGCGCCGACTCGCTCGGTGTGACTCGGCTGCACGTCTCGCTGTCGCACGACGGCGGCATCGCGGCGGCGACGGTCGTCGCGGAAACCGGGTAGGACCTGCGGCATGCGCGGCGTGTACACGGTCGACGAGGTGCAGGCGGCCGAAGAGGCGTTGATGGCCCGACTGCCCGACGGCGCGCTCATGGCGCGCGCCGCGAACGGTCTCGCGGTCGAGTGTTTCCGGCTGCTGCAGGATCGCCTGGGTGGGGTGTACGGCGCGCACGTGGTCGTCCTGGTCGGCGCGGGGAACAACGGCGGTGACGCGCTGTACGCCGGCGCCGCACTCGCGCGCCGCGGCGCGCACGTCACGGCGCTGCTGCTCGACGAGGGCCGGGTGCACGAGGGCGGTCGCGACGCGCTCGTCCGCGCGGGCGGGGTGACCGCGGCGCCGGACCCGGACGTGGTGCGCCGTGCGGACCTCGTGCTCGACGGCATCGTGGGCATCGGCGGCCGCGGCGGACTGCGCGACGCCGCCGTGCCGTTGGCGCGGGCGGCTCGCGACGTCACGACCGTTGCCGTGGACGTGCCGTCCGGCGTCGACGCGCGCACCGGGGAGGTCGGCGACGACACGATCCACGCCGACGTCACCGTCACGTTCGGTGCACTCAAACCCGGCCTGCTGGTCGGCGTCGGTTCCGAACGCGTCGGTGAACTCCGCTTCGTCGACATCGGACTGGACGCGACGCTGCCCGAGGCGTCGACCTTCGTGCTGGAGGCCGCCGACGTCGCCGAGCTGCTGCCCACACCCACCGCGGCCGACGACAAGTACACCCGCGGCGTCGTCGGCATGGTGTCCGGCTCCGCCGACTATCCGGGTGCGGGTGTGCTCTCGACCGGGGCGGCGATCAGCGGCGGCGCGGGCATGGTGCGTTACGCGGGCTCGGCCGCGGACACCATCCAGGCCAAGTACCCCGAGGTCGTCGTCGAGCGGGGTGCCAAGCCGTCCGAGCAGCGGGTCCAGGCGTGGGCGGTGGGCTCGGGCATCGGCACCGACGACGCCGCCCGCGACCTGCTGGCCGACGTGCTGGGCACCGACGTGCCCGTACTCGTCGACGCGGACGCCATCACGCTGCTCGGCGAGCACCCGGAGCTGCTGCGCGAGCGCACGGCGCCCACCGTGCTCACCCCACACGACCGCGAATTCGCGCGGGTGGCCGACGGTCCGTCCGCGGATCGGCTGGCGAGCGCGCGGCAGGCGGCGCAGGATCTGGGCGTCATCATGCTGCTCAAGGGCGACGCGACGATCGTCGCCGCGCCGGACGGCCGGGCGTGGATCAACCGCACGGGCACGCCGTGGCTCGGCACCGCCGGCAGCGGCGACGTGCTCAGCGGATTGATCGGCTCGCTGCTCGCGTCCGGCGTCGAGCCGCCACTGGCTGCAGCGGCCGCTGCGCATGTGCACGGCGTGGCCGGGCAGCTCGCGGCGCGGTCCGGGCCGCCGTCGTCGAACGACGTGCTCGACGCGCTGCGCGCTGCCCTGCAGCTCGTGCGCGCCGGCTGAGCGCACCGGGCAGAGCACACGGCCGTTTGCGCGGAGACCGATCGTGGGCCGGGTGCGACACGACGCGGGTCGGACCGGCTGTCCGGAGAAACGCCAACTATCGGTCACCGAAGCGACGGATAGTTGGCGTTTCCGCGGACACCCACCATCGGTCCCGCTGCGACACGCCCGCCGTCCCGGGGGGCGGCCGGTTCGTGTCGCGGCGGTGCCCGTCGCACGCGGCGGCCTGGGACAATCGAGGCCGTGGAACGTACCGAGGCCGTCATCGACCTGGCCGCCATCCGCGAGAACGTCGCGGCGATGAAGGCGGGGACACCTGCCGAGGTCATGGCGGTCGTCAAGGCCGACGGTTACGGGCACGGCCTGCTGCCGTCCGCGCGGGCCGCGCTCGCCGGGGGAGCGACGTGGCTGGGCACGGCGATCGTCGGCGAGGCGGTGGCGTTGCGCGAGGCGGGTATCGACGCGCGGTTGCTCGCGTGGTTGTGGACGCCCGACGAGGTCGAGACGGTCGCCCGTGCCGTCGCCGCCGACGTCGACCTCTCGGTCAGCAGCACCTGGCAGCTGGACGCCGTGCTTGCCGCGGCGCAGGCCGCGGGCAGCGCCGCGCGCATCCACCTCAAGATCGACACCGGGCTCTCGCGCAACGGCGCGTACGTCGACGACTGGCCCGAGCTCGTCACGGCCGCGGCCAAGGCACAGGCGGCCGCGGAGGTCGAGGTCGTCGGGATCTGGAGTCACTTCGCCTACGCCGACGAGCCGGGCCACCCGACCATCGCGAAACAGGTCATGGCGTTCGAGGCCGCGCTCGACGCCGCCGCACGGCTCGGCGTCGTGCCGCAGCTGCGGCACATCGCGAACTCCGCCGCGACCCTGACCCTGCCGTCCGCGCACTTCGACCTCGTCCGGCCGGGTATCGCGGTGTACGGGTTGCCGCCGGTGCCCGGTTCGTACGGGCTGACGCCGGCGATGACGCTGCACGCCGGTGCCGCGTCGGTGAAGCGGGTGCGCGCCGGCGAGGGCGTGTCCTACGGCCACGAGTACACGACGACGCGTGACACCACGCTGGTGTTGGTACCGCTGGGTTACGCCGACGGCGTGCCGCGGCACGCGGGCAACCGTGGCCCCGTGTCGATCGGCGGCCGGCGGTTCACCGTCGACGGCCGGGTGTGCATGGACCAGTTCGTCGTCGACGTCGGCGACCTGGACGTCGCCCCCGGTGACCCGGTGGTGCTGTTCGGCTCGGGCCGCGACGGCGGACCGACGGCGCAGGACTGGGCGGACGCCGCCGGCACCATCCACTACGAGATCGTCACCCGCATCGGTCCGCGGGTGCGGCGCAGCTACACCGGATCGGACGCGTGAGCGGGCCGCTGCACGGGCCGGGGATGCCGGTCGGGCCGCGGCTGCACGTGTCCGCGGAGTCCCGCGATGCGCTCGCGGTGCGTACGGTGTCGCTGCCGACAGCGGGCGACACGCACGACTTCGGCCTGCGGCTGGCCGGCGTGCTCGAGCGCGGCGACCTCGTGGTGCTCACCGGACCGCTCGGCGCGGGCAAAACGGCGCTCGTGCAGGGCATCGGTGCCGGACTGGACGTGCAGGGCCGCATCGCCTCGCCGACGTTCGTCATCGCGCGCATCCACCCGCCCAACGCGCCGAGCGGGCCGACCCTCGTGCACGTCGACGCCTACCGCCTCGGCTCGCTCGACGAGGTCGACGACCTCGATCTCGACGTCGACATCGCGAGCTCGGTGACCGTCGTCGAATGGGGCGCCGGAATGGTGGAGCGGCTCGCGCAGTCGTGGCTGGAGATCGTCCTGGACCGTGCCGCGGACTCCGAGACGCGCACCGCGACGCTGTACCCGCACGGCGGCGACTGGGCGGCCCGCGTAGCACGTCTGGTCGACCTCGGGGCAGCGACCTGACCCGAACAGGTCGGCCGACGGTCCATAAGCGAACCTTAAGTACATACGTGATCACCTTGCGTCAACGAGAGGGCGTCACCATGCATCGTTTCGTCGGTCTGCTGACTGCCGCTGTTGCGTTCGTCGGCCTGCTAGCCGCACCATCCACGGCTGAGGCGGCTCCAGCCGATCGAACCGGTGCGCAACCGCAGTCGGTTGTGACGAACGGGGTTCCCGGCGATCCCGGCGACGGTCCGGGGACGTTCACGCCGCTGGACTCGAGGCGGGTTCTGGACACCCGTTCTCGTCTTGGCGCCTCGACTCCGGCCGCACACAAGACGATCACCGTGTCGTTGGACAGGCAGCTTTGTTGCGCTATCAACGGCGAAGTGAGTGCTGTCGCGATCAATCTGACTGTCACCGGAGCGGCTGACGGGGGCTATTTGACGGCATACGCGGCGGGCGCTGCTCGTCCGACGACGTCGAACCTCGATTTCGCCGCCAAGAAAACCGTGGCGAATCTGGCGATCGTGCCGATCAGCTCGGACGACAAGATCACCATCTACAACGGGTCGTCCGGTTCCACGCCGGTGATCGGCGATGTCGTGGGCTACTACACGGCCGGCAGCACCCCGCCACCGGGCGGCTTCGCATCCGTCGCCCCCTCGCGGGTACTCGACACGCGGTCGCGCCTGGGTGCGTCGACGCCTGGCGCAAACGCCACCATCGGCGTGCAGGTGGGCGGCAGGGGCGGCGTGCCGAGCAGTGGTGTGTCCGCGGTGGCGGTCAATCTGACGGTCACCCGCGCGGCGAAGGGCGGCTATCTCACGGCCTACGCTGCCGGCGCCGCGCGGCCGGTCGCGTCGAACGTCAACTTCCCGGCGGGCAGCACGGTGGCGACGTTGGCGGTCGTCCCGGTGGGCAGCGACGGGAAGATCAATATCTTCAACGGGTCGGGTGGGTCGACCCCGGTGATCGGCGATGTCGCCGGCTACTACCGCTCGGGGACTGCCGCTCGTGCCGGCACGTTCACTGCCGTGCCGCCCGCGCGGGTGCTCGACACGCGGTCCGGTAACGGCGCGAGCACGCCTGGTGCGCAGGCGACGATCGACGTGCAGGTCGCCGGCCGTGGCGGGGTGCCCGCCGGCCGCATCTCCGCGGTCGTGCTGAACCTGACGGTGACCCGGCCCACGCGCAGCGGTTACGTCACGGCGTTCGCCGACGGCGAGGACCGGCCGACGGCGTCGAACCTGAACTTCGGCACGGGCAGCACCGTCGCCAACCTGGCCGTCGTCCCGGTCGGCGACGACGGCAAGATCAGCATCTACAACGGATCGACGGGTTCGAGTCCGGTCATCGCCGATGTGACGGGCTATGTCCGGGACAACCCGTGGCAGTACGCGCACCTGCCGACGGCGGAAAAGGAATCGCGGATCGACGGGCTGAGCTGCGTGACGAGCACCCACTGCGTGGCCGTCGGCAGCGAGGACCCCGCCTACGGGTCGCAGATGATCGACCCGGACGCGTCAGTGGCCGACACGCTGGACGGCGGCACGTGGACCTCGCAGAAGCTGCCCGCAGCCATCACCGGTGAATCACCGCAGCTGGAGGCGGTGTCGTGCACGTCCGAGACGGAGTGCGTGGCCGTCGGATCGACCGAGCGCATGGCCGGCTATCCGGACGTACCGCTGGTGGAACGGCTGAGCGGCGGTCAGTGGACCGCTACCGCCCTGCCGCAGGTGGCCGGCCGCGAACACACCTTTCTGCGTGGAATCAGCTGCACGTCGGCGACATCGTGCATCGCGGTCGGCAATGCCGTCGCCAGCCACGACGGGCCGTACGACGGTGACGGTCTGCCGATCGTCGAGCAGCTGTCCGGGAACACGTGGACCGAGCAGACCCTCGACGTGCCCAGCGGCTACACCGGGGCGAGGCTGAACGCGGTCGTGTGTTCGGCCGCGGCGCAGTGCGTGGCCGTCGGCGCCGCGGACAAGACCAGCACCGGCGAGGTCCCGTCCGATGCGATCGTCGACCGGCTGTCCGGAACCACTTGGACGCCGCAGGTGGTGGCGTCGATCGGGTCGCCGAAGGACGACGACACGCTGAACGGGCTGACGTGCTTCTCGAGCTCGAGTTGCCTGGCCGTCGGCGCCGCCGGTAACCATGCCCTTGTCGCAACGATCGATGCGAGCGCCGTGGTGCCGCAGACGCTGCCCGACGTCGACGGACATCTCGGCGGAGAGCTCGAATCGGTCTCCTGCGTCGCGGTCGGCGAGTGCACCGCCGTCGGCGGCGACGGCGGTGGGGACGGCGTCGAACCGCTCACGCAGACGCTGCACGCCGGTTCGTGGTCTGCCGATCACCCGCCGTTCGGTCCGTCGAACTTCGCGGGCAACGATCTGTACACGGGCAATCTGCTGGGTGTGTCCTGCTCGAGCTCGACACACTGCGTCGCGATCGGCACCGGGCAGGTGGACTCGGACTCGGGTGCCTACGAGGGCTTCGTCGAGGCACGCAGCTAGTCGCAAGAATGTCGGCCGAATGAACCGCGTCGGAGGAGAAGACACCGCGATGCATCGTCTGGTCGGCCTGCTTACGGCCGTTGCCGCAGTCCTCGGGCTGCTTGTCGCACCGTCCGTCGCGAACGCGAGGCCGCAGGCTCAGCCGACGGCGGTGGCAAGCGATCCCGGTGACGGCCCGGGCACGTTCACCCCGGTCGCACCGACACGCATTCTCGACACGCGTTATCGCATCGGGGCGTCGACGCCGGCGGCCGACAAGACGATCACCGTGTCGATCGGCGACAGCTTCGGACCGGTGGGCGCGGTCGCCATCAATCTGACGGTGACCGGTGCATCAGCCGGTGGATATCTGACCGCGTACGCCACCGGCGCGCCGCGGCCCGGGACGTCGAACCTCGACTTCCCCGCTGCGAAGACGGTGGCGAATCTGGCGATCGTGCCGGTCAGCGCGGACGGGAAGATCACCCTGTACAACGGGTCGGCGGGCTCGACGCCGGTGATCGGCGATGTCGCCGGCTATTACGTGTCGGGTAGCGCGTCCCTGCCGGGGAGCTTCAGCTCTGTCACGCCCTCCCGTGTGCTGGACACACGCTCACGCGTCGGCGCGTCGACGCCCGGCGCAAACGCCACGATCAGCATGCAGGTGGGCGGCAGGGGCGGGGTGCCGACGAGTGGTGTGTCCGCGGTGGCGGTCAATCTGACCGTCACCCGCGCGGCGAAGGGCGGCTATCTCACGGCCTACGCTGCCGGCGCCGCGCGGCCGGTCGCGTCGAACGTCAACTTCCCGGCGGGCAGCACGGTGGCGACGTTGGCGGTCGTCCCGGTGGGCAGCGACGGGAAGATCAATATCTTCAACGGGTCGGGTGGGTCGACCCCGGTGATCGGCGATGTCGCCGGCTACTACCGCTCGGGGACTGCCGCTCGTGCCGGCACGTTCACTGCCGTGCCGCCCGCGCGGGTGCTCGACACGCGGTCCGGTAACGGCGCGAGCACGCCTGGTGCGCAGGCGACGATCGACGTGCAGGTCGCCGGCCGTGGCGGGGTGCCCGCCGGCCGCATCTCCGCGGTCGTGCTGAACCTGACGGTGACCCGGCCCACGCGCAGCGGTTACGTCACGGCGTTCGCCGACGGCGAGGACCGGCCGACGGCGTCGAACCTGAACTTCGGCACGGGCAGCACCGTCGCCAACCTGGCCGTCGTCCCGGTCGGCGACGACGGCAAGATCAGCATCTACAACGGTGCCACCGGTTCCACCCCGGTCATCGCCGACGTCGCCGGTTACGTCCGCGCCAACCCGTGGCAGTTCACCAACCTGCCCCAGTTGGACGGCGAGACCTTTTCCGGCGGGGTGAGCTGCGCGACCAGCACCCACTGTGTCGCCGCCGGTGCTACCGGCGGTCACAACCCCGGCATCTTCCCGCCGGACTCTGCGGTGGCCTTCACCCTGGACGGCGGCGTGGTGACGGCCGAGAAGCTGCCGAAGACGGCTGCCGGCGGCGCGCCGTACCTGACCGCGGTGTCGTGCACGTCCACCACCGATTGCGTCGCCGTCGGCTACACGTCCTCCCAGTACAACGACAGCTCCGTCCCACTCGTGGAGACGCTGAGCGGCGGTCACTGGAGCGCATCGTCACTGCCGGCCGTCGGTGGTTCCGCCCAGACCCAGCTCCAGGCAGTCAGCTGCACCACGGCGACGTCCTGTATCGCTGTCGGCCACCGCTTCGATTCCGACGACGAGGTTCAACCCGGCTTGCCGATCGTCGAGCAGTTGTCGGGCAGTACCTGGACCGCGCGGACCCTCGACGTCCCCAGCGGGTACTCCGCCGCGCAGCTGGAGTCGATCTCGTGCGCGGCGGCCGGTTCCTGCGTCGCGGTCGGGACCGCCTATCAGGACGGCAGCGGGTACCAGCCCGGAAACGGACTCGTCGAGCGACTGTCCGGGTCCACCTGGACGCCGCAGACGTTGTCCGACGAGAGCTACCTTTTCGGCGTCTCGTGCCCCGCGGGTGCGACGACGTGCGAGGCCGTGGGCAAGAACAGCGCCGGCGCCCTGGCGGTGACCGTCGACGCGCAAGATGTGCGTGAGCAGACGCTGCCCAGCGTCTACGGCCGGGGACGTAACTCCCTGATTGCCGTCTCGTGCGTCGCCGTCGGCGAGTGCACGGCTGTGGGGCTCGACAACGGCGGGGCCTACGAGGACGGAACCGATACGCCGCTGGCCCAGACGTTGCACGCGGGTTCCTGGTCAGCGGATCATCCGCCGCTCGGGACGCTAGAACACGGTTATCTCGTCGGGGTGTCCTGCACGAGCACCATACGGTGCGTCGCGCTCGGCAGCGGCAGCCCGTCGACGAACGACTCGGGGGATCCGCTGGACGCCTTCCTCGAGGCGCGCAGCTGAGCGCTGCCGCCAGGCTGCGCCGTCCGGCGCCTGCCGCACATGCGGACGCCGCGAACTAGGCTGGCTCGGTGCTGGTGCTCGTGATCGACACGTCGTCCGCGGCCGTCGTGGCTGCCGTGGTCGACGTGCCTGACCTCGCGGGCCGGGCGGACGTCGCCGTCCTCGCCGCGCGCTCGCCGTTGGCCGCGCGCGGGCACGGCGAGCTGCTCAGCCCGAACATCGCGGACTGCCTGGCCGACGCCGGTGCGCGGCCGCGAAACATCGGCGCCGTCGTCGCCGGCACCGGCCCCGGGCCGTACACCAGCCTGCGGGTCGGGCTGGCCACCGCGGCGGCATTCGCCGACGCGGTCGGCGCCCCGACGTACGGCGTGAGTCCGCTCGACGCGATCGCCCTCGCGTGCGCCGACGAGCCTGCGCTGCTCGTCGCCACCGATGCCCGGCGCCGCGAGGTCTACCACGCCCGTTATGCACACGGCCGCCGCACGGACGACATCGCCGTCGACCGGCCGGCCGAGGTGGACGTCGGCGGTATCACCGCCGCGGCCGGCGCCGGCGGCGAGCTGTACGCAGACGTGTGGCCGCAGCTGCGCAGGCGCCCCGAGCGATACCCCGAGCCGGACGCGCTGGCCCGCCGCGCCGCCGACCGCGTCCGCGCCCACGCGCCGAGCGAGCCGCTGATCCCGGCATATCTGCGCCGCCCGGATGCCGTCGTTCCCGGCACCCGCAAGATGGTGACGCAGTGAGCGCCGCGACCGTGCACGTCGTCGCCATGACCGACGCGCACCTCGACGCGCTGCTGCCCTACGAGCGCGAGATGTTCGGCACCGAGGCGTGGTCGCGCGCCGGTTACCGCAGCGAGCTCGCCGACACCCGGCGCCGGCACTACGTCGCCGCCGAGGACGTCGAGCGCGCACTGCTCGGCTGGGTTTTTTTTTTTTTTTTTTGGGAGACCTCCGAGATCTTCACCGTCGGCGTCGTGCCGCACGCGCGCCGCCGCGGCATCGCCCGCGCGCTCGTCGCGGACCTGCTCGCCGAAGCGCGGCGACGCGGCGCTGACGAGGCGTTCCTCGAAGTCCGCGTCGACAACCCGGCCGCGCGCACGCTGTACGCCACCGAAGGCTTCGCCGAGATCGGCGTACGCCGCGGTTACTACGATGGCGGTCGCGTCGACGCCGTCACCATGCGCAAGGAGCTGGCACCGTGACCGTCGTCCTGGGCATCGAGACGTCCTGCGACGAGACCGGCGTCGGACTCGTCGAGGACGGCGTGCTGCTCGGCGACGCGCTCGCCAGCAGCATGGCCGAGCACGCGCGCTTCGGCGGCGTCGTGCCCGAGATCGCCGCCCGCGCACACCTGCAGGCCATGACGCCGACCGTGCACGCCGCGTTGGCGAAGGCGAACAAGACGCTGGACGACGTCGGTGCGGTCGCCGTCACCGCAGGCCCGGGGCTCGCCACCGCGCTGCACGTCGGCGTGGCCGCCGCCAAGGCCTACGCGCTCGCGCTCGACGTGCCGCTGTACGGCGTGCACCACCTCGCCGGGCACGCCGCGGCCGACACCCTCGAGCACGGCCCGTTGCCCGGGCGCAGCATCGTGCTGATCGTCTCCGGCGGTCACACGTCCCTGCTCAAGGTGCACGACCTCGTCCGCACGCCGATCGAGCATCTCTCGGACACCCTCGACGACGCCGCGGGGGAGGCGTTCGACAAGGTGGCGCGCCTCGTCGGGCTGCCCTACCCCGGCGGCCCGTCGATCGACCGCGCCGCGCGTGCCGGCGACCCGGACGCCATCCGCTTCCCACGCCCGCTCACCGGCAGGAACGACCCGCCGCTCGGCTTCTCGTTCTCCGGGCTGAAGACGGCGGTCGCCCGCTACGTCGAGGCGCACCCGGACGCGGACGCCAACGACGTCGCCGCCGGTTTCCAGGAGGCGGTGGCCGACGTGCTCACCGCGAAGGCGTTACGGGCCTGCCGGGACAATGACATCGACACGCTCGTGATCGTGGGCGGCGTCGCCGCGAACAGCCGCATCCGTGGTCTGGCGCAGGAACGCTGCACCGCCGCGGGCATCGAGCTGCGGGTGCCGCCGATGCGGCTGTGCACGGACAACGGCGCGATGATCGCCGCCATCGGCGACCTGCTGGTACGCGACGGCGCGAAGCCGTCGCCACCGGACTTCGCCGCGATCCCCACCGTCGAGCTGCGCGGCGCGCAGTTGTGAGCAGCCGGACGGTGATGTGGGAGGCGAAGGCCGCGCCGGGCCGGGTCGCCGAGTTGATCACCCATGTGGAACGTGCCGCCGACCCGGCCGCGGACGTGTACCGCAGCGCCGACGACCGCGTCGTCGTCATCGACCGCACCGGTCGCGGCATCGGCGACGTGCCGCCCGAGCTGGTCGCGCGGGCGCCGCACACCTGGAAGTTCACACCCGTACCGCGCAGCGTGTGACGAACGCGAGCTTGCCTCGCGGCGCAAACGCCAGCACAGTGCAACGGTGGCGAAATCGGGGAACGGCAAGCAACAGGCGGCCGGCGTGACGGGCGTGCCGCGCGCCGCGGCGCGGTACGCGAAACGGGTTCAGCACACCGCGCGCAACGTGGCCGAGGTCGTGCGCTTCGGCGGCCTGGAGACGAACGAGGAGTACTCGCCGTACACCGTCGAGGCCGAGCTCGCCAACTACCGACTGCGCCACTACTTCGCTGACGACGTCCCCGACGACGCCATGCCGATCCTGCTCGTCCCGCCGCTGATGATGTCCACCGAGGTGTGGGACGTCTCGCCCGACACGTCGGGCGTCGCGGCCATGCACGCCGCGGGCGCCGACCCGTGGGTCGTCGACTTCGGTGACCCGGACGTGGAGGCCGGTGGCCGCGAGCGCAACCTCACCGACCACGTACTGGCCGTCAGCGACGCCGTCGACCGCATCGTGAAGGCGACCGGGCGCTCGGTGGTGCTCAGCGGATATTCGCAGGGCGGCATGTTCGCCTACCAGGTCGCGGCCTACCGCCGCGGCGACGGCATCGACTCCCTGGTCACGTTCGGCTCGCCGGTGGACACGACGGCGCCGCTGCCGATCCCGATCGCGCCCGACGTCGCCGCGCGACTCTCGTCAGAGCTCGTGGACAGCGGCCTGCTGCGCAAGATCACCGTGCCCAGCTGGTTCGTCCGGCTCGGTTTCAAGATGCTCGACCCCGCGCGTTCGGTGCAGGACCGCGCCAAGTTCCTGCTCGCGCTCAACGACCGCGACGCGTTGCTGCCGCGCGAGAAGCAACGCCGCTTCCTGGACTCCGAGGGGTGGACGGCCTACTCCGGGCCGGCCATCGCCGAGCTGCTCGAGCAGTTCGTCACGCACAACCGGATGCTCGAGGGCGGCTTCATCATCGACGAGCGGCTGGTGACGCTGGCCGACATCGACCTGCCGATCCTGACCTTCGTCGGCACGACCGACACGCTGGGCCATCCGGTCGCGGTGCGCGCGATCGACCGCGCCGCGCCGCGCGCGACGGTCTACGAGGTCACGTTGCCGGGCGGCCACTTCGGCCTGGTCGTCGGCTCGAAGGCCATGACGATCACCTGGCCGACGGTCGCCGACTGGATGGCGTGGCGGGCCGGCGCGGCGCAGCTGCCGGACACCATCGCGCTGGCCAGCACGATCGAGCCGCAGAAGCCGCACCGCGCAGGCGCCGCGGCCACCGCGGCCGCGCAGACCGTCGAACTCGGGCTGGGCGTCAGCCGTTCGGTGTTGAGCAACGCGCGCCGCGCGTCCCGGCTGGTCCGCAACGTCGCACGGGAGGCGCCGGCGCAACTGCCCCGGCTCGCGCGCATCGAGCAGCTCGACCCGAACACCCGCATCTCGCTCGGCCGGCTGCTCGACGAGCAGGCCCGGCGCTCGCCGGACAACGTCGCGTTCCTCTTCGGCGACCGAGCCCACCGGCACTGGGATGTCAAGGAACGCGTCGACAATGTCGTCAAGGGCCTGGTGCACGTCGGTGTCCGGCAGGGCGACCGCGTCGGCATGCTGATGGGCACCCGGCCGAGCGCGTTCGTGCTCGTCGCCGCGCTCAGCCGCATCGGCGCCACGGCCGTGCTGCTGCGACCGGACGGCGACGCGCCGCGCGAGGCCGCTCTCGCCGAGATGAACTGGATGATCTCCGACCCGGAACACGTCGACCTGATCGACTCGGTGCCGGACGTGCGCTGGGCGGTGCTCGGTGCCGGCAGCAAAGATGCGCAGCAGTGGCGCAAGGCCCATCCGGACGCGATCGACATGGAGTCGATCGACATCGACAACGTCGAGCTGCCGGCCTGGTACCGGCCGAACCCGCATCGGGCGGCCGACGTCGCGTTCGTGCTGTTTACCGGCGAGGGACGGTCCACCAACGCACTGACGATCACGAACCGGCGCTGGGCGCTGTCGGCGCTCGGCACGGCGTCGGCAGCGTCGCTGAACCCGGGCCACACCGTGTACAGCGTTACGCCGTTCTACCACTCGTCGTCGCTGTTGATGAGTGTCGGCGGCGCCATCGCCGGCGGCGCGCGGTTCGCCATGGCCTCCGCGGACGACCCCGACACGTTCTGGGAGGAGGTGCGCCGCTACGGCGCCACGCACGTGTCCTACACCTGGGCCTCGTTGCTGCCGGTCGTCGACGCGCCGGCGAACCCCAACGAGCGCTACCACCCGATCAAGATGTTCATCGGTTCGGGCATGCCGCGGAACCTGTGGCGGCGCGTGGACCAGCGGTTCCCCACGGCGAAGGTCGTCGAGTTCTACGCCTCGGCCCAGGGCGAGGCGATCCTCGCCAACCTGTCCGGCCGCGCGACGGGCTCGATGGGCAAGTCGCTGCCCGGCACGCCCGAGGTGCGCGTCGCCGCCTACGACTTCACTGAACACCGGCTCGAGATCGGCGCGGACGGCCTCGGCCGCGAGTGCGCGCCGGACGAGGTGGGCCTGCTGCTCGTGCGCGCGAGCGCGGCCGACGCGCACTCCGGTGCGGCGTTGCGCGGCGTATTCGCGAGCGACGACGCGTGGCGCTCCAGCGACGACCTGTTCCTGCGCGACGAGAACGGCGACCTCTGGCTCGCCGGCCCGGTCGCCGAGGTCATCGACACCGCCGACGGTGAGGTGCTGCCGTCCGGCGCCCGGTTCGCGCTCAGCTCGATCTCGGTCCTGGACCTGATCGTGGCGTACGGCGTGCCGGAGGGCGACGCCGAGGTGCTGGTCGCCGCGGTGACGGTGCGCAAGGACGCCGAGCTCACGGCGGACGACCTCGACAAGGCACTGCGCCGACTGCCCGCGTTGCAGCGACCGAAGTACGTGCAGGCCCTGCCGTCCATCCCGCTGACGACGTGGCACCGCCCGCAGTGGCGCCCGCTCCAGGCCAAGGGCGTGCCGAAGCCGACCCGCACCCGGCATGTGTGGCGGCTGAACGCCGACACGGGCCGCTACGAGGCGAGCACGCCGTGATCCGGACGCACCCGCAATAGGCTCGCCCGGTGACGCTCCTGACGCTGCCCGACGGACGTGCGCTCGACATCGAAGTCTCCGGACCCGACGGCGCACCGGTGGTGCTCTTCCACCACGGCACGCCCGGCTCGGTGCACCAGCGGCGCGCGATGGCCCGCGCCGTGCACGAGCGTGGGTTACGGCTGGTCACCTACTCGCGGGCCGGCTACGGCGCGTCCGACCGTCGTGCCGGGCGCACCGTCGCCGACGTGACCGACGACGTCGCGGCCGTCCTGGACTCGCTCGGCGCCGACCGCTGTCTCGTCGGCGGCTGGTCCGGCGGCGGCCCGCACGCGCTGGCCACAGGCGCCCGCCTCGCCGACCGCGTGGCCGGTGTGCTGGTCGTCGCCGGCGTCGGGCCGTACGGCGTCGCCGACCTCGACTTTCTCGCCGGCATGGGCGAGGACAACATCGAGGAGTTCGGTCTGGCGCTGGCCGGCGAGGCCGAATTACGGCCGTGGCTCGAGCGCCAGGCGAACGGCCTGCGGGACGCGGACGCAGCAGCGCTCGTCGAGGGCATGAGCACGCTGCTGCCGCCGGTCGACGTCGCGGTGGTCACCGACGAGTACGGCGAGGACCTCGCCGCCGGCTTCCGGGAGTCGGTGCGTACCGGCGTCGACGGCTGGGTCGACGACGACCTGGCGTTCTGCAAGCCGTGGGGTTTCGAGCTCGGCGACATAGCGGTGCCGGTTTTCCTGTGGCAGGGCGACGCCGACCTGATGGTGCCGTTCGCCCACGGCCAGTGGCTGGCGCAACGCGTCCCCGGCGCCACGGTGCACCTGATGCCCGGCGAAGGTCACCTCTCGCTCTTGGTCGGCGCCATGGACCGCATGCTCGACGAACTCGCGGTGACACTGTGAGCAGGCCGCTGCGGACCACGGTCGCTGCCGTGCTCGCCGCGCTCGGACTTGCGCTCGCCGGGTGTTCGGCCAGCAGCGGCGGATCATCCGCGTCGTCGGCCGCGCCGCCGAGCACCGCATCGACGACCGTGACGCAGACAGCGACACCCAGCAGCTCGGCGCCGTCGAGTTCCGCGCCGCCCAGCACGCCCAGCTCGACGCCCCGCTCGTCGGTGGGTGCAGCGAGCGCCGGCTGCGCGAACGGTCAGCTCGCGATCTCCGCGGGTCCGGCGGACGGCGCCACCGGGCACGACGGATACGCGCTGCTGTTCCGCAACACCTCCTCCCGCACCTGCACCCTGTACGGGTATCCGGGCTTCGACGCACTGCGCTCCGGGCACGCGCCGGTGCACGCCAAGCGCACCCTGTCCGGCTTCATGGGCGGCAGCAGGCACGGGCTGCCCACCGTCAGGGTGCGCCCCGGCCACTCGGCGTCCGCGCGCGTCGAGTTCACCTTCCTCGACAGCGCGCACCCGAGCGGCAATTGCCCGACGGCGAGCCGGATCGCGGTCACCGCCGCCAACACCACTCGCAGTGTGACGCTGACGAAGACGGCCACCATATGCAATCTGGAGATCCACCCGACGGTGCCCGGCACCACTGGGAACTACGGCTGAGCACCGCGAGCGCGCACCCCGACATCGACACCTGGCACTCACCGCGTTAGAGTGCCAATCAGGGTCAGGTTGAACCCCGCGACGGCAGCCGCCCCTCTATCAGCTCCACCGAAAGACACACAGGCAAAGGGGAATCCACCGTGACCGCCACCAAGGTCAGCATCAAGCCGCTCGAGGACCGCATCGTCGTGCAGGCCAACGAGGCCGAGACCACCACCGCCTCGGGCATCGTCATTCCGGACACCGCCAAGGAGAAGCCCCAGGAGGGCACCGTCCTGGCCGTCGGTCCGGGCCGTGTCGACGACAACGGCAACCGCGTCCCGCTCGACGTCGCCGTCGGCGACGTCGTCCTGTACAGCAAGTACGGCGGCACCGAGGTCAAGTACGCCGGCGAGGAGTACCTCGTGCTCTCGGCCCGCGACGTCCTGGCCGTCATCGAGAAGTAGGCCGGCTCAGCCAGCCGCCACCGAGACGCCCCGGCCCGGCCCCACGCGGGTCAGCGACCGGGGCGTTCGGCGTCTGCCTGCCCCCGTACGCACAGACAGGAAGGAACAGTCATGGCCAAGACCCTCAGCTTCGACGAGGACGCCCGGCGCGCACTCGAGCGCGGCGTCGACAAGCTGGCGAACGCCGTCAAGGTCACGCTCGGCCCCAAGGGCCGCAACGTGGTGCTCTCGAAGTCCTTCGGCGCCCCCACCATCACCAACGACGGCGTCACCATCGCGCGCGACATCGAGCTCGACGACCCGTATGAGAACCTCGGCGCCCAGCTCGCCAAGTCCGTCGCCACCAAGACCAACGACATCGCCGGCGACGGCACCACCACGGCCACCGTCCTCGCCCAGGCCCTGGTCAACGCCGGGCTGAAGAACGTCGCGGCCGGCGCCAACCCGATCGCGCTCAAGCGCGGCATCGACGCCGCCGTCGTCGCGGTGACCGAGGCGCTGGACAAGGCGGCCCAGCCGGTCAACGGCGAGCAGGAGGTCGCCCACGTCGCCACCATCTCCGCCCAGGACGCCACCATCGGCAAGCTCATCGCCGAGGCGTTCACCAAGGTCGGCAAGGACGGCGTCATCACCGTCGAGGAAGCCCAGACGATGAGCACCGAGCTCGAGTTCACCGAGGGCATGCAGTTCGACAAGGGCTACATCAGCCCGTACTTCGTCACCGACCCCGAGGCCGGCGAGACGAGCTTCGACGACCCGTACCTGCTCATCACCACGCAGAAGATCTCGGCCGTGGCCGACCTGCTGCCGGTGCTGGAGAAGGTCGCGCAGTCGGGCAAGCCGCTCGTCGTCATCGCCGAGGACGTCGACGGCGAGGCGCTGTCGACCCTCGTCGTGAACTCGATACGCAAGACCTTCCAGGCCGTGGCGGTCAAGGCGCCGTTCTTCGGCGACCGCCGCAAGGCGTTCCTGCAGGACCTCGCGATCGTCACCGGGGCCGAGGTCATCGCCCCCGAGGTCGGCCTCAAGCTCGACCAGGTCACGCTGGAGTCGCTGGGCACGGCGGGGCACGTCACCGTCACGAAGGACACCACGACGGTCACGCACGGTGCTGCGGCGCAGGGCGACATTGACGCCCGGGTCGCGCAGATCCGCAAGGAGATCGAGGACACCGACTCCGACTGGGACCGCGAGAAGCTGCAGGAGCGGCTGGCCAAGCTGGCCGGCGGCGTCGGCGTCATCAAGGTCGGCGCGGCCACCGAGGTCGAGATGAAGGAGCGCAAGCACCGCATCGAGGACGCCATCTCGGCCACCCGCGCTGCCGTCGAGGAGGGCATCATCGCCGGCGGTGGCTCCGCCCTCGTGCACGCGGCCACCGCGCTGGACGGCGATCTGGGCCTGCACGGCGACGAGGCCACCGGCGTCGGCGCGGTGCGTACCGGGCTGGTCGAGCCGCTGCGCTGGATCGCCACGAACGCCGGCAGCGAGGGTTACGTCGTGGTCGCGAAGGTGCGCGATCTGCCCGACAACCACGGCCTGAACGCGGCCACCGGCGAGTACGGCGACCTGCTGGCCGACGGCGTCGTCGACCCGGTCAAGGTCACCAAGGCCGCGCTCGCGAACGCAGCGTCGGTGGCCGCACTGGTGCTGACGACGCAGAGCGCGGTGGTCGACGCCCCGGCCGACGACGAGCCGGCTGCCGACGGCCACGGTCACGGTCACGGGCACAGCCACTGACCGGCTGACGCACGACACGACGAGGCCCCGCGACCGAACAGGTCGCGGGGCCTCGTCGTTGCCCTGTGTATGCCGCTGACCGGCCCCTCAGCCGGTCAGCGAATGCGCACCGCTGAGCAGCATCTCCCGTTCATCGACCGACCGCCCGCCCCACACGCCGTACGGCTCGCGCGCGGCGAGCGCCCAGCGCAGGCAGTTGTCGATCACCGGACAGCGCGAGCAGATCGACTTGGCCTGGCGCTCGCGGCGAGCGCGCGACGGGCCGCGCTCGTTCTCCGGGTGATAGAAGTTCGCGGTATCGCTCCCGCGGCATGCGGCGCGGGCCTGCCAGTCCCAGTCGCCGACACGCGGCTCGGGCAGACGTCGGACCTCCGCCACAGTAATCCTCCGAACCATGCGGATCGCCGCCGGTTCGGCGATCGTGTACAAGGTTTAAAGATTCAGCGGCGCAAAGGTGACGGCCGTTACGGTGTGACCTGATACTCGCGATCCCGGGTCACCGCAAATCGGCGGTTTCCGGGCGCCCGCGCACCTCGATCAGGCCCGGGGAACGCCGGGCCGGGCGCTCAGTGGCGCTTGGAGAGCGTGTAGACCGCGTCGGTGTAGCCGCGGGCGTAGTCCCAGCTGACGTAGGCCTCGGGGTCGGGCGCGGCCGCGGGCTCGTGCACGTGCGTGCGGCCGTCGCCGAGCAGCGCGCGCAGATTCGAGGCCATGAGGTCCCAGCTGAAGTAGTGCTGCTCGCCGCAGTCGCCGCAGTCGACGACGATGCCCTCGATGCCGTGCGGCTGCAGGCTGTCGCGGAACTCGGCGAGCTCGGCGAGGTCGGCCAGCACGTCCGTGCGTTCGACGTCGGTGAGCGGCTGGGCGGGCTCCGCGTCGTCCAGCAGCCGGGACGGATCGTCCGGATCGCCGACGAAGGGGTCCAACGGGCCGTCGTCGAGATTCATCGAGTCCCCGTCGCACCAGTCACGCCACCCAAAATAGGACCCTTGCGACGCTTGCGCCAACCCCCGACGCCGCATCCGTCGCCCCAGGTACGATCGCTGGACCGGCAAAGGCGCGAGGAGTCCCGTTGCAGGAGCGTCTCGGCGGTCAACCCGCCACAGAATCCGACACTGCCGAGGTCCCGGCCAAGTTCGCCGCCCTCGGACTCACCTACGACGATGTGCTGCTGCTGCCCGGCGATTCGGATTATCTCGTTCCGGCCGACATCGACACCACGGCGCGGTTGACCCGGGAACTCACGGTCGCCGTGCCGCTGCTGTCGGCGGCCATGGACACCGTCACCGAGGCGCGGATGGCGATCGCGATGGCCCGCCAGGGCGGCATCGGCGTCCTGCACCGCAACCTGTCGATCGAGGACCAGGCGCGTCAGGTCGACCTCGTCAAGCGCACGCAGACGGGCATCATCCCCAACCCCGTGACCATCGGACCGGACGCCACCCTCGAACAACTCGACGAGGTGTGCGGTGAGTACCGCATCTCCGGGCTGCCGGTCGTCGACACCGACCAACGGCTGCTGGGCATCATCACCAACCGCGACCTGCGTTTCGTGCCGGTGGCGCAGTGGTCGACCACCAAGGTCGACGAGGTCATGACGCCGATGCCGCTGATCACCGCACCGGTCGGCATCAGTCACGACGACGCGACGACGATCCTGCGCAAGCACAAGCGCGAGCGCCTGCCGCTCGTCGACGACGCCGGCCGCCTTGCCGGGCTGATCACCGTGAAGGACTTCGTGAAGTCCGAGCAGTTCCCGCTCGCGTCCAAGGACGTGCAGAAGCGGCTGCTGGTCGGCGCGGCCATCGGCTACTTCGGCGACGCGTGGCGGCGCGCCACGACACTCGTCGAGGCGGGCGCGGACGTGCTCGTCGCCGACACCGCGCACGGCCACGTCGGCCTGCTGCTGGACATGGTGCGCCGGCTCAAGTCCGACCCGGCCACCGCGCACGTGCAGGTGATCGGCGGCAACGTCGCCACCCGCGCCGGCGCCCAGGCGTTCGTCGACGCCGGCGCCGACGCGGTCAAGGTCGGCGTAGGGCCCGGATCCATCTGCACCACACGCGTCGTCACCGGGGTGGGCGCGCCGCAGATCACCGCCGTCTACGAGGCGGCGCAGGCGTGCAAGGCGGCCGGTGTGCCGGTGATCGCCGACGGCGGCCTGCAACAGTCCGGGGACATCGCCAAGGCCATCGTCGCCGGCGCCGACACCGTCATGGTCGGTTCGCTGCTCGCCGGGTGCGACGAGTCGCCCGGTGAACTGATCTTCGTCAGCGGCAAGCAGTACAAGTCCTACCGCGGCATGGGGTCGCTGGGCGCGATGAGTTCGCGCGGGAAGAAGTCCTATTCGAAGGACCGCTACTTCCAGGCCGAGATCGCGAGCGACGACGAGCTGGTGCCCGAGGGCATCGAGGGCCGGGTGGCCTACCGCGGCCCGTTGGCCGCCGTCGCGCACCAGCTGGTCGGCGGGCTGCGGCAGTCGATGTTCTACGTCGGCGCACGCACGCTGCCCGAGCTTTGCGAACGTGGACGGTTCGTGCGCATCACCCAGGCCAGCCTCAAGGAGTCGCACCCGCACGACATCCAAGGTGTCGCGGAGTCGCCGAACTACTTCGGCTGAGCCAGGGCCGGTACGGCAGACTCGATGCCATGCCGGACACCGTGGAGATCGGTCTGGGCCGCAGCGCCCGCCGTGCGTATTACCTCGACGAGATCGCGCTCGTGCCCACGCGGCGTACGCGTGACGCGGCGGTGGTGTCGACGCAGTGGCAGATCGACGCGCACGCCTTCGAGCTGCCGCTGGTCGCCGCGCCGTCGGACGCCGTCGTGTCGCCGGACACCGCCGTCGAGGTCGAGCGCCTCGGTGGGCTGGCCGTGCTCGACGGCGAGGGGCTGTGGGCGCGCTACGACGACCCCGCCGCCGAGCTCGCGAAGTTCGACGGCGACACGCGCACGCTGCAGCAGATCTACGCCAGGCCGGTGTCGCCGGAGCTGCTGCGTTCGCGCATCGCGGGGCTGCGGTCCTGCGGGGTGCGCGTCGCCGTCCGGTTGTCGCCGCAGCACACCGACGAGCTCGCGCCGCACGTGCTTGCCGAAGGCGTCGACCTGCTGGTGCTGCAGGGCACCGTCATCTCCGCGGAGCACGTGCGCAGCGAGGACCAGCCCGGCCTGAACCTCAAGACGTTCATCGCCGACCTGGACGTCCCGGTGCTCGTCGGCGGCGTGACGAACTACCAGACGGCGCTGCATCTCATGCGCACCGGTGCAGCCGGCGTGATCATCGGGTACGGCGCGCACCTGGGCTCGACAACGCACTCCGTACTGGGCATCGACGTGCCGATGGCCACGGCACTGATCGACGCGGCCGCCGCGCGTCGCGACTACCTCGACGAGACGGGCGGGCGCTACGTGCACCTCGTCGCGTACGGCGACCTGTCGACGGGCGGTGACATCGCCAAGGCACTCGCGTGCGGCGCCGACGCGGTGATGCTGGGCGAGCCACTCGCCGCGGCCGCGCAGGCGCCGGGCGGCGGCCACTACTGGGATGCCACAGCCGCGCACCCGCGCGTGCCGCGGTCGGCCGTCGTGTCCTTCGACGACGCTCTTGATCGGGGAACCGGTGAGCGGCCGTCACTGGAGGAAGTGCTTGTCGGCCCGACCGACGACCCGACCGGTGAGCGCAACCTGTTCGGTGCCGTGCGCCGCGTGATGGGCAAGTGCGGGTACTCGTCGGTCAAGGAGTTCCAGAAGGCCGAACTGGTCGTGACGGCCGCGCGCTGACAACCCGCAGTACGTTGGAGCCGTGAGCGACCTGAAGTTCGGTTACAAGGCGTCCAACGAGCAGTTCGGCCCGCGGGAGTTGCTCGACTACGGCGTGCTGGCCGAGGAGTGCGGCTTTGACTCGGTGTTCGTCAGCGACCACCTGCAGCCCTGGCGACACGACGGCGGGCACGCGCCGTTCGCGATGAGCTGGCTCGGCGCGCTCGGCGCGAAGACCTCGCGCATCACAATGGGCACGTCGGTGCTGACACCGACCTTCCGCTACCACCCGGCGATCGTTGCGCAGGCGTTCGCGACGCTCGGTTGTCTGTATCCGGAACGGGTGGTGCTCGGCCTCGGCAGCGGCGAGTCGATGAACGAGGTGCCGCTCGGCGTCGAATGGCCGGACGGCAAGGAGCGTTTCGCGCGTTTCCGCGAGGCGGTCAAGCTCATCCGCGAGCTGTGGTCCGGCGAACGGGTCACGTTCGAGGGCGATTACTACCAGACCGTGAACGCGACGATCTACGACAAGCCCGAGCACGAGGTGCCGATCTGGCTCGCGTCGTCCGGCCCCGCCGCCACCCGCTTCGCCGGCCGGCAGGGCGACGGCTGGATCACCACGTCCGGCAAGGACCCGGAGCTCTACACCGACACGTTGATGCCCGCGATCGCCGAGGGCGCGGACAAGGCCGGCCGGTCGATCAAGGACATCGAGATGATGATCGAGGTCAAGGTCTCCTTCGACCACGACCGCGACGCGGCCATGCACGCCACGCAGTTCTGGGGCGCCCTGGGGTTGTCCGCCGAGCAGAAGTCCGGCGTCGAGGACCCGGTCGAGATGCAGCGCCTCGCCGACGAGCTCTCCGTCGAGCAGACCGCGAAGCGGTTCATCGTCTCCACCGACCCGGACGAGCATGTCGAATCCATCAAGCGTTACGTCGACCTCGGCTTCACCCACCTCGTCTTCCACGCGCCGGGCCCGGATCAGGCCACGTTCCTCAAGCTGTACGGCGAGGAGATCCTCCCGCGCCTGCGCAAGCTCTGACCCACCGACGCCCGACGCCCGGCGCCCGCGCCACCGGCCAGCACCCGCAGCAGCGGGCCACCACCCGCGCCGCCGGGCCGAGGTGACCTGAAGTTGAGGGCCGGCGCGCCTATAGGGCTCCTCTCGCAAACGCCAAATATTTGTCACCGGCCTGGTAAATAGTTGGCGTCGCGCTGCCTTTCACCAACTATCCGTCGCTGTAGCGACACATGATGCGCGTTTCTCCGGAGAGCCCTATACCGGTGCGCGCTGGGCGAGCAGTCGACCGGTCGATCGCCCGAGCCGAAGGGGTTGTCCACAGCCCCCACCACAGCCCGCCGCCCGGCCCTATCGTCGGCACAGCGCAGGAACGTTGCTCGATCCGAGGGGAAAACGCGGTGCAGCTCGACCGGCCATTGGCAGTCATCACGTCGTCCGTCGACGGCGACGTGCTGACGGCGATGGCGCATCGACGAGCGGTGCGCTCGACGGCGGGCCAGCTCCAGTACTACCTCAAACGGCACTCGGTGGAAGGGATCCGGCGAAGCCTGAAGCGGCTGGAAGAGCAGGGCGTCGTCCAATCCCGACGCTCCGGCAACACGCACGCCTACGTCCTCAATCGCGAGCACCTGGCCACGGCAGCGATCGTCGAGCTTGCCAGTCAGCGCGAACGGTTCGTTGAGTGCCTGGCCATCGAGTTCGCGAAGTGGCAGACCCCGCCGGCCTACGCCGCACTGTTCGGGTCAACCGTCTCCGACGCCATGCGGCCCCAGGACGAGATCAACCTGTTCATCGCGTACGCGGACGGCATCCAGCGTGAACTGGACGAACAGATCGACGTTCTCGCCCAGAACATCCGCGCCTGGACGGGCAACCGCGCCAACATCGCGACCATGGCCGACGGCGAGGCAGCCCGCCGCACCGACGACGAGCTGCTCCTTACGGTGCGGTGGAACGGCCAGTGCGTGTACGGCTCGTCGTCGTGGGTCGAGTACCAGTTCCTGCAGGCTCGCGAGCTCGCGCGCAGTGGTGAGCTACCCGCCGACTAGAGCCAATCGCGTTTGCGGAACGAGCCGTAGAGCGCGAGGCCGATAAGGACGATCAGCACGATGCTGACCCAGAAACCCCACACGTGGCCGAACCCCGGGTACGGCACGTTCTGCCCGTAGAAACCGGTGATGGCGGTCGGCACCGCGATGATCGCCGCCCACGACGTCAGCTTCTTCATCACCGTGTTCATCCGGGTGTCCGCGAGCGACATGGACGTGTCGAACACCGACGAGATCGAGTCGCGCAGCACCTCGATGGTCTCCGCGACGTGCATGACGTGATCGTTGAGGTCGTCGTAGAACGGCCACAGCTCGCTGACGTTCTCGTCGTTGGCGACGCCGCGCCGCACCGACGCCACGACGTCGCGCATCGGGGTCATCGCCCGCCGCGCATCGACGAGCGCACGCCGCAGCACGAACGTGCGGCGCGAGACCTCGTTGGGGCTGCGCGGGTTCTCGTCGAAGAGCAGGTCCTCGACCTCGTCGACCTCGCTGTCGAAGTCGTCGAGGACGTCCAGGTACCGGTCGACGATCTCGTCCAGCACGCCGTGCAGCAAGCCGCGCGGCCCGCTCTTGACCAGGTCGGCGTAGTCGTCCCAGCGGCGCACGACCGCGTCGATATCGAGAGTGTCGTCGAGGCGCACGGTGACGAACGCCCGCTTCGTGCTGAACACCGACACCCGACCGGCCAGCAACACGTCGGTGTCGGTGTCGAAGTTCACCGGCGAGGCGGTCAGGAACAGATGCGTGGCGAACCGCGTCGCCTTCGGCCGCTCGTCGGTGGACGTCGCGTCCTCGACGGCGTGTGGATCGAGGCTGAGCTCGTCGGCCAGCGCTGCCAGCGACTGCTGGTTGGGGTGCAGCACGTCCGCCCAGACGAGGCAGTCTTCGTCTTCGAGGTAGTCCGAGACCCGGTCGAACGGGAAGTCCTGCGCCTCGAGGTTGCCGTTGCGCCATACCCGGGTGCGGATGACGCACTCCGCCGATTTCTGCATGTCGCCCAGTGTGACGCAGCCCGGTCCGTAGACTCATCGCGTGGAAGCCGATGTTGTCCTCGTCATCGACTACGGGGCCCAGTACGCGCAGCTGATCGCGCGACGCGTACGCGAGGCGCACGTCTATTCCGAGATCGTCCCGAGCACCACGCCGGTGGCCGAACTGCTCGCCCGCAAGCCGGCGGCGATCATCCTGTCCGGCGGTCCGTCGTCGGTGTACGTCGAGGGTGCGCCGCGCACCGACCCGACGCTGTTCGACGCGGACGTGCCGGTGTTCGGCATCTGCTACGGCTTCCAGTCCATGACGCTCGCGCTCGACGGCGAGGTCGCGCACACCGGTGGGTCCGAGTTCGGCCGCACGTCGCTGACCGTCACCGAGCCCGGTGTGCTGTTGCGCACGCTGCCGCAGACGCAACGGGTCTGGATGAGCCACGGCGATGCGGTGACCGTCGCGCCGCCCGGCTTCACCGTCACCGCCGCGACGCAGGGCACGCCTGTCGCGGCGTTCGAAGACGTCGGGCGGCGGCTCGCGGGCGTGCAGTTCCACCCCGAGGTGCTGCACACCGAACACGGCCAGCAGATTCTTCAGAGCTTCCTCTACGACGTCGCCGGCATCCGCCCGACGTGGACCGAGGCCAACATCATCGACGACCAGGTCGACGCGATCCGCGCGCAGGTCGGCGGCAAGCGGGTGGTCTGCGGGCTGTCCGGCGGGGTCGACTCCGCCGTCGCCGCTGCTCTCGTGCAGCGCGCGGTGGGCGACCAACTCACCTGCGTGTTCGTCGACCACGGCCTGCTGCGGGCCGGCGAGGCCGAACAGGTCGAGCGCGACTTCGTGGCCGCTACCGGCGTCAAGCTCAAGGTCGTCGACGCCGCAGGGCAGTTCCTCGACGCGCTCGCCGACGTCAGCGACCCGGAGGAGAAGCGGAAGATCATCGGCCGCGAGTTCATCCGCTGCTTCGAGCAGGCGGCGCGCGAGATCGTGGCGGAGGGCGAGGCTGTCGAGTTCCTCGTCCAGGGCACGCTCTACCCCGACGTCGTCGAGTCCGGCGGCGGCACCGGCACCGCGAACATCAAGAGCCACCACAACGTCGGCGGCCTGCCCGACGATCTGCAGTTCCAGCTCGTCGAGCCGCTGCGCACATTGTTCAAGGACGAGGTGCGCCGCGTCGGTGAGCAGCTCGGGCTGCCGACCGAGATGGTCTGGCGCCAGCCGTTCCCCGGACCGGGGCTCGGCATCCGCATCGTCGGCTCGGTGACTGCCCAGCGCCTCGAGGTGCTGCGCCGCGCGGACGCGATCGCGCGCGCCGAGCTCTCCGCGGCCGGCCTGGACCGCGAGATCTGGCAGTGCCCCGTGGTGCTGCTCGCCGACGTCCGGTCCGTCGGTGTCCAGGGCGACGGGCGCACCTACGGCCACCCGATCGTGCTGCGGCCGGTGTCCAGCGAGGACGCGATGACCGCCGACTGGACGCGGGTGCCCTACGACGTGCTCGAGCGCATCTCGACGCGCATCACGAACGAGGTGCGCGAGGTCAACCGCGTCACCGTCGACATCACGTCCAAGCCGCCCGGCACCATCGAGTGGGAGTGAGCGGGCGTCACTGACGCCGGACGTCGACGTTGCCGTCGGCGAGATGCACGATGACCTTGATCGGCGGACCGCTTGCGCCCTTCGGCGGGTGGATGACGCGGTCGTAGCCGACGCCGCCGTCGTCGGTGCCGAAGTCGGACAGCGGGCGGTCGACGGCGACGTTGCCGGCGCGGACGTAGGCGTGCACGGTCAGGTTCAGCGACTTCGGCGCCAGCACGCGCAGCTGGCCGGCAGCCATCGTCACGTGCACAGTGCGCGGCGCGTTCTGCGGGTCGAGATCGCGCAGGTCGAGCGTGGCCTGCCCGAAGGCGAGGCGGTAGGACGCGGCAGGACGAGACACCGGGTCCCAGTTCCGCTGCCCGAGCCCGTCGTGCAGGCTGGCGCTCGTCGAGCCGAACGCGGCGAGCCCGATCAGCGACAACACGATCAGACCGGTCACCGACCACGGCGTGCGGCGCAGCGCCAACCCGGTGAGCACGCCGAGCACAGCGATGCCGCCGACGAACACGAAGTAGAGCGGCAACGCGATGCCGTGCGCCGCGTCGACGGCTGCGAGCGCGATGAGCGCGACGACGACGGCGATCAGCGTGGTGATCCGGACCGGGACCGCGCGGCGGCGACGCTCGCGACGGGCCGCGCGTCGCTCGTCGAGCCGGGCCCGCGCCTCGGCCGCGCGCGGCGGCGGGGATTTGGTCAGGCTGACGGTCGACGCGTCCGGTGACGACTGCGCGGACCGCCGACCGTAGATCACCAACAGCACGACGACGACGAGCAGCACCGGCCCGAACGGTGCAGGGGCCCACCAGCTGAACGCGCTGATCCACAGCAGCAGGCCGGCGCCGACGGCGATCGCCCACGGCGGCACGCGACGGCTGCGCAGCCTGCCGATCCAGCTGTCGATGGCGGCGTGCTCGGTGCCCTCTTCCGGGATCGTCGCCCACGCCACGAGGTAGGCGATGACGCCGGCACCGCCGAAGAACGCGGACGCGGCGAACAGCACCCGGAACAGCACCGGGTCGACGCCGAAGTAGTCGGCGAGCCCCGCGGCCACCCCGGCGCCGACGCGGTCGGCGCGGTTGCGGCGCAGCCGACGCGGTGCGCTGGGCGGAGTCTGTGCGGCCGGTTCCGGCGCGGTGCTGGTCGTCGTCATGGCGATCACCCTGCTCGTGGCCGCCGCATCGCGCATCGGGGTGCGACCCTGATTCGGACCCTGACATCTCGTCTGGGGGCGAATCCTGATGCGTGCGGCGATGCGTCGCGCGATGATCGGTGTTGTGCCTTCCGATGACGCGTTGCCGCGGCACAAGCTGTACCGCCGGCACGACCGTGGCCTGGTAGCGGGGGTGGCCGCGGGGATCGCCGAGCACATCGGCGTGCGTCCTGCCGTGGTCCGGCTCGCGTTCGTTGCGTTCGCGCTCGCGGGTGGCCTCGGCTTCGCGCTGTACGGCGCGTACTGGATAGTCGTCCCCGAAGATCCGATCTCCGGCCCGCGCAAGCGCTTCTCCCGGCTCGCCGAGGTGATCGTCGCGGTGTTGCTCGTCATCGCGGTGACCAGCTCGACCATCTCGTCATTGCCCACGACCCGGTTATTCGGACCGGCGCTGCTCGCCTGCCTCGGCGGCGCGCTCATCTGGCGGCAGGCCACGGACACCGAGCGGAGCCGGCTGGGCCGGATGGCCCGTTCGTCGCTGTCGGCGGTCGCCGGCGACCGCGTCGGCCGTGCGCGGCTGGCGGCAGGCGTCGTGCTCGTCGTCGCCGGTGCGGTGTCCGTGCTGATCCACGAAGACGTGACGGAGGTCCGCGACGGGCTGCTCGCGGTCATCGTCACGATCATCGGGCTGGCGCTCGTCACCGGGCCCTGGTGGATGCGCGCGATGACCGCGCTGTCCGATGAGCGCGCCGAACGCATCCGCAGCCAGGAGCGTGCCGACATCGCAGCGCACCTGCACGACTCGGTGCTGCAGACGCTCGCGTTGATCCAGCGCAACGCAGCCTCGCCGCGGGAGGTGACCCGGCTGGCGCGCGGGCAGGAGCGTGAGCTGCGCACGCTGCTCTACGACTCGCCGGCCGCCGCCGGGCAGCTCGGCGAGGCGCTGCGGACCACCGCCGCCGAGGTCGAGGACAGTTACGCGGTGTCCGTCGACGTCGTGGTGGTGGGCGACGCCGCACTCGACGACGGGCTGGCCGCGGTGTCGGCGGCAACGCGCGAGGCGCTGGTCAACGCCGCGAAGCACTCCGGCACGACGAACGTGTCGCTCTACGCGGAGGTGGAAGATCACGAGGTGAACGTGTTCGTGCGGGACAAGGGCAGCGGCTTCGACCCGGCCGCCGTGGCCGACGACCGGCAAGGCGTGCGCGGCTCGATCGTCGGGCGCATGCAACGGCACGGCGGCGACGCCGACATCCGCAGCAGCGAAGCCGGCACCGAGGTGCGCATCGTCATGCCGCGCGCCGCCCGGGTCGGGCAGCCATGAGCACCCGCGTCGTGCTCGTCGACGACCACGCCATGTTCCGCGCGGGCGTGCGCGCCGAGTTGGGCGCGCGCGTCGACGTCGTCGGCGATGCCGGCACCGTTGCCGACGCGGTGGCGGTCGTGACCCAGCAGCGCCCGGACGTCGTGCTGCTCGACGTGCACATGCCCGACGGCGGCGGCCTGGCCGTGCTCGAGGCGGTGCACGACCGGGTGCCGGACACGCAGTTCCTCGCGCTCTCGGTATCCGACGCCGCCGAGGACGTCATCGCGATCATCCGCGCGGGCGCCCGCGGCTACGTCACCAAGACGATCTCGGCCGACGAACTCGCCGACGCGGTGCGCCGCGTGGCCGACGGCGACGCGGTGTTCAGCCCGCGGCTCGCCGGGTTCGTGCTGGACGCGTTCCGCGACGCGCCCGTCGCGCCCGCCATCGACCCGGAGATCGACCAGCTGACGCCGCGTGAGCGGGAGGTGTTGCGGCTGCTCGCCCGCGGCTACGCCTACAAGGAGATCGCCGGTGAGCTGTTCATCTCGATCAAGACGGTGGAGACGCACGCGTCGAACGTGCTGCGCAAGCTGCAGCTGACCAACCGGCACCAGTTGGCGCGTTGGGCGGTCGACCGCCGCATGCTCTGACCCCCCTCCCGGTGATCAACAGTAGCTTTCGGTCGCCAGGGCGACCGAAATCTACTGTTGATCACCGGGATGAGGCGGGCGCGTCCGGCAGAATCGGGCGATGAGCGTCGAGACGATCCTGCTGTTGGCGCTGGTGTCCGTCGCGATCATCGCCGTCGTCCATCGCGTCTGCGACGCCGTCGGGCTGCCGGCCGCCGCGGTGCTCACCCTCGTCGGCATCGGCTACGCGCTGCTGCCCGGCCCGAACGTCACCCTCGACCCGCACATCGTGCTCACCTTCGTATTGCCACCGCTGCTCTACAGCGCAGCGCTCGACTCGTCGCTGATCGCGATCCGCCGCAACCTGCGCACCGTCGTCAGCCTGTCCGTCGCGCTGGTGCTCGCGACGGCCCTGGTGATCGGCGTCGGCATGCATCTGTTCGTCACCGGGACGACGCTCGCGGCGGGGATCGCGCTGGGCGCGGCCGTCGCGCCGCCCGATCCGGTCGCCGCGCTGGCGGTCGGGCGCAGGGTGGGGTTGCCCGGCAGGTTGATCGTCCTGATCCAGGGCGAGGGGCTGCTCAACGACGCCACGGCGCTGACCACGCTGACCGTCGCGGTCTCCGCAGCGGTGGGCAGCGGGTTCTCCTTCGGCAGCGCGGTCGGCGAGTTCGTGTTGGCCGCGGCCGGGGGCCTCGTCGTCGGCGCGGGCATCGCGTTCATCCACCGGCTGTTGCGTCCGTTCGTCAGCGACCCGCTCACCGCGAACGCCATCTCGTTGGCACTGCCGTTCCTGTGCTATCTCGTCGGTGAGAAGCTGCACGTGTCCGGCGTACTGGCCGTCGTCGTCGCCGGTCTGATCATCGGCCACGACGCCCCCCGGTTCGCGTCCGGCGCCAGTCGGCTGCAGACGAGCGCGGTGTGGCGGCTCATCGACTACCTGCTCGAGGGTTTCGTGTTCCTGCTGATCGGCCAGCAGCTGCCCGAGGTGGTGCACGGGCTGCGGCACTATCCGTCGTCGACGATCGCCGTCGCGGTCGTGATCACCGTCGGCGTCGTGCTGGTGCTGCGGCCGCTGTGGCTGATGCTGACCCAGCTGCTGCCGCGCTCGCTGCACACCCGGCTGGGCGGGTCGGGCGAGCGCGGTAACCGGCTGTCCGGGCGCGAGGTGGTGGCGCTGAGCTGGTCCGGGACGCGCGGCGTGATCAGCCTCGCGGCGATCTTCACGTTGCCGCTGACGACGCATGCCGGCACGCCGTTCCCGGACCGCGACCTGCTGCTGTTCTGCACGTTCATGGTCGTGCTGGTGACGCTCGTCGGGCAGGGGCTGACGTTCGCGCCGCTTGCACGTGCGCTCGGGCTGCGGGCCAACGAGGCGGACCGGGTGCGGCTGCGCAACCAGGCGCGCGTCGCCTCAGTGCAGGCCGCCCTCGCCATGCTGACCGACCTGGAGCACGACGACGAGACGCCGGACGAGGAAAAGCGCGCGGTAAAGGCCGCGCGGGACAACCTCGACACCCGGCTCGAGCGTTACCAGGGGCGTCTCGAGTCGCTCGACGAGGCCGAAGAGGGCGAGGTTCCCGTGTCGCAACGCTACGAATCGATGTTGCGGGTGCGCCGGCTCGTCATCGAGGCGCAGCGCGAGGAGATCCTGCGCTGGCGCGACGCGGGCCGGTTGCCGGACGCCGGCCTGCGCGTGCTCGAACGCGAGCTGGACAACGAGGAGCGGATGCTGCCCGACCGCCCCGCCGGCTGACCGCCCTCCCGCTGATCAACAGCAGCTCATGAGCTCCCTGGGGATCATTTTCTGCTGTTGATCACCGGGGTGGGGTGTGCGGC
>NZ_CAXTQF010000038.1:0-37782 GCF_964246335.1 uncultured Jatrophihabitans sp. | reverse complement strand
GCCGGGAGGACGCGGACGCCGGCGCAGCGCCCGACACCCGGCGCGAGCGGCGCGGCGACACCCGGGCGGCCCGCAAGGAGCTGACCCGATTGGAGCGGCGGATGGAGACGCTGCACCGCCGCGAGGCGCAGCTGCACGAGGAACTCGCCGCCCACGCCACCGACTACGCCCGCACCGCCGCACTCGACGCGCGCCTGCGCGACACGGTGGCCGAGCGCGAGGCCGCCGAGGAGGAATGGCTCGTGCTGGCCGAGGACGCGGAGGACGCGGAGGACGCCGGCTGACGATCAGCCCTTGGACTGCTTCGTCGCCTCGGCGTCCTGCGCTTGCGCGTCGACGTCGTCGGGCAGGGCTACCGGCGCCGTGCCGGACAGCGTCGCCAGCATCTGGCGCACGTTCGTCAGCTGCGCGTTGATCGCGTTGCGGCGTTGCGTGGCCGCAGACAGCTCCCGGTCCGACTCGGCGCGGATGCGGTCCGCCCGTTCCTTCGCGTCGGCGACGATCTGCTCGGCCTTGCGCTCGGCGTCACCGGTCGTCTGGCCGGCGCGCCGCTGCGACTCGGCCTGCAGCTGATCGCCTTCGGCGCGCAGCTTCGCGACGCGGTTGCGGGCGGCGTCAAGTTCCTTCTCGGCCACCTCGGTGCGGTCCTGGAACATCTGCTCGGCCTTGTCGCGCCGCTCGGCCAGCGTCTGCTCGAAGTCCGCAGCAGCCTTTGCAGCGCGGGCCCGCTGCTCCTCGTAGAGCGCCTCGGCCTCGCCGTTGCGCGCGATCGCCATGCGCTCCGCCTCGTCAGCCATCCGGTCGGCATTGCGCTTGGCTTCCTCGACGACCTGGGTGGCGTGCTGGTCGGCCGAACCGCGCGTCTCCTGCGCGTACTGGTCGGCCTCGTCGCGCGTGGCCGCGGCCGACTTGTCGGCCTCGGCGATGCGCTCGTGGACCTCGGTGACCGCGGCGGTGCGCATCTCGTCGGCTTCTTCCTCAGCCATCGCCAGGATGCGTCCGATGCGCGCACCGAAGTCGTGGAAGGTCGGTTCGGCCGGCGCCGCCGGAGGGGCCGGCGCTTTCGGCTCCTTTGCCTGTGCCTCCTGCTGTTCGCGCGTCTCCTGCTGCTCGCGGCGCAGCTGCGCGACCTCCTGCTCGAGCTGCGCAGCACGCGAGGCGCCGTCGTCGGCGGCGCGGGAGAGCGCGGCCACATGCTGGTCCACCTCTCCCGGGTCGTAGCCGTGTCGGACGGTCTTGAAGCCTGGTGCGGTCTGCTCGGTCATGAGGTCGTGGTCTCCTCGTCGATGTTTCCAACGCGTTGTTCGCTGTTGTCTTGGGACCTTGTGTCTTGGGACCTTGCGTGTTCGGGAACGGCGAGTGCCTCGATGACACCGGACAGTTCCCCCAGCTGCTTGGTGATGTCGTCTCGGTGCGCGGCCAGGACAGCGACCTCGGCGCGGGCATCGGCGAGCATCGTGCGGGCCCGGGTGCGCAGGTCGTCGGTCTCGATGCGCGCTTCGGACACGGCCTTGTTCACGTCCGCCCGCGCCTGACGGCGCAGATCACGGATCTCGTCGCGTGCCCGTGCGAGATCGTCGGCGGCGCTGGCACGTACGACCTTGGCGCTGGCCTCGGCCTCGCTGTGTCGCCGTTGAGCTGCGGCCTCGACGGACGCAGCGTGTTCGGTGGCCTTCGCGATGATCGCCTCCGCGTCGTCGCCCGCCATGGCCCGGATCTCGCCGGCGTCCGCGCGCGCCTCGGCGAGCGTGCGTTGCGCCTCGTCACTGAGGTCGCGGGCCGCGGTACGCGTGCGCTCGATGTGCTCCGCTGCCGCTTCTCGGGCCTGCCGCTCCGTCTCGTCGGCCTGCTCGCTCGCTGCCTGGCGTACCTGTTCGGCTTGAGCGGCCGCCTCACGCCGTATCTTCTCGGCATCCGCGTCGGCCGCAGCGAGCAGCGCGTCGATGGTCTGCTTGGTCCACGACGTCTGCTCACGCGCCTCGGCAAGCTCCGCAGCGATCGTCTCGCGGGTCTCCTGCAGCATGGCCTCGCTGCGCTCGCCTGCGTCCGTACGCGCCTGCTGACCGGCCGCGCGTGCGAGGTCCGCGTCGCGCTCGGCGACGGCGTGGATTTCCCGAGCCTGGTCGTTGGCCTGCGCGATGACCTGCGCGGCTTCGGCGCGCGCGTCGTCGGCGACGCGGCGCAGCTCGTCCTCGTGCGCCGTGCGCGCAGCCGCCAGCTCGGCGTGGTGCGCGGTGTTCGCCGCGGCGTGCTCGTCGCGTGCTCGACGGGCTGCCTCGTCAGCCTCGGTGGCCAACTGCTCGGCCCGCGCGCGACCGGCAGCGACGATCGCTTCGGCCTGCTCGCGTAGCACTGCAGCCGTGGAGCGCGCGTCCTCGAGCTCATGTTCGGCGTCCTCGCGGGCCTGCTCCATGACACGGTCTGCGTCCTGCTCGGCCTGCGACGTGATGAGCGCCGCCTGACCCAGGGCGTCGGAGACGATGGCCTGGGCGTGCTCGTCGGCCGCCTGCCTGTCCGGCGGTTGCCCGTCCGGCTGCTCGGCGACATGCCGGCCGACCTCGTCCGCGACCACGTCCGCGTCCGCGTCCGCGTCCGCGTCCACGGTCTCCGCCCGCGTGTCGTCCGCCGGCCCGTGCGACGTACCCAGCGTGGGCAGCGAGACGGCCGGTTGGGCAGCCTCTGCGTCGGCGCTGAACGTCGGCAGCGTCCACGGCCCGCGCTCGTCAGCCGGCGCGGCGAGCGCGTCGCCGTGGCTGTCCGGGTCGGGCTGCATCCGAACATCGTGGCAGGCCGGGCTGGCCGGAGCGAGCCCCGGGGGAAAACGGGACAAGACAGGCGGAACGCTCAGTCGGTCCGCTCGGCCGACGGATCGGCGAGCGGAGTCGGGTTCGCCTCGAGCCGTGCCAATCCGTTCCAGCCGAGATTGACGATGTGTGCAGCCACCACCTCGCGTGGCGGCGTGCGCTCCTCCAGCCACCACATGCCGGTGAGCGCGACCATCCCGACCAGCATCTGGGCGTACATCGGCGCGTGCTGGGGGTCCATGCCCTGCCGCACGAACTCACGGGCCAGCACGTGTTCGACCTGGTTCGCCACGTCGTTGAGCAGCGAGGAGAACGCCCCGGTACTGCCGCCGCGCGAATCGCGGGAGAGCAGGTGGAAGCCGTCCGGCTCGTCCTCGATGTAGGTCAGCAGGGCCAGCGCGGCCTGTTCGGACAGCTCGCGCGAGTGCCCGCTGGACAGCGCACGGGTCAGCCGGTCCAGCAGCCCGCTCATCTCGCGGTCGACGACGACGGCGTACAGGCCCTCCTTGCCGCCGAAGTGCTCGTACACCACCGGCTTGCTCACCTTCGCGCGAGCGGCGATCTCCTCGATCGAGGTGCCGTCGAAACCCTTCTCGGCGAACAGCGCCCGACCGATCTGCACCAGCTGCTCGCGGCGTTCGCGTCCGGTCATCCGAACCCGGGCACCGTCGGCGGGCTGCCGCTCCTCATCGGTCATCGCCCATGATGTTCGCATGGGCGAAGAGGCTGCGGCGCTCGTGCCGCTGACGTACTCGAGTTACCTGCGGCTGCCGGACCTTTTGTCCTGCCAGCGGCCGGCCACCGACCAGCACGACGAGCTGCTCTTCGTGATCATCCACCAGGTCTACGAGTTGTGGTTCAAACAGGTACTGCACGAAGCGGCGCTGCTGCAGTCCCGGCTCGAGGCCGGCAACGGCACGGGCGCGCTGCCCACCGCGCGGCGGATCGCCAAGATTCTCAAGACCATCGTCGGCCAGCTCGACGTGCTCGAGACGATGACGCCGCGGCAGTTCGCGTCCTTCCGCCCGCAGCTCGGCTCGTCCAGCGGTTTCCAGTCCGACCAGTTCCGCGAGCTGGAGGCGGTGCTCGGCAGACGCGATCTCGATCCCGACCTCGACCCGCGCACCGCGGCTGCGATGCGCCGCCGCTCCGTGTGGGACTCGCTGCTGCGCTATCTGTCGGCCGAGGGGTACGACGTGCCCGGTCCCGCGCTCGACCACGACCCCGCCCAGCCGTGGCCGGCCGGCGACGAGTCGATCCTCGCGTTACTGCGCGTGGTGTACGACGACGAAGGCACCGCGAGCGAGGTGTGCGAGGCGCTGGTCGACATCGACGAAGGGATCCAGGAATGGCGGTACCGGCACGTGAAGATGGTCGAGCGGATCATCGGCACGCAGCCCGGCACGGGCGGCTCGGCGGGCGCGGCATACCTGCGCTCGACGCTGTTCCGGCCCGCGTTCGCCGACCTGTGGACGGTGCGCGGTGAACCTGTCGGCTGAGTCGATCGTGTCCCGCGCCGATGCGCTGGCCGCCGACGACGCGGATCCGCTGGCGTTCGCGCGCGCCCGGTTCGTCCTGCCCGACGGCGTCGTCTACCTCGATGGCAACTCCCTGGGCGCGTTGCCCCGCGATGTGCCGCAGGCGGTGGCCGAGACGATGGACCGCGAGTGGGGACGCGACCTGATCGGGTCGTGGAACGGCAACGGGTGGTGGACACTGCCCGCGCGGGTCGGTGATCGCATCGGCGCGCTCGTCGGCGCCGGGCCCGGCCAGGTGATGTGCGGGGACTCGACCAGCGTGCAGCTGTTCCAGGCGCTGGTCGCGCTGGCCCGGCTCAACCCCGGCCGGCACGTGCTTGTCACCGACGGCGACAACTTCCCGACCGACCAGTACCTCGCCGACTCCGTTGCCCGCATGCTCGGCATGCAGGTGCGCCGCGTCTCGCCGCGCTACATCGGCTCCGCGCTCGGCCCGGATGTCGGCGTCGTCGCGTTCAGCGCGCTGGACTACCGCACCGGTGAGCTGTGGGACGCGCGGGCGATCACCTCGGCGGTGCACGCCGCCGGCGCGTTGATGCTCTGGGATCTCGCGCACGTCGTGGGCGCGGTGCCCTTCGAACTCGACGCATTGGGAGCGGACGCGGCCGTGGGTTGCTCGTACAAGTATCTCAACGGCGGTCCCGGGGCGCCGGCATGGATCTATCTCGCCGCCCGCCACCACGACGCGGCCGACCTTCCGCTGACCGGTTGGCAGGGGCACGCGCAGCCGTTCGCGCTGGATTCCTCGTACGCGCCGGCCGCCGGCATCGAGCGCGCCCGCATCGGCACCCCGGCAGTGCTCGCGATGCGCTCATTGGACGCCGCGCTCGACGTGTTCGACGGCATCGAGGCGCCGCTGCTGCGCGCGAAGTCGCTCGCGCTGACGTCGTTGGTGATGGCGTGGGCCGACCGGTCCGGCATCGCCGTCGCCACCCCGCGCGAACCGCAACGCCGCGGATCGCAGGTGGCGTTGCGGATGCCGCACGCCTACGAGGTGACGCAGGCGCTCATCGCCCACGGCGTCGTGGGTGACTTCCGCGCGCCCGACCTGCTGCGGCTCGGCTTCGCGCCGCTCTACCTCACGTTCACGCAGGTGTGGGACGCGCTGGAGACGTTGCGCGGCGTGCTCGAATCCGCCGAGTGGCGGCAGCCGCAATACGCGCGCGGCGACCGCGCCGTCACCTGACGTGGCCGGCCTCGTCGCGCGCGGTGTCGCCGCCAGCTTCGGCGCGCGCTCGCTGTTCCACGGCCTCGACCTCGTCGTGGACCCCGGCGCGGTCATCGGGCTCGTCGGCGCGAACGGCGCCGGCAAGTCGACACTGCTGCGGATGCTGGCCGGCATCGTCGAGCCGGAGGAAGGCACGGTCACTCGCCTACCGGCGTCGGCGACCGTCGGCTATCTCGCGCAGGAGCCGGAGCGCCGCGCGGGGGAGAGCGTCGGCGCGTTCCTCGCCCGACGCACCGGCGTCGCCGAGGCGGCGGCCGAACTCGAGCGCGCGTCGGCGGCGCTCGCCGAGTCCGCATCCGGTGCCGACGACGCATACGCGCACGCACTGGAACGCTGGCTCGCCCTCGGCGGCGCCGACCTCGACGAGCGCATCGAGCCGGAGCTCGAGCGCATCGGCCTGGACGTCGGCGCGGACGCGCTGATGGCCGGGCTGTCCGGCGGCCAGGCAGCACGGGCCGGACTGGCGGCTCTACTGCTCGCGCGCTTCGACGTCTTCGCCCTCGACGAACCGACCAACGACCTGGACCTTGCCGGGCTGGACCTGCTGGAGCGATTCGTCACCGGGCAGCGCGCCGGTGTGGTGCTGGTCAGCCACGACCGAGAGTTCCTGGCGCGGACCGTCACCGAGATCGTCGAACTCAACCTCGCCCAGCAGCAGGTCGGGCACTACGACGGCGGGTACCAGGCGTACCTGGACGAGCGCGCGGTGGCGCGTCGGCACGCCCGCGAGGCCTACGACGAGTACGCCGAGCGGCGCGCGGAGCTCGGCGAGCGAGCCCGGACGCAACGCAACTGGCTGGACAAGGGCACCCGCAACGCGCGGCGCAGGATGGGCTCCGAGCCGGACAAGAACATCCGGCAGCACGCGCGGGAAACGAGCGAGAAGCAGGCCGCCAAAGCCCGGCAGACCGAGCGGGCGATCGAGCGGCTCCAGGTCGTCGAGGAACCACGCAAGGAATGGCAGCTGCAGTTCGAGATCGCCGCCGCGCCGCGCTCCGGCGCGGTGGTGGCCGTCCTCGACGACGCCGTCGTGCGCCGCGGCGTCTTCACCCTCGGCCCGGTCTCGCTGCAGGTCGACTGGGGCGATCGCGTCGTCGTGACCGGCCCGAACGGCGCGGGCAAGACGACCCTGCTCGGCGCGCTGCTCGGGCAGGTGCCGCTGGAGTCCGGCCGGTCCTCTCTCGGCCCGGGTGTCGTCGTCGGCGGCATCGACCAGGCGCGCACGCTGCTCGGCGAGAGCGACACATTGCCGTCGGCCTTCGCACGGCTGTTGTCCGACTGGCCGGACGCGGACGTGCGCACCCTGCTCGCCAAGTTTGGTCTGCGCGCCGAACACGTCAGCCGTACGATCGGCACGTTGTCGCCCGGCGAGCGCACCCGCGCCGCGCTGGCGCTTCTCCAGGGCCGCGGCGTGAACCTGCTCGTGCTCGACGAACCGACCAACCACCTCGACCTGCCCGCGATCGAACAGCTGGAGCAGGCGTTGCGCGGCTATCCCGGCACGCTGTTGCTCGTCAGCCACGACCGCCGACTGCTCGACGCCGTCGAGGTCACCCGGCGGATAACCGTCGACGCGGGTGTCGTCCGCGAGTCCTGAAGCGGTCGGTCAGCGGCGACGACCCACCAGCACGCGGTACCAGACCGGATCGCCGGCGACCGTACGGCGATGCACGAACCGCTCGTCGCGCCGTATGTCGGTGTGCTCGGCGAAGATCGACCGGGCGTCGTCGGCATGCGCCTCCGCGCAGGTGTAAGCGAGCCAACCGCCCGGGGCGAACGCCGCCCAGGTGCGCGCGAGTACCTGCGGCTCGATGTGCCCGCCGGTCAGCGCGCCCGCACTGACCAGCGCGGTCAGCCGATGCCGGGTCACGAGATCGGGTACCGCGGCGTCACCGAGCGCCGCGACCACGAACTCGGCGTACAGCCCGGGCCGGTCGCGTTCGGCTGCTGCGCCCGCGGCCGGGCTGACGTCCAGCCCGACCACCGGCGTCAGACCGGCGTCGCGCAGCGCTGCGCCGGACACCCCGTTGCCGGCACCGACGTCCAGGCACCGGACGTCGGCCGGTTGCTCTCCGGCCGCCGTGACCTCGGCCGCGAGCGAGGTGGCCAGCGTCTGCGGCGACACGCAGCCCAGCCGGTCCGAGACAACGTGCTCGTAGAGCCCCGGGACGGCGTAGACGTCGTCGTAGTCGTGGATGCGCATGACCCGCCGCCCACCGTCGCGTTCGAGGACGAAGGTCTCGCTGCCGCGCACGGTCGGCGCGGCCGGGTCGAGGTCGACGTGGAAGTCCATGCGGCCCATCTTCGCGTGCCGGCCGCTGCGTCGGTCAGGCGCGCAGCTTCTCGAGCCGCTCCGGCTTCGGCCAGCGCACGTCGGTGGCCCAGCCGAACTTCTCGAACAGCCAGATCATCCGCGCCGACGAGTCGAGTTGGCCACGCAGCACGCCATGCCGTGCGGCGGTGGGGTCGGCGTGGTGCATGTTGTGCCAGCTCTCGCCGAAGCTCAGGATCGCCAGCGGCCAGAAGTTCGCGCTCTTGTCCCGTGCCTGGAACGGGCGCTCGCCGATCGTGTGGCAGATGGAGTTGATCGACCACGTCACGTGGTGCAGCAGGAAGACCCGCACGAGCGAGGCCCAGAAGAATGCGGACAGCGCACCGGCCCAGGAGCCTGCCACGAGGCCGCCGATCAACGCCGGGGCGAGCATCGACACCAGTAGCCACACCGGGAACAGCTTGTCGACGAACCGGATGTCCTTGTCGCGCATCAGGTCCGGCGTGTACTTCTCCCGGTTGGTGTGCATCTCGTCGAACATCCAGCCGAGGTGCGCGTACGCCAGGCCCTTCATGAGCGCGCCGGTGGTCTCGCCGTAGCGCCACGGCGAGTGCGGATCGCCCTCGCGGTCGCTGAAGGCGTGGTGGCGGCGGTGGTCGGCGACCCAGCGGATGACCGGCCCCTCGATCGCCATCGATCCCGCGATCGCGAGCCCGATGCGCAGCGGCCGGTTGGCGCGGAAGGACTTGTGCGTGAACAGCCGGTGGTAGCCGACGGTGATCCCGAGGCCGGAGACGATGTAGAACGCGACGAACAGGATGACGTCGGTCCAGCCGAGGCCCCAGCCCCACAACACCGGCACCGCAGCGAGGAACGCCAGGAACGGCACGATGACGAACGAATAGAGCATCAGCTGCTCGCCCGGGCGTTTCGTCCCTTCGAACGTGGTCTTCGGCGCGTTCGCGGGCGGGTCGGCGGGCAGCCGTTCCTGCGTGATGGTCATTGGTGTCCTCGGCTCGGCGGTACGCCCGGGTCGGGCTCCTGGTCGATGTTCGCAGACCGTGTCGGCTGCGGTTCCCATCGACTACGAAAGCGTAACTTACGTGACCGTAGGTTTGCTGTGTGCCGCCGAAGCGTCCGAACAGGCGCGCGGGCATGAAATAGGGTGGCGCAGTTGCTGTGGGGGATGGGGTAATCGGCAGCCCGCCGGCCTTTGGAGCCGTGCAGTCTCGGTTCGAGTCCGAGTCCCCCAGCCGAATGACTAGTCTGGGCCGCGATCGACCTCGCTGCCGACTGCTCGTGAAGGGTGCTTCATGACCGAGCTCGCGGTGGTCGTCCTCGCCGCGGGTGAGGGCACGCGCATGCGCTCCGCAGCATTGCCGAAGGTGCTGCACGGGTTCGCCGGGCGCTCGATGCTGCAGCACGTGCTCGCCGCCACCGACGCACTCGCACCGGCACGCACCGTCGTCGTCGTCGGGCACCGCCGCGACGAGGTCACCGCACACCTACGCGACATCGCGGCCGGCGCGACGCCGGTCGTGCAGGCCGAGCAGCGCGGCACCGGGCACGCCGTCCGGCTGGCACTCGAACCGCTCCCCGAGGCCGACGGGACCGTGCTCGTCGTGCCCGGCGACGCCCCGCTGCTGACCGCCGAAGCCCTGCACGCGCTGGTCGACGAACACGCCGCGAGCGGCGCCGCGGCCACCTTGCTGACCAGCGTGCTTTCCGATCCGACCGGCTACGGCCGGGTGCTGCGCGGTGCCGACGGCGCCGTGGCCCGCGTGGTCGAGCAGAAGGACGCGAACGCCGACGAGCTGGCCGTGTCCGAGGTCGCGACCAGCGTGTACGCCTTCGACCTCGCCGTGCTGCGCGGCGCCGTCACGCGGTTGTCCACCGACAACGCCCAGGGCGAGGAGTACCTGCCCGACGTCGTCGCGATCCTCGCCGCCGACGGTCACCGCGTCGGCGCGGTGCTCGCACCGGCGGAGCAGACGGCGGGCGTCAACGACCGCGTGCAACTCGCCGCGGCCCATCGCGTCTACAACGGCAGGCTGCTCGAGGCGCACATGCGCGCCGGCGTCACCGTGGTCGACCCGGCCACGACGTGGGTCGACGCCGGCGTCGCGCTGGAGCCCGACGTCACGCTCTGGCCGGGCACGGACCTGCACGGCGCCACGCGGGTCGCGGCCGGTGCGCACGTCGGCCCGCACGTGACACTCACCGACACGGCCGTGGGCGCCGGCAGCCGCATCTCGCGCGCGGTGGCGATGCAGGCCGTACTCGGCGCGGACGTCTCGGTCGGCCCGTTCGCGTATCTGCGCCCGGGGACTGTCCTGGCCGACGGCGCGCACGTCGGCACGTACGTCGAGGTCAAGAACAGCGAGGTCGGGCCGGGCAGCAAGGTGCCGCACCTGAGCTACGTGGGCGACGCAACGATCGGCGAGCAGAGCAACATCGGCGCGGCCACCGTGTTCGTCAACTACGACGGCGTGGCGAAGCACCGCAGCGTGGTCGGAGATCACGTGCGCATCGGCTCGGACACGATGATCGTCGCGCCACGCGAGATCGGCGACGGCGCATACACGGCGGCCGGTTCGGTGATCACACAGGACGTGCCGCCCGGATCGATGGCCGTGGCGCGCGGGCGGCAGCGCAACGTGGAAGGCTGGGTGGAGCGCAGCCGCGCGGGCTCCCCCGCCGCCGAGGCTGCGCGACGAGCGCGCGGGCGCACTGAATCAGCCGAGGACAGCCACGACGACGAGGCAGGCGGATGAACACACTCGAGGTCGCCGGCCGCAAGAGCCTGGTGCTGCTTTCCGGCGGCGCCTACCCCGATCTCGCCGACGAGATCGGCGCGCAGATCGGGGTCAGCGTCACGCCCACGACCCGACGCCAGTTCGCGAACGGTGAGCTGTTCATCCGACCGAACGAGTCGGTGCGCGGCACGGATGCGTTCGTCATCCAATCGCACACGTCGCCCATCAACGACTGGACGATGGAAAGCCTGCTGCTCGTCGACGCGCTCAAGCGGGCGTCGGCCAAGCGCATCACCGTCGTCGCACCGTTCTACCCCTACGCGCGACAGGACAAGAAGCACCGCGGCCGCGAACCGATCTCGGCGCGGCTCGTCGCCGACCTGTTCAAGACCGCGGGCGCGGACCGGTTGATGGCCGTCGACCTGCACACCGCGCAGATCCAGGGCTTCTTCGACGGCCCGGTCGACCACCTGTTCGCCCTGCCGCTGCTGGCCGAGCACGTGCGCGACAAGTACGACACCTCGGACCTCGTCGTGGTGTCCCCCGACACCGGCCGGGTGCGGGTGGCCGAGCAGTGGGCCGACGAGCTCGGCGGCCTGGAGATCTCGTTCGTACACAAGACGCGCAACATCGACGCCGCGAACGACGTCGTCGCGAACCGCGTCGTCGGTGACGTCACCGGCCGGCGCTGCCTGCTGATCGATGACATGATCGACACCGCCGGCTCGATCACCAAGGCGGCCGATCTGCTCTTCGACGAGGGCGCCGCCGAAGTGATCATCGCCGCGACGCACGGCATCTTTTCGGGCGACGCCGTGGACCGGCTCAAGAACAGCCGGATCGGCGAGATCATCGTGACGAACACGCTGCCGATCGACGAGGCCAAGCGCTTCGACAAGCTGTCCGTGCTCTCGATCGCGCCGCTGCTCGGCAAAGCGATCAAGGAAGTGTTCGAGGACGGCTCGGTGACGAGCCTGTTCCACGGCCGCAGCTAACCGCCTTGGCCGCTGCGGTCAGGAATTGACCACGGCGACGAGAACGATGATCGCCGGGATCAACGAGACGATGCCGAGCACGAGTCCCGCGATGGCGAGGCCGGTCCCGGACCCGTTGCGCTTGCCCGCCGCCATGCCCGCGCCGCCCAGGATGATGCCCAGCACGCCGAGCACGATGCCGACGACGGGCACCCAGCACAGGATCAGCCCGAGCAACCCGAGCACGAAGCCGGCAGTGCCCAATCCGTTGCCCGGTTTGGGCTGCGCATACCCGTACGGGCTGTTGCCGTAGGGCGCGTTCCCGTACGGGCTGTGGCCGTAGGGCGCGGGCCCGTACTGGCCCTGGGTGGCGGGCGGCTGGCCGCCGTACGGGTAACCCTGCTGCTGGCCGTACTGCTGCTGGCCGTACTGCTGCTGGCCGTACTGCTGCTGCGGCGTCGGCTGTTGCCCATAATCGTCGTGCGCAGACATGACCCGTCCCGTGGTGATCGTGTGAGAGCTCTGCGGAGAGTAAGCCGTGATCGCGCGTCTGTAAACGCGTGTCCGCGCTAGTTGATCAGCCCGGGTTTCGCCTCGGCGATGCGCGCGAAGGAGGCGACGTCCAGCGCTTCGCCGCGGGTGGCCGGATCAATGCCTGCTATCCGCAGAGCCGTCTCGGCAGCAGCAGCGGAACCCGCCCAGCCGGCCAGTGCGGCGCGCAGCGTCTTGCGCCGCTGGGCGAACGCCGCGTCGATCACCGCGAAGACCTGCACGCGCGTCGCGGTCGTGGCCGGCGCTGCATGCCGGATCAACCGCACCAGCCCGGAGTCGACGTTCGGCACCGGCCAGAACACCGCGCGCGGGACCGGCCCGGCGCGGTGCGCGCTCGCGTACCAGGCGACCTTGACGCTGGGCACGCCGTAGGTGCGCGAGCCGGGCGCGGCGGCGAGCCGGTCGGCGACCTCGGCCTGCACGAGCACCAGCCCGCGCGCGAGGCTCGGCAGTGTCGCCAGCACGTGCAGCAGAACGGGCACTGCCACGTTGTAGGGAAGGTTGGCGACGACGGCGGTCGGCGGCGCGAGGCCGGCCGGCAGGTCGCGCAGGCGCAGCGCGTCGGCGTGCAGCACGGCGAGGTCGGCGTGCGGCAGCCGGGCACGCACCGTCGACTCCAGGGCCGTCGCCAGCACCGGGTCGACCTCCACCGCGGTGACGGGGTGGCCGGCGTCGAGCAGGCCGAGGGTGAGCGAGCCGAGGCCGGGGCCGATCTCGAGCACGCGCTCGCCGGGCTCGAGTGCCGCCGTGTTCACGATGCGCCGGATGCTGTTGGCGTCGTGCACGAAGTTCTGCCCGAGCGTCTTGGTCGGCCGCACGCCGAGCGCGTCGGCGAGCGAACGGATCTGCGCAGGGCCGAGCAACGAGTCGCTCATTGCTCGCGCCGTTCCGGCGTGTGCACCTGATCGCTGTAGACGACGTTGCGCCGCTCCGGTTGCGCCCTGCGCCGACCGAACGCGGCCGCGCCCATCACGAGGCCACCGACGACGATCCCCGCGACTCCGCCCGCACCGAGCGCGGGGCCGATCGCGTCGACGGCGTGCCGCTGACAATCGACGTGTGCATTGTCGTCAGCGACGCCCTGCGCCGCGGACGGCAACCCGGCCTCCTGCCACCATGCCTGGCACGCGGCCGCCCCACCGTAGTGCCGGAAGCCGCTACCGAACAGCAGCAGGCACAGTGCCGCGAGACCGGCCAGCACCGCCGCCACCGCGACCAGCAGCCGGTCGTCGGCCTGCCGGCCGCGTCGCCACATGCGCATCGCGAGCACGACGAACAGGACGGCGACGATCAGCAGCGCGATCAGCGCGAAGGTCGGGGCGTCGCTGGAACCGGGACAGTGCGAGTTGACGCACTGGGTGTTCGCCGGCCGGTCGACGCTGAGCACGCCGCCTATTGTGCGGGGTCGCTCAGTAGTACCAACCGCCGTGCGCCTGCCAGGTCGACCAGGCGTTGCACGGGTCGTGGTAGCGCGACTCGATGTACTTCAGGCCCCACTTGATCTGCGTCTCGGCGTTGTCCTGCCAGTCGGGTCCGGCGGACGCCATCTTCGAGCCGGGCAGTGCCTGCGGGATGCCGTAGGCACCGCTGCCGCCGTTGCTCGCGTGGACCCGCCAGCCGCTCTCGTGGTTCCACATGCTCACCAGGCAGCTGTACTGGTCGTCGCCCCAACCGTGCTGGGCAAGCAGCTTCTTCGCGATGGCCTTCGCGCTGCCGGGGGTCGGCGCGGGCGCGTTGGGCGTGTTCGGCGCACTGCCACCGCCGCCGCTCGAGGACTTGTGCTTCGCCGCCTTCTTCGTGCCGAGCTCGACGATCTGCTGACGCGCCGCGGTCAGTGTCTGCGAGCTCAGCCGTGCCTGGCCGGCGACCTTGCCGTCGATGTAGAGCACCGCATAGGTGTTGCGCACCTTGCCCTGGTGCCCGCGCTTGAGGACGTTCGTCTTGCCGGCCGTGAGCTTCGGGTTGTTGCGGGTGCTCGTAGGGAACGGCAGCGCCTCGACCTTGGTCACCTGCTTGGTGATTACCCGGTCGACCCGGATCAGCTCGCCGGGATGCACGGGCGAGTTACCCGGCACCGAGACGCGGTCGACGGGGCCCAGCGTGACGCCGAGCTGCGTCAGCACCGCGCTGACGGTCGGTGCCGTCGTCTGGACGTGGTCCTGCCGGCCGTCGTGTACGACCGTCACGGCGGACGGCGTACGGATCGCGATGCTGGTTGCCCCGAGCGGCAGCCGCCGCGACCGCGATACGGAGACGAAGTCGCCGGCCGGGTAGCCGAGCTCCCCGAGCGCTGCGGAGACGGTCGGCGCGGTGGTCCAGACCTGCGCGGTCCGCCCGTCGACGTCGAGTTTGAGCAGTCGGCCGCGGCGCAGCACGATCTTGGCGCCGTCGCGCACATCGGACTTCTCGGCGGGCGCGACCAGGTCGTGGGAGTCGACGTGGTAGCCGTGCGCGGCCAGCACCTGACCGACCTGGTCCGCGGTCGTGGAGACCGTCCGCGCCTTCCCGTCGACGACGAGGTGCACGGACTTGTCGACACCGGCCCACACCACAGGGGTGGCGATGAGACCGGCCAGTACGGCGGCGTTGACGCCGTACTTGATGGTGCGCAGCACTTAGCGAGCTCCTGAGTTGGTTCGGCGGGGGGACGCTGTCATCGGCTCAGTCGAGTCACGAAACTGTAACGGACGGCGGTCCCGTAGTTGAAATCGCATCCACTCGGCGGGGCTAGAGGCGCGAGCCGCACACCGGCCACGGGCTCGAGCCCGCACGGTCGTAGAGGTGGGTGGCCACCGCGATCTGCTCTTCCCGGGTGGCGAGGTCGGCGCGCGAGGCGTACTTGCCGCCGCCGTTGCTCTTCCACGTGCCCTTGTCGAACTGCAGCCCGCCGTAGTAGCCGTTGCCCGTGTTGTCGTGCCAGTTGCCGCCCGATTCGCACTGCGCCACGGCGTCCCAGTCCAGGCCCGAGCCGGAGCTGTGGTGGGAGGTCGTCTTGTTCTGCTTGGCCGCGGCCACCTTCGGGTGCTTCTTGGTGCCGACCTTCTCGACCTGGGTACGCGGCTTCGAGCGCACCGCGGTGCTGACCAGCTTGCGGGTCGTGGCCTTGCCGTCGACGTAGGTCACGTCGTAGACGACCGACTCGGAGCCGGCCTTGCCGGGTGTGGTGACCTTCGTGTGGCCTCGGTACATCGACTTGTCGGAGTGCTGCTGCACGGCGTACGGCGTCGACTTGGTCTTCGCGACGCGCTTGACGAGCACCCGCTGCACCCGCACCGACACCGGGCTGGTCAACGCGGTGGCGGCCGCCGGGGTAACGCGGTCCTGCGGTCCGACGCGCACGCCGAGTTGCGAGAGCGCCTGCGCGACGGTCGGCGCGGTGGTGTCGACCTGGTGCGTCTGGTGGTCGACGTAGACCACGACACGCTTCGGTGCGCGCAACGCGATGCTGGTGGCGTTGAGCGGGAGGCGGGTCGAGCGGGACACGGAGACGAAGTCGCTGCTCGGGTACCCGAGGTCGGCGAGCGCCTGGTTGACGCTGGTGTCCGTCGTCCAGACGCTGCGGCGCCGGCCGTCGACGTTGAGCAGCAGCAAGCGGCCGCGCTTCAAGACGATCGTGGCGCCGTTGTGCACTGCCGAAGCAGCCGCCGGCGCGACGATGTCGTGTCCGTTGACGTCGTAACCGGCTGCGTCGAGCGCACCGCGGACGGTGTGCGCCGTTGTCTGCACGGTCTTCGGATGGCCGTCGACCACCAACTTCACCTTGGATCCGTCGGATCCCATCGCGTAGGCGGCACTACCGCCCACTACGGCTGCCAGGACGGCGCCATAGACGCCGTACTTGAGGCTGCGTTGCACGTGTTCCCCGTTCGTTGCGCGGATCGCGCGGTCGGACTGGTCACGGCACGGTAACGAGCGCGTCAGTGAGAATTCAAACCCTCTCGGGTAGATAAGCCTGGTTTGTCGGGATTCGCGCAGCCCACTTAACCGCTACACACGCTGTTATGCGGGCGGTGTGCGCTCCTGATAAAAATCTTGTGAGTGCGAGCACCGAAACGAAACTTTCCGGACGTCAGGGCAGCCCGAAGACGACCCGCCCCGTGTCCCGGATCGCGGCGCACAGCTCGTCGAGGTCGCGGCCCATGGCCGCCGCCAGACCGCGAACCGTCAGCGGCAGCAACCGTGGAGCGTTCGGCGTGCCGCGCAACGGGTGCGGCGTCAGGAACGGCGCGTCGGTCTCCACGAGCACCCGGTCGAGCGGCGCGACCGCCGCGGCAGCGCGCAACTGCGGTGCGTTCTTGAACGTCACGACGCCGGCGAAGGACATGACGTACCCGGCGTCCACGCACGCGCGCGCCATCACCGCGTCGCCGGAGAACGCGTGGAAGACCACGACGTCCGGCGCGCCCTCCTCCCGAAGGATGCGCAGCACGTCGGCGTGCGCGTCGCGGTCGTGGATCATCAGCGGCTTGCCGACGCGTTTCGCGAGATCAATGTGCCGACGGAAGTGCTCCTGCTGCACGGCAGGCTGCGTCCGGTCCCAGTAGTAGTCGAGCCCCGTCTCGCCGACGGCGACGACCTCCGGCTGCATGGCCAGGCGTTCCAGTTCCAGGTAGCCGGCGTCGTCGAGCGTGCCCACCTCGGTCGGGTGCACCGCCACGGCGGCATAGACGTCCGCATGGGCCGCAGCCGCGTCAACGCACCACCGCGAGGACGCCACGGTGTCGCCCACAGTCACCGCGGCCACGACCCCCGCTGCGCGCGCGTCGGCCATCACCTGCGCGACGAAACCGTCCGACGGGTCGACGCCGGCTCGTGCGGCCATGGCGTCGAGATGGGTGTGCGCGTCGAAGACAGGTGACGCCAGCGCTTCGACGGTCTGGTCAGCCACCGGCAAGACGTGCCAGTTCCTCGTCGACGATCGACGGGTCCAGTTTGGTGAACACCGGCTTCGGCGGCTGCACCGGACGCCCGACCGGGATCGGCACGGACTCCCACCGCGCGCCCGTGTCGTACTCGCCGGTCAGCACCGAGTACGACGGGGACCCCGCGGCAGTCTCGTCCGGCACCTCGACGAGCTCGGGCATCGCGGCCCAGGCGCCCGGGCCGCGGACGAGGTCGTGCACCCTGGCCGACGAGGCCGGCAGGAACGGCGTCAGCAGCGTCTTGATGTCGTCGACCACCTGCAGCGCGACGTGCAGCACCGTCGCCATCCGCGCCGGGTCGCTGTTCTTGAGCTTCCACGGCTCGGTGTCCGACAGATACTTGTTGGCCGCGGCCACCACGCCCATCACCTCGGTGATCGCCGCCTTCTGCCGCGAGCGTTCCAGCAGCGCACCGACACTTGCGAAGGCGTCGCGCGACCTCGCGAGCATGTCGTGGTCCGCGTCGGTCAGGTCGTCCGGCGGCGGGATGGCGCCGAGGTTCTTCGCCGTCATGGACACCGTCCGGTTGACCAGGTTGCCCCAGCCGGCCACGAGCTCGTCGTTGTTGCGGCGCAGGAACTCCGACCACGTGAAGTCGGTGTCCTGGGTCTCCGGACCGGCGACCGCGAGGTAGTACCGCAGCGAGTCGGCGTCGTAGCGCTCGAGCATGTCGCCGACATAGATCACCACGTTGCGCGACGAGGAGAACTTGCGGCCCTCCATCGTCAGGAACTCGCTCGACACGACCTCGTACGGGCGGTTCAGCGCGCCCAGCCGCCCGGGCGTGCCGCCCTTGGCGCCGATGCCGGAGTAGCCGAACAGCATCGCCGGCCAGATCTCGGCGTGGAAGACGATGTTGTCCTTCCCCATGAAGTAGTAGCTGCGCGAGTCCGGGTCCTGCCACCACGGCCGCCACGCGTCCGGGTCACCGCTGCGTTGCGCCCACTCGATGGAGGCGGACAGGTAACCGACCACGGCGTCGAACCACACGTAGATCCGCTTGTCCGGGCGGTCGCGCCATCCGTCGAGCGGGATCGGGATCCCCCATTCCAGGTCCCGGGTGTACGAGCGGGGTTTGAGGTCGTTGAGCAAATTGAGGCTGAAGCGCTGCACGTTCGGGCGCCAGTGGTCCTGCTTCTTCAGCCAGTCGGCGAGGACGTCGGCGAAGGCCGGGAGATCCAGCATCATCTGCTCGACCTCGACGAACTTCGGGGTCTCGCCGTTGATCCTCGAGCGAGGATTGATCAGGTCGATCGGATCGAGCTGATTGCCGCAGTTGTCGCACTGGTCGCCGCGCGCTTCCGGGTAGCCGCAGATGGGGCAGGTGCCCTCGATGTAGCGGTCCGGGAGGGTGCGTCCGGTGGACGGGCTGATGGCCCCCAGCTGGGTCTGCGGGAAGACGTAGCCGTTCGCGAGCAGGCCGAGGAAGATCTCCTGCGCGATGGCGTAGTGGTTCTTCGTCGTGGTCCGGGTGAACAGGTCGTAGGACAGCCCCAGGCGCTGCATGTCCTTGGCGATGACCAACGCGTTGCGGTCGGCGAGTTCGCGGGCGCTCACGCCCTCGGCGTCGGCCTGTACCTGGATCGGCGTGCCGTGCTCGTCCGTGCCGCTGACCATGAGCACGTTGCGCCCCGCCAAGCGCTGGTAGCGGCTGAAGACGTCGGACGGCACGCCGAAGCCCGCGACGTGCCCGATGTGCCGTGGGCCGTTCGCGTACGGCCACGCGACGGCGGTCAGGATGTGCTCGGAGCTCACCGAACCAGCCTAGTGACGGGTCCTCGCCGGTTACCGGGCCGCTTGTGATGGCCGCGTGAGATGCGGGTGATCGCCGTCACCGTGCCGTGCAGGCCTCGTTGCACCTGGTGAGGCGCCGGAAACCGGCCGGCGCACGGAACCCGATTGGGGCTCGTCTTGTCCGCTCTCCCCGCCTCATCGCGGCTGAAGATGGCCGCTGCGACGACCGTGACGCTGCTCGGCGCAGCCGCCGCGGTGGCCGCGCTTCCGCATGCCGCCGGAGCTGCCACTGGAACCCAGTGGGCGCCGACCGCCACGAACGCGCTCTCCCTCAAGGACGCGACGTCGCAGGGCACGGCGGCCGCCAGCACCCCGCTGCACCTGACCGTCGGCCTCACCCCCCGCGACAGCGCCGGGCTCGACCAGCTGATCCAGGCGCAGGCGACGCCAAGCAGCTCCAGCTATCACCAGTACCTCTCGAAGGCGCAGTTCACGGACCGCTTCGCCGCGACGCAGGCCACCGCGTCCGCGGTCAGCAGCTACCTCTCGTCGCAGGGACTGACGAACGTCAAGGTCGCCAGCAACCGGCTGCAGATCACCGCCGAGTCCACCGTCGCCAACGCGGAGAAGGCGTTCAACACCAAGATCTCGCGCTACACGCAGAACGGCCGCACGGTGCTTGCGAACACTGCCTCCGCGCAGGTGCCCGCGGCACTGTCATCCGCCGTGTCCGGCGTGCTCGGCCTGTCGACGCTCGGCGTGCACGCCGCACCGGCGCCGACGGTGCCGAAGCTCACCGGCTACTACCCCAAGGAGTTCAACACCGTCTACGACTCCGGCTCGACGTCGTCGGGCAGCGGCTCGACGCTCGCGGTCATCGCCGAGGGTGACCTGACGCAGACGGTCAAGGACCTGCGCACCGCCGAGGCCAACCAGAACCTACCGCAGACCCCGGTCAACCTGATCTACGCCGGCGCGAAGACCAGCGACACCTCGGGCACCGACGAGTGGGACCTGGACACGCAGACCTCGACCGGCATCGCGTCCGGCGTCGACAAGCTCGACATCTACATCGCGCCGTCACTGAGCGACGCCGACCTCGCGGCCGCGCTGAACAAGTTCGCGTCCGACAACGACGCGCAGGCCGGCTCCGCCTCGCTGGGTGAGTGCGACATCCTGCCCTACCTCGACGGCGCGGCGAAGGTCGACGACGCGGCGCTCGCCGAGGCAGCGTCGCAGGGGCAGACCTTCTTCGCCTCGTCAGGTGACACCGGCAGCTCCTGCGCCGTGCTGCCGACGAACGGCGTCCCCGGTTCCGGCCCGACCGACACCGAGTACCCGGCGAGCTCGCCGTACACCACCGGCGTCGGCGGCACGACGCTCGACACCGACGCGAGCGACACCTACGCCACCGAGATCGCCTGGAACGCCGGTGGCGGTGGCATCTCGCCGGTCGCGAAGGCTCCGGCCTTCCAGAAGGGCGTCAGCCCGGCCGCCAAGCTGGGCCTGCGCGGTGTGCCGGACGTCGCCTTCGACGCCGACCCGACCACCGGCGGCAACATCTACGTCGACGGCGCGTCGGAGACGATCGGCGGCACCAGCCTCGCCTCGCCGCTTGCGCTCGGCCTGTGGACGCGGATCAACGCCACGCACGGCAACAAGCTCGGCGCCGCGGCACCGAAGCTGTACAAGTACTACTCGGGCGTGCAGGGCGGCTCGATCACCAAGACGGTGCCCGGGTTCCACGACATCACGCTCGGGGCGAACGGCCTCTACACCGCCCTGCCCGGCTACGACTACACGACCGGCCTGGGCAGTTGGGACGTCGCGAAGTTGAGCGCAGCGCTGAGCTGACGCGAATCGCGTCGACGGCCCGGGGCACCACGGTGTCCCGGGCCGTCCGTCGTCTGCGTGCCTCACGCCAATTTTGCCCGTGACCGGGTCGGCCGGCCGTCGTTGTTCCGGGCAGAGGACGTTACTGCCGAGTAACGCCCGCCCCACGTCTGGAGACTCGTGCTGATGTCTGCCAACTCCCTCACGAAGCGCCACGCAGGCGTGGCGGCCGTGACCGTCGCCCTGCTCGGCGCCGCGGCCGCGGTCACGGCGCTGCCGTCCGGTGCCGGCGCGGCCTCGTGGTCGCCGACCGCCACCAAGGCGCTCAACCTCAAGAACGCGACGTTGCTCGGGCACGCGTCGTCGACAACGCCGCTGCGCATCACGGTCGGGCTCACCCCCCGCGACCGCAGCGGGCTGAACACGCTGATCAAACAGCAGTCGACGCCCGGCAACGCCCAGTTCGAGAAGTTCCTGACGCCGGCGCAGTTCACGTCGCGCTTCGCGGCCACCTCGGCCACCGCGACCGCGGTGTCGAAGTACCTGACCTCGGCCGGGCTGACCAACGTGACCGTCGCCGCGAACCGGCTGCAGGTCACCGCGAACGCGACCGTGGCAAGTGCGGAGAAGGCGTTCGACACCTCGATCTCGTCCTACCGGCAGCAGGGCAAGACGGTGCTCGCCAACACTGCTGCCGCGCAGGTGCCCAGCTCGCTGGCCAACTCGGTCAGCGCCGTGCTCGGACTGTCGTCGCTCGGCATGTCCAGTCCGCTGCCGCCCGTCACCGCGCCGAACCTGAACGGCTTCTACCCCAAGGAGTTCAACACCGTCTACGACTCGTGGGGCACGAAGCCGGGCACCGGCACCGGCCTCGCAGTGATCGCCGAGGGCGACCTGACGTCGACCGTCAAGGATCTGCGCACTGCCGAGAACGCGCAGCAGCTGCCGCAGGTGCCGGTCAGCCTGCGCTACGCCGGCATCCACAGCCCCGACACGTCCGGAGCCGACGAGTGGGACCTGGACACGCAGACCTCGACCGGCATCGCGCCGAACGTGAAGCAACTCGACATCTACATCGCCACGTCACTCACCGACTCGGACCTGGCGCGAGCCATCAACCTGTTCGTCACGGAGAAGCGCGACCAGGCGGGTTCGGCATCGCTCGGTGAATGCGACGCGCTCGCGTCGCTCGACGGTTCGACCACCATCGACGACATCGCGTTCGCCCAGGCGGCGGTCCAGGGTCAGACGTTCTTCGCATCCAGTGGTGACACGGGCAGCTCCTGCGCCGTGCTGCCGACGAACGGCGCCCCCGGTTCCGGCCCGACCGACACCGAGTACCCGGCGAGCTCGCCGTACGTCACCGGTGTCGGCGGCACGACACTCGATGCGAGTTCGACGGACGCCTACGGCACCGAGGTCGCCTGGAACGCCGGTGGCGGCGGCATCTCGCCGATCGAGGCCCAGCCCTTCTGGCAGAACGGCGTCGCGCCCGTGTCCACCCCGGTGACCAGCCTGCGAGGCGTGCCCGACGTGGCCTTCGACGCCGACCCGACCACCGGCGGCAACATCTACGTCGACGGCGCCCCGGAGGAGATCGGCGGCACGAGCCTCGCCTCGCCGCTGGCGCTCGGCCTCTGGACCCGGATCAACGCCTCGCACAGCGGCAAGCTGGGGTTCGCCCCGCCGAAGCTGTACGCGCTGTACAAGACGGCGCAGGGATCCTCGGTGACCCCGCCGACCGCAGTGCCCGGCTTCCACGACATCACGGTGGGCGCCAACGGCCTTTACACCGCGCTGCCCGGCTACGACTACACGACCGGCCTCGGCAGCTGGGACGTCGGCAAGCTGGACGTCGCGATCAAGTAAGCGCTCGACACCGCAGCCCGGGACACCACGCGTGTCCCGGGCCGCTGGCGTTTGCCCTCGCGATCAACACGGTCTGCGCACCGGTTTTCCGGGGCCTACAGCGTGATGATCACCGAGACTGCTGCCGCTTCGCCGCGACAACTGCGTCGAAGACGACGCGCTTGGCGACGCCGCGTGCACGCGCAACCTCGGCGATGGCCTCCTTGCGCGGCTGCCCCGCGGCCTCGCGCGCCTCGACCTCGGCGGCGAGCGAGGCGGCGTCCGGCGCGGCGGCGGAGGTCACCGCGCCCGCGACGACGACGGTGATCTCACCGCGCAGCCCGTCGGCGGCCCAGGCCGCCAACTCGGCGAGCGTGCCGCGCCGCACCTGCTCGTGGGTCTTGGTGAGTTCGCGGCACACGCAGGCGCGGCGGTCGGCACCCAGCACGGCGACGCAGTCGGCGAGCGTCGCCGCGATCCGGTGCGGCGCCTCGAACAGCACGGCGGTGCGCGGCTCGTCGATGAGCGCCTCGAGCGCACGACGCCGAGCGCCCGCCTTGCGCGGGAGGAAGCCCTCGAAGCAGAACCGGTCGACCGGCAGGCCGGACACCGCGAGTGCGGTGGTCACCGCGGACGGGCCGGGCAGGCACGTGACGTCGAGCCCGGCGTCGACGGCGGCCGCCACGAGCCGGTAACCGGGATCGGACACCGACGGCATGCCGGCGTCGGTGACGACCAGGACGTCCTCGCCGGCCCGCAGGGCGTCCAGCAGCGCCGGCACGCGGTCAGCCTCGTTGGCGTCGAAGAACGACACGACGCGCCCGGTCGGCGCGACGCCCAGATCGGCACACAGCCGCTGCAGGCGGCGGGTGTCCTCGGCCGCGATGACCGGCGTCGTGGCGAGCGCAGCGGCCAGGCGCGCGGACGCGTCATCGGGGCGGCCCAGCGGCGTGCCGGCGAGCAGGACGCGTCCCTGCTCGCCCACGTGCCCGGTCACGCCGTGCAGCCTAGGTGGCGGCACACTCAGGTGGAGATCATCGGGGCGCACCTAGGATCGGCGCGTGACCGCGACTGCTGTGCCTCCGGTCGTCGACACGGCGGACCGGGACGGCGGGGACGACACGACCGCCGAGCCGCCGCGCACCGGCCGCTCGGTGCCCGCCGCGCTCGCTGCGTGGCACGACCCCTACGCACGGCGCGGCTGGGTGGGCACGCTGGTCGTCGCGGCGCTGGCCGTGCTCACCCGCTTCTGGGCCCTCGGCTTCCCGCCCGGGAGCAACGTCGTACCGAAGAACGGCATGAACTTCGACGAGGTGTACTACACCGTCGAGGCCCAGGAGATGCTGCGGTTCGGCTACGAGGACAACCGCGGTTACATGTTCATCGTCCACCCGCCGCTCGGCAAACTGCTGATCGCGCTGTCCGAGGGCGCCTGGGACGGCAGCCGCTCGGAGTACCTGACCAACTCCGTCGGCTGGCGCATCGCGCCGGCGGTGTTCGGTTGCATCGGCGTGGTGCTCATGACGCGCATCGTGCGCCGGATGATGCGCTCGAACGTGTTCGGCGTGCTCGGCGGCCTGCTGATGGTCATGGAGGGCATGTCGCTGGTGCTCGCGCGCACCGCGATCCTCGACATCTTTTTGCAGACGTTCATCATCGGCGGGTTCGGCGCGCTCGTCGTCGACCGGGACAAGATGCGCGCGCGGTTGGGCGCCCTGATCGCCGACGGCGCCGACCTGAGCGCAGGCGCGCCGAGCCTCGGCCCGCGGCCCTGGCGGCTGCTGGGCGGTGTGCTGCTCGGCCTGGCGTGTGCGGTGAAGTGGACCGGTGCGTACTTCTTCATCGCACTGCTCGTCCTGACGTTGTTGTGGGACCGCGCCGCGCTGCGCTCGGCGGGCGTGCGCAAACCGCTGCGCAGCTGGTCCTACCGCAGCGTCCTGCCCGGTGTCGGCTCGCTGATCGCGGCGCCGGTCGGGGTCTACCTGCTGACCTATCTCGGCTGGTTCACCGGCGAGAACGGCTGGAACCGGCACTGGGCAGACAGCCACAAGACCTCGGCGCGGCTCGACCTGTGGGGAGTCCGCGTTCCGTTCGACTGGGGCTGGGTGCCCGGCCCGCTGCGCTCGCTGGGCTGGAACACCCTGGATGCCTACCGCTTCCACGAGGGTCTGGACAGCGGACACGCGTACGGCTCGAAGCCGTGGAGCTGGCTGGTCATGGGCCGGCCGGTCGACTTCTACTACGACGGGTCGTCCACCTCGTGCGGCGCGTCGTCGTGCTCACGCGAGGTCCTGCTGATCGGCACGCCGATCATGTGGTGGGCTTTCGTGCCCATGCTGCTCTGGCTCGGGTGGCACTGGTTCACGACGCGGGACTGGCGCGCGGGCACCGTCTGGATGGCGTTCATCGCCGGCTGGCTCGTCTGGTTCCTCGACCTCAAGCGCACGATGTTCTTGTTCTACATGGCGCCACTCGTGCCGTTCCTCATCATCGGGCTGGTCCTCGCGATCGGCGCCGTGCTCGGCCCAGCCGTCGACACCCGTGCCGGCGGCGCCGAACACGCCCTGCGCCGTCGGCGGTGGGGCATCGCCGCCGTCTCGGTGTTCCTCGCGCTGGTCGTCGCGGACTTCGCCTGGATGTGGCCGATCTTCACCGGCGGCCTGCAGACCTACTCGGAATGGCACGCGCATATGTGGCTACCGTCGTGGGTATGACCGCCGGAACGACCGAATTCGGCCATTTGCGTAGGAGGACCACCCCATGAGCTTGTCCGCAAAACTTCGTCGCGCCCCGCTGCGCGCCGTCACCGGCGCGTTCATCCTGAACAGCGGCATCGGCAAGTTGAGTGCGGGCGAGGACACCGCGAAGGCCTTGCACGGCATGGCGACCGGCACGTACCCGTTCCTGGGCAAGCTCGACCCGAAGATGTTCGCCAAAGCGCTCGCCGGTGGTGAGCTCGCGGTAGGCGGTCTGTTGCTCGCGCCGATGGTGTCACCGGTGATCGCCGGCGCCGCACTGACCGGGTTCTCGGGCGCGTTGCTCAACCTGTACTGGCAGACCGAGGGCATGCACGAGCCCGGTGACCCGCGGCCTACGCAGCAGGGCATCCCGATCGCCAAGGACGTGTGGATGCTCGGCATCGGAGTGGGCCTCGTCGCCGACGGACTCCTGGAGCCGGCGCACGACAAGAAGACGCAGCTCGGTGCCGCCGCGTCCGCGCGTGGCCGTTCGGCCAAGAAGCAGGCCAAGAAGCTGAAGAAGCGCAACAAGTCGAGCGCGAAGCAGGCGAAGGCCATCGCCAAGCAGACCCGCGCCGAGTTGGGCAAGCGTGGGCAGAAGGCCGCCAAGAAGGCGCAGGAGCAGGCCGACAAGGCCCAGTCCAAGGCACAGTCCAAAGCACGGAAGAAGGGCGCGTCCACCGACTCCGCCGCGGCGGCGGCAGCGGGTGCGGGCGCGGCCCTTGCCGTCAAGGCGCAGCAGGCCCGCGAGGCGGCCAAGAGCTACGTCGACGAGTACGGTCCGACCGCCGTCGACAAGGCGAAGCAGGCTGCCGAGGCCGCCAAGGGTTACGTCGACGAGTACGGCCCCGTCGCCGTCGACAAGGCGAAGCAGGCTCGTGAAGCCGCGAAGAGCTATGTGGACGAGTACGGTCCGACCGCCGCCGACAAGGCCAAGGACGTCCGCGACGCCGCCAAGAGCTACGTCGACGAGTACGGCCCGGTGGTGGTCGACAAGGCCAAGGACGCCCGCAAGGCGGCCAAGAGCTACGTCGACGAATACGCCCCGATTGCGGTAGACAAGGCCAAGGTCGCTGCTGCCAACGCCCAGGAGGCAGCGGCGAAGGCCAAGGCGGCAGCGAGTCGCTGATCGCGCACGCGTCGCCGTACGTCGAGGGAGCGTGCGTTGTTCTATCCGCTGGTCGTCGGTGACTTCCTCGATCGCGCCGCGCACGTCTACCCGGACCGCACCGCAGTTGTCGACGAACCACAGCAGCCGGCGCCGAGCCTCGGTGAGCTGACCTACCGCCAGCTCGCCGAGAACGCCCGGGCCCAGGCGGCCAAGCTCGATCAGCTCGACGTGCCCGTCGGCGGCCGCGTCGCCGTCATCTCGCAGAATTCGGCGCGGCTGCTCACGTCATTCTGGGGCGTCAGCGCCTACGGGCGCGTTCTCGTGCCGGTCAACTTCCGGTTGAGCAGGTCCGAGATCCGCTACATCGTCGAGCACTCGGGCTCGCAGGTCGTCTACTGCGATCCCGAGCAGGTGAAGGTGCTCGACGGCCTCGACGTTGCGCACAAGTTCGTCCTCGGTGACGACGACGAGCTCTACCTGCGCGACACGCAGCCGCGCGGCTGGGCCGAGCCGGACGAGGGCGCGACCGCGACGATCAACTACACGTCCGGCACCACTGCGCGTCCCAAGGGCGTGCAGCTGACGCACCGCAACCTGTGGCTCAACGCCACCGTTTTCGGTCTGCACACCTCGATCAGCGACCGTGATGTCTACCTGCACACGCTGCCGATGTTCCACGCCAACGGCTGGGGCATGCCGTACGGCGTCACCGGTGTCGGCGGCCAGCACATCGTGCTGCGCAAGGTCGACGGCACGGAGATCCTGCGCCGCGTCGAGCAGTACGGCGTCACGCTCATGTGCGCCGCCCCTGCGGTGATTGCCGCCGCCCTCGATGCCGCACCTGACTGGCAGGGCGAGATCCCCGGCCGCGGTCGCGTGCGCATCGTCGCCGCGGGCGCTCCCCCACCGACCCGCACCATCGAGCGGGTGCTGGACGAGCTGGGCTGGGAGTTCATCCAGATCTACGGGCTGACCGAGACCTCACCGCTCGTCACGATCAACCGTCAGCGCGCGGAATGGGACGAGCTGTCCACCAACGACCGCGCCCGCAACCTCGGCCGCGCCGGCGCGCCCGCGCTGGGCGTTCGGGTCACCACCGACGCCGAGGGCGAAGTGCTGACCCAGTCCAACCACAACCTCGACGCGTACTGGAACCAGCCGGACGAGACGGCCGAGGTGCAGGAAGGCAACTGGTTCCACACCGGCGACGGTGGTTACCTCGACGACGACGGCTACCTCGTCATCTCCGACCGCAAGAAGGACGTCATCATCTCCGGCGGCGAGAACGTGTCGTCCATCGAGGTCGAGGACGCACTGATGAGCCACGACGCGGTCAAAGAGGTCGCGGTCATCGGCGTCCCCGACGAGAAGTGGGGCGAGCTCGTCACCGCGCTGGTGGTCACCGACGGGTCCGACGTCACCGGCGAGCAGCTGATCAAGCACTGCCGCGAGGAACTGGCCGGCTACAAGTGTCCGAAGCGGGTCGAATTCGTCGACGAGCTACCGCGCACCGCCACCGGCAAATTGCAGAAGTTCAAGCTGCGCGAGCAGTTCTGGGCCGACCGCGAACGTCAGGTCAACTGAGCGCGTACTCGCTCTTGTCGCGCCGGCGTGAGCGCGCGCGCTCGGAAACCTGATCGATGACGAGCGTGATCGCCAGACCCAAGCAGGTGGTCAGGGCCAGTGCGCCGACGGCGTCGGTGGCGTAGTGGTAACCCCCGCGAACGAGCCCTGCCGCAGCGGCAAGCACCCAGGCGAGCGAAAGCACCCACACCACGAGCCGCGCACCCAGACGTACCGGCAGCTGCGCCACCGCCGTGCACAGCACGAACGCGGCGCAGCTGATGCCCGTCTCGTGGCCGCTGGGGAACGACGACGCGGCACCGAGCAAGCGGTGCACGAGCGGCTTGCCGACCTGCTCGGCCAGCACAGTGGCCGACACGGGCAGCACCACGGCGAGCACGGCGAGGTTCCAGCGTCGCGTGAACAGGGCAGCGACCAACACGACGGCCGGCACGACCACCGAGATGACCGGCAGGCTCAGATCCACCAACACCCGGCTCGTGCCGCTGCCGACGTGCCAGAACAACTTGGTGCTCCACCAGACGTCGAAGGCCGTCGCCCGGCGGTTGTGCAGCCAGATCCCCATGGCGACCAGCACGGCGAGCGCAACGGCGGCGGTGATCCACGCCGGACGCGCGAACCGGGCAGCGACGAGTGGGCGGGCCGGCACGTTGGCAATGGTCGCAGATGCAACTGTGGAAGGCGGTCGTCCGGGCCGGCCGGCCACGGCCTGTGCGCGGATCAGCCCTGGTTGCGCTGCAACGCCTTCGCCAGGTCGGCCTTGGTCATGCGCGAGTAGCCGGTGACGCCCGCCTTCTTCGCCCGCTCGACCAGGTCGGCCTTCGAATTCTGCTCGACGTCGATGCCGCCGTACGTCTCGCCCTTGCCTTCGCGCTTGCGCTTCTGCGGCTGCTTCGATCGCGGGTCCGACGGGCCCGTCTCGTCCTTCAGTTCCCAGTGATCACCGATCTTCTCGGCGACGTTCTTGACCGACGCCCAGGCGGTGCGATGCGCGCGCGCCTCGTCGCCGTCGTACTGGTCCTCGGCGCTGTCGAGCGTCTCTTCGTATGTGTTCTGGATCTTCTTGGCCGACCGCTCGAGGGTGCTCGGCAGATCTTCCTTGTCACTGGGCACGATTCACGCTCCGGCCTCGCGTTGGCCCTCCGGGGTGCGGAAATTGGTGGAGCTGAGGGGAATTGAACCCCTGACCCCCTCGATGCGAACGAGGTGCGCTACCGGACTGCGCCACAGCCCCTGATCAAACAGGCGGTCCGAAGACCGGCAATCACGATATCAGCCGCGTTCACCCGATCAGCTGGCGCGGCGCTGCAGCGCCTCCGCTTCGCGCTCCTCGGTGTAAAGGCCGGTGAGGTCGATGGTGTCCATGCTGTGCAGCTCGATCGCGTCGTCGTCGATGCGCACCACCGACTCCGGGGCCTGCTCGAACTCGACGTGCTCCGGAGTCGCGTCGTACCCGGTGCTGCGCCGGGACACCGCACGCTCGGCACGGTGCTCGCGCCGGGACCGGTCGCGCAGCGCCTGGTTGCGCAGGAACCACATGTATCCGGCGAGTCCCGCGGCGAACGCCGCGAAGAGCAGCCACATGAGGCCGCCGAGGACGAAGCCGAGCAGTGCGAACAGCACGGTGCCGCCGATGAGGACGGACAGCGAGCGGCGCCGCCGGGCGAGCATCTGCGTGCGCGCCGCGGAGAGGTCGGAGCGGTCGGGCGGGTACATCAAAGCCTCCTGGGCGGCGGGCACGGGGCGACGAGCGGGCGCCGCGAGCGGGGCGCGTTCGTTACGCGGGACGAAGACATCGGCACCGGTGGGCGCGTCGACGGTGCTGGCGCGGCGGCCGAGCGCGCGCATCGCACGTCCGAATCCGTCGACCGAACGCTCGCGACGACGCTCGTCGTTGCGGCGCAAGATCATGGGCACGACGACGATCAGCCAGAGGACGATGAGCACGGCCACCGTCATGAACGGTGAAAGCATCACGTACCTCCAGTCACACCAGTAACACGGCTGCGTTCAAGTTAGTGAGCGAAAGCCCGTGAACGCGCAGGTACAGCGGCGTGTCGAGCGATAACCTCGACCTGAGGTTGAGAACGGTCCGTCCCGGGGGACGCGCCGGCTCAGGTGCGCGTGCGCCAGGTCGGTTGCGGCGGCAGGTTCGCGAGCCTGGACACCATGCTGCGGCCGCCGAGCTCTTCGACGGTCACGGCGAACGCGACGTGATCGCGCCACTCGCCGTCGATGTCGAGGAAGCGTTGATAGAAGCCCTCGCGACGCAGCCCGAGCTTCTGGACGACGCGCAGGCTGGGTGTGTTCTCCGGTCGGATGTCGACCTCGACTCGGTGCAGGCCGACGACGCCGAAACAGTGGTCGATCGCGACGGCGAGCGCGGTCGGCGTGATGCCGCGACCGGCGACGGCATCGTCGATCCAGTAGCCCACGGTGCACGAGCGCAACGCGCCGTGCACGACGTTCGACACGTTCAGCTGACCGACGAGCCGGCCGCCGTAGAGCACCATGAACGGCAGCATCGTGCCGCGCCGGCCGCTCGTGCGCAGTGCCGAGTTCAGCGAGGCCCACGCGCTGACCGAGTTGCGCTCGGCCCAGCTGTCGCCGGCCGTCGGTTCCCACGGCTTGAGCCACTGCTCGTTGCGCAACCGGATCTCGCTCCACGAGCGGGCGTCGCGCAGGCGTGGCGGCCGCAACATGACCGGCCCTGCGGACGGCCGCGCCGGCCACCCCGCAGCTCTAGGCATCCGCGCCCGGCTTCACCGGTTGGACAGCAGCAGCGGGATGACGGTGACCTCGGCCCCGGCGCTGATCTCGGTGTCGTCCTCGTCGATGACCACCAGGCAGTTCGACAGCGCCAGCGCCGCCAACAGATGCGAGCCCGGGCCGCCGGAGAGCGAGACGCTGTACCCGCCGGCGGCCTCGCGGTGCAGCACGCCGCGGCGGTACTGCCGGATGCCCTTCGGGCTGGTGGCGCCGTCGAGCGCGACGGCCTGCACGGTGGCGCGCTGCAGACTGCGCTTGCCGAGCAGCTTGCGGATCGCCGGGCGCACGAAGGCCTCGAACGACACCAGGCTGCTGACCGGGTTGCCCGGCAGGCAAAAGATCGGCACTTTGTCGCCGAGGTGTCCGAAGCCCTGCGGTTTGCCGGGCTGCATCGCCACCCGGGTGAACTCGACGGTGCCGAGTTCGCTCAGCGCCTCCTTGACGACGTCGAACGCCCCCATGCTGACGCCGCCGGTGGTGACGAGCACGTCGGCGCGCAGCAGCTGGCTCTCGAGGGTGTCGAGCAGCGCGGCGTGGTCGTCGGCGACGATGCCGATCCGCCGCGCGTCGGCGCCGGCGTCGCGGGCCGCTGAAGTGAGCATGTAGGAGTTGGAGTCGATCACTTCGCCGAAGCTCGGCGTGTGGCCGACCTCGATCAACTCGCTGCCGGTCGACAGGATGATCACCCGCGGCCGCGGACGGACGAGCACGCGGTCGCGCCCGATCGCGGCGAGCAGCCCGAGCTGCTGCGGTCCCAGCGCAGCGCCCGCGCCCAGTGCCGGCGCGCCGGACGCGAGGTCCTCCCCGGCGCGACGCACGCATTCACCGGTGTGCACCTCGCGATGGACGGCCACCCGGGCCAGGCCGCGGTCGGTGTCCTCTAGTGGGATGACGGCGTCCGCGCCCGCGGGCACCGGGGCGCCGGTCATGATCCGCATGGCGAGGCCCGGTCCCATGCCCGAGCGCGCCTTCGCGCCGGCCGCGACGTCGCCGACCACGCGCAGCTGCGCGGGCTGCTCCGTGCTGGCGTGCTCGGTGTCCCGGGCGCGTACCGCATAACCGTCCATCGCCGAGTTGTCGAAGCTGGGCAGCGGGAAGTCGGCGCGGATGTCCTCGGCGAGCAACAGGCCCTGCGCGTCCAGCAGCGTCAACTCGATCGGGTCGACCGTCCCCACGCCGTCGAGCACGGCGGCGAGGTGCTCGTCGACCGTACGGAGGCGGTCTGCCCCCTCGGCGTGTTCAGCCACGCGCACTTCTCCCGTCAAGCTCCATCAGTCAGCGTCGGGCTCATACTCCCGCAACCACGCGCGGAATTCCTTCCCGACGTCGGGGTGTCGGGCGGCGAGCTGCACGACGGCCTTGACGTACTCGAGCTTGTTGCCCGTGTCGTAGCGGCGGCCGCGGAACACGACGCCGTGCACCGGCACGCCGCTGTGCCGCAGCGCGAGCATGGCGTCGGTCAGCTGGATCTCGCCGCCTGCGCCGGGCGCAGTGCTCTCGAGCGCGGCGAAGATCTCCGGCGGCAGCACGTACCGCCCGATGATCGCCAGCGTGCTCGGCGCGTCCTGCTTCGCCGGCTTCTCGACGAGGTCGGCCAGCGGCACGACGTCGGCCTTCAAGTCCGCACCGTCGTCGGGCACGACACAGCCGTAGCTGCTGATCTCGTCCGGCCCGACATCGAGCAGACCGACGACGACGCCGCCGTACTCGGCGTACACATCGAGCATGGGGCGCAGCAGTTCGTCGCGCTCGTCCATGACGTCGTCGGGCAGCAGGACGGCGACCGGCTCGCCGGCAGCGAAGTCGGCGGCGTGCGCGACCGCGTCCCCGAGTCCCTTGGGATCGAGCTGGTCGACGAAGTGGGTCCTCGCAAGCCGAGTCGGCGCTTCGATGCTGGCAAGCTCCGCCTGCTTGTCCTTCGCGCGCAGTGCCTGTGCGAGATCGTCGTCGGTGCCGAAGTAGTCGGCGATGGCGCCCTTGCCGGGGCTGACGACGAACAGCACGTCGGTGACGCCGGCCGCCGCAGCCTCGGCGACGACGAGCTCGATGGCGGGCGTCGTCACGATCGGCGCGAGCTCCTTCGGCACGGCCTTGGTGAACGGCAGGAACCGGGTACCGCGGCCCGCCGCGGGGATGACGGCCTTGCGGACGGGCTGAGTCGGCATCGGTCGAGCGTAACCGGCCACTATGGGCGCATGACGTCGAGCGACGAGGCGAAGACTGCGGCGCGCGCACGCTTCGGTGCGGCGCGGCGGGAGCGGTCCGCGGCGGACCGCGCGACCTCGCGCGCGCGCATCTGTGCGCACGCTCTCGACATGGTCGACGCAACGCCCGGCCGCTGCGTGGCTGCCTACGAACCCCTGCCGACGGAGCCCGGTTCCGTCGAGCTGCTGGCCGCCGTGGTGAACCGTGGATCGCGCGTCCTCGTGCCGCACACGTTGCCCGACCGAGATCTGGACTGGCGCGAATGGTCGCCGACGAGTGCGGCGGTGTTGCTCGGGAAGGCAGCGATCGGCGATGCGGACCTGATACTCGTGCCGGCGCTGGCCGTGGCGCGTGACGGCACGCGGCTCGGTCGCGGCGGCGGATCGTACGACCGTGCCCTCGAGCGCCGGTCCGCGCCGGCACGGGTGTGGGCCCTGATCTTCGACGAGGAGTTCGTCGACACGTTGCCCGCTGACCGGTGGGACGTTCCGGTGGACGGCGTGATCATGCCGAGCGGTGCCGTCGCCGTGGCCGGGAATGGCGACGTGAGGCGACGGCGTTAGCAGTCGTATCCTGGGAGTGCCAATCGCAGGCTGCGATGGGCCGCGCTCGTTCGGAGGACTGCACACCACATGCCGACATACCAGTACGCCTGCACCGACAGCGAGTGCGGCAACCGCTTCGAGCTCGTGCAGAAGTTCACTGATCCCGCCGCCGACGAGTGCCCGGTGTGCGGCTCGGCGGTGCGCAAGGTCTTCTCCTCGGTCGGCGTCGTGTTCAAGGGCTCCGGCTTCTACCGCAACGACAGCCGCGAAGGCGCGAAGAACGGCGCGAAATCCGGCAGCGACTCGGCCGACTCGGGCAACGGCTCGAAGGAGTCGGCGAGCAGCAAGGACTCCGCGTCCGGCGACTCCGCCGGCTCGGCGAAGTCCGACTCGGCGAAGTCCGATTCGGCGAAGTCCGGTTCGGCGAAGTCCGGTTCGGACGGCGGCTCGGCGAAGGGCACGTCGTCGTCGAGCGGCGCGACGAAGTCGACCGGCTCGGGTACGGGCACCAAGACCGGCGCGTCCGCTTAGCACCAGGCGCCGACACCGGCGCGCCGACCGTCCACATCGGCTGCGGCTGTCCACAGGCGCGCTCGACGACTGCTCGACGGTCCGCTCGCGTCCCTAGCGTGGCGGCATGTTCGGTTCGTTCACCGCGCGGCTGCCCCGGCTCGGCACCTGGCCGCGGGCAGCGCTGGTCGCGTGCTGCCTGCTGTTGGCTCTCGACAGCGCGGTGATAGCACACGCGCGTACGGCGGCGCCCAGCGCCGTGCCGGTGGTCGTCGCCGCGCGGGCACTGCCGGCCGGTCATCGTGTGAGCCCGACCGACATCCGCATCGTGCACTGGCCGCGCACCGTGCGTGCTGCGGCCGATCTGCGTCGACGTGCGGACGCGGTCGGTCGGCGCCTGTCCGCCGCGCTGACACCCGGCGAGCCCGTGAGCTCGACCCGATTGATCGGAAGTGATCTCACCGCCGGGCTGCCCGCCGGCCAGGTCGTCACGGCGGTGCAGCTCGCCGACCCGCACGCGGGTGATCTCCTACGGACCGGCGACCGGGTCGCGCTCTACGCGGTGCCGCGCGCCGCGGACGATCTCGATCCCGCCGCGTCGACCACCGGGCCGGCGTCCCCCGCCAGCCCAGCCGCAGACGCTCCGCAGGTCCTTGCCGGCGGTCTGCGTGTGCTCGCGCTGGTACCGGGCAGCGATCAGGAGGGTGCCGAGATCGTCGTGGCGGCCGCGCCGTCGACTGCTGCCCGAATCGCGCAGGCAGCAGCGTCCAAGACGATCGACGCGGTCGGCGAACCGCCCTAATATCGGCCTATCCGGCGACCCCCCGCCTGCCGGAAAGCTGAGGAGTGATCCGTGCTCAAGGGCTTCAAAGAGTTCATCATGCGCGGCAACGTCGTCGATCTGGCGGTGGCCGTTGTCATCGGTGCCGCGTTCGGTGCCGTCGTCAACTCGCTGGTCAAGGACATCATCACGCCGCTCATCGCCGCGATCGGCGGCAAGCCGGACTTCAGCAGTCTTGCGTTCACCGTGAACAAGAGCAGGTTCGAGTACGGCGCGTTCATCAACGCCGTGGTGTCGTTCCTGATCGTCGCGGCGGCGATCTACTTCCTGGTGGTGCTGCCGCTCAACAAGGTCGCCGAGCGCCGGGCGCAGCGGCTGGCGACGGGTGAGCCGGATCCCGAGCCGAAGGCGGAGGACGTCCTGCTGCTCTCGGAGATCCGCGACCTGCTCGCCGGACGCGGCGCGGGCGACGGCACCGACGGCGCGCACGACGGCCGGCACGGCGCGACGACCCAGGACGCGTAGCGCGACGACCGCGGCTGGACGCCGCTCACTCGTGGTGCGGCGGCCGCTCGCGGCGGTACCACTCGTCGCTGCGCTCACCGGGCTCGTCGCCCCAGCCCGCATCGCGCTCGTCACCAGTGACCGACGGCAGCACCGGCCCGTCGTCGCGGCCACCCTCGCGGCCGGGGGTGCTCTTGTCGCGCTCGCGTCGCTCCTGCGTCACCCAACCAGTGTGCCCGCGCGCATGTGCAGACGGCTGCGCTCTAGGGACAGTTGACCCATTCATCGGTGCCGTCGGCGAAGACCTGCCGTTTCCACACAGGCAGGTGCTCCTTCACCTCGTCGACGAGGCGGGCGCACGCGTCGAAGGCCGCGCGTCTGTGTGCGGTGGCCACCACGGCGACGAGCGCGACGTCGCCGACCGCGAGCAGCCCTACCCGGTGCCCGACGGCCAGGGCCGTCACGTCCGGCTCGGCCGCGAACCGTTCGGCTATCTGCGCGAGCACCGCCTGCGCGGACGGGTACGCGACGTACTCGAGTTCGCGCACGTCGCGACCCAGGTCATGGCTGCGCACGACACCGCAGAACACGGCTCGTGCCCCGGCGGCGTCGTGTTCGACCGCCGCCTCGAACAACGCCGGCTCGAGCAGCCGGTCACTGAGGGAGACGAGCCGCACGGTGCGTTCGACGTCGCTGGGCTGCGCGCTCACGCGCCGCCGCCCGGCCGATGATCGCCACCGGCCAACTGCGCCACCGCGTGCTCGAGCAGCGGAACGAGCACCGCCATCGCGTCGCGTACACCGCCGGGCGAGCCGGGCAGCGTTACGACGAGCGAGCGACCGATCGTGCCGCTGAGGCCGCGCGACAGCACCGAGGTGGGCACGCGGTCGCGCGCCGCGAGCCGGATCGCCTCGGCGATACCCGGAACGGCACGTTCGAGCAGCGGCCCGACCGCCTCCGGCGTGACGTCGGTCGGCGAGATACCCGTTCCACCGGTCGTCAGCACGACCTCCGCGCCCGCGACCACGGCTGCCTGCACCGCCGCCCGGATCGCCCCGACCTCGTCCGGCACGACGGTCTGCGACACCACGTCATAGCCCTCGGCAGCGCCAAGATCGGCCAGCAGCCGCCCGCTGTCGTCCACCCGCTCCCCCGCCGCCGAACGGTTCGAGCAGGTGATCACCGCGACGTTCATCCGCCGTCCTCGGCCGACCACGCGCCGGAGCGGCCGCCGGACTTGGCGAGCAACCGCACATCCGTGAGTCGGGCCGAACGGTCGACCGCCTTGACCATGTCGTAGAGCGCGAGGCCGGCGGCGACCACACTCGTCAGCGCTTCCATCTCGACGCCGGTGCGGTCGGCCGTGCGCGTGGTCGCGGTGATGTCGACGCAGTCGCGCCCCACCGCGAGGTCGACCTCGACCGCGTGCAGTGCCACCGGGTGGCACAGCGGGACGAGGTCGGGGGTGCGCTTGGCTGCGGCAATGCCGGCGATCCGCGCCACGGCGAGCGCGTCGCCCTTGGGCAGTCCGTCGCGGCGCAGCAGGGCGATCACGTCCTGGGTGGTGGTGAACCGCCCGGCGGCACGCGCCTCGCGCACCGTGACGTCCTTCGCCGACACGTCGACCATCCGCGCGCGGCCGGCGTCGTCGACGTGCGTCAGTTCGTCTGCGGCCACGGGATCGAGCGTAGTGAGCGTGCTCGGCCGCTGCCGCCGCGGACGCTGTCACCTTCGGTAATTAGTTTCCGCGGAAGAGGTTCACTTTCCGAAACTCGCTTACGGAGAGTGATCAGCGTGTGAAGTCCGGGTAAGAATGGCGTGAGCCAACAGAGGGTGGGGATCCGCTGGGAGGCTCTCCGGATCGGCGGGTGCCGAACCGGGTGGAGACGCAGTTCGTACCTGACCATTCGACTCCCGGCGGTTTATCCATGTCTGTTTCGCGCGCCCTTTTCCCTGTCAGCCGGATCGGCCGGTTGCGCAGCCTGGTGGCCCTGCTGGTCGGCGCCATCGCGCTCACCGTCCTCGCGGTTCCGCAATCGGCATCGGCGCGCACGGTGACACACGCCCGCACCACCTCGGAGCACCAGATGGCGGTCGCACTGGTGCACCGGCTCAACGCCGAGCGGCGCGCGCACCACCTGCGCCCGCTGACCACGAGCGGCGACCTCGAGCGCTCCGCGCGGCGCCACGACGTGACGATGGCGCGCTTCGACGAGATGTCGCACCAGCTGCCTTCCGAGCCGGTCTTCACCGCGCGCATCCGGGCGGCCGGTTATCGCTGGGTGTGGGCCGGCGAGAACATCGCGTGGAACTCGCGAATCAGCACGGCAGGCGTCCTGCAGCTGCAGAGCATGATGTACAACGAAAAGGCCCCGTTCAACGACCACCGGCTCAACATCCTGAGCCCGCACTACCGCAACGTGGGCGTGGACGTCTTCGTCGACCGCACCAATCAGCGGGTCTGGCTGACGACGGACTTCGGGAGTCACTGACTTCTTGAGCGGCGACGCGTCGGCGGGTGGGGGGGGGCACCCCCCCCCCCCCGGGGGGGTGGGGGGCCCCGGCGGCCCCGCG
>NZ_CAXTQF010000037.1:0-38206 GCF_964246335.1 uncultured Jatrophihabitans sp. | reverse complement strand
CCCCCCCCCCCCCCCCCCCCCCCCCCCCCCCCCCCCCCCCCCCCCCCCCCCCGGGGGGGGGCCCCCGCTTTTCCGGCTCTGCTTGGCTTCGGCCGTAATTGCAACGGCAATGTCCGATATCAACATTTGGTCACGATCGGCGTCCGGACCCCCGGACGTCTTGCGGCAAGGCCTCCCGCGAGGCTTTGCTGTCGCGATGACGGTGGGTCGACGCACGCCCGCCCAACTGAAGGAGTAGGAGCGAATGAGACGAAGCCATGCGATCGGCATCGCAGCTTCATGCGTGACGCTGGCGCTTGTCGCCGGCTGCTCGTCGTCCGGATCGGGCGGCGGCAACGGCGGTTCGAGCTCCGGCGAGAACGCCACCAGCAAGCGGTTCCCGGTGAACGTCAACGCCGCCGGAACCCCGAAACGCGGTGGCACGCTGCACATGCTCGGCGTCGGCGACGTCGACTACATGGACCCGAACATCGTCTACTACACGACCGGCTACCTGGCCGCACGCATGTACAGCCGCCAGCTCATCACCTACCCCGCGGTCGTCGGCAAGACGACCAGCGTCGTGCCGGACATCGCCACCCAGGTGCCCAGCACCAGCAACGGCGGCATCACCGACGGCGGCAAGACGGTCAAGTTCACGATCAAGAAGGGCGTGCAGTGGGACACCACCCCGGCGCGCCAGGTCACGGCTGCCGACGAGGTGCGCGGCCTCAAGCGCACCTGCAACCCGGCCCAGCCGTTCGGCGGCATGCCGGACTTCGAGTCGCTGATCGTCGGCATGCAGGCCTACTGTGACGGCTTCGCGAAGGTCAGTGCGAAGTCGGCCTCGGCCATCGCCGGGTACCAGAACTCGCACGACATCGCCGGCATCACGGTCGATCCGTCCGACCCGCAGACCGTGGTGTTCAAGCTGACCAGCCCGGCGTCCTACTTCGTCGACATGACGTCGCTGACGGCCTTCTCGCCGGCGCCCAAGGAGTACGACAAGTACATCCCGGCCGGTGCCGAGCAGGCGCAGCACACCATCTCCGACGGCCCGTACAAGATCACCAAGTACAACCCGACGAAGGAAATCGACTTCGTCCGGAACCCGGCCTGGAACGCCTCGACCGACACCGTGCGCAAGGCCTACGTCAACGCGGTCGTCGTCAACGAGACGGGCAACCAGGACTCGATCCAGACCCAGCTCGCGGCCAATACCGCCGGGGCGGACATGGAATGGGACACCTTCCCGCCGAACACCGCCATCCCGGGTCTGATCCAGAAGAAGGACAAGAACCTCAACATCAACCCGGAGTTCAGCAGCAACCCCTACATCGTGTTCAACACGGTGTCGCCGAACAACGGCGGTGCGCTCAAGAGCGTCGCGGTGCGCAAGGCGCTCAGCGAGGCCATGGTCCGTGAGCACTTCACGGTGGACCTCGCCGGCTCGGCAATTGCGCCGCCACTGACGCACGTCCTGCCGCAGGGCATCTCGGGCACGCAGAGCAACACCGACCCGAACCCGTTCACCTCGGACGTCAGCAAGGCCAAGAAGGATCTTGCCGCAGCCGGCCACAAACAGCTGGCCATCAAGATCCTCTACCGGCCGGACTCCTCGACGTCCAAGGCGATCTACCTGACGCTGAACCAGGACCTGTCCAAGGCCGGCATCAAGGTGACCGGGGTGAGCGCCAGCAACGCCGACTTCTACGTCAAGTACCTCGAGGTGCCGTCGGTGGCCAAGGCCGGCACGTGGGACATCTCGATCGCGGGCTGGGGCCCGGACTGGTACGGCGACTCGGCGCGCTCGTTCTTCGCCCCGCTGTTCTACGGCAACGGTGGCAAGAGCGGTTCGGCGTTCCCGCCGAACGGTTCGGACTTCGGCTTCTACGACAACCCGAAGGTGGATGCCCTGATCAACAAGGCGTCGACGCAGGCAAGCGCGGCGGCCGCTGCGAAGATCTGGGCCCAGGCCGACAAGCTCGTAACGAACGATGCGGCGATCTTCCCGATCACCGCGGACAACCAGGCGCTTTACCACGCCAGTCACGTGCACAACACGATTCCCATCGCTGCGCTGCAGCAGATCGACCCGACCAACGTCTGGCTTTCCAGCTGACGTAACGTCCCTGGCACCGGCGGGTCGTAGCCTGACAGGATCTGTCAGTCTGCGGCCCGCCGGTCGCTCGTGTATGAACGGTCGGAATCGGTGAGTTCATGCTTTTAGAAGTCGAAGACCTCAGCGTCACGTTCGATACCCCGGACGGCGCGGTCAAGGCAGTCCAGAACATCTCGTTCCAGCTCGACACCGGGCAGACCCTCGGCATCGTCGGCGAATCAGGATCGGGCAAGAGCGTCAGCACGCAAGCCCTGGTCGGCCTGCTGCGCGGCGCCGACATCACGGGGCGCTCGTCGTTCAACGGGCAGGACCTGCTCACGATGTCACCGTCGCGGCTGCGCGCCATCCGCGGCGCAGAGATCGCGATGATCTTCCAGGATCCGCTGTCGAGTCTGCATCCCTATTACCGGGTCGGCTCGCAGATCACCGAGCAGATCCGCGCCCACGAGGACATCAGTAAGAAGGCCGCGCGTTCCCGCGCGGTGGAGCTGCTGCGACTGGTGGGTATTCCGCAGCCGGACCGGCGGGTGGACGACTTCCCGCACCAGTTCTCCGGCGGCATGCGCCAGCGCGCGATGATCGCCATGGCGATGTCGCTGAACCCCAAGCTGCTGATTGCCGACGAGCCCACCACCGCACTGGACGTCACGGTCCAGGCGCAGGTGCTCGAGGTGCTCGAACGACTCCAGGACGAGTTCGGCACCGCGATCATCATGATCACGCACGACCTCGGCGTCATCGCGGGAATGGCCGACCGCGTATGTGTCATGTACGCAGGGCGCATCGTCGAAGAGGCGCCGCTGCGTGACATCTTCTATACCCAGCACCATCCGTACACCGCGGGGTTGCTGCGCTCCATCCCGTCTGCCTCGAGCACCGGCCAGCGGCTGAGCTCCATCGCCGGCCAGCCGCCGAGCCTGGTCAACCTGCCGAGCGGCTGCTCGTTCCACCCGCGCTGCCCGTACGTGTTCGACCAGTGCCGGGCCGAGCGCCCACTGCTCGACCCCGTGCTCGGCAACCCGTTGCACCGGTCGGCCTGCTTCCTGCCCAAGGACTCGCTGCGGGTCAACGACTCGGCGGACACCTTCGACGTTGCGGACAGCGAAGTAGGTGCCTCATGACGGATCTGACGAAGACCCAGGAGCCCGCGGCTCGCGACAGACACGACGGCGCTGCAAGCGGTCAGCGCGAGGTGCTGCTCGAGCTCGACAAGGTGGTCAAGGAGTTCCCGGTCCAGTCCAGCTCGCTGTTCGCACGTAACCGCGACAAGGTGCACGCTGTCAACGAGGTCAGCCTGCAGCTGCACCGCGGTGAGACGCTCGGCCTGGTCGGCGAGACCGGCTGCGGCAAGTCGACGCTGGCGCGGTGCGCGAGCCGGCTCTACGACATCGACTCGGGCACCATCACCCTGGACGGCCAGGACATCAGCACGCTGAAGCGCCGCCAGCTGCGGCCGCTGCGCCGACGCATCCAGATGATCTTCCAGGACCCGTACGGCTCACTGAACCCACGACGACGGGTCGGCTCCATCATCGCCGACCCGCTGCGCATCCACGACATCGGCGACCGGCGCAGCCAGAAGCGCGCGGTGCAGGAGTCGATGGAACTCGTCGGGCTGAACCCCGAGCACTACAACCGGTTCCCGGCCGAATTCTCCGGCGGACAGCGCCAGCGCATCGGTATCGCCCGCGCCCTCGTCATCCGACCGGACGTCATCATCTGTGACGAGCCGGTATCGGCGCTGGACGTGTCGATCCAGGCGCAGATCCTGAACCTGCTGAACGATCTCCAGGGCGAGCTCGGCCTGACCTACCTGTTCATCGCACACGACCTGTCGGTGGTGCGGCACATCAGCAACCGGGTAGCCGTCATGTATCTGGGCAAGGTCGTGGAGGTCGGCGAGACCGAGGACCTGTTCAACGCGCCTCGCCATCCCTACACGACGGCGCTGCTCTCGGCCGCTCAGGAGCCCGATCCGGACATCGTCCACGACAAGCAGCGGGTGCTCCTGCCCGGGGACCCGCCCTCGCCGATCTTCCTGCCCAGTGGGTGCTCGTTCCATCCGCGCTGCCCGAAGGCGCAGGACAAGTGCTCGCAGGTCGTGCCCACGCTCGAGCCACGGTTGAACGACACGAGCGGCCACCTGGCGTCGTGCTACTTCCCGGTGGAACGCGGCGAGAAGCTCGAGTCGGTCGAGCTCATCGAGGTGTCCTCGGTGCTGGAACTCACCGACACTGCGGGCAACCCGGTCGGCGACCGGAACGGCGGCACCGCCGGGGCCCACGAGGCGCCCACCACGGGCGCCCACGAGGCGTCGACGGCGGGCGCCCACGAGGCGTCGGGCGCGCGGACGCAGGACGGACCCACCGACGGAGGTGCACAGTGACCGCCAGCATCGACGTCGGCGCGGGAGCCGACCCGGTCATCGCCGCGGAGAACCTGGAGCCCGGTAGCGGCAAGCGGATCGAGGGCCGCAGCCCCCTGGCGCTGGCGTTCGCCCGACTGCGTCGCGACCGCGGAGCGATGATCTCCCTCGGCGTCATCGTGCTGATCATCATCGTCGCCATCGCGGCGCCGCTCTTCTCGGCGATCACCGGTCACGGGCCGAACGACCAGTACTACGGGCCGGACGCGCGTTCGGACGTCGGCCTGCCGGCCGGACCCAACTCGAACTTCTGGCTCGGCGCCGACCAGGCGGGCCGCGACGTGCTCGTGCGCATCGCGTTCGGCGCGCGGACCGCGCTGGTCATCGGCATCGGTGCGACCCTCATGTCGGTGATCGTCGGCGTCGTGCTGGGCCTGCTCGCCGGGTACCTGGGCGGCATCGTCGACAGCATCATCTCGCGCATCATCGACACCGTCCTGGCCATCCCTTACCTGCTGTTCGGCATCGCGCTGGTCTCCGTCGTCGGTTCCATCGGCGTGTTCCTGATCATGGTCGTGATCGCCGTATTCGGGTGGGCGTCCGTCGCGCGCATCATCCGTGGTCAGGTGATCTCGATCCGCGAACGTGACTTCGTCGAGGCAGCACGCTCACTCGGCGCCGGCGACATGCGCATCATGTTCGTCGACGTGCTGCCCAACGTCATCGCGCCCGCGATCGTCTTTTCGACCCTGCTCATCCCGGTGTCGGTGGTCACCGAGGCCGCGCTGTCGTTCCTCGGCGTCGGCATCCAGCCGCCGACGTCGGACTGGGGCGAGATGATCAGTGATGCCTCGGACAACCAGCTCTACCTGCAGGCCTGGTGGTTCCTGTTCTTCCCGGGCATGGCGCTGTTGATCACTACCTTGGCGTTCAACATCCTCGGTGACGGCGTGCGTGATGCGTTCGACCCGCGCACCGACCGGCTCATCCCGGCGCGCAAGAAGAAGAAGCAGAAGCGCGAGCGTGAACCGGGCGACAAGATGTCCGGCGACTCGCGGGCCGCCGAGACGGAGCAGGAGTTGGCGCAGTGATCCGGTTCCTGCTGCGGCGCATCTACCAGAGCATCATCGTGCTCATCCTGGTCACGCTCGCGACGTTCCTGCTGTTCTTCGCCGGCGACCCGAAGGCTGTGGCACACAGGTTGGCAGGTCGGCAGGCGACGCCGGAGCAGGTCAACGCGATCTATCACAACCTCGGCCTGGACCAGAACATCTTCGTGCAGTACTTCCACTTCATCACCAAGATCGTCCTGCACTGGGACTTCGGCACGGACTATTACCACCACGTGCCGGTCACCACCGTGCTGAAGCAGGATGCGCCCGTCACGATCTCGCTGGTCATCGGCGGCGCGGTCATCTGGTTCGTGATCGGTGTGGCCAGCGGGGTCTACTCGGCCGTGCGCCCGCGCACGCTGATGGACCGCTCGTTCACCGGTCTCGCCCTGTTCTTCTACTCACTGCCGGTGTTCGTGCTCGGGTTCGCGTTCATCTACCTCGCCTCGAAGGACAACTTCTCGACCTTCCCGGCGGCCAACTACGTCGGCCTGGCGCATCCGTTCGAGTGGTTCCGGCACCTCGTTATGCCCTGGTTCACCCTGGCGCTCATTTCCGCAGCGGCGTACACCCGGCTCAGCCGTACCTCGATGCTCGAAGTGCTGGGTGAGGACTACATCCGGACCGCGCGGGCCAAAGGCGTGCGCGAATGGCGCGTGGTGATCAAGCACGCATTGCGCAGTGCGCTGACGCCGGTCATCACGCAGTTCGGTGTCGACGTCGCCGTGGCGCTCGGCGGCGCGATCCTGACCGAGTCGGTGTTCAGCCTGCCGGGGTTGGGACGCGAGTCGGTCATCGCCATCACCAACCAGGACCTGCCGGTGATCATCGGCATCGTCATCATCGCGGCGCTGGCCGTCGTCGTCATGAACATCATCGTCGACATGCTGTACGCGGTGCTCGACCCGCGGGTGACGCTGCACTGACGTCGACCACCTCGCGGCAGGCAGCGCGTCGGCTGCTGCTCGTGCACGCGCACCCGGACGACGAGTCGATCACCACCGGCGCCACCATGGCGTACTACGCGGCCGCCGGCGTGCACGTGACTCTGCTGACCTGCACGCTCGGCGAGCAGGGCGAGATCCTCGTCGACGCGTTGCGCGGGCTGGCGGCCGCGCAGGCCGATCAGCTCGGCGGCTGGCGGATCGCCGAGCTGGCGGCGGCGATGCGCGAGCTCGGCGTGCACGACCACCGCTTCCTCGGCGGGGCCGGCCGGTTCCGGGACAGCGGCATGCTCGGCACGGCGGCCAACGAGCACCCGCGGGCGTTCTGGCGCGCGGCGACGGATGCGCAGGTGTTCGACACCGCAGTGGCCGAGCTGGTCACCGTGCTGCGTGACGTGCGCCCGCAGGTCGTGGTCACCTACGACGACAACGGCGATTACGGGCACCCCGACCATGTGATGGCGCACCGGGTGACCACCGAGGCGGTCCGCCGCGCCGCGGCGCCCGCCGGCGCGGGTGAGCCGTGGCAGGTACGCAAGTTCTACTGGACCGCGACGCCGGTCTCCGTGTTGCAGGCCGGATTCGACGCGGTGCGGGCCGCCGACGTCGGGTTCGCCGCCGTGCCGGCGGCCGAGCTGGGCTTCGGGGTGCCGGACGAGGTCGTCACCACGGTGCTCGACGCCGACGAGTTCCGCCCGGCCAAGCGCGCGGCGCTGGGCGCGCACGCCACCCAGATCGCCGTGCGCGGCGATTTCTTCGCGCTGTCCAACGGCGTCGGCCGGCGGATCAGCGGGATCGAGCACTTCCGGCTGGTCGCGGGCTCGTTGGGCGCGCAACGCGACAGCGACGACCACGAGCAGGACCTGTTCGCCGGCGTCGAGGACGCGTCGTCGGCGGCAACGCCATGACCTCGTCCCCACGGCAACGCGCCGGCGTCAGCGCATGGCTGCTCGTCGCGCTCCTCGTCGCCTGCGCCGTGTTGGCCGGGCTGCTGGAACTGCTGCTGGTGCCGCTGCGCGCCGGGCAGGTGCTGATCCCGGTCGCCGTGCTGTTCTCGATCGTCAGCAACATCGTCCTCCCGCGGATGGCCGCAGCACTCGTGCCGTCGGTGCTGGCGGCGGCGCTGCCGTTCGCGGGCTGGCTGCTCGTGGCGGTCGGCTTCGGCCTGCTGCGCCGGCCCGAAGGAGACGTCGTGCTGCCGGCCGGCGGCTACGTCGAATACGTCGGCTACGCCACCCTGCTCGCCGGTGCGCTGGCCGGCACGGTCACCGTCGTGCTGGCCGTGCCGGCCGGCCGCGCACCCCCGCCCCGGCCGAACCGTGACACCGGCGACGCCACCGGCGGTGTCACCGCGTCAGGCGTACGGCGCGGGGATCGACCCGGGCAGTGAGTGGTCGACGGCATCGTCGGCAGGCTCGCGCCGGTAGTGGTACTCGTGATGGCGCCAGTAGCCGAGGCGCTCGTACAGCGCCAGCGCCGGGGCGTTGTCCGACTCGACCTGCACATAGCTACGTCGGGCGCCGCGGCCGGCGCCCCACGCCCACAGTGTTCGGGTGAGCGCCGCCGCATGGCCCGCGCGCCGGTGCGCGGGGTCGACCTCGACGGCGGAGACACCCAGCCAACCGTCGTCGACGCAGCCCCGCGCGACGCCGACCGTCTGCCCGGCCACCTCGACGGAGGCAAAGGTCGCGTCGTTGTGGCGGGTCAGCAGGGCAGGTGCCGCAGCCGCGGCGTCGTCGTGCGCGCGGTAGCGCGCCAGCCATGCGGGATCCGGCGTGCCCGCGAGCCGCACCCGAGCCGGCGGTGGGTCCGACTCCGCCGGAAGGTGCGCCACCATGATCTGCGCGCGGCCCTCGGCGCCCCAGCCACGCTCGCCCAGCTCGGCGTCGAGCAGCCGGCGCGCCTCGAGCGGCACCTGCACCAGTGTCGGCAGCCCGCGTGCGCCGTACCACGCCCGCACCTGCGCGAGCGCGTCATCGAGCGGCACGCGTACCTGGGCGAGCGGCGCAATCGAGTTGGCGCGCCGCGTGAACCCGTGGTCCGCGCGCAGCAGCCAGCCGTCGAGCTCGGTCGTCTGCTCGGCCCGCCATCCCGCGGCGACGACCCGCTCCAGCGCGAGCTCGTCGGCGGTGGACGGCATGACCAGGCGCGCGGCGACGATGAACGCCAGCGGCACCTCGACGAGCCCGCGCCGGGCGTCGACGACCGCCGTCTGCGCGTCGAGCCCGACGAGCTCGCCGACGACGTCACCCATCAGCAACCTGCCGTCCGGATCGCGGTCGACGACGCGGCGCACGCTGACCCGGCGGCCGAGCCAGCTAGGCTCGAGTGCGAACGGCATACTTGGCACTTACCTCGTTTCGACGGATAGCCATCAGGGAGCGCAGTGACTTACGTTATCGCCGAGCCGTGCGTGGATCTGCTCGACAAGGCCTGCATCGAAGAGTGCCCGGTCGACTGCATCTACGAGGGCGGCCGGATGCTCTACATCCACCCCGACGAGTGCGTCGACTGCGGTGCCTGCGAACCGGTGTGCCCGGTGGAGGCCATCTTCTACGAGGACGACCTCCCCGCGAAGTGGAACGACTACACGCAGGCCAACGTCGACTTTTTCGACGAGCTGGGTTCGCCCGGCGGTGCGGCGAAGGTCGGCAAGACCGAACACGACCCACAGTGGATCAAGGACCTGCCGCCGGTCGAGCACGACGAGTAGTCACCCGGTGCGGCCCGTCTGCTGCATGGTCGCCACGACCGCAGCTGCGCTGACCCCGGATTGCGTGCGCCAACCGTCGGCCGGCGTCCAGCGACGTCCGGCGTAGTCGACCTGGGCGATGCCCAGCCGGTTCCCGTTGGCCACGAACCAGGCGACCGTCTGCCAGCCGGCGCCCGGCACCTCGACCCGGTGCCCGACGGCGCGCGGCGTGCTGATGCCGAGCTGCGCGCGGGCCTGGGCCGCGACGGTGGTCGCGGGCGCCACCTTGCTCGGTGTCGGGTAGCTGCACGTCACGCCCTGCGCCCGCAGCCCCTGGAACGCGTCGGCCAGCGCCTGCGCCTGGGGCTCGTGCTGGGCGTACGCGCTGCCGTCCGCGGAGATCTGCACGGCCTGCACTGCCTCGGACAGCGGTGCGGTCTGCCAGCCGGGAACCTTGACCAGCGCGTTCAGGAACTCCCGGGTGGCTTCGCCGACGTCTTCGAGCGGTGCCGCCTGGCCGTGACCCCAGCCCTGTGACGGCCGTTGCTGCAACACGCCGACCGAGTCACGGTCGCCGTCGCCGGGGGCCAGGTTCGTGAGGTGGCTCTCCTGCAGTGCGGCGGCGAGCACCAGCACCGAGGCGCGCTCGGGCAACCGGGTCCGGTACTTGGTGACGGCACCGACCATAGTGGCTGCGACCGACGCCTGGTCGGTGTCGAGGTCGTAGGTGCCGACGGTGCAGGTCTGCGCGACGAAGTGCGAGCGCGTGGTGGAGAAGATCGCGTGTGCGGCGAACCCGATGCCCACCGAGGCGGCCACGATCATCGCGCCGATGACGAGCGCACGGGTGCCGCGACGAGCAGCCACGGCTCAGTCGTTCGCGTGCAGCGCGTCGTTGAGCACCGGTCCACCGGTGCGCTGCCGGGCCTCGAGCGCGCCCGACACGCTGTTGCGCCAGAACTGCAGGCCCGGACGGCCGCTCAGCTCGACGGCCTTGACGACGCCGCCGTCGGGCAGCGTCACCTTCGACCCCGCAGTGACATAGGTGCCGGCTTCGACGATGCACTCGTCACCGAGGGAGATGCCGATGCCGGCGTTGGCGCCGATCAGGCAGTCGCGGCCCACCGAGATGCGTTGCGTACCCCCGCCGGACAGCGTGCCCATGATCGACGCGCCGCCGCCGACGTCCGAGCCGGCGCCGACGACGACCCCGGCCGAGATGCGGCCCTCGACCATGCTGGCGCCGAGAGTGCCGGCGTTGTAGTTGACGAAGCCCTCGTGCATGACCGTCGTGCCCTGCGCGAGATGCGCGCCCAGTCGGACGCGGTCCGCGTCGGCGATGCGCACGCCGGTCGGCAGCACGTAGTCGGTCATCCGGGGGAACTTGTCGACGCCGAGGACCTGGATCGGCCCCTTGCGGCGCAGCGCCAACCGGGTGGCCTCGAAGTTCTCCACCGGGCACGGCCCGAGGGTGGTCCACACGACGTTGGCCAGCAGGCCGAAGACGCCGTCCAGATTCAGCCCGTGCGGCTCGACCAGCCGGTGCGAGAGCAGGTGCAGCCGCAGGTAGACGTCGACGGCGTCGGCCGGCGCGGCGTCCAGGTCGACCTGGCAGGAGACGACGTCGAGGCGGACGCCGCGGTCGGCCGCGTTCTCGTTCGTGCCGGTCAGCGAGGTGAGCTCGTGCGGCGCGGACGCGTCCGCGGGCAGTGGACCGAGCATCGGCTGCGGGAACCACGCGTCCAGCACCCGTCCGGCATCGGCACCACCGGCGACGGTCGTGGCCAGCCCGAAGCCCCAGGCGCTGCGCTCGTTCACCCGGCCAGGGTAGACAACGCCACCGGGGCCGGCCGCGTAGCCTCTGGGCGTGCTTGACCTCTCCGCCGACGTCGCGGAGCTGACCGCGGCGCTGGTGGACATCGCCTCGGTGTCCGGCGACGAGACGCACCTCGCCGACGAGGCCGAGCAGGCGCTGCGCGCACTGGCCGGCATCGCCGTCGAACGCGAGGGCAACGTGCTGATCGCGCGTACCGACCGCGGGCTGCCGCAGCGCGTGGTGCTCGCCGGACACCTTGACACGGTGCCGATCGCGAACAACGTCCCGTCGCGGCGCGAGGGCGACGTCCTGCACGGCTGCGGCACCTGCGACATGAAGGCCGGCCTGGCGGTCATGCTGCGGGTGGCCTACCTCGTCGGCACGGGGGCGATCGAGCCGCGCGTCGACCTCACCTGGATCGCCTACGACTGCGAGGAGGTCGAGGCCGAGCGCAACGGCTTGACCCGCCTCGCACGCACCCGTCCGGACGTGCTGCGCGGCGATCTGGCGATTCTGCTCGAGCCGACGGACGGCACCGTCGAGGGCGGTTGTCAGGGCACGTTGCGGGTGCGGGTGCACATCCCGGGCGTGCGGGCGCACAGTGCACGGTCCTGGCTCGGCGCGAACGCGATCCACGCGGCCGGCCCGCTGCTCGACCGGCTCGCCGCGTACGAGGCGCGCGTCGTCGACGTCGACGGCCTCACCTACCACGAAGGCCTCAACGCGGTGGGCATCACCGGCGGCGTCGCCGGCAACGTCATCCCCGACGAGTGCGTCGTCACCGTGAACTTCCGTTTCGCGCCCGACCGCAGCGAACAGGCGGCGCTCGACCACGTCCGCGACGTGCTTGCCGGTTACGACCTCGAGCTCACCGACTCCGCGCCGGGCGCGCGGCCGGGCCTCGACAGCCCGCTGGCGGCGGCGTTCGTCGCGGCGGTCGGCGGCCCCGCGCGGGCGAAGTACGGCTACACCGACGTCGCGCGGTTCGGCACGGTGGGCGTGCCCGCGCTGAACTTTGCACCGGGCGACCCGAACCTCGCGCACAAGCCGGAGGAGCACGTCTCGATGAGCCAGATCCGCGCGGCCGAGGACGCCCTGATTCGCTTCCTGACATGACCGGCGACGCCGCGCACGTGCACGCCGTCCACCGTGACGCCGGCCACCGGTTCAGCAAGCGGCCGGTTCAGGCGATCACCTTGCTCGCCGGACTCGGCGTCGACGGCGACGCGCACTGCGGTGTGACGGTCCAGCACCGTTCCCGGGTACGGCGGGACCCGACCGCGCCCAACCTGCGCCAGGTGCACCTCGTGCAGTTCGAACTGCTCGAGGAGTTGAACGCGCAGGGCTTCGACGTCGCGCCGGGCGCGATCGGGGAGAACGTCACCACCGTCGGGGTCGACCTGCTCGCGTTGCCGACCGGCACGGTGTTGCAGCTGGGCCCGCGCGCCGTGCTCGAGGTGACCGGCCTGCGTAACCCGTGTCTGCAGCTGGACCGGTACCGGCGTGGTCTGCAGAAGGCCGTCCTCGACCGTGCTGCCGACGGCACGCTGCTGCGTCGTGCCGGTGCGATGGCCGTCGTGCGCAGCGGGGGCGAGGTGCGTACAGGTGACGGCATCGTGGTCGAGTTCCCGCCGCAGCCGCACCGGCCGCTCGAGCCGGTCTGAGCGCGTCCACCCCGTCCGACGCCGCCTGCGCGCGAGATACCGTCACCGTCATGACCGACTCGAGCGCACCGGGTGACGACGTCTCGGGCGCCGCCCCGCGCCGGCGTGCCGAGCACCAACGCGGCCCGGTGGTCCTGCGCCGGCAGCAGATCACCGGCGGTACGACGGATCAGCGGCTGCTCGATTCACGCGGCCCGTCGGACTGGGTGCACACCGACCCGTGGCGCGTCCTGCGCATCCAGAGCGAGTTCGTCGAGGGCTTCGGGCTGCTGGCCGAGCTGCCGGCCGCTGTCGCGGTGTTCGGCTCTGCGCGCACGCCCGTCGACGACCCGGAATACGCACTGGCGCGCGAGATCGGCGCGGGGCTGGCCGCCGCCGGTTACGCGGTGATCACCGGCGGTGGCCCGGGCGTGATGGAGGCGGCCAACCGCGGTGCGTGCGAGGCGGGCGGCACGTCCGTCGGGCTCGGCATCGAGCTGCCGTTCGAGCAACGGCTCAACGACTGGGTCGACATCGGGATCAACTTCCGGTACTTCTTCGCGCGCAAGACAATGTTCGTCAAGTACGCCCAGGCGTTCGTGATCATGCCCGGGGGTTTCGGCACGCTGGACGAGATGTTCGAGGCGTTGACGCTCGTGCAGACGCAGAAGGTCACCCGCTTCCCGGTTGTGCTCGTCGGCACCGACTACTGGAGCGGGTTGATCGACTGGCTGCGGCGCACGGTGCTGCCCGGCGGCAAGATCAAGCAACACGACCTCGAGCTGTTGCACGTCACCGACGACGTCGACGAGGTGGTCGCGCACGTCGTCGGCAACTCCACGACCCAGCGCGCCGTCGAACAGGAGGCGACCGCCGATCTGCAGGCCGACCTCGAGGCCGACCCCGGCCGCGAGGCCCGCGGCGCGTGAACATCTGCGTCTACTGCGCGTCGTCGGAGGCCATTGAAGTCGATCACCTGGATCTCGCGACCGCGGTGGGCGAGCGCATCGCCGCGGACGGGCACGGCCTCGTGTCCGGTGGTGGCCGGGTGTCGATGATGGGCGCGGTCGCGCGCGCCGCCCGCGCCGGCGGCGCGCACACGACCGGCGTCATCCCCGCGCACCTGGTGCCGTTCGAGGTCGCGGACACCGACGCGGACGAGCTGCTGGTCGTCGAGACGATGCGCGAACGCAAACGGCTGATGGACGAGCGTTCCGACGCGTTCCTCGCGCTGCCCGGCGGCATCGGCACGCTGGAGGAGCTGTTCGAGATCTGGACGGCCAACACGCTCGGCATGCACGCGAAACCGGTGGTCGTGCTCGATCCCGCCGGTTTCTACGAGCCGCTGTGGGGCTTCCTCGACGGCTTGCGCGAGCAGGGCTTCGTGCGGGCGGCCGCGCTGGCGCAGCTGCATCGCACCACGACGGTGGACGCAGCCTTCGCCGCGCTGACCAGCCCGCCCGCACTCCGTTGATCAACAGCAGATTTCGCGCAGCGGAGCGCGCGTTTTCTCCTGTTGATCAGCGAGATTTGGCGGGGGGCTGACCAGCCCACCCGCACTCCGTTGATCAACAGCAGATTTTGCGCACCGGAGCGCGCGTTTTCTCCTGTTGATCACGGGAGGTGGCCGGTGGGTCAGCCGCGCGGCAGGCCGGCGCCGTGTTGCTGGAAGCGCACCAGCTGCTCGTTCTCGTAGGCGACGCGCTGCGCCGAGCCGTCCAACTCGCGAAACATCTGCTTGAGCAACCGCATGCCGTCCGGCGGCTGTGCGGCCACCGCGGCGGCGAGCTCCAGTGCGGCGGTCTCGGCGTCTGCCGCCGCGACACTGCGGTTCAGCAGGCCCAGCGCGCCGGCCTCCTCGGCCCCGATGCTGCGTCCGGTGAACACCAGATCCTTCGCACGGGCGACGCCGATCAGCGGTGCCAGCCGCGCCGGCCCGACCGGCACTCCGAGCCGCGCGCCCGCCCAGGCGAGCTTGAGGTTGTCGCCGCCGACACGCAGGTCCGCGCCGGCGACGAGCTCGGCGCCCGCGCCGACGCAGTTGCCGACGCACACCGCGATCACCGGTGCCGGGAAGGCGTCGACGGCTGCGTACATCCGGGTGAACGCGGCCATCCGCGCCACGCCGCCCGCGGCGTCGAGCTGCTCACCGACGTCCGCGCCCGCGCACAACGCGCGGGTGTCGGTCGTCGAGAGCACCAGCACCCGCACGTCCGCGTCAGCGGCCAGCGCATCGAGCGCCTCGTTGAGCACGGCCAGCGTCGGTGAGTCCAGCGCGTTGCGTTTCGCCGGCCGGTTCAACCGCACGATCGCGACGCCGCCGTCGCGGCGCTCCGTCAGCACAGGTGCGTCCGTCACGAACGCAGTTCACCACAGCCGGGCGCTCGTAGGCTGTGGTGATGGCAACACAGATGAGTGACGACGACCGTCGCGCGTTCCTCCTGCACGGCACCCGCACCGGCGTGGTGTCGACGGTGCGCAAGGACGGCACGCCGCACGCCGCGCCCGTCTGGTTCGTCCTCGACGGCGACGTCGTCGTGTTCATGACCGGTCGCGAGACCGTCAAGGGACGCAACCTGCGGCGCACCGGCCAGGCCGTCGTGACGGTCGACGACCCCACACCGCCGTACTCGTTCGTGACGATCACCGGGCGGGTCGAGCTATCAGAGGATCTCGAGCAGATGCTGCCCTGGTCGATCTCCATCGCGCAGCGTTACATGGGCGCCGACCAGGCGGACGACTTCGGCCGCCGCAACGCCGTCGAGGGCGAGATGCTGGTGCGTCTCACGCCGGACAGGATCGCCGCGGAGGCCGACCTCGCCGACTGAGCGCGCAAGCCGCTCACACCTACGCATGGGACGATCGGGACGTGCTTCATCTGGTGCTCTACGGCCTGCTGGCGGTCCTGCTCGCGGGTGTGCTGTTCCTGCTCGCGACGCGGTTCCTGCCGGCCGGTGAGCAGATCGCGCCGGCGTTGCGCGACGAGCCGCCGTGGGAGTTGCCGCCCGAGCGGATGCTGCAGGCCGACGACGTGGACAACCTGCGGTTGCCCGTCGCGTTGCGCGGTTATCGGTTCGCCGAGACCGACGTGTTGCTCGACCGGCTGGCCGGTGAGCTGCGCCGCCGCGACGAGGAACTCGCGCGCTTGCGCACCCACGCGGGCGGTGCTTCCGAACCCACCTCGACGCCCGGCACCCCGGTCACCGACGCAGCGTTCGGCGGCGCCGCGGAACAGTCCACGGTCAGCACCGAGAAGCGGCTCGAGGACCGTCCGGACGATGCCGGCCGTGGCCGGCGCGGCTGACCTCCCGCGGTGCGGCTGGGCGACCTCCGCACCCGACTACGTCGCCTACCACGACGACGAGTGGGGCTACCCGCTGCACGGCGAGGCGGCATTGTTCGAGCGCATGTCGCTCGAGGCGTTCCAGTCCGGGTTGTCCTGGCTGGTGATCCTGCGCAAACGCCCCGCGTTCCGGGCAGCGTTCCGCGAGTTCGACGTCGACACGGTGGCGGCGTTCGATGCCGACGACGTCGAGCGCCTGCTCGCCGACGCCGGCATCGTGCGCAACCGCGCCAAGATCGAGGCCACCATCGCGAACGCGCAGGCCGTGCGCGGCGCGGTCCCGGAGGGCCTGGACGTTCTGCTGTGGTCGTTCGCGCCGGCCGAGCACGCGCGTCCGCGTAGCGGCGACGAGGTGCGGGCCACGTCCCCCGAGTCGGTGGCGATGGCCAAGGAACTCAAACGCCGCGGCTTGCGCTTCGTCGGTCCGACGACGGCGTACGCGCTGATGCAGGCGACCGGCATGGTCGATGACCACGTCGTCACCTGCTGGCGCGCCGTTGAGGCGGCGGATCGGACGTGAGACTCGGTCAGTGCCCGACGAACGTCGGCTTCTGCTTGGCGACGAACGCGGCGACCGAGTTGCGGTGGTCCTGCGTCGCGCCCATGCGCGCCTGCAACTCGCCTTCCATCGCGAGCGCGGACTGCAGGTCGCTGGTTGCCGCGAACGCGAGCGACTGCTTGATGGCCGCGTAGGCCGCGGTCGGCCCGGCGGCGAGCCGGGCGGCGAGTTCCTGGGCGGCGGGCAGCACGCGGTCGGGCTCGACGACGGCGTTGACCAGGCCCATGTCGAGCGCGGCCTCGGCCGTGATCGGCTCGGCGAGCAGCGCCAGGGCAGTCGCCCGCGCGGAGCCCACCAGCCGCGGCAACGTCCAGGAGACGCCGCTGTCGAGGGAGAGCGCGACGTTGGCGAAGGCGAGCAGGAACCCGGCGGTCTTGGCCGCGATGCGGAAGTCGCAGGCGAAGGTCAGGCCCGCGCCGGCGCCCGCCGCCATGCCGTTCACCGCCGCCACCACCGGCTTGGGCATGTCGGCCAGCGTCTGCGCGATCGGGTTGTAGTGCTCGGTGACCGTCGACAGCGGCGGCGCGTCACCGGACTCGAGCTGGGCGGCGTGCTCGCGCAGATCCTGGCCTACGCAGAACCCGCGGCCGTTGCCGGCGAGCACCACGGCCCGCACGACCGGATCGTTCGACACGTCGCGCAGGGCGTCGCGCAGGGTCTCCTTCAGCTCCACGGACAGCGAGTTCATCGACTCCGGCCGGTTCAACGTCAGTGTCGCGACGCCGTCGCGCCGATCGATCAACAACACGTCGCTCACGTCTCGATCCCCTTATCTGCGCCGGACGCACCGACGCTACCGCCACCCTGAGTTGGGCGATGAGCCGCACATGCGAAACAATGGTCGGGCATCGGCCGCGCATGCAGCGCGCCGAGACGTGATTTGCACCGTTCGTCCGGCAGCGCGCAAGCGACGCCCCAACGAGGAGGTACCGCATGGCGGCCATGAAGCCGCGGACGGGTGACGGCCCGCTCGAGGTCACCAAGGAAGGCCGCGGCATCGTGATGCGCGTGCCACTCGAGGGCGGCGGCCGTCTCGTCGTCGAACTGTCCGCGGACGAGGCAAGTGCACTCGGCGACGCCCTCAAGGACGTCGTCAACTGATCCGTCCCGACCCCGAAGGCGACGCGTTCGCCATCGGGGTCGACTGCTGTGCGGGGTAGGGGAGTAGCCGAATGGTCGAGCTGCGGGCCGCGACGGCCGTCGACGACGCCGAAGCACTCGGCGCCGACGTCGACCACGAGTCGCCCACCGCGCTGCGCGTCGCCGCGGGCGAGCTGGCCCGCAGACTGAGCGACGAGCACTGCCGGGTGGACGCGCGGGGTCTCGACGGCGCGCGGCTGACCGCCTTCGCCGAGGGCCTGGCGCTCGGCTGCTACCGGTTCACCCGTGCATCGACGCCCCCGCCCGGCCCGCGGGTGATCGAGCTGTGCGGCGCCGACGACGAGGCCGCGCTGGCCGCCGGCGTCCGCAATGCGGCGGCGGCGTGCTGGGCACGCGACCTCGCGAACACCCGCTCGAACGAGAAGACACCCGCCTGGCTCGCTGCCCGTGCCGCTGAGGGGCTGACGCCGCTGGGGGTCGACGTCGTCGAGCGCGACGAGCACTGGCTGGCCGAACAGGGCTTCGGCGGGATGCTCGCCGTCGGCGGTGGTTCGGCCGCCCCGCCGCGCCTGATCGAGGCGAGCTGGCGCCCGCGCGGTGCTGCCGCCCAGCCGCACATCGTGCTGGTGGGCAAGGGCATCACCTTCGACTCCGGCGGTCTGAACCTCAAGCGCGGCACGGGCATGTCGACGATGTACACCGACATGTCCGGCGGCGCTGCCGTGCTCGGCGCGGTGCACGCCGTGGCCGCCGCGCGGCTGCCGGTGCGCGTCACCGCCCTCGTGCCCGCCGCGCAGAACTCGATGTCCGGCACCGCGTACCGGCCGAGCGACGTCGTACGGCACTACGGCGGGCGGACGAGCGAGATCGGCAACACCGACGCCGAGGGGCGGCTGGTGCTCGCCGACGCGATGGCCTGGGCGGTGCGCCGGTTGCGGCCGAGCGTGCTTGTGGACGTCGCGACGCTGACCGGCGCGGCCAAGATGGCGCTCGGCACCCGCACCGGTGCGCTGTTCGCGACGTCGGACGACCTCGCCGCGGCGCTTGTCGCAGCGGGCACGCAGGCCGGCGAGCCGCTGTGGCGGTTGCCGTTGCCCGAGGACTACCGCTCCACGCTCGACTCACCGATCGCCGATGCGACCAACTCCGCCGGGCCGCCCGGCGCGATCACCGCGGCGATGTTCCTGCAGCCGTTCGCCGGCGACGTGCCGTGGGCGCACCTGGACATCGCCGGGCCGGCGCGCGCGGACGAGGACGCCGGCTTCCTCAACCGCGGTGCCACCGCCTTTGCCGCCCGCCTGCTGAACGAGTACGTGCAGGGCGCCATCGCGGTCGCGGCGGCGGCCGCGCCCTGACCGCCGTCCCACCCGGTGATCAACAGCAGGTTGTGGTCGCCAGAGCGACCGGATCGTACTGTTGATCACGGAGAATTTCAGCGGATCAGGGCTTCGTAGAGCTCGACGGTGTGATGGGCGATGGTGTCCCAGCCGAACTCGTGCACCGCGCGCTCGCGGCCGGCCAGGCCCATCGTCGTGGCCCGCACCGGGTCCGCGCACAGCTCGTTCACCGCGTGCGCCAGGCCGCGCTCGAACTCCTCGACCGGCACCGAGTGGTACGGCACGAGCAGCCCGGTGCGGCCGTCGGCGACGACCTCCGGGATGCCGCCGACCGCGCTCGCCACGACGGCGGTCTCGCACGCCATGGCCTCGAGGTTGACGATGCCCAGCGGCTCGTAGACCGACGGGCAGACGAACACCGTCGCGTGCGTGAGCAGCTGCGCCAGCTGGGTCCGCGGCAGCATCTCGCGCACCCACACGACCCCCGAACGCTGCTTGCTCAGCCGCTCGACGGCGTCCTGGGTCTGCGCCGCGATCTCCGCGGTGTCTGGCGCGCCCGCGCACAGTACGAGCTGCACGTCGGGGTCGAAGTGCTCGGCCGCGGCGAGCAGGTGCGGCAGGCCCTTCTGCCGGGTGATGCGCCCGACGAAGATCGCGGACGGCCGGTCCGGGTCGATGCCGTACTGGTGCAACGCGTCGTCCGCGGTCGCCGGCGCGTAGAGCGTCGTGTCGATGCCGTTGTGGATGACGTGCACCTTCGCCGGGTCGACGAACGGGTACGCGTCGAGCACGTCGGCGCGCATGCCGTAGGACACCGCGACGATCGCGTCCGCGGTCTCGTACGCCTGCCGCTCCGCCCACGACGAGACCCGGTAGCCGCCACCGAGCTGCTCGGCCTTCCACGGCCGCTGCGGCTCGAGCGAATGCGCGCTGAGCACGTGCGGCACCGAGTGCAGCTGTGCACCCAGCACGCCGGCGAGATTGGCGTACCAGGTGTGCGAGTGCAGCACGTCCGCGCCGCCGACGGCAGCGGCCATCTCGATGTCCACGCCGAGTGTGCGCAGCGCGGCGTTGGCCTCGGCCAGGTTCGGCGGCGTGGGGTAGGCGTGGACGTCCGCCTCGGCGCGCGGCCCGCCGAAGCAGTGCACGTCGACATCGACGAGCCGGCGCAACTCGCGCACCAGGAACTCCACGTGTACGCCCGCACCGCCGTAGACCTCGGGCGGGTATTCGCGCGTCAGGACGGCGACCTGCATGGCCTCAAGCTAGCGGTTGGGGTGAGCCTCAGGTCACACTTGGATAGGGTTTGACCATGGACCCACGTCCGGCAGGGGGGACGCGCCGTGGCCACTGAGCCACGGGTGCTCGGCATCGTGCTGGCCGGCGGCGAGGGCAAGCGGCTCTGGCCGCTGACCGCCGACCGCGCGAAACCGGCCGTACCGTTCGGCGGCAACTACCGCCTCGTCGACTTCGTGCTGTCCAACCTCGTGAATGCGGGGTTCTTGCGCATCTGCGTGCTGACGCAGTACAAGTCGCATTCGTTGGACCGGCACATCACGCAGACGTGGCGGATGTCGACGGTGATCGGCAACTACGTAACCTCGGTGCCGGCGCAGCAGCGGCTCGGCCCGCGCTGGTACACCGGCAGCGCGGACGCCATCCTGCAATCCGCGAACCTGATCTACGACGACCGGCCGGACTACGTCATCGTCTTCGGCGCCGACCACGTCTACCGGATGGACCCGCGGCAGATGGTCGCGGCGCACATCGAGACCGGTGCCGCCGGCACGGTCGCGGGCATCCGCGTCCCGCGCGCGGAGGCGGACCAGTTCGGGGTCATCGACGCCAGCGGCGACGGCCGGGTCGACGGTTTCCTCGAGAAGCCGAAGAACCCCCCGGGGCTGCCCGACGACCCGAACTCCGTCTACGCGTCGATGGGCAACTACGTCTTCACCACCGACGCCCTCATCGAGGCATTGCGCGAGGATGCCGTCGACGAGGAGTCGGTCCACGACATGGGCACGAACATCATGCCGCTGATGGTGAAGAAGGGCGGCGCGTTCGTCTACGACTTCAAGGACAACGAGGTGCCCGGCGCCACCGAGCGCGACCACGGTTACTGGCGCGACGTCGGCACCATCGACGCGTACTACGACGCGCACATGGATCTCGTCAACGTGCACCCGATCTTCAATCTGTACAACCAGCGCTGGCCCATCTACACGCACCACCCGCAGCTGCCGCCGGCCAAGTTCGTCGAGGGCGGCATCGCCCAGGAGTCGATGGTCGGCGCCGGCGCCATCGTGTCGGGCGCGACCGTGCGGCACAGCGTGATCGCTCCGAACGTGCGGCTCGAAGCCGGTGCGTACGTCGAGGGTTCGGTGCTGATGGACGGCGTGCACGTCGGTCGGGGCGCCGTGGTGCGCAAGGCGATCCTCGACAAGAACTGTGTGGTGCCCGAGGGCGCGCACATCGGGCTCGAGCCGGATCTCGACCGGCACCGCTATCACGTGTCCGACGGCGGGATCGCGGTGCTCGGCAAGGGCGAGATCGCCGAACAGTAAGCAGCGCGACCACGCCGTAATCCGCGTGCCGCCGAGAACCTGCACCACGCCCACCCGCCGCGGTCTAAGGTGTGCCAAACCCGTCCCAGCAGGAGGATTTCGTGCGTACGCGTCAGCACCTCGCCATGGCCGTCCCGGCTCTCATCGCAGCGAGCGTGCTCGCCCTGACCGGCTGTTCCAGCAGCGGCTCGAAGGCGGCCAAGTCATCGGGGCAGGCGGGTGGGTCGTCCTCGTCGTCGTCGTCGGCGCCGTCCGCCGGCGGCGGCCTCAAGTCGCTTGTGCCGTCGGCCATCGCGAGCAAGGGCTCGCTGACGTTCGCCATGGACGCGACCTACGCGCCGGACGAATCGATGAGCGGCGGCAAGATCGTCGGCATGGATGCCGACCTCGCGAACGCCATCGCGACCCAGCTCGGACTCAAGGCCCAGTTGCAGAACGCGACGTTCGACACGATCATCCCCGGCCTGCAGAGCGGCAAGTTCGACGTCGGCATGTCGTCGTTCACGGACACGAAGGAACGCGAGAAGGTCGTCGACTTCGTCGACTACTTCCAGGCCGGCGAGGGGTTCTACGTCAAGGCCGGCAGCAGCAAGAAGTTCAACGGCCTCAAGTCACTGTGCGGCGCCAAGGTCTCGGTCGAGACCGGCACCACCGAGCAGACCGACGCCCAGACGCAGGCGAAGAAGTGCAAGCTGACCGTGCTGAGCTTCAGCGACCAGAACCAGGCAAACCTCGCGGTGTCCTCCGGCCGTGCGGACGTCGGGTTCGCTGACTCACAGGTAGCCGACTACATCGTCAAGCAGTCGAACGGCCAGTTCGAGTCGAGCGGCCAGGCGTTCGCGGTCTCGCCGTACGGCATCGGTCTGCCGAAGGGCAACGGCATGGCGAAGGCCGTGCAGGCCGCGATCAGCGCGCTGATCAAGGACGGCAGCTACAGCAAGATCCTGTCGAAGTGGGGCGTCTCCTCGGGTGCGGTGAAGGCGCCGACGCTCAACGGCGCCACCAGCTGACACCGTGACGACGCTCGGCACGCCTCCGGACTCTGCGCAGGAGCGGCCGTCGGACATCAAGGCCGTACCGGTCCGCCATCCCGGCCGGTGGGTCGCGGTGGTGGTCATCGCGGTGCTCGTCGCGATGCTCGTGCACACCGTGGTGTTCGCCAAGGTCAAGCGGGGGAACGCCAACGAAAGCCGCTTCGGCTGGGGCGTCGTCGGCGACTATCTGTTCTCCCAACCGGTCCTGCACGGGCTGGAACTGACGCTGCTGCTGACCGTGGTCAGCATGGCCATCGGCATCATCGGCGGGATCCTGCTCGCCGTCATGCGGCTCTCGGACAATCCCGTGCTGTCGAGTGTCAGCTGGCTGTTCATCTGGTTCTTCCGCGGAACGCCCCTGCTGGTCCAGATCGCCTTCTGGTACGTCGGCATCTCCTACCTCTTCCCGCCGCCGAACTCCTTGTCGCTGGGCGTCCCGTTCGGTCCGGCATTCCTGCACGGCAGCGCCAATGACCTCGTCACGCCGCTGGTCGCCGGCTTCGTCGGGCTGGGTCTGAACGAGGCGGCCTACATGGCCGAGATCGTCCGCGCCGGGATCCTGTCCGTCGACGAAGGCCAGACGGAGGCGGCGCAGTCTCTCGGCATGTCCCGGGGGCGCACCATGCGGCGCATCGTGCTGCCACAGGCGATGCGGGTCATCATCCCGCCGACCGGCAACGAGACGATTTCGATGCTGAAGAATTCCGCGCTCGCGTCGGTGGCCACGGTCGCCGAGCTGTACTTCGCGCAGGGCGCCATCGCGGCCCGCACGTATCAGACGGTTCCGCTGTTGCTCGTCGCGAGCATCTGGTACCTGGTCGCGACGTCGGTGCTCACCGTCGGCCAGTACTACCTCGAGCGATACTTCGCGCGGGGCTCGTCGCGCAGCCTGCCGCCGACGCCCATTCAGCGCGCCCGCGCGCTGTTCTCGCCGAGCCGGGCGCCGGTCGTGGCAGCGCCTCTCGATGCGGGGCCGTTGAGCGCGGGGCGGCACTGATGACGGCGAGTCCGGAACTCATGGTGCGCGCGGAGAACGTGCACAAGCGTTTCGGCTTCGTCGAGGTGCTCAAGGGCATCGACATCGAGGTGCGCGCGGGCGAGGTGATGGTGGTGATCGGCCCGTCCGGCTCGGGCAAGTCGACGTTCCTGCGCTGCATCAACCACCTGGAGAAGATCAACGCCGGCCGCCTGTGGGTCGACGGCGAGCTCGTCGGTTACCAGCAGCGCGGCGACAAGCTGCACGAGCTGCGCGACCGCGACGTCTGCCGCAAGCGCGCCGAGATCGGCATGGTGTTCCAGCGCTTCAACCTGTTCCCGCACAAGACTGCGCTGGAGAACGTCACGGAAGCGCCGGTGCAGGTGCGCCGGCAGTCGCGCCGCGCGGCGACGGAGCGGGCGCGTGCGCTGCTCGACCAGGTCGGCCTGGCCGACAAGGCAAGCAATTACCCGAGCCAGTTGTCCGGTGGCCAGCAGCAGCGTGTGGCGATCGCTCGCGCGCTCGCGATGGACCCCAAGCTGATGCTGTTCGACGAGCCGACCTCCGCACTGGACCCCGAGCTCGTCGGCGAGGTGCTGCAGGTCATGCGAGATCTCGCAGCCGCCGGCATGACGATGGTCGTCGTGACCCACGAGATCGGTTTCGCCCGCGAGGTCGGTGATCAGCTCGTCTTCATGGACGAGGGCGTGGTGGTCGAGTCCGGCGCTCCGCGCGACGTCCTCGCCAACCCGCAGCACGAACGCACAAAGGCCTTCCTGTCGAAGGTGCTGTGAGCGCCGTACCGGTCGAGGTCGGCTGGGACGCAGACGCCGCCGTGGCCGCGTGGCACGGCCTGCCGCCGCTGGCCGGCGACGTCACCACGGACGCCTGCGTGGTCGGGCTCGGCGCGACCGGGCTGGCTGCGGTGCAGGCCCTGGTCGACCGTGGCCTGTCGGTGATCGGCCTCGACGCAGGACGGGTGGCGGCCGGCGCGGCCGGGCGCAACGGGGGTTTCCTGCTCGGCGGCCCGGCGCCGCCGCTGCACCAGGCGCTCGCGCAGTGGGGTGACTGCGCGGTCGACTTCTACCGCGAGACACTGCGCGAGCTGGACCGCGTGTTCGAGCTGCTCGGACCTGACGTCGTGCGCCGCGTCGGGTCCATCCGGCTGGCCGGTCTGCCCGGTGCGCCGGACGACGCGGAGCTGGCCGATTGCGCGGAGCACGAGGCGGCGCTGCGGGCGCACGGCATCGGCGTCGAGCGCTACGCCGGCGAGCTGGGTGCGGGCCTGTTCCTGCCCGACGACGCCGCGGTCAATCCGGCGGTGCGCGCGCTGGCGCTCGCCCTGCCGCTCACGCAGGTCGCGGCGCTGCACGAGCGCACGCCGGTCACCTCCGTCCGCGCAGGGACGGTGGACACGCCGCACGGCACGGTCAGCGCGGGCGTGGTGATCGTCGCCGTGGACGGGCGGCTCGAAATCGTGCTGCCGCAGCTGCGCGGGCGGGTGCGGACGTCGCGGCTGCAGATGCTCGCCACCGAGCCGGTGCGCCCGGGCCGGTTGCCGTGCCCGGTCTACTGCCGTTGGGGTTACGACTACGCGCAGCAGCTGCCGGACGGGCGGATGTTCGTCGGCGGCGGCCGCGACTTGTTCGTCGAGGACGAGTGGGGCACGCGGACGCAGCCGTCCGCGGCGGTGCAGCACTACCTGGACGGCGTCGCCGCGCAGCTCGCGGGGGAGCCGGTCACCGTGACGCATCGGTGGGCAGCGTCCGCCGCCTTCACGGCCGACTCTCGCGCGCTGTGCACCGAGGTCGACCCCGGCGTCGTCGCAGTCGGCGGCTACTCCGGCCACGGCAACCTCGTCGGCCCGGTGGCCGCGCGTGCGGCCGTGGCGCTCGCGCTGGACGGCACAGCGCCGCCGGCGTACTTCGCCGGTTAGGGAGGCGGTCACTTCTCACACGCCCGGGCAACCCACCGGTTTGCACCCGCGACCGTCGCTAACGCGCAGCCCGGGACGGCCGTTAGCGACGTCACTGGGTGCAAACCGGTGGTGGGTGGTGCGGGACAATGGGAATCATGACCACGCCGGCCGACCTTGCTGCGGCGCTGCGCCGGGCCGGCCTCGCGGAGGTGGACGACGCGGTTCGCCGGCGCGCGGAGTACTCCACAGACGCGTCCAACTACCGCGTCGTGCCGCAGGTCGTCGCGTTCCCGCGGCACGTCGACGAGGTGTGCGCCGCGGTGTCGGTCGCAACGCAGCTCGGCGTGCCGCTGACCGCGCGCGGCGGCGGCACGTCCACGGCCGGCAACGCGGTCGGCACCGGCCTGGTGCTGGACTTCTCCCGGCACCTGAACCGCGTCCGCGACGTCGATCCGGACACCCGCACCGCCGTGGCCGAGCCGGGCGCGATCCTCGACACGGTGACCGCGGCCGCCGCACCGCACGGCCTGCGCTTCGGACCGGATCCGTCCACGCATGCCCGCGCCACCGTCGGCGGCTCGGTCGGCAACAACGCCTGCGGCTCACGCGCGCTGAAGTACGGCCGCACCGCGGACAACGTCGTCGCACTCGACGTCCTCACCGTCGACGGCACCCGCTTCACCGCCGGCCCCCGCGCGCACGGCGACGGGCCGTGGCCGACCACCACGCCGGCACCGCTCGCGGCGGGCATCGACGCCGTCGTGCAGGCGCATCTGGCGACCATCCGCACCGAGTTCGGCCGCTTCCGAAGGCAGGTGTCCGGTTACTCGCTCGAGCACCTGCTGCCGGAGAACGGCGGCGACCTCGCGCGCACACTCGTCGGCAGCGAGGGCACGCTCGCCGTGCTGCTCGGTGCGCGGCTGCGGCTCGTGCAATCGCCGCCGGCCGTCGCGCTCGCCGTACTCGGTTACCCGGACATGCCGGCCGCGGCCGACGCGGTGCCGGCCCTGCTGCCGCATGCCCCGGTGGCGATCGAGGGCATGGACGCCCGGCTCGTCGACGTCGTACGGACGCGGCGCGGGCCCGCGGCGGTGCCGGACCTGCCGCGCGGCGCCGGCTGGCTGTTCGTCGAGACCGCGGGCGACACCGAGGACCAGGCGCGGGCGGCGGCGGAGAAGATCGTGGCCGACGCGCAGTGCCTGGATTCCATGATCGTCGCCGGCCCGGTGGCCGCCGCGCTCTGGCGCATCCGCGAGGACGGCGCGGGCCTCGGCGGCCGGACGCCCGACAACCAGCCCGCGTGGCCCGGCTGGGAGGACGCCGCCGTGCCGCCCGAGCACCTCGGCGCCTACCTGCGCGAGTTCGAGCAGCTGCTCGTCCAGCACGGCGTGGACGGGCTGGCCTACGGGCACTTCGGGGACGGCTGCGTGCACGCGCGCATCGACTTCCCGCTGTCCGACGCGCCGCAGCGCTTCCGCGCCTTCCTGCTCGACGCCGCCACGCTCGTCGGCCGGCACGGCGGTTCGATGTCCGGCGAGCACGGGGACGGCCGGGCCCGCGGCGAGCTGCTGCCGCGGATGTACTCGGCCGACTCGATCGCCGCATTCGGCGAGCTCAAGGCGCTCTTCGACCCGAACGACCTGCTCAACCCCGGCGTCATCGTCTCGCCCGCGCCGGTCGATGCCGATCTGCGCGTGCCCGCCGCCGCGCCGCTGCGGCGTGGACTGGGGTTCGCGTTCAGCCACGACCGGGGCGATCTGTCGGTGGCCGTGCACCGCTGCGTGGGCGTCGGCAAGTGCCGCGCCGACACCACCGTCGGCGGCGGCGTCATGTGCCCGTCCTACCTGGCGACCCGCGACGAGAAGGACTCCACCCGCGGCCGGGCCCGGGTGCTGCAGGAGCTGGCGAACGGCTCGCTCATCGACGGCTACCGCTCCGAAGCGGTGCACGAGTCGCTGGACCTGTGCCTGTCGTGCAAGGGGTGCGCGAGCGACTGCCCGGCCGGCGTGGACATGGCCACCTACAAGGCCGAGGTGCTGCACCAGCGTTACCGCCGGCGGCTGCGTCCGGCCGCGCATTACGCCCTCGGCTGGCTGCCGCGATGGGCGCGGCTCGCGGCGAAGGCCCCCAAGCTCGCCAACGCGTCGCTGCGCGCGAAGCCGCTGGCCGCGGCGGCGAAGCGGCTCGGCGGCATCGACGCGCGCCGGCCGTTGCCGAGCTTCGCCGAGCAGACGTTCCGCTCGTGGTTCGCGCAGCGCTCGGACGTTCCCGACGGCGGCGCGCCGGTGCTGCTGTGGGTCGACACCTTCACCGACCATTTCTCACCGCGCGTCGGCCGAGCGGCGGTGCGCGTGCTCGAGGACGCGGGATACCGCGTGCAGTTGACCGAGCAGCCGGTCTGCTGCGGGCTCACCTGGATCTCCACCGGCCAGTTGGACGGCGCGCGGCGCAAGTTGCGGGCCACGCTCGACGCACTGGAGCCGGCGCTGCGCGACGGCCTGTCGATCGTCGGGCTCGAGCCGTCGTGCACGGCCGTGCTACGTCAGGAGCTGCTCGAGCTGCTGCCCGATGACCCGCGCGCCGCACGCGCCGCTGCGGCCACCCGCACCCTGGCCGAGCTGCTGCGCGGCACCGACGGCTGGACGTCGCCGGACCTGCGCGACGTGCACGCCGTCGCCCAGCCGCACTGCCACCAGCACGCCGTCATGGGTTGGCAGGCGGACGCCGCGCTGCTCGCGGCCGGCGGGGCGAGCGTCGACGCCGTCGGCGGCTGCTGCGGGCTGGCCGGCAACTTCGGTGTCGAGCGCGGGCACTACGACGTGTCCGTCGCCGTCGCCGAGACCGCGTTGCTGCCGGCCGTCCGCAACGCGCCCGCCGGTACCTCGGTGCTCGCCGACGGATTCTCCTGCCGCACCCAGCTCGAGCAACTTGCCGGTGTCGACGGGCAGCACCTCGCCGAACTCCTGGCCGACCGACTGCCGCACCGAGGGGCCGAATGAGCGAGCGACACGCGGCTTTCGTTCCGCCGCCCTATCCGTACGAGCGGCTCGGCGAGATCATCGCGCTGGCCGACAAGCACGACGGCGGCGCCGTCGACCTGTCGATCGGCACACCGTGCGACCCGCCGCCGGCCGACGTGCTCGCCGCGCTCACCGCCGGCGATACGGCGCGCGGCTACCCGCCGTCGATCGGGACGCCGGCGCTGCGCACGGCGGCTGCCGACTGGCTCGACCGCCGGCTCGGCGCCACCGTCGACCCGGACACCGAACTCGCCGCCTGCGTCGGGACGAAGGAGTTCGTCGCCTCGGTGCCGCAGTACCTCAAGCTGCGGACCCCCGGCCAGGACACCGTCCTCTATCCGGCGATCAGCTACCCGACCTACGAGATGGGCGCGACGCTCGCCGGCTGCCGCGCGGTGCCGTACACCGACCTCGCGGACATCGCCGACGCCGACGCGCAGCGCGCGCTGTGCGTCTGGGTGAACTCGCCGGGCAACCCGACCGGGGAACTGCACGACCTAGACGCCGCCGCGCGGTGGGGCCGCGCGCGGGGCGTGCCGGTGATCTCCGACGAGTGCTACGCCGAGTTCACCTGGGCCGGGCAGCCGACGACGATCCTGCGGGCCGGCACGGACGGCGTGCTCGCCCTGCATTCGCTGTCCAAGCGGGACAACTTCGCCGGTGCGCGCATCGGCTTCTACGCCGGCGACGGCGAGCTCGTGCACTACCTGCGCGAGGTGCGCAAGCACGCCGGGTTCATGCCGCCGGGCCCGGTGCAGGCCGCCGCCGTCGTCGCCCTCGGCGACGACGCGCACGTCCAGGCGCAACGCGAACGCTATCTGGCGCGTCTCGAGCGGCTCGTGGACGTCTTCGCCGCGCTCGGCTACCCGGCCACGCTGCCGCACGGGGCGTTCTACCTGTGGATCCCGGCGCCGGACGGCGACGAGTGGCGCGCCGCTCGCGATGTCGCGCAGCGGGCCGGCGTCGTCGTCTCGCCCGGGGAGTTCTACGGCCCCGCAGGTACGGGGTTCTTCCGGGTCGCCGCCGTGCAGCCGGACGAGCGCATCGCGCTGGCGGCGGCCCGCGTCGGTGCGTGACGCGGTTACCCCCACCCGGCCGCGGGTACATGGTTCCTAGCACGCACGTTCACGGATTCGAGGAGATGTCACGGAATGAGCGCCACGGACAAGGTCAAGAACAACATCGACGATGCTTCGGGCAAGGCCAAGGAAGCCATCGGCAGCGCCACCGGCGACCGCTCCACGGAGCGCGAGGGCCAGAAGGACCAGTCGAAGGCCGATCTGAAGAACGCGGGCGAGAAGGTCAAGGACGCGTTCAAGCACTGACTGCAGGACCAGCAACGACGGCCCCGGGAAACCTCCCGGGGCCGTCGGTCTTTCTCTGGACACCGACAGGCAGGAGCGAGGATGGCTGACCGACCCCGCCAACAGCGGCGCGGGCGCAAGATCGCGATGACCGACGCCGAGGTCGGCCAGTTCCTGTCGGTCGAACGCACCTGTCGGGTGGCGAGTGTCGGATCCGACGGGCCGCACGCCACGCCGTTGTGGTTCTGCTGGGACGGGTCGGCGCTGTGGCTCTACTCGCTCACCCGCAGCCAACGCTGGACCGACCTGGCACGTGATCCGCGCATCGGCGTGGTCGTCGACGCTGGCGTCGAGTACCTCGAGCTGCGCGGCGTCGAACTGACCGGCCGCGTCGAGGTCGTCGGCGATGCCCCGCGCACGGGTGACGTCGACGAGCCTGCGCTGCGCGAACCGGAACAACTGTTCGCGGGCAAGTACTTCGGCGGCCGCGAGAACATGTACCACGACGGCAAACACGGCTGGCTGCGCCTCGTGCCGGACAAGATCGTCAGCTGGGACTTCCGCAAGCTCGCTGCCGGCTGACCCTGGGCTCAGCCGAACTCGACGCCCTGCGCCAGCGGCAGTTCGCGCGAGTAGTTGACCGTGTTCGTCGCGCGGCGCATGTACGACCTCCACGCGTCCGAGCCGGACTCCCGCCCGCCGCCGGTCTCCTTCTCGCCACCGAACGCGCCGCCGATCTCGGCGCCGGACGGGCCGATGTTGACGTTGGCGATGCCGCAGTCCGAACCGTCCGCCGCGACGAAGCGCTCGGCCTCGCGCACGTCGTTGGTGAAGATCGACGACGAGAGTCCCTGCGGCACGTCGTTGTGCATCGACAGGGCGTCGTCGAAGTCGTCGTAGGACATGACGTAGAGGATCGGCGCGAACGTCTCGGTCTGCACGATCTCCGACTGCGACGGCATGCGCACGAGCGCGGGTTGCACGTAGTACGCGTCCGGTGCTTCGTGGGCCAGTACGCGCTCGCCGCCGGCGAGGACGGTGCCCCCGTTGGCGCGCGCCTTGTCCAGCGCTTCGAGGTAGCCGTCGTGGGACGCCTGGTCGATCAGTGGTCCGACGAGGGTGCCGTCGGCCAGCGGCGAGCCGATGGGCAGCGTGCGGTAGGCGGCCGCGATGCGGTCGGTGAGCTCGTCGACGACGGACGCGTGCGCGAGCACGCGGCGCAGCGAGGTGCAGCGCTGGCCCGCGGTGCCTGCGGCGGAGAAGACGATGCCGCGCACCGTGAGGTCGAGGTCGGCCGAGGGCGTGACGACCGCGGCGTTGTTGCCGCCCAGCTCGAGCAGCAGGCGACCGAACCGCCCAGCGACGCGCGGCGCCACGGCACGGCCCATCCGCGTCGAGCCGGTGGCCGACAACAGCGCGACGCGCGGGTCGTCGACGAGCGCCTCGCCGACCTGCGCGTCGCCGAGCAGCACGGCCGAGATCGCCTCGGGCGCGCCGACGCGCCGGGCGGCCTGGGCCAGCAGCGACTGGCAGGCCAGCGCCGTCAGCATGGTCTTCTCCGAGGGCTTCCACACCACCGAGTCGCCGCAGACGAGCGCGAGCGCGGCGTTCCACGACCACACCGCCACCGGGAAGTTGAACGCGCTGATGATGCCGACGACCCCGAGCGGGTGCCACTGCTCCATCATCCGGTGCCCGGGCCGCTCCGAAGCGATGGTCAGCCCGTGCAGCTGACGCGACAGCCCCACGGCGAGGTCGCAGATGTCGATCATCTCCTGGACCTCGCCGAGTCCCTCGGAGCGGATCTTGCCGGCCTCCAGGGAGACGAGCGTGCCGAGATCGTCCTTGTGCTCGCGCAGCAGCTCACCGAGCTCGCGGACCAGCGCGCCGCGCACGGGGGCCGGCACGGTGCGCCACTGCCGGAATGCGTCCTGCGCAGCACCGACGATCTCGGCGACGTCGTCGGCTGTGTGGGCCGGCACCCGGCCGAGCACGGTGCCGGTGATCGGCGTGCGGGCCGGCATGCCGTGCGCACCTTCTGCGGCAACGTCGGTGACGCCGAGCCGGGCGAGCACCGCGCGGGCCCGCCTCGCTGTCTCGTCCGCGGACGGCAGGGCGGATGCGGTACCGGAATCGGTCATGGCTCGGGCTCCTCGACGGCGGTACGGGGGCGCTGTGCGACTTATGGCCACTGAGCCTATGCCGTAAGTTGTGCTTATGACCAGGTCGGTCCCGGCAGCCTCCGCTCCGCTGCTCGACGCCGGTCGCCTGCGCCTGCTGCGCGAGGTCCAGTTACGCGGCTCGATCGCCGCCGCGGCGCGCATCGTGGGCATCACGCCGTCGGCCGTCTCGCAACAGCTCACCGCACTGGAGCGCGACGTCGCGATGCCACTGCTGGAACGCTCGTCGCGCGGCGTGGTGCTCACCGGAGCAGGGGAGACGCTCGCTGCACACGCCGCTGCCCTGCTCGACGTGCTGCACGCCGCGAACGCCGACCTCGACCGGTTGGCCGGCTCGGTGGCCGGACCCGTGCGCATCGCGTCGGTCGCAAGCGCCGCAGCCACCGTCGTGTCCGCCGCGCTGACCCGACTGCGCGAGACCGCGCCGGACGTCGATGCGTTCGTGACCGCCGCGGAACCGGACCGTGGCATCGGCATGCTGCTCGGCGGCGACGCGGAGCTGGCCGTCGTCGACGAGTACGACTACGTGCCGCTCGCGCTGCCCGACGGCGCCGTCGTGTGCGGGCTCGGTGACGAACCGCTCGTGCTGGTGCGCGCCGGGGACGCCGGCCCGCACAGTCCATGCGGAGCCCAGGACGGAGTTGCCCTCGCCGATCTCGCCGATGCCACCTGGGTGATGCCGCCGGAGGATGCGGCGTGCGGGCGGGCGGTACGGGCCGCGTGCCGCACAGCCGGATTCGAGCCGCGGGTGCGGTGGCAGACCGACGACATGCTGCTGCTCGTGCGGGCCGTCGCGCACGGCCACGGCGTCGCCGTGTTGCCGAGTCGATCGGTGCCCGCGGATGCCGTCGGCGTACGCACCCAGCCGCTGCGCGCTCCGGGTTTGCGCCGCCGGTTGCTCGCCGTCGCACGCCCGGCGGTGGCCGCGCGCCCGGTGGTGGACGCGGTGCTGAGCGCCCTCGGCGACGCCGCCGCGTCCGGTTCGTGAAGATTTGTCGGCGTGTCGGCACGAATTAGCAGCCCTACAGCTTGACGAACGGGAACGACACGCGTGTAATTTGCACGTTGTCATTCGCAGCACGCTGCGCATACCTACGGAGGGCGTCGTCATGGCGGAACTCGATCAAACCGTCGATTTCGATGAACTGGCCGACATCTTCGGTCTGCCCGAGGAAGGTAGCTGGCACGAGCGCGCGCTGTGCTCGCAGACCGACCCGGAAGCCTTCTTCCCGGAGAAGGGCGGCTCGACGCGCGAGGCCAAGCGCATCTGCACCGGCTGCGAGGTCCGCGACGAATGCCTCGAGTACGCGCTCGCGCACGACGAGCGATTCGGCATCTGGGGTGGCATGAGCGAGCGCGAGCGCCGTCGCCTCAAGCGCCGCGCCGTCTGACCGGCCCCGGCTGCCCCGTCTGACCGGGCCCGGCGGCCCCGGCGGCCCCGGCGGCCGCGTCGGACCGGCTCCGCTCAGCGGGGTGGGTCGATATCGTCGACATCGCGGCCCAGAAACTGCGCCACCAGGTCGAGCACGACCATGAACACCACGTCGGCACGGTCCTCGATGTCGAGCGCGCGGGTCTCGATCGGGCGGCGGTAGACGATCAGCACGGGCTCGCGGATCTCGTCGATACCGGAGCGGAACAGCCGCCCGAGCGGCACGCCGCGGTCGAAGACCGTGTCCTCGTCCGGCTGGCGCCCGAGCGGCTGGGCCTGCGGGACGTCCTGCACGGCGAACTCCAGGCCGCCGAGGTCCGGGCCCCACTGCTGCTCGAGGTCTTCGACGGCGTCCATGACGAGCTCGTCGAACTGCTCGGCGCGAGTCCGGTTCAGCGGGACCTCGACCGGCGCCAGTCGCCCACGCACCCCACGGCCGCGACGGTCGCGCCGCCGTGGCCGGGCTCGGGCTGGCGGGCCGGCGGTGGCCCGTCCTTCGCGACGCACGGGGCCAACCCTACGTTCGGCGCGGCACTGCATCGCCGCTGCGCGCGTGCCCGGCGAGCCGGGTCGCCGCGGGACCGAGCAGCCCGGCGCCGGCAGCCGCGCTCAACCCGGCCGCTCGGTGCGCATCCAGCTCGCCGACCCGGGCCGCCATCGCCGCCCGCGCGGGCTCGGGCAACCGCTCGATCAGCACACTGCCCTGCTGCCACTGCTCGTCGTCGATGATCGCGTTCAGCACGTCGTCCAGCTGCGCCGCCGGCGTCCGGTTCACCACGGCGTCGACGTTGTCGCTCCACACGAGCAGCGGCAGGACGGCCAACAGGTCCCGACCGTCCGCGGCAGCGAGTGCGGCCTGTAGCGCGTCGCGCGTGACCGTGGCTGCGAACTCGGCCATTGCCGCGTACTCGCCGCGCCGGTAGAGCTCCGCGGCGATCTCGCCGATACGCGCGGCCGGGATCGCCTGGACCACGGGCTGCGATCTGGACGGGTCGAGCGACAGCGACAGCTCGGCGAGGTAGGGCAGCGACACCTTGTTGACGAGCTCGCGAGCCTTGCCCGGGTCGAGCATGACCGCGACCTGCGCGGCCAGGTGCGGCGGCAGGAACCGCTCGGCCAACTTGCCGGCGACCGAGCCGGGCAGCGCCTTGGACAGGCCGGCGACTCGCGCGAAGCTCTCCCGCCCTGCGGAGAAGTACAGCTCGGCGATCTGGTCGTGCAGCGCGCGCAGGTCGTCGTCCGGCACACCGGCCAGGCCGTCGAGTTCGGCGATGTCGGTGTACGTCAGACGCGCGAGCCGCGCGAGCTGCGGGCTGCGGGTCCGCATCTTCGAGGAGTCGCTCACGTCAGCGCCTTCCGGACGATGCCGCGCACCGGCAGCGGTACGCCCCTGAGCGCGTCGTTGGTTGCGTCGTCGGCCACCTTCAGATGATGCCGGCGGCCTGCCTCGATCTGCTCGACGAGCCGGTTCAGCACCGGAGCCGGCAGGTGCTGCACGCTGCGCGGTGGCCGCGTGCCGAGCAGGTCGGCCAGCCGGGCCGCTGCGGGTGAGGTGTCGTCCATGGGTCCCTCCCGTCGACGATTGCCGTCAGAGCATGCCACCACCCGGCGACATCCTGCGTGCCGCCCAGCAACCGCGACACGTCCACCCGGCGGGTCGGCAATCACGGACCGGACGCATGTCGGGCGCTATCGTCGCCAACCGTGAGGTCCGCCCGATGAGCCGTGCGCGATGAGCTATGTCCGGCGCTGCACGCGCACCGGGTGCCAGCGGTCCGCAGTGGCCACGCTGACCTACGCCTATTCCGACCTGACCGCCGTCGTCGGTCCGCTGGCCAGCTTCGCCGAGCCGCACTCCTACGACCTGTGCGAAGAACACGCCGTCAACCTCACCGTGCCGCGCGGCTGGGAGGTCGTGCGTCACGTCGGTGACTTCCCGGCGCCCATCCCGCACGCCGACGATCTCGAGGCGCTGGCCGACGCGGTCCGCGAGGCCGCGCGCGCCGAGCCCGGGCCGCGCTCGGACGCCGACGCGCTGACCGGCCGTCGAGGGCACCTGCGCGTCGTCCCGCCGTCGTTCTGAGCACGCCGGCACGCCGTCGGTAACCGTCCGGCCGGGCGCGAACGCCCGTCGGTACCCTTCCGCATCGTGGACCTCTCGGCGTTGGTCAAGGCCTACGACGTCCGGGGCATCGTCCCCGATCAGCTCGACGAGCGGATAGCGCGCGCCATCGGTGCCGCATTCGTCGACGTGACCGAGGCGACGCGGATCGTCACCGCGCACGACATGCGCGAGACCGGTCCGGGCCTTGCGCGGGCATTCGCCGAAGGCGCCATGCATCGCGGCGCGTCCGTGGTCGAGATCGGCCTGGCGTCCACCGACATGCTGTACTTCGCGAGCGGTCACCTGGACCTGCCCGGCGCAATGTTCACCGCCAGCCACAACCCGGCCGAGTACAACGGCATCAAGCTGTGCCGCGCGGGCGCGGTGGCGATCGGCCAGGCCAGCGGGCTCGCGGAGATCCGCGACCTCGCCGGTCGATACGTCGACACCGACCTGCCGCAGGCGCCGGCCGATCGGGTGACCGAGGTCGAGCAGCTCGATCTGCTCGAGGCCTACGCCCGGCACCTGCGCGGCATCGTCGACCTCTCCGGCATCCGACAGCTCACCGCCGTGGTCGACGCCGGGAACGGCATGGCCGGGCACACCGTGCCCGCCGTGCTCGGTGACACCCGGCTGCCGGCGCTGCCGTTGACGATCGTGCCGTTGTACTTCGAGCTCGACGGGTCGTTCCCCAACCACGAGGCCAACCCGCTGGAGCCGGCGAACCTGGTCGACCTGCAACGTGCGGTGGTCGCCGAGGGCGCCGACATCGGGATCGCCTTCGACGGCGACGCCGACCGGTGCTTCTTCGTCGACGCGGACGGTGCGGCGGTCTCGCCCAGCGCGATCACCGCGCTCGTCGCGACCCGCGAACTCGAGCGCGTCCCGGGGAGCACGGTGATCCACAATCTGATCACGTCGCAGGCCGTGCCGCAGATCGTGCGTGAGCACGGTGGCGTGCCGGTGCGTACGCGGGTCGGCCACTCCTACATCAAGGCCGAGATGGCCCGCGTCGACGCCGTGTTCGGTGGCGAGCACTCCGCGCACTACTACTTCCGCGAGTTCTGGTTCGCCGACACCGGGATGCTGGCCGCGATGCACGTGCTGGCCGCACTGGGCGGCCAGCCCGAGCCGCTCGCGCAGCTGACCACGCGCTTCGTCCGCTACGTCGCCTCCGGGGAGATCAATTCGACCGTCGCCGACCAGCAGGCGCGGATGGCGGACGTGCGCGCGTCCTTCGCCGACCGGACCGTCGACGTGGACGAATTGGACGGGCTGACGCTGCTGTTGCCCGGCGACGCGTGGCTCAACGTGCGGGCGTCGAACACCGAGCCGTTGCTGCGGCTGAACGTCGAAGCGGTCGACGACTCGGCGATGGCCGCTATCCGTGACGAGGCGCTGGCGATCATCCGCGGCTGACGCCGACTGACGCGGCTGACGCCCGCTGCGGCCGCTTGGCACCTGCTCGGCGCGGTCAGTCGATCTTCCTGGCCGCGATGGGGCGGTGCCAAGTGCGGGCACCTGCGCCGCATGACATGAATGCATCGCCTGCTGCGGCGCGCACCTGCCCGGCACCCAGCCCGACCTGCAAGGATCGGCCCATGCCGCTGGACGCTGACCTGCTCGACCTGCTCGCGTGCCCGAGCGACGACCACGCGCCACTGCGCGAGGAGTCGCGCGACGGCGCGCAGCTGCTCGTGTGCACGTTCTGCGCCTCGACGTTCCGCGTGGACGACGGCATTCCGGTGCTGCTGCTGGACGAGGCGACGCCGGGGCCGAACGGCCTCGGCAACGCGGCGTCGTGATCGCGCGGTCGGGGTAGCCGTGAGCTTCGACGAGGCGCTGCTCGACGACCCGGACGCCATCGCACGGCGCGACGAGCAGCGGCTGCTGTGGTCGCTCGCGACGGCGGGCGCGCAGGTGCGCCGCGCGCTCGACACCGCCGGCGACTTCGGCGTGCACACCATGCGCGGTGACGATCTGCCGCGGGCGCTGCTCGTCGCCACCGATTCGGCGCCGTCCGCGGGCTCGCGGTTGATCACCCGGCTCAGCTGCGCGCGTACGCCGGCGATCACCTGGCACGGCGTCGAGCTGCCGCGCTGGGCCGGCCCGTACGACGCGCTGCTGATCGGCTCCGGTGACGGCCGGCACCCTCGCCTCGCCGAGCTCGCGGCGCAGGGTGCGCAGCGCGGCATGGCGATGGCGGTGGCGGCGCCGCCCGGCAGTCAGGTGGCCGTCGCCGCGGGGCGTGCGCCGGTGGCCGAGATTCCTCGCGACCTGCACCCGCGCGCGGCCCGCTGGGCGGTGCTCACGCCGTTGCTGCAGGCACTCGACGCGCTCGGGGTCGCTGCCGTCCCCGCGCAGCTGCTCGTCGAGGTCGCCGACGCGCTCGACGAGCGCGCCGAGGCGTGCCGTCCGGACGCCGACCCGTTCGTCAATCCGGCGAAGGCACTGGCCACCGAGTTAGCGCAGGCCATTCCACTCGTGGCCGGTGCCGGGGCGCTGGCCGGCGTCGCGGCGCGGGCGATCGCCGACGCGGTGCAACAGCTTGCCGGCGTCACCGCGGTCTCGGTGTCGTTGCCGGACGGCGTCGCCCGGGCCGGCGCTGTGCTGCGCGGCGCGGGGCCGATGTGCTCCTCCGGCATGGACCTGAGCTCGCTC
>NZ_CAXTQF010000036.1:0-38461 GCF_964246335.1 uncultured Jatrophihabitans sp. | reverse complement strand
GTGCCGCGCGCCGGTGTCGGCGGCCAACGCGGCGACCGCGCTGAGCGCACCGGGTGTGCTGGCCAGCCGCTCGCCGACGAGGATCACCGCGCCGGCGCCGCGCAGGGCGTCGGTGACGGCGGCCGGCAGCTCGCGCAGCACGACGGCTTCGGCGCCCGGAGCCGCGTGCACCAGGTCGCCGTGCAGCTTGGCGAGGCCGTTGGACGCAAGCGCGGCCACCGACCACACCTTCGTGCGCGCGTTACGCGTCGACTTGCGCAGCCGCAGGAAGACGATCGGCGACTCCTCCTCCGGCTCGAAGCCGGCGAGCAGCACCGCGGGCGCCTTCTCCAGGTAGCGGTAGGACACGTGCTCGGGTGTCAGTCCGGCGACGTGCGCGGCCAGGAAGTCGAGCTCCTCGGCCGACCCGGGCCGCGAGCGCATGTCGACGTCGTTGGTGTTCAACGCGACGCGCGCGAACTTGGCGTAGGTGTACGCGTCCTCCTCGGTCAGCCGGCCGCCCGGGAGCACGCCGACCCCGCCGCGGTCGACGGCCTCGGCGAGCCCCTGCGCTGCGCGCTCGAGCGCCTCCGGCCAGGACGCCGGCACCAGCGCGCCGTCGTCGTTGCGCACCAGGGGGCTCAGAATGCGATCGGCCTGCTCCGCGTTGTGGAACGCCCAGCGGCCCTTGTCGCAGTTCCACTCCTCGTTGACCTCGGGGTCGTTGGCCGCGAGGCGGCGGGTGACCTTCGAGCGACGCCAGTCGGTGCGCTGCGCACAGCCGGACGCGCAGTGCTCGCAGACCGAGTCGGTGGACTGCAGGTCGAACGGCCGTGCGCGGAAGCGGTACGACGCACTCGTCAGCGCGCCCACCGGGCAGATCTGCACGGTGTTGCCGGAGAAGTAGGACTGGAACGGCACCTCCTCCGAGGTGCCGATCTGCTGGTCCGCGCCTCGCTCGAGCAGGTCGATGAACGGGTCGCCGGCGATCTGCAGGGAGAACCGGGTGCAGCGCTGGCACAGCACGCACCGCTCGCGGTCGAGCAGCACGTTCGAGCTGATCGCCAGCGGCTTGGGGAACGTGCGCTTTTTCTCGTGGAAGCGGCTCTCGGCGCGGCCGTTGCTCATCGCCTGGTTCTGCAGCGGGCACTCGCCGCCCTTGTCGCAGATCGGGCAGTCCAGCGGGTGGTTGATGAGCAGCAGCTCCATGACGCCCTGCTGCGCCTTGTCCGCGACGACGGACGTCAGCTGTGTGTTGATCACCATGCCGGGCATGACGGTGGTGGTGCAGCTCGCGGCCGGCTTCGGCATGCCACGCCCGTTGCCCATGTCCGGCACCTCCACCAGGCACTGGCGGCAGGCGCCGGCCGGGTCGAGCAGCGGGTGGTCGCAGAAGCGCGGGATGGAGATGCCCAACTGCTCGGCGGCGCGGATCAGCAACGTGCCCTTCGGCACGGAGATCTCCAAGCCGTCGATGGTGACGGTGACGAGATCTTCCTTCTCGGCCGCCGTCTTCTCCGGTGCAGACGTCATATCTAGTGAGCTCCAGCCAGGACGCGGTCGCCGGCCGCCCGGAACGGGCAGCCGTGCTCGACGTGCGCCAGGTACTCGTCGCGCAGGAACTTGATGGACGAGGTCACGGGCGACACCGCCCCGTCGCCGAGCGCGCAGAACGAGCGGCCCAGGATGTTGTCGGACAGGTCCAGCAGGGTGGCGATGTCCTCCTCGGTGCCCTCGCCGTTCTCCAGCCGCTCGTAGATGCCGACGTACCAGTACGTGCCCTCGCGGCACGGCGTGCATTTGCCGCACGACTCGTGCCGGTAGAACTCCGACCACTTCAACGTCGCCCGCACGACGCAGTCGTCCTCGTCGAAGATCATGATGGCGGACGTGCCGTTCATCGTGCCGGCCTTGACGGTCGCGTCGAAGTCCAGCGGCACGTCGAGGTGCTCGCGGGTGAGCAGCGGCGTCGACGAGCCGCCCGGCGTCCAGAACTTGATGTCCTTGCCGCGGCTCATCCCACCTGCGAGCTCGATCAGCTCGGCGAGCGTCGAGCCCATCGGCGCCTCGTACTGCCCGGGGTTCTTCACCCGGCCGGAGAGCGAGTAGATCGACGTGCCGGGCGAGCCGTCCGGGCCGAGCTGCTTGAACCAGGCCGCGCCGCCCAGCACGATGTACGGCACGCTCGCGAGCGTGCCGACGTTGTTGACGACCGTCGGCGCGTCGTAGAGGCCGTTGGTGGCGGGGAACGGCGGCTTGAGCCGCGGCTGCCCGCGCCGGCCCTCGAGCGAGTCGAGCAGCGCGGTCTCCTCGCCGCAGATGTACGCGCCCGCACCGGCGTGCACGGTGATCTCGCAGTCGAATCCGGAGCCGAGGATGTCCGTGCCCAGGTAGCCCTTCGCGCGCGCCTCGAGCACCGCGGCGGTCACCCGGCGGATCGCGTGCACGGCCTCGCCGCGGATGTAGATGAACGCGTGCGCCGCCCGCACCGCGAAGCAGGCGATGATGATGCCCTCGATCATCGAGTGCGGGTCGTTCATCATCAGCGGCAGGTCACGGCAGGTGCCGGGCTCGCCCTCGTCGGCGTTGACGACGACGTAGTGCGGCTGCGGCTCCTCCCCCTCCTTGGCCTGCGGGATGAACTGCCACTTCATGCCGGTCGGGAAGCCTGCGCCGCCGCGGCCGCGCAGGTTGGAGTCCTTGACCATGGCGATGAGGTCGTCCGGCGCGATCGTCAGCGCTTTGCGCAGCCCGGCGTAGCCGTCGAGTCGCTCGTAGTTGTCGATCTTCCACGGTTGGTCGGTGCCGAACCGCTTCGTCAGCACGGGGGTCAGCTGCACGGCGGTCAGCCCTTCTCGGTGTCGGTGCGCGTCGAGTGCGACGGGTCGGACTCGGCGGTCTCCAGCGGGGCGTCGCTCTCGCTCGGGCCCTCTTCCTCGGACTTGCCGGCCTGCCCCGCCGAGCGGCGCGCGGCCTTGCCGCCGCGGCCGGTGTCGGTGCTCTTCTGCTCGTCGCCGGAACCCGTGCTGCCCTCGGGCGCACCGCCGGACCCGGCGTCATCGGCGCCGAGCTCGAGCTGTTCGCCGCGCCCGGCGGCCGGTGCTGCGGCGACCTTGTCCTCGGGCGTCGTCTCCGGCTGCGCGCTGGGCGCCGCGGCGGACGGCACCTCCTGCGCGGGCCCGCGCCGGCCGGCCACCGACTCGCCGTCCTGCAGCGAGTACGACGGCGCGGTGTCGCCACGCTCGATGGCGAGGTTGACACCGGCCAGGGTCGGCGTCCCGGCACCGTTCGCGTCCGGCGCGAGCGCCGCAGCGTCGTGCAGCCCGGCAACCTGCCGCTCGATCTGGCGGAAGGTGCACAGCGGCGCGCCGCGGGTCGGCGCCGGTCGCTCACCGGCCTGCAGCTGCTTCACCAGGCCGCTCGCCGAGGCCTCGGTCTGGTTGTCGAAGAACTCGTAGTTGACGGTGACGACCGGCGCGTAGTCGCAGGCAGCCAGGCACTCGGCGTGCTCCAGCGTGATCTTGCCGTCGCGGGTCGTCTGGTTGTTGCCGACGCCGAGCTGGTCCTTGAGCGTTGCGAAGATCTCGTCGCCGCCGAGCATGCCGCACAGCGTGTTGGTGCAGACGCTGACGAGGAACTCGCCTGTGGGCGAGCGCTTGTACATCGTGTAGAACGTCGCGACGGCCGCCACCTGCGCCTTGGTGAGGCCGAGGATGTCGGCGCAGAAGGCGATGCCGTCCGGCGTGACGTAGCCCTGCTCGGACTGCACGAGGTGCAGCAGCGGCAGCAGCGCCGAGCGGGCCTGGCCTTCGGGGTAGCGCGAGATCAGCTCGGCGGCGTCGGCGCGCACGGCGTCACCGAAGACGTTCGGATCGCCGGGCCGGTCCAGGTTGATGACCGACGTGCGGAAGTTGGTGCGGTCACTGATCTCGCCGGCCGCGTTGGTCGGCAAGGTCTCGCGCGTCGGCTGCTGGGCGAACGGCTCGAGCGCGGAGTCCGCGCTCATGTCGTGCGACGTGATGGGTCGACTCACCGGTCACATCCGCCCATGACGGGGTCGATCGAGGCGACGGAGGCGATGACATCGGCGATCATCCCGCCGATCGACAGCGTCGCGACGGCCTGCAGGTTGACGAACGACGGCTCGCGGAAGTGCACGCGGTAGGGCCGCGTGCCGCCGTCGCTGACGACGTGCGCGCCGAGTTCGCCACGCGGCGACTCGACGGCCTGGTACACCTGCCCCGGCGGCACCCGGAAGCCCTCGGTGACGAGCTTGAAGTGATGGATCAGCGACTCCATCGAGGTGTTCATGATCTTCTGCACGTGCTCGAGCGAGTTGCCCATGCCGTCCGGCCCGAGCGACAGCTTGGCCGGCCAGGCGATCTTCGGGTCGTCGTGCACGACCGGGCCGGGCTCGAGCCGGTCCAGCACCTGCTCGATGATCTTGATCGACTCGTGCATCTCGGCCACGCGCACGACGAAGCGCGAGTAGCTGTCGCCGCGGTCGTCGGTCGGCACTTCGAAGTCGAACGTCTCGTAGCCGAGGTACGGCTCGGTCTTGCGCAGATCCCACGGCAGGCCGGCGGCACGCAGCAGCGGGCCGGTGACGCCGAGCGAGAGGCAACCCTCGACGCCGATCCAACCGACGTCCTTGAGCCGGTTGACCCAGATGGGCTGGGTGCGCAGCAATTTGTCGACGCCGCGCAGCTCCTCGCGCTGCTCGTCGAGGAAACCGCGGATCTGCTCGTCGTAGCCGTCGGGCAGGTCCTGAGCCACGCCACCGGGCCGTACATAGGCGTGGTTCATCCGCAGCCCGGTGATCAGCTCGAAGATGTCCAGGCACCGCTCGCGGGCGCGGAACCCGTTGGTCATGGCGGTCAGCGCGCCGAGCTCCATGCCGCCGGTGGCGAGCCACACCCAGTGCGACGACAGCCGGTTGATCTCCATCATCAGCACGCGGATCAGCTGCGCGCGGCTGGGCACCTCGATGCCGAGCAGCCGCTCGACGCCCATCGAGTAGACGGTCTCGTTGAAGATCGGGCTGAGGTAGTCGGCGCGCGTCAGGAAGGTGACGCCCTGCGTCCACGTCCGGAACTCGGTGTTCTTCTCGATGCCGGTGTGCAGGTAGCCGATGACGACCCGCGCGTCGGTGACGGTCTCGCCCTCGAGCTCGACCACGAGGCGCAGCACGCCGTGCGTCGACGGGTGTTGCGGGCCCATGTTGAGCACGAGCCGCTCGTCCTTGATCGGGTCGTGCGCAGCGATGACCTGATCCCAGTCGCCGCCGGTCAGGTTGTAGACGCGTCCCTCGGTGGTCTCCCGGGACGGTGCGTAGGAATCGGTCACGGCTGTGCCCTTCCCTGTGGCTCGCTCACTTGTAGGCCCTGCGCTGGTCCGGCGGCGGGATCGTCGCGCCCTTGTACTGCACCGGGATGCCGCCGAGCGGGTAGTCCTTGCGCTGCGGGTGGCCGTCCCAGTCGTCGGGCATCAGGATCCGGGTCAGCGCGGGGTGGCCGTCGTAGACGATGCCGAACATGTCGAACGTCTCGCGCTCCTGCCAGTCGGCCGTCGGGTACAGCGGCGTCAGCGACGGCACGTGCGGGTCCTCGACACTGACCGCCACCTCGAGGCGCACCCGCCGGCGATAGGTCATCGACGTCAGGTTCGCCACGGCGTGCAGCCGGTTGGCCGAGCCGAGGTAGTCGACGCCGGAGACGTTGGAGCACAGCTCGAAGCGCAGTGACGGGTCGTTGCGCAGCACCTCGGCCACGCCGAGCAGGTGCTCGCGGGCGATGTGCAGGGTCAGCTCGCCGCGATCGACGACGACCTTGAGCACGGCGGCGTCGAAGTCCGCGTACGCGTCGCGCAGCGCGTCGACGATCTCGTCGAAGTAGCTGCCGTAGGGACGTTCGGCGGCCGGTGGCGTCCACGGCTCGCGGACCAGGCCGCCGAAGCCGGAGGTGTCGCCGCTGCCCGCGACGCCGAACATGCCCTGGCGTTCGATGCCGTACGGCGAGTCGGCGGTGTCGCCGGTGACCGCGGCGGCGCCGGTGCCGACGGTGGCGCGGGCGACGTCGCTCGCCGCCTGGTCGGGCGCGGAGTCCTCGGCAACCGGACGCTCTGTGGGAGAGGACATGCGCTCAGCGCCCGTACTTGTAGGACGACGGCACGAGCTCGACGGTCTGGCCCTCCAGCGCTTTCGCGCGCTTCGGGCCCAGCGGCTCGTTCATGATCTTGTGGTGCAGCTTGAGCACGGCGTCGATGAGCATCTCCGGCCGCGGCGGGCAGCCCGGCAGGTACATGTCCACCGGCACGACGTGGTCGACGCCCTGCACGATGGCGTAGTTGTTGAACATGCCGCCGCTGGAGGCGCAGACACCCATCGCGAGCACCCATTTCGGCTCGGGCATCTGGTCGTAGATCTGGCGCAGCACCGGTGCCATCTTCTGGCTGACGCGGCCGGCGACGATCATCAGGTCCGCCTGCCGCGGTGACGGCCGGAAGACCTCCATGCCGAAACGCGCGGAGTCGAAGCGCGGCGCACCGAACGTCATCATCTCGATCGCGCAGCAGGCGAGGCCGAACGTCGCGGGCCACAACGACGACTTGCGCGTCCAGTTGACCAGCTTCTCGACGTTGGCCAGCAGCACGCCGTTGGGCAACTTCTCTTCCAGACCCATGAGCTCTCAGTCCCAGTCCAGTCCGCCGCGACGCCACACATAGGCGTAGGCGACGAACACGGTGACGATGAACAAGATGATCTCCACCAGCCCGAACAGGCCGAGCGCCTTGTTGGCGACCGCGTACGGGTACAGGAAGATGATCTCGATGTCGAAGACGATGAACAGCATTGCCGTCAAGAAGTACTTGATCGGGAAACGCTGGGGGCCCATCGGCTGTTCGGTGGGTTCGATGCCGCACTCGTAGAAGTCGAGTTTGGCCTTGTTGTAACGCTTCGGTCCGGTGAACGGCGCGATCGTCACGGAGAAGACCGCGAAGGCCGTCGCGAGCGCGAACAGCAACACGATGGGCAGGTACGGCGCGAGCATTGTGGCTGCTCTCCCTTCTGCGACGGGTCCGAATATCGGGTTGTTCAGGCGGTTGTCAGGCTAGCCCTGCGGTCGCGCCAGGCGGCGGCTTAGGCATGCCTAACGCACCGCCGGGGTGAGGCGGGTCAGCACGTCGATGACGCGGTCAGACACGTCACGGTCGGATGCGCTGCGCGGGTCGGTCAGGTTCGCGAGCAGCTTGAGCACAAAACGCATGAGCGCCGGGTGCGGCAGCCCGTGCCGGGTGCACGCCTGCATCACCTTCGGGTTGCCGATCAACTTCACGAACACGCCGCCGAGCCGGTAGTACGCGCCCCACTCGTCGGCCATCCGCTGCGGGTAGGCGTGCAACGCGGCCTCCCGCCGCGAACCCGCCGGGACGGCGAGCGCAGCGACAGCGGCCTCGGCGGCGAACTTGCCCGACTCCATGGCGTACGGGATGCCTTCGCCGTTGAACGGGTTGACGCTGCCGCCCGAGTCACCGACGAGCAGCAGCCCGCGCAGGTAGTGCGGCGTGCGGTTGAAGCCCATGGGCAGTGCGGCGCCGCGGGTGGGGCACGTGGCGTTCTCCTCGCGCAGCCCCCACTCCTGCGGAGTGTTGTCCAGCCAGCGGGTCAGCAGTGAGCGGTAGTCGGTCTTCTGGAAGCCGGTGCTGCTGTTGAGCACGCCGAGCCCGGCGTTGACCGTGCCGTCGCCCATGCCGAAGATCCAGCCGTAACCGGGCAGCAGGTCGGACTGGTTGGGCTTGCCGTCCCACAGCTCGAGCCAGGACTCGAGATAGTCGTCATCGGACTTCGGGCTGCGGTAGTAGCGGCGGACAGCAACGCCGAGCGGGCGCTTGTCGTTGCGGTGCACGTCGAGGCGCTGCGCGAGCTTGCCGGACACGCCCTCGCAGGTGAGTACGAGCGGCGCGTGGAAGCGGACGACGTCCTTCGCCTTGGTCTTGCCGCTGACGCCGACGACCCGACCGCTCGCGTCGAGGATGGGCTCGGTGACGCTGACGTTCTGGTACAGCCGCGCGCCCGCGCTCTGTGCCTGCTGCGCGAGCATCGCGTCCAGGTCGGCGCGCGGCCGCACGAGGCCGAAGGGCGGGAAGCTGGTCAGCTCGGGCCAGTCGAGGTGCAGCCGCTGACCACCACCGATGACCCGCAGCCCGCGGTTGTGCAGCCAGCCGTTGGACTCGCTGACGTCGATGCCCATGTCGACAAGTGCGCGGGTGCCGCGTGGAGTCAGGCCGTCGCCGCAGACCTTCTCCCGCGGGAACGTGCTCTTCTCGACGAGCGCGACGTCCAGCCCGGAGCGCGCGAGCCAATAGGCCGCGCTGCTACCGCTCGGACCCGCGCCGACGACGACCACGTCGGCGTGGTTGTCGGCGTCCGGCGCCAGGCCGGCGAGCTGCGCCTCGGCTGTGGGGGCCGCCATGGACATGCTCCTGCGCGGGGTGGTCGGTGCTTGTGAATGCGTTCACGAGCGGTGCAGAGTTGAGTGTATTCCTCACATAGGACCGCCCGCGCCGGGACGGGCTCGAGGCGCGGGATGCGCGTAGCGGACACGCGAGGCTCCGACGCGCGGGACGGGATGTCGTCCGTGCCGACAGGCGAGGCACCGGCGCGCGGGACGTTCGTACCGAACGTCCGACCGGCACGCGAGGGCATCGACCAACGGGATACCCGACTCAGACCTTGAGGATTGCCCACATCTTCGTGCACGGGCGCGCGGCAGGGATTGCCTACATGTCCGCGCGACGCGCGGTACATCCGTGTGGGCAATCCTCAAGGCCGGGAGCGCAGTACATCCGTGCGGGCAACCCTCAAGGCCGGGCGCGGGACATCCGTATGGGCAATCCTCAGGGCCGGGCGCGGGACATCCGTGTGCGCAATCCTCAAGGACCCAGGAGCGATACCTGGTTGCGCCCGGCTCGGCGCCGCTCCGGCGCGGGTAGCCGGGGCGGCCGCAGCCGCTGCACACATGATGAATCCGCACTCCGCCCTGCCGGAGCGAGGCGGAGTGCGGATTCATCGTTCGGTCAGACGGCCAGCGGTTCCTCGTCCGTCGCACGGCCGGCGTCGGTTGCGGGCTCGGCGTGCGCCGGCTCGGCACCGGGCGCCGCCGCCGCCGCGGCGACTCGCGCCGGGCGGATCAGCACCAGCGCGGCGAGGCCGGCGAGCACACCGACAACCGCGGCCCCGTAGAACGTCGCCTGCAGGCCACTTGCCGTGGCGGCGTGGATGACGGCGTCGACGTGCGGCCGCTGCGCCGCGGGCAGCGTGCCGAGCAGCCGTTGCGCCTGACCGCCGGACAGCGCCCGGGCGGCGTCCGCGGCGTGCGGCGTGCCGTGCCCGGCCAGGTAGCTGCTGATCCGCGACGTGAACGCAGTGCCGAGCACCGCAATGCCGATCGCGAAGCTGAGCTGCCGGGCCGTGTTCACCGCGCCCGCCGCCATGCCGGCACGGTTCATCGGCACGGCGCCCATCGCGGTCGAGCTCATCGTCGGGATCGCGAGCCCGGTACCCAGACCGGCCAGCACGTAGCCGGGCAGCAATGCCGTCCAGCCGGCGTGCGCGTGCAGCAGCAGGCCGTCGGCCACCGCGCCGGCACCAATCAGCAGCAGGCCGCCGCCGATGATCGGCCCCGGGTTGGCGCCGTGCAGCCGGCGACCCACGACCGCCGACAACGCGAACGCGGCCACCGAGAGCGGCAGCGACACCAGGCCGGCGCCGATCGGTGACATCCCCAGCACCGACTGCAGCCAGATCGACACGTACGTCAGGGCGGCGAAGGCGGCGAAGTTCACCGCCAACGCAGCGACCAGGACGCCGACGAACGAGCGGTTGCGCAGCAGCGCCAGATCGAGCATGGCGTGCCGGCCGTAACGCTGCGAGAGCGTGAAGGCGACGAGTGCGCCGCCGCCGGCCACGAGACAACCGATGACGGTGCCCGACGTCCAGCCCAACTCGTTGGCCCGGATCAATGCGAACGTCACCACGCCGGCGAAGGCGGTGAACGTCGCGGTACCGATTGCGTCGACGCGCCGGGTGCGGTCGGCGGCGTCCGTGGCGAACACCGCGAGGGTCAGCGCCAGTGCGACGACGGTCAGCGGCAGGTTGACGAAGAAGATCCACCGCCAGTCCAACGCCTGCGTCAGCACGCCGCCGACGATCGGACCGACCGCGGCGGCCGCACCCGAGACGGCGCCCCACACGCCGTAGGCGACGCCGCGGTCCTTGCCGGCGTAGCTGGCATTGAGCAACGCGAAGGTGGTCGCGAACATCGCGGCGGCGCCGGCGCCCTGCACGAAGCGAGCGGCGACGAGCACGCCGGCGTCGGGCGCGATGCCGCAGGCCAGCGACGACGCCGCGAAGACCGCGAGGCCCGCGACGTACACCCGCCGGTGCCCGACGAGGTCCGCGAACCCGCCGACGCCCATGAGCAGTGCGGCGAGCACCAGGGCGTACCCGTCGAGCACCCATTGCAGGGACGAGAAGGTGGTGTGCAGGTTGGTCGCCATGTCCGGCAGCGCGACGTTCACGATCGTGACGTCGATGAGCAACATGAACGAGCCGAGGCAGATCGCGATGAGTGGTAGCCACTTGCGCATGTCAGCTCTCCTTCGGTTATCCCTTCGACGAACGGGCTGCGGCGCGATCGACGCCGTTCGTTCGCCGGTTCGAGGGAAATCCTGTCGAGCAGGGCTGCTGAGCAGACGGCGTTTCCGGGCCGTTCGTGATCTAGTTGTACAAGTGAGCCCTGGAACGCAGCAAACTCCCGCCGTTGACGCCGTAGACCGCAAAATCCTCCAGGCGCTGCAGATCTCCCCACGGCTGCCGTTCGCGCTGCTGGCGCAGGTGCTCGACCTGTCCGAGCAGACGGTGGCGCGCCGCTACCGGCGCCTGCACCGCGAGGGAGTCATGCGGGTCACCGCGGTGGTGAACCCGGCGCCGCTCGGGCAGAGCAACTGGCTCATGCGGGTGCAGTGCCGGCCGAGCGGCGCCGGCTCACTCGCGCAGGCGCTCGCGCGCCGCGACGACGTCAGCTGGGTGTCGCTGGTCGGTGGCGGCGCCGAGGTCGTGTGCATCCTGCGGGCGCGGACACAGCAGGCGCGCGACGACCTGCTCATCGAGCGGTTGCCGCGCACGACACAGGTGCTCGGTATGTCCGCGGCGGTCGTGCTGCACCGTTTCGGGGCGGACGAAGACGAGTGGAGCGGGCTGGACGGGAACCTGACACCGGAGCAGGAGGCGGCCGTGCGCGAGTGGGTCGAACCGTCGCTGGGGCTGCTGGGCCGCGTCCCGTCGCCGGCCAATGCGAGCGGCGAGCCCGACCGGCCGCGATTGATTGCGGGTGACCTCGCGATGCTCGGACTGCTGGTCGCCGACGGACGCGCCACCTACACCGCACTCGCCGCGGCAGCCGACACGACACAGGGCCGCGCTGTGCGCAGGCTGCGGTCGCTCCTCGCGGACGGCGTCGCCTACCTCGACGTCGACTTCGCCATGCGCACACTCGGTTATGCCTGTCAGGCGGTGCTGTGGCTGACCGTCGCACCGGCCGACCTCGAGCCGGCCGGACAGCGGCTGAGCAGCTTCGCGGAGGTCGTGTTCACCGGCGCGATCACCGGCGCGCACAACCTGAGCGTCACCGTCGTGTGCCGCGACCTTGCTGCGCTCTACGCCTTCGTGACCGAGAAGGTGAGCACCGTCGACGGTGTGCACGCGATGGAGGTGTCACCCGTCCTTCGCGTCGTGAAGCAGGCCGGCGCCATGCTCGTCGACGACCTCCTTGCCGGCTGACCCGGCTAGCGTCGCCGTGGTGACGACCGGCGACGACTTGCACATCCGTGACGCCGCGACTGCGGAGCTGGACGCGGCGACGCTTTATCGCATCCTGGCGTTGCGCAGCGCGGTGTTCGTCGTCGAGCAGGAATGCGCGTACCTCGATCCCGACGGCCGCGACCTCGAAGCGGGGGCGCGCCAGCTGTGGATCGAACTTGACGGCGAGCTGCTGGCCACGCTGCGCATGGTGACCGACCCGGGCGGCGTCCTGCGCATCGGACGGGTGGCCACTGTGGTGCCGGCGCGTGGCGCGGGGCTGGCGGCGCGGCTCATGCAGCGTGCGCTCGAGCTCGCCGGCAGCGCGCCGACGGTGCTGGAGGCGCAGGCGCATCTGCACGACTGGTACGCCCGCTTCGGGTTCGTGCGCGACGGCGCGGAATACCTCGACGACGGCATCCCGCACATCCCGATGCGCCGCTCATCGTGATGTGTGCCGCGATCCACGAGGCGTCGGCCGCTCCCGCTGGCGCCCCGGTCGCGGCGGACTTATCTTCCGTCCGACCTTGAGCGAACCGTCTAGCGGACAGAGGTACCTCGCGTGGCCGAACCGAACACCCATGTCAACGACGCGGTCGCCGGAGCGCTGGCTGCTGTCGCGGACGAGTCGGAACAGATCAGGTCCGCCGTTGCCGCCGCTGCGGCTCAAGGCGCTGCGAACGCTGCGGTGCCGCCCCCTGTCGGCCCCGCCGTCGGCGCGATCTGGATCATCTTCGTCAGTGGGTTGGTTGCGGTCGTCATCCTCACGGCCGCCCTGGCCGGCAGCTATGTGCTCGACCGGCATGCGGGGCCACCGGCTGCCCTCGTCACCGTCTTCACCTCGACGCTGAGTGCCCTCGTCGGACTGTTCGTCAAGGCTCCGTCGCAGCGCTGACGATGCCGTCGTGACCGGCGGCCCTAGGCTGCGGACGTGAACGCGAGCGACGTCACCCTTGATCCGGTCGAGCTGGGCATGCAACCGCACCCCGAGGGCGGTTGGTACCGCGAGACGTGGCGGCACGAGACGAGCGTCGACACGGCCAACGGCCCGCGGGCGCTCGTCACCTGCGTCGCATTCCTGCTGGAGCCCGGGCAACGCTCGGCGTGGCATCGGGTCGCATCCGCAGAGCTGTGGCTGTGGCAGGGCGGCGGCCCGCTACAGCTCGACGTCGGCGGTTTCGACGACTCCCCCGTCGCGTCGTTTCGCTGCGAGCTGCGCGCGGGTGGGCAGTACCTCGTCCGCGCGGACGAATGGCAGACCGCGCAGCCGGGCGGTGCCGAGCCGGTGCTCGTCGCCTGCGTCGTGGCACCCGGTTTCGACTTCGCCGACTTCACCCTCGCCGACGGGGTGACATGAGCGGCGACGCCACGACCGCCGACGGGCAGCAGCCGTGGCCCGACCCGGCCGGCCGCGGCGAACAGGAACGCGGCGGCGTGCCGTACGCGCAAGTGCACCGCGCACAGCGGCGACTGCAGGATCTGCTCACCGGCGCCGCGCTGCCGCCGTCGGTGGCGGGCGACGTCACTGCGCGGCTGGCCGAGCTCGCCGAGCTGTGCGCGCTGCACCAGGTGAGCGAGCACGACCGGCTCGACGGCATGCGCCCCGACCTGCCCGGCCGCGGCCATCCGATGCTGCCGCCCTACGTCGTCGACTCCCAGGAGCCTGGGCACATCCGCGGCCGGGTGACCTTCGGCCGTTTCCACCTCGGCGGCAACGGCGTGGTGCACGGCGGTGTGCAGCCGCTGCTCTTCGACGACGTGCTGGGCATGGCGGTCAACCGCGGCTTCGACGGCGTCGCGCGCACCGCGTACCTGCACGTGGACTACCGCTGGGTGACGCCGATCGACGTCGAGCTGACCTTCGAGGCCACCCGCGATTCGGTCGACGGCCGCAAGCGGTACGGCTCGGGGCGCCTGCTCGACCCGTCCGGTCGGGTGCTGTCGAAGGCCGAGGCGCTGTTCGTGCAACTGCTGCCCGGCCAGCCCTGACTCCGGGCAACGGGGACGGAGCCGCCTCGGGGAATCGAACCCCGGACCTACGCATTACGAGTGCGTCGCTCTGGCCGACTGAGCTAAGGCGGCGGACGTGAGATGCCACTGTATCCGGTCGGCCATCGGGCCCGGCGGCCTGTCGCCGGGCGGCCGACCCGTCCTGCACGGCCGCTTGCCCGCCGTGGCTTAGGGTGCTCGCGTGCCGATGAAGCAGCGCGTCAAGACTCTGGGCACCCGAACGGTCAAGCGACTGCAGAACCGCGTCGGGCCGGTCCGGGACACATCCGACCCGGTTACCGACGCGCTGACCGATCTGCTGGGCGCCACGGCCCGCCGTCCCCGGACCGTCTTCATCCTCGCCGACCCAGCCGTCCGCCGGCCGGTCCGCGACTGGATGTCACGTTTCCCGCGCGGCACGGTGCACGTCGTGGCACCGGCAGAGGGTCCGGACTGGGATCTGGCCAGGTACGACGCCCAGTGGCACCACGCGGAGACGGTCGGTCAACGCAACTGGCAGCTCAAGATGCACGGCTCGGCAGACGTGATCATCGATGTGATGCCGCACGACGCAAGCGAACAGGTCGAGCAGTGGCGTCACCTGTTCCTGCACCTGCGACCCCGCGGCGTGTACGTCGTCGACACCTCCGCGTCGACAGGCAATGCGTTCGATCCCGCGTGGGCCGAGACGCTGAACCTGATCATGAACGTGGGCACGGAGGGCGGCCCCGCCCTGCCGCCCGGCTTCGCCGAGCTCAGTGCCTCCACGGCCGGTGTCGCCGTCTCGCGCGACGCCGTGGTCGTGCACAAACGGCACCAGCACCTCGTCAAGCTGGGTCACGCGGAGGCCAACCGGATGTTGGTCGGCCGCGAGCCCGGTCTGACGGTGACCGAAATGGCCACGTTGCCGGGCGGCGTACTCACCAGCCGCGCCACGACCACCTCGCACGAGGCCGGGGTCGAGATCACCGCCTTGGACCCGTCGTTGCCCTACCCCGACCTGCACCTTCGGCACTACGAGGGCCGGGTGTCCCTGTCGGCCCACTCGCTGGCGTACGCAGGGGACACGATCCTGCCCGACTCGTTCCGGCACCACCTCGCACACACGGACAACCCGCGGGTCAGGTCGGTGTCCGCCACCTTCGGCCGGATTGCGTCCGCCGACCGTCCGCACAAGCATCTCAACGGCTCCTACTACCACTTGGACTCGCCGTTCCACGGTCACTACGGGCATCTGACCACCGAGGTCATCTCGAAGCTGTGGGGTTGGGACGCGGCCAAGCAGGCGATCCCCGACCTCAAGGCGTTCTTCCAGGTACGGCACGGCGGTGAGCGCGCCCCGGCGCTGGAACAGCAGTTCTTCACCGCGTACGGGATCGACCCGGCGGACATCGTGTACACCAACCACCCCGTCACGGTGGACTCGCTGGTCGCGGCGACGCCCATGTGGCACAACCAGGTACCGCACTACGTACACCCGGAGATCGCCGACGTGTGGCGGCGGCTCGCGACGTCGTTGACGGACCCCGCGGCGCGGACCTATGAGCGGATCTTCGTCTCGCGTAGCGGAGACCTCGGCAACCGCAAGTGCCGCAACACGGCCGAGGTCGAGGACTGGTTCCGCAAGCACGACTTCGAGATCGTCTATCCCGAACTGTTGGATCTGGGCGCGCAGGCCGCGGTCTTCGGAGCCGCACGCGTGGTCGCCGGGTTCGGCGGCTCGGCGATGTTCAACATCCTGTTCGCCCAAAGGCTGGAAACGCTGATCGTCATCAACCACGAGGCCTACACCGCCCGCAACGAGCACCTGTTCGCCTCGGTGCTCGGCGCCGACGAGCACTACTTCTGGAGCACGCCGGACAACCCGCACCCGCCCGGTGGGTGGAACGGCGACTCGTTCATGTCCGGCTGGGAATTCGATTTCGACCGCAACTCTGCCGACCTCGAGGCGCTGCTCGGCCAGCTGTGACGGCACGTCGCTCCCGGGCACTCGACGGCCCCGGTAAGCGGGCAGGCGCGTCTCGCGGTGCATTAGGGTCCTCGTGTGCAATCGGTGCAGCGGGTCAGGGACCTGACCGCGCGGGCGACCGGCAAACGAGACGCAACGGCCGAACGCGAAGCGGTCGCCGAGGCACTCATCGATCTGCTGGGCAGACCCGACCGGGAGCCGCGCAGGGTCTTCGTCTTCGCCGAGGCCGAGGCCCACGAGCCGGTGCTCGCGTGGATCGGTCGATTCCCGCCGGGCACGGTGCACGTCGTGTCCGCACAGGACCGGCCGGACTGGCAAGTAGCGGGGCAGGACGTTGCGCAGCTGACGGCTCGAGACCGCGCGGAACGCATCCGGCACCTCGAGCTGCTGGGGCCCGTCGACGTCATCGTCGACGTGCTCCCGCAGGACACCGACGCACAGATCGAGCTGTGGCACGACGCCTTTCTGCATCTGCGGCCCGACGGCCTCTACATCATCGACACCTCGTCGGCGGGCGCGCACACGTTCGGTACGGCGTGGTCGCAATGGCTGGCGCTGCTGCTCGGCGGTGACCGGCAGGGCGCGGCACCCACTGCGCGGGATCGCGAATTCACGGCGTCGACCGGCGAAGTCGCGGTGTCCCGCGACGCCATCGTGATCCGCAAACAACAGCGTCACTACCTCAAACTGCGCGACGACGAGGCCGACCGCATCCTCGCGAGCCGCGAACCCGGCCTGACCGTCACCGAACTCGCCACGCTCCCGGCCGGCACGCTGGTCAACCGGGGGACGGTCACCTCGCACGAGGCCGGGGTGGAGATCACCGCATTGGACGTGGACCTGCCCTACCCCGCCCTGCACCTGCGGCACTACGACGGTCCGGTGTCGGTGGTCTCGAACGCGCTTGTCTTCTCCGGCGACACCGTCCTGCCGGACTCCTTCCGACATCATCTCGAGCGTTCGCCACGCAACCCGAAGCTCACCAGCGTCTCGGAGCGGTTCGGTCGCATCGCCACCGACCTGCTGCCGCACCGCCATCTAGACGGCGCCTACTACCACCTCGACTCCGAGAACTCCGGCCACTACGGCCACCTGACGACCGAGGTCATCTCCCGACTGTGGGGATGGGACGCCGCGAAGCGCGCCGTGCCCGATCTCAAGGCCCTGTTCCGCGTCCGGTGGCCCGGCGAGCGCGACCCTGCACTGGAGCGACGCGTGTTCTCGGCGTACGGCATCGATCCGGCGGACATCGTATGGACGGGCGTGCCGGTGACCGTCGACTCGTTGGTCGCCGCCACTCCGATGTGGCACAACCAGTTCCCGCACTACGTGCATCCGCAGATCGCCGAGACCTGGGAGCGGCTGGCCACGTCACTCATCGATCCGGACGCGCCTGCATACGACCGGATCTTCGTGTCCCGCAGCGGCGATCTCGGCAATCGCGCGTGCCGCAACATCCGCGAGGTCGAGGACTGGTTCCGCGAGCGGGGCTTCGAGATCGTGTACCCGGAGTTGCACGATCTCGGGACGCAGGCGGGGATCTTCGGTGCCGCGCGCGTAGTGGCCGGGTTCGGCGGTTCGGCCATGTTCAACGTCTTGTTCGCGCGCCGCCTCGAGACGATGATCGTGCTCAACCACGAGGCCTACACCGCGCGCAACGAGCATCTGTTCGCGTCGGTGCTCGGTGTCGACACGCACTACTTCTGGAGCACTCCGGACGTCGAACACCCGACCGGCGGGTGGAGCGAAGCCGCATACTATTCCGGCTGGCAGTTCGACTTCGCCCGCAACGCCGCCGACCTGGACCGCCTGATCAAGGAGTTGTGAACGCCCCATGACCGCCCAGGTCTCCGTCGTCGTTCGGGTCGACGGCCCCGCCCCCTGGCTCACCGCACTCGCCGCGTCGTTGGACGCGCAGACTCTCGGGTACGACGACTTCGAGACCGTCCTCGTGCTGGCCGAACCGGGCGGCCCTACCCACGATCGCGTCGCCGACTTTGCCCGGCACCGGCCGAACGTGCGTGTGGTCACCGGCGAGCTGGTCGTCGCCGAGCACCTGCAGGGCCGATGGGTCGTGGACCTCGGTGACGATCTCGACGAGCGCCGTCCGGAGCTGTTCCCGCAGGCCCTTGGGCAGCTCGTGGCCTTCGGCGAGACCCACGGCTGTGCGGCTGTGCTCGGTCGCGCGCAAGTGCGCGGGCGCCGCGTGCTCGATCGGCTGTTCGCCCGCGACACGGGCGAGCTCGCCGCGGACGTGCTCGGTTCGCTGACCGGCCCGGCGCCGCTGATCGCGGTCGCCGCACAGGTCGCAGCCCAGGTCGGCACCTGCCCCCGCCTACCGGACGTGCCCGGTGCGGTCGGCGCCCTGGGCGATCACCCCGTGGTCTTGATCAGCGGGCCGGTCGACGCGGACGAACAGTTCCGGGTCGCCGAGGCGGTGGGCCACTGGGTGGACGGCACCCTCGAGTTGCGCGCCATCCTCGATCCGCCCGCAACCCCTGACGCTGCGCCCGTGCTGCATCTGCGCCACGCGAAGACCTACGACGAGCTGGCCTTGCCGACGCGCGTAGAGCAGGACGGCGCCCGGCCCGTGGTCGTCGCCGCGCTCGATGTCCGGGCGGCGACAGCCGACGGCCCGCTACCCGACGGGCCATGGGAGCTGCATCTCGTGCAGCCCGGCGACACGAGCGCGTGGATCGAGCCCGCGCCGGTGCCGCCGCTGCCCGGCCCACTGCCGTCGGCAGCGATAGGTGGCCTCCTGGTTGCCAGTACCCGGCGACAGGACCGGCAGGTGGTGGATGTCGCGGCCACTGCTGCGTCGGTCGTCGGAAAGGTGCCGATCGCAGCGGGCTCGGTAGCCGAGTCAGCCCGCGGCTCGCTGCTCACGCTGCGCCTGGACGACCTTTCGGTGCTCGACGCGGGCGCCGTACGTGGGCAGTTGTTCCTCGGCAGCCTCGTACTCCCCGTCGACCTCGTCAGCGACGGCGACAGCGTGCGGCTGCAGAGCTGGGTCAGCGGCCTGCCGGCTACCCTGCCGGTCCACACGCGGTTCGGCATCGGGCCCAGAACGGCCACCGGGCTTGCCTTGCAGATCGACGGCGACGGCGCCATGGCGGTCGTCGCCGAGCCGCCGAAACCAGAAAAGGCCGTCAGTACCAAGCCGCAGCCGGCGCCACGTCGCCCGTCGCTCACCCAACGGGTCACGACCCGGGTTCCCGAGCCGCTTCGTCCCGCGGTGCGCACAGTCGCCCGCAATCCGTACGCGCAGCGCGCCTACCGAGCGGTCCGCGCCCGGCGCGCCAAGGGCTGATCGGCTTCGCGTCGCCCGGTCGCCCGACCGAAGCAATTCCACGCCCAGGGTCCTGGGCCTCGTGTCCTACGCCTGGGCGAATTGTGCGCCGAGGCCCGCGCGCAACGGCTCGTCGAGCAGTGCGCGTACCTCCGCCGGCGAGGCGTCGCGGGGGGCATCCGCGAGCGCGCGCCAGAACGGCGCATCGAGAACGCGCTCGGGTGCGTAAGCGGTCAACCGGTCCAGCACGGACTCGGGCACAGGCTGTGGGTCCGGCGAGCGGAACTCGGCCATGATCTCGTCGTAGTTGTCCGACAACGCGGTGTTGCTTGGGTCGAGGCCGAAGACGACCACCATTCCTGTCGGCGTGGTGTCCACCGGCAACACCACGAGGTCAGGCCGGTACCGGTCGAATACGGCCAGGATCGGATAGAGGTCGCCGGCCCACTCGTAGGTGTGCCGTTCACGTGCAGCTTCGTCGACCGTTCGCGGCAGCATGTCGTCGAGAATGATCAACGACCGCGGCGTGCAGTACCGCTCGGCGTTGATGAAGTCACGCAAGGTGAACTCGAACAGGTGCAGGCCGTCGATGAATGCGAGATCGAACGGCTGACCCCCCGTCGGCGCGAGCGGGTCCGGACGGGTGAAGTACTCGTCACTGCTCGTGCGAAACAGCGTCAGGTGGCAGTCGATCTCCGTCTTGATACTGAACAGCGGGTCGATGCCCACGGACCGGCAGTGTGACAACGCCATGCTGTGGCCCTGGCTCACCCCGATCTCGAGGTAGGTCTGCGGTTCGAGTTCGCGGTGCGCGGTCGCCAAGAAGGGCAAGTAGTCCACGTGGACACACTATCGGCCGCGAGACCGTCCGTAGCGCAGCCGGTGGTCGGGCACCGCCGACACAAGACCGCCGCAAGGTCCCGGTCAGAAAGAGGCGTAGCCGGTCTTCTTCTGCGTAGGCTTCTTGATTTGCTTGGCCTTGTCGAACACGATGATGCTGTCATAGACGTGCATGCCACGGATCGTCTTCGTGTACACGTCCGGGTTGAGGTCCGGCAGTTCGTGCCCGTACCAGGCGTGCATCTGGTCGACCAGACCTTTGGCATATTCGATGAAGGTCAGGGGGCCACGCAGTCCGCCGCCGTAGCGCTCCCAGTAGCTGGTGTGCAGATCCTCGATCAGGAAGATGCCGTTGTTCTTGATGATCGGCCAGAAGATCTCGAATGTGTTGATCTGCTGCTGAGGGTGGTGCCCGCCGTCCTCGATCAGAATGTCGACCTTCCCGAGTCGCTTTGCCAGGCCGGCCAAGAACTCGCGGTCGTTCTGGTCACCGATGACCACCTCGATCTGTGGCCCGGTGAGCTCGGCGCACGCCGGATTGATGTCCACGCCGACGATGCGCGCCTTCGGGCCGAGATAATCACGCCACATCTGCAGCGAACCGCCCTGCCACACGCCGAACTCGAGAAGGGTCACCGGCCGGTCGCGGAACGGCGCCACGTGGCGGTGGTAGATGTCGAAGTAGTGCAACCACTTGTTGATCATGCGCTGATCGTTGTTCTCGAAGTACTGCCGCAGCGGGTTGTTGGCGCGTCGCTGGATCTTGCGGTTGACGGCGTCGAGTCGGCGCGCACCGCGGTCGAAGAATTTTGTGTCCGACAGGCTTGCTTCGAGGCTGCGGGCGTTGAATTTCGGCATCGAGTTGCATCCTTGCGAAGGTTGGCGTGCGGGGGCAAACCCGAGGCAGCGTAGCAGCGTGCTCAGGAGCCGAGGATCGCCTTCAGCACCCGGGCGGACGCCTCGCCGTCCTCCAACCCGCAGAACCGCTCCACGAAGCGCGCGTAGACCTCTGCGTGCGTGTCGACGAGGTCCGGGTCGGCGAGAGCGATGCGCAGGTCGCCGAAGTTTGTGACCACCGGTCCGGGGACGGTCTTTGCAAAGTCCAAATAGAAGCCACGCAGGTGATCACGGTAGTGGTCCAGGTCCCACGCATAGAAGATCATCGGCCGACGGGTGTTCGCGAAGTCGAACATCACCGAGGAATAGTCGGTGATCAACAGGTCGGCGGCGAGGTAGAGGTCCTGGATGTCCGGATACATGGTCACGTTGTGCACCTGCCGGACGTCCTGCAGCCGGGCGCCGACGGTCTCTTGCAGCAGCTGGTGACCACGGAACAGCAGGACGTCGTCGGCGCCGAGCAGGTTCTCCCAGGTCGCCGGGTCGAACGGCAGCGCCAAGGAGTAGTGACCCGTGTTGTCCCGCTGGTCCTCGCGCCAGGTGGGTGCCCAGAGAATGACGCGCTGGTGGGGCTGCAGGCGCAGCCGCGCGCGGACCTCGGCGCGGCGCTCCTCCACGTCGGGCGCGTAGAAGATGTCGTTGCGCGGGTAGCCGGTCTCGAGGACCTCCCCGCCGTAGCGGAACGCGCGGCGCAATATCTGTGTGCTGAACTGGTTCGGCGAGATCAGCGCGTCCCACTTCGTCACCTCGACGGCGAATTGGTCGAGGTAGTTGACGTTGCCGAACTGCGCGTTCTCGATGTCGAAGCCGATCCGCTTCAACGGCGTCCCGTGCCACGTCTGCAGATAGGTCGAGCCTTCGCGCTTGACGTAGTACGGCGGCATCGAGTCGTTGGCGATGACGTAGCGCGCCTGCGCCAGAGCCGCGAAGTACTCCCGGGTGCCGAGGACGACCGACCGCACGCCGTCCGGCATCCGGACCGACGTGTCGCGGCGGACCCACACCGCGGGTAAGTCGTAGTCCTGCCGCTGCATCTGTTCGTACAGCGCGCGGGGGTTGTCGGAGTACTGCTTGCCGGCCCACGCCTGGAACAGCACCGTGGTTCCCACGGGACGGCGGCGGTACTTCTCGTACTGCGTCGTCTGCAGCCGGTTCTGGTGGAACGTGCCGTTCTCGTCCACCCGGACGGAGCGCACGACCACGGTGAACAGCTCCGGCCCGATCTGCACCTCGGCCCGCGGCAGTTCGAACAGGGTCGAACCCGCCTGGCAGTTGACGGTGTCGACGGTGAGCCCCCACCAGTCGGGGGCTCCCGGCGTGGTTTCCGCGAGTCGCAGATGCCAGGTGGTGGGCTTCAGCGAGACCTGTGTGCGACCGTCGAGGACGTCGAACACGACGGTGCACTGCTCGCCGGACCCCGACATCTCGACGGGCTCGACGCGATCACCGCCCGCGGTGGTCAACGCGACCTGTGGCGGCCCGGTCTCGTACAGCGCGGCCGGCAGCACGAGTCCCACGTGCAGGCGGCCACCGGTCCAGTGTGCGGACGTGACACGCACGCGGGCGCGCCGGTCGGAGAGCACGACGAGCCCGTGGGCACCGGCACGCGCGGTGATCTCCCGGCCGGTCTGCACGTCCTCGTCGTGCATCAGCGGCCCGGCGCGGTCGGTGACGACCGGCAGCGGCTGGCCGTCGCCGGCGGCCGGCTCGACCGTGGCCCGCCAGACGCGGCGCGCGGCGAACGAATTGCGCACCCGCTGCGCGGAGAGGTCGCAGACGGCGATCATCCGGCGGGCGTCCTCGGGGTCCTTGGCCAGCGTCGCCACGGCGGGTTCGAGGTGGCTGTCGGACGACCATTTGACGATCGGGTCGATGATGTCGTGCCCGTCCGGCAGCCGCAGCCGCAGCGTCAGCCGGGTCCCGGTCGGGTCGATCTCCATGCGCTCGGCCAGTGCGTAGTCGCGTGTCACGCTCACCGTCAGTTGGCCGCGCAGGTTGGTGTGGGCGGACACGAGAGCACCGTCGCTGCGGATGACATCCACGCCGGTCAGCTGCCACGAGTTGCGCGGGCGGGCGAGCGCGGCGCTGCGGCGGCGCGGACCGTTCACGAACCCGACACGCGCGTAGTACGTCGCGACACCCGACGCCGGCGCCCGGAACTGGTTCAGCGGGATGCGCGTGCGGTATCCGGCCATGTCGTAGGACGCACCCGAGCGCAGGAACTTCTCGGCGAGCCCTCGGTTGCGGACCGGCACCATCGGCCGCACGACACGGTGCTTCAGTCTCTTGGAACTCAGTGAGATGTATCGCGGAGCCGACCAGGCATGGTTGAAGGGAACCCCGCTGATCAACGCATACCCGCGGACGACCAGGTGATCGTCGTCCACCGCCACGTCCTCGACGCTGCACCGGATCGGCAGTCGGTACGTGACGTCGTAGGTGCTGCGTGGCAACACGACGGGCTGGTTCGAGTCGTCGAAGAACGGCAGGTCCGCATAGAGCCGGGTGCCACGCCGGCGCACGTCGTAACCCTCGCGCGCCGCCTTGCGTTCTCGGACGAGTTCGACCGTCTGCCGCACGCCGCCGCGCTGCAGCAGCGCGTAGGCCACGCGTTCCCAGGGCGGCAGCTTGTTCAGCGTCTGCTCCTCGACGTGTTCGAGGTAGCGACGCATGTGGTCGGCGAACAGCTCGCGGAACTCGTCGTCCGCGACATCGAGCACGCCGAGGTACAGCGACATGTCGAGCGTGAGCACCTTGCGGTCGTGCTCGCGCCGCGCGTCGGCGAGGTCGTGCTCGATCAGCACGTCACTGATGTGCTCTAGCGCCTCGAGACGGTCGCGCAGATTGCTGACCTCGGCCCGGCGCTGCGTGATCGACAGCGAGCCGTCTCCGCGTTCGCGCCACTCGTAGACGACGTCGAGCAGCAGATCCACCGAGGACGCCAGCACGTGCGCGGGGATCGTCACCGGCATGTCTTCGTAGACGACACCCTCGGGGAAGCGCAGGTGGTGCGCATCCCAGAACGAGCGGCGGAACACCTTGTTCCATGCCGTCGTGTCGTAGACGAGCTCCGGATGCCGCGAGATGTGCGTCTGCGACACCGCGCGGGGGATCGCCTTGGAGTGAATGGCCGAGGCCCACGTGCGGGTCAGCCCGAGCCGGCGTACCCGCCCCGCGGCGATGTCCGAGCCGGTCGACTCGAGGCTTTCGCACATGCGCTCGTAAGCGTGCGTCGTCACCTGGTCGTCGGAGTCGACGAATGCCAGATATTTGCCTCGCGCCCGGTCCAGGCCGATGTTGCGCGCGCGGCCGAGGCCGCCGTTCTCGACGGTGACGACCGAGATCCGCGCATCCCGTTGCGCGTATTCGTGCGCGATGGCGCCGCTTGCGTCCGTGCTCCCGTCGTCGACGCAGATGATCTCGAGATCGGTCAGCGTGCTCGCCAGGATGGAATCCAGGCACGGCCGCAGGTAAGCCTCCACGTTGTATATCGGCACGACGACCGACAGCAGTGGATCGGACACCACGCGTACCTACCTGCCTGCTCTCGACTGCGATTCGCTCACCGGGACTCCGCCGTCCGGCCGGGATCAGGGTAACGGAGGTGCCGGGCCGAAGATCGCATCGACGACCCGCTCGGTGGCATGTCCGTCGTCGCGAGGCGCGAACCTGTCCAGGAACTCGTCGCGCCGCGCCTGGAACGGCGCGTCGACCTCGTCCAGGTGGTTCAGCGTGTCGGCGAGGTCGTCCTGCGTGGTGACGATCGGGCCGGGCAGCTCGGTGTCGTAGTCGAGGTAGAAACCACGCAGCACGTCGCGGTAGGCGGCGAGGTCGTAGGCGTAGAACACGATCGGCCGGCGCAGGGTGGCGTAGTCGAAGAACACCGATGAGTAGTCGGTCACCAGCACGTCGGCCGCCAGGTAGAGCTCCTGGATGTCCGGATGCCGCGACACGTCTCGCGCGAAACCGCGCAGGTGTTCGGGCACCTCGAGCTTGTTCCGCACGTGCACGTGCATGCGCAGCAGAAGCACCGTGTCACCGGCCTCGCCGCCGAGCTGCTGGTACAGCTTGTCGAGGTCGAACGGCAGCGCGAACGTGAACTGCCCGGGCGCCATCGTCTGGTCGTCGCGGAACGTCGGTGCATAGAGCACGACCCGCTGCTCGGGCCGGATGCCCAGCCGACGGCGCACCCGCTCGCCGATCTCCGCGGCGCCCGGGCCCTGCAGCACGTCGTTGCGCGGGTAGCCGACCTCGAGCACGTCGCCGGTGTAGCGGAACGCGCTGCGCAACGCCTGTGTGGTGAACGGGCTCGGCGAGACGAGCGTGCCCCACTGCGCCGCCGCCGTCGTGGCGCGGTACGCGTAACCGTTGTCCCGGCCGTGCACACTGTCGAGGTCGTGCAGCATCCGCTTGAGCGGTGTGCCGTGCCACGTCTGCACATAGATGCCGTCCGGGCGGCGGGTGACGTAGTACGGGAAGCTCTGGTCGCTGACCCAGTACCGCGCCCGCGCCAAGTAATAGTAGTACGCCAGCGAGTGCCGCTCGACGGTCTTCGTGTCCCGGTCGGGAAGTGGCGTCGGCGTGACGAACGACCACACCTTGCGCAGCGGCAGCTCACGCCGCAGCAGCTCCTCGTAGATGCGCCGGGGGCTGTCGGCGTACTGCTTGCCCATGCCCGACTCGAAGAACACGAGGTTGTCGTCGACGGGCAGCAACCGCAGCAGCGGGTAGAGCCGACGCATCGCCGGCAGGTAGCGACCGCTGCGCCGGAACACCCGCCAGCCGAGGCGTACCACCTCGTTGTCGAGCACGGCCTGCTTGACGTCGCGGTGGCGACGCAGCGCGCTGCCCGCCCGGAAGATCCGTTCGCTGTTCTCCCGGTCGTGGTGGGCCAGGAAGCGCTGCGACCGTTCCCGGTACTTCTCCGGCATCGCGAAGTCGTCCCGCGCCCGTGCCGTCAGCTCGGCGAGCAGCCCGTTCAGGTGCAGCCGCACCGGCCCGGGCAGGTCGAGGTCGGGGTCGACGTGCGGCGGCAGCAGGTCGTCACGGTCGAACTGGTAGTAGATCACCGGCTTGCCGAGGAACGAGAAGTCCCAGCCCACGCTGGAGTAATCGGTGATCAACATGGCGCTGCGCTTGAGCAGGTACTGGACGTCGACCTCGCCCTGCTGCACGATGCGCGCCGGGACGTCGGCGAACAGGTGCCGGTACTGGCGCATGTTGGGATGCAGCGCGAAGACGAGTTCCAGGTCGTGCCGGTCGACGAGCGTGCGCAGCCGCTTGCTGGTCAGGAACCTGTGCCACGCGCGGTGGAAGTCCGACGCGGCGTAGCGGTCGATGTCGTAGAGGTTGAAGCGCCACGTCGGGATCACGAGCACCTGCCGTGGATTGCGCTCGACGTCGTCGTTGAACAGGGCGTCGAAACGTGCGAGACCGGTGACCGCGACGTCGTCGTAGTCGAAGCCGAAGTCGCGCACGATCAGCCGACGCTCGGGCTCGGAGCTGACCACGAACATGTCGGTGTCGAAGTCCGCGGATCGGCGGTAGACGTCGGCGCTCCACTTGGCGCCCATCACGCCGTGCTGCAGGAAGATGCGTGCGCCACGAACCTTCTTGTCGAACGAACGCGTCCGCATCGGGAAGAGGTATTCGGCGTGGTGCGTGCCGGCGATCTTGGTGGCGAGCAGTGAGACACGCACGTGCTCGCGCGACTTGTGCGCCACGACGTTGCCGTACGGCTCGACATTGCGTCGTTCGGGCGAGTTCGGGTCGATGACGTAGTAGGCCTCGACGTCGGGGTGTTGCTCGCGCAGGTGTTGGAAGAACCGGTACCCGTTGTCCTGCGCCTTATAGGGCTGCTCGCCGATGAGCCAGACGTCCTTGCGTCCGTGTCGCAGGCTGTGCCTGACGCGGTCGACGTGCCGGGTGCGCACAGCGCGACGCAAGTACATCTCGACGTCGCCGTCGAAGCGGGCGAGCCGGAACGACGTGCGTTTGGCGACGAACGTGTAGTACGGGTTGATCGCCAGGGCCGCGTCACCGCGGTGTGCCCAGCCGGCGTTCGTGAGCACCCGCTTCACGAACCGGGTGCGACCGACGCGCACCTCGAACGGTTGCCGCTCCTGCGCGGGCTGCAGGGACACGTAGGCGTCGAAGGTGTCGTCGGCAAACGCGGGATCGTCGAGCAGCGGCGCGCAGTCGAGGTCCGCGGCGATCCGATACCAGCGCATGCCCCAGCGAGTGGCGATGCGATGCGCGTCCGGTGTCAGCCGCAGCGGCGTAGCGGCGCGGTAGTCGGTGGTGCGGCCCTTGAGCAGCAACTCGCCGGTCAGCACGTCGTTGTGCCGGGTACTGAGCCATCCCCGCAGCTGCACGACACCGTGCCGCACGGTCAACCTGCTCACTTCGACCCGGCCGTACTGCAGTACGTCATGGTCGACGGCCACCGCCAGCGCGCCGCCGACGACCACGTGCGGGCGTAGCCGCCGACCGCGCGCCTCGATCTCGTGCAGGCGGCCCAGCCGGGTGATGTCGGCGACGCCGAGCGGCGGCCGGTAGCGCACGCGCACGACGCCGTCGGCGACCCTGGTCCGGACCACGTCGTGGCGGCCGGTGAGCTCGAGCCGCTCCTCGTCGGCTGCGCCGAGCACCGCGTCGACCTCGACATACAGCATCAACACCGCGGCGTCGTCGAACGGCTTGGCCGGCAGGTCCGCGAGCGCGACGGTGAGGCGATAGGTGCCGGCGTCCGAACGCAACCCGGGCAGCTGGGTCCATCCGCGCTCGGGTCGGCCGGCGTCCGGTAAGTCCTCGGCGTAGCGCGCCCAGACGGCATGCGGTGTGACTTCGCTGCCGGGTAGGAACTCGATGTCGAGCACGTCGTCGCGCTGCTCGACGGCGAGCTGTGCGATGAGCCCATGGCCGGCGAGCCCGACGCCGCGCTGGCGCACGTGCAGCACCGTGCTGCGCGCCTGGCGTACGGCGCGGCGCGCGATCTTTTTCAGCGGCACGCGGCGACCGGCGTCCAGGTGCGGCGACGAGTTTCGCGAGCGGTCATGACCGCTCAGTCTAGGTGGTGGGCCGCTCGCCGATCGTGTCCCCGCGGGACTCGTAGGCCCTGCGCGACCCGCATACCGAGGCGAGCGCACACGCCTGCTTACGGCCGTCCGCGTTCATCCGCACGACGACGTTCTCGCCCGGCACGTCGTGGCCCACGACGGTGCCGGTGCCGTCGGCGGTGTCGACGGCGTCACCGACGGCCGGGGCAGTCGCTGCGAAGTCCTGGTAGAGCGGGTGCTCGTACTTCAGGCAGCACATCAACTTGCCGCAGGCGCCGGAGATGCGCAGCGGGTTCAGCGGCAGGTTCTGATCCTTTGCCATCCGCACGCTGACCGGCTCGAAGTCGACGAGGAACGTCGAGCAGCACAGCTCCCGCCCGCACGAGCCGATGCCGCCGGTCAGGCGTGCCTCGTCACGTGCGGAGAGCTGCCGTAGCTCGACCCGACAGTGCAGTGTCGCGCCGAGGTCGCGCACGAGCGCGCGGAAGTCGACCCGGTGCGGCGCGGTGAAGTACAGCGTGACCTGGTTGGTGGCGGCACGGTGGTCCACGCCGACGATCTTCATCGACAATTCGTGTTCGCGGACGAGCCGACGAGCGGCGACGCGGGCGGTGGCGCGCTTCTTGCGGCTGGCGGCGGCATCGCGTTCCGCGTCGGCCCCGGCCATGCCCGCGAGAACGGGCAGGCCGCCGACGTCCTCGCTCACCCACTGCGGCGCCCAGACGACCTGCGCGACCTCATCGCCGTCGTCGGTCGGGTAGAGGACGTGGTCGCCGACCTGCGGCGTCGTCGATCCCGGGTCGGCGTAGTACAACCGGCCCTGCGGCTGGAACACCACCGCGCAGATCATCGCCACGCGCCCACCCTAGATCGGACGGACGTCACCCGGCGAGGCGTCGGCCACGGGTAGCTCCCCGTTGGCCGCGCGGTTTGCACCCGCAACCGTCGCTAACCGGGTGGGCAACCCCCGAGATAGCAACGGCGCTGGGTGCAAACGGGGTTCTGCGCCGACCGTCGTCCAGCGTCGGACAGACTCAGGAAGCCCCGTTAGAGTGCGCGCGTGATCAATCGTCGTCGGCTCGTCGCGCTGCTCGCCCTCCCGCTCGTCGCGGTCACCGTCACCGGCACCGCGTCCGCCCGCCCGGTCACCCCGAACAGGCCGCTCCCGGACGGGCTCCGTCCTGCGGTCCAACGCTCCGTCTCCACGTGCGAGCAGGACAACGTGTGCACGATCGTCAAGGACACGACGCCCGGCGATCCGTCGTGCACCGGCTACTCGTCCCAGACCACGCCACCGCCGACGATCCGCGTGCTCGTGCGAACGGGCGACGACACGCACGGCACGTACAACATCCGGTCCATCTCGTTCGACGAATACCTGCAGAACGTGCTGCCCGATGAGTGGGCGGGCTCGTACGACTTCGACGCGGTGAAGGCGGGCGCAGTCGCGGTTCGCTCCTACGCCTGGTACTGGGTAACTCACTACGGCGGTTACATCGGCAGCACGCGTTCGAGCTCCTCGTGTTTCGACGTCACGGACGATTCGCGCGAATTCCAGGAGTATTTGCCGGGCACCGCGACGGATCGAACGAACAAAGCCCTGGCGCAAACCGCACAGGTGGCAGCACGGGTCAACAGCAACATCCTGCAGACGTCCTACGAGTCCTACATAAACAATCCCGACGAGAGCTGTGGCCAATACGCGAATGGTTCTGTTATGAGCCAGGTCGGCACGCAGGCGTGCTTCGACTCGGACGAGCATCGCGGCGGCAGCACCGGTAATAAATACAACGTCATCCTGGGGAAGTACTACTACCGAGGCTTGCAGCTCGCGACCGCGCAACAGCAGCGCACGCAGCACGACTTCACCTTCGAGCAGACGAGCACCCCGGTGACCTTCGTCAACGGCACCTGGACCATCGACGACGGGTACGGCACGGTCTTCCATTACGGCACGACGGGTGACGTGCCGGCGATCACGGACGACGGCGACGGGTTCGCGCACATGACGGTGTGGCGGCCGTCGGACGGCACCTGGCACCTGGCGGGCCCGACCGGGAGCACGACGCAGAACATCGCCTACGGCACCAAGGGCGACATACCGGTCGCGGCGCACTACGACGGCATCAACAAGCCCACCGTGATCGCGCTGTTCCGCCCGTCCACGCACACCTGGTACCTGTACCAGCACAGCGGCGGCGGTTCCTACGGCTCGACGGGGGACGTGCCGGTGCCCGGTGACTACGACGGTGACGGCACGACGGACATCGCGGTATGGCATCCATCGACGGGTGTCTGGTACGTGCGGGGGGCCGACGGCTCGACCGTGCAGCGGGTCGCGTACGGCACCAAGGGCGACATCCCGGCGCCCGGCGACTACGACGGCGACGGGAAGACCGACATCGCGATCTACCGGCCGTCGACCCATCAGTTCTGGGTGCGCGGCCAGTCGCCGGTCACTTACGGCACCACGGGCGACGTGCCCGTCACGGGAGACTTCTCCGGGGACGGCAAGGCCGATCTCACCGTGTACCGCCCGTCTACGCGCACGTTCTATGTGTACGGCCACGCGGGCGCGGCCGTGGGCGGGTCCGGCGCGACCCCGATCGGCTCCGCGCCGTATCGCGGGTAGGCGCTACAGCCGCAGCGCGGCGGTCATCGCCTCGACGGCGATCCGCGGCTTGACGTTCAGCTCGACGGCGTCCCGGCAGGCCAGGACGGCGTCGAGGCGGCGCAGCGCACCGGAGGCGTCGACGCGGCTCGCGACGGTGCGCACGTCGTCGGCGAAGTCCGGATGCGCCGGCGCGACCTGAGAGCCGGCGTGCACGAGCAGCACGTCGCGGTAGAAGGCGGCGAGGTCGACGAGCGCGCGGTCGAGCGCGTCGCGCTGCGTGCGGGTGGTGCGCGACTTCTGCCGCCGCTCCAGCTCGCGCAGCGCCCCGGCCGAGCCACGCACCGACGCGGCCACGCCCTTGCCGGTGGCGCCTGCGCCCAGCGCCACCTGCAGCGACTCGGTCTCGGACGCGTCGAGGTCGTCGGACAGCGCCTTCGCCTCGGCCTCCGCAGCGCCGACCAGATGGTCGGCGGCGTCCAGGCAGGCCCCGAGCGAGGTCAACGACGCGGGGACGGCGAGCACCGCGGCGCGCCGCTCGCGCGCATCGGCGTCGCGCGCCAGCCGGCGGGACCGCCCGACGTGGCCCTGTCCCGCCGCCGCAGCCCACGCGGCCATGCCCGGCTCCACGTCGGCGTCGCGCAGCACACCGGCCACTGCCTCGGCCGACGGCGTGCGCAACGTGACGAGCCGGCAGCGCGAACGGATCGTGACGCTGACGTCGTCCGGGTGCAGCGACGGCGCGCAGAGCAGGAACACGGTGCGACCCGGTGGCTCCTCGACGGCCTTGAGCAGCGCGTTCGACGCCTGCTCGGTCAGCCGGTCGGCGTCCTCGATGACCACGACCTGCCACCGACCGCGCGACGGGCGGCGCCCGGAGCGCGCGACCACCGCGCGCATCTCCTCGACGCCGATCGACAGGCCCTGCGGCACCACCTGGTGCACGTCCGGGTGGGTGCGCGAGGCGACGGTGTGGCAGGCGGCGCAGTGCCCGCAACCCAACGCACCGGGTGTCTCGCACTGCAGCGCGGCGGCGAAGGCGCGGGCGGCCACCGAGCGGCCCGAGCCCGGCGGTCCGGTGAACAGCCACGAGTGCGTCATCGCCGCGGAGGTGGTGTGCCGCGCCTGCACGCCGACGGAATCCCCCGCCACGACGTCCGCCGCCGCAGCTGCTGCCGCACGCAGTGAGTCGACCGCCTCGGCCTGACCGATCAGCGCGTCCCAGACCGTCATCGCCGCGGCGCGCCCGGGCCGGCACCCGGCTGTGGCGCGGTCGCGCTGGCCTGCGCCAGCAGCGCCCGCAGCGAGTCCGCCAGCGGGCCGAGTGACCCGAGGGCGAGGGGGGCGAGCAGTTCACGCTCGGCGCCCAGCAGCGCCTCGAACGCGGCGTCCACGCGTTCGCGCCCGTCAGGGGTCAGCGCGACGCGCACCAGCCGGCCGTCGTCCTGATCGGCGGCGCGGGTGACGAGGCCGCGCTCGGTGAGCCCGTCGAGCCGGCTGGTCATCGTCCCGGACGTCACGTAGGTGGCCAGGGCCAGCGCGCCGGCCCGCATCTCGAACGGCTCACCGGCCCGACGCAGGGCGGCGAGGACGTCGAACTCGTGCCGGCGCAGGTCGTGCTGGGCGAAGATCGCCGCGCGCCGCTCGCCGAGCACGCCGGCCAGCCGGTCCAGGCGCGACATCACCTCCAGCGGGGCGATGTCGAGGTCGGCGCGCTCGCGTCGCCAGGCCGCGACGATGTCGTCCACCTCGTCCGGCGCCGCAGCGGCACCCGGGATGTCCGCGGCGTCACCCGGCTCACCTACGAACGGCTCGGGATCCACGACGTTCATGCTAGGTGGAGCGCCGGACGCGGCATGCCTCAAGCGCGCAGCCGGCGGTGCAGCTCGGCCGCCACGGCGTCGGCGAGCTCGTCGGGCGGGCGGGTTGCGTCCAGCACGAGGTAGCGCTGCGGCGTGGCCGCGGCCAGTTCGCGGAACCCCGCGCGCACGGCCTGGTGGAAGTCGAGGGAAGCCGCCTCCAAGCGGTCCAGCTCGGCACCGCGTGCTCCGGCGCGGGCCAGACCGGTAGCCGGGTCGAGGTCGAGCAGCACGGTCAGGTCGGGCAGCAGCCCCTCGGTCGCCCACTCGGTCAGCACGCGAGCCTGGGCGACGGACAGCCCGCGGCCGGCGCCCTGGTAGGCGAGCGTCGAGTCGACGTAGCGGTCGGTCAGCACGACGCGGCCCGCGGCCAGCGCGGGCCGGACAACCGTGGCGACATGGTGCGCGCGGTCCGCGGCGTACAGCAGCGCCTCGGCGCGAGGGGCGACGTCGCCGGCCGGGTCGAGCACCAGGCGGCGCAGCTCGCGGCCGAGGTCGGTGCCCCCGGGTTCGCGGGTGGTGACGACGTCGTGGCCGGCTGCCCGCAGCGCCTGTGCCGCGCGGGCGATCTGCGTCGACTTGCCGGCTCCCTCGCCGCCCTCGAACGCGACGAACAGCCCCATGGTCACGAGGTGGGGCGGGCCACGCCGACCAGCGAGTCGAGCCGCGCGAAGTTCGCGCGGGCCAGCGGGTTGCGCACGGTGCGCGTCACCCGCATGCCGGCCTGCCCGGCGACGGTGCGGTGGGTGCGCGGCGTGAAGTGCCAGATGTGCTCGGTCGGCTTGAGCGTCCACCAGCGCGTGCGCAGCATGCGTGCCGGGACGGACGAGAAGTACGGCGTCGAGAACAGCGCCACACCGTCGTCGCGCAGCAGGCCGCGTACCGCGGTCCAGAACGCGACCGGGTCCGGCACGTGCTCGAGCGTGTCCCACGCGCAGATGACGTCGAACTTGCCGTCGAGCGGCGCGTCGGCGAGCTGCGTGTTGTGCACGTCCAGGCCGAGCGTGTCGCGGGCGTGCGCTGCGGCGCTGTTGGACAGCTCGACGCCGGCGACGTCGAAGCCGCGCTTACGTGCTGCGTCGAGGAACAGCCCGTACGCGCAGCCCACCTCGAGCAGCCGGGCGCCGTGCGCCGGGCGGCCCAGTTCCCGCTCGGCGAGGGCGAGCCGCCCGGAGGTCCACTGCCGCTGCAGGACCATCGCCGGGCTCAGCCGACCGGCAGCGCTGGAGACGCTGCCGTAGACGCTGCCGTCGCCCTCGAAGTAGCTGGTGTCGTCGTACATGCGCTGCAGCGCCTGCGGGTTGAGTCGCGGACTGACGAACACGAGTTTGCAACGCGGGCAGCGCACCACGCCGAACGGGTCGAGATCGTAGATGGGCCGTCCCTCGCGCCGGCAGACACAGCACTCGACCGCCTCGGTGTCCGCACGCGTCCACGCTGCGTTGGTGGGGGCGGCGGTCACGCCCAGCACGTTAGCGCGCCGGCGGTACCGCCTGCGCCGGGTGCTCAGCGCTCGGCTCACCCGGCTGCTGCATCGGTTGCGCGACGACGTCGACCGCGTCCGGCTGCGGCTCGGTCAACAGCGCGGCGCGCGACTCGGCGAGGCGCGTCAGACGGGCGAGGACGTTCTCGGGCAGCACGTCGGGCACGTCCGGCGGACACATCAGATAGCGGTCCGGTTCGGCGCCTACTTCGTTGTGGAGGGCCTGCGTCACGGCGTCGGCGTCGATGTCCGCGACGTGCTCGCCCCCGCCGCTGAACGCGGCGCCCCGGTTGCTGCCCGCCTCGACGACGAGCGTGAGGTCGGGGAACAGCCCACCCGTGCTCCACGCATTGACCGCCCGGATGCGGTCGACGTCGGCGCCCCGGCCGCCGCCGTGCAGCGCGAGCGAAGTCAGCAGGAAGCGGTCGCACACGACGACCTCGCCACGGTCGAGTGCGGGCCGGATGGTCGCGGCGACGTGCTCGGCGCGGTCGGCCGCGGACAGCAGTGCCGCGGTCTCCGGCTCGACGCCACCCGACCCGTCACCGCGCAACAGCTGCGCGACGTGCCGCCCGGTCGCCGAGTCGGTGGGCTCGGCGGTGCGCGTGACGGTCAGTCCGCGGGCACGCACGGCGTCGGCCACCAGCGCGGCGTACCCGGCGGTCGCTGTGCCGTCGAGGCCGTCGACGCTGACGAACAGGCCGGGGTGGTCGTTGCGGTGCGCCATGCCCGTGCGCAGCACGCGGTGGCGGACCAGGTCACGGAAGCGCGTGCCCGATCGGGTCGCGCGCGACGTCGCGTAGTAGCTGACCCCGAGCGCCACCGCGCCGCCGAGCAGCAGGGTCAGTCCGGGGCCGGAGAAACGCAGGTAGGTGTCGTTGCCGAACGGGATCGCGTGGGAGCCGAAAGCCCCGGCCAGGACAGGTCCCAGGGCGATCGTCGCGAACAGGGTCAGCCGCACCGACGAGAGCACGAAGGCGAAGATGCGCCCGCGCAGCCGCTCCTCGACCTCCTGGCCGATCAGCGTGTAACCGATGACCCACGCCATCCCGGCGAACACGCCGACCAGCGCCGCGAGCCCGTCGGCGAGGACGAAGTTGCGGATCAGCGACATCACGATGAGCGTCACGCCGGCGCCGCCGATCGACACGCCGAACACGAAGCTGCGCGCGTACCTCGGCAGCACCCGCGGGCCGATGAGGATCCCGACGGCGAGTCCGGTGAACAGCGTGCCGAACATGATGGCGTAGCCGGCATTGCCCGCGGAGAGCGTCTTAACCCACAACAGGGCGACGCCGGCGGTGACCCCGCCCGCGGCGAACGCGCCGATGATGCCGACGTACAGCCCGCGGATCAACGAGTTCTTGCGGACGAAGCCGACGCCCTCGCGGAGCAGGCTGAAGACGCTGGCCTCCTGCTCGCGCTTGCGCGGCACCACCGGGATGTCGCGTCTGCTGAGGAACACCGTGGCCGCGCTGACGAAGAAGGTCACGGCGTTCAGCAGCAGGGCGATGACGATGCCGGCGTTGACGTGCCCGGCGGTGGTGCTGTGCGCGCCGCCGATGAGCCGGTCAGCGGCCGAGAGCAGGGCGAACACGATGGCCGCGACGGGCACCGTGCCGTAGACGGAGAACAGGGATATCTGGTTGGCGGTCGGCAGTAGCTTCTTCGGCACGATCGAGACCCAGATGACCTGGTTCGCCGGCTGGATGAACAGCCCGGCGGCCTCGATGACGAACTGCGCGACATACAGGGTGGTCAGGTTGTAGCCGATCGCGATCGAGGCGTACAGCACGCCCGCGACCAACTGCCCGGCCATGACGGTCTTGCGTCGGTCCCACTTGTCGGCGAGCGCGGCGGCGAATGCACCGACCAGCAGGTCCGGTGCCAGCCGCACCAGCAGCACCCCGGAGATCGCGACACCCTGGGTGGCGATCGACTGCCCGCGGGTCAGCTGCTGCGCCAGCGCCGTGTTGGCCAACAGCCCCAACCAGTCGCCCAGGCTGGAGAACGTGATCGCCGCCCACATCCGGCGGAAGACCGGGATGCGGAACAGCGCGAGCAGGGTGTTCTCCCGGTGCTCGCGCCGCGGCGCCGAGGCCGCCGCGAGGTCCGATGCAGTGACGGCGCCGATCCCGGTCGCTGCGGTGCCGTTCGATGTGCTCGCCGGGTCGCCCGGGATGCTCGGCTCCGTGGGGCTGTCCGGGCTGCTCATGCAGGCACCGTCGCGAGCAGCGTGGCGACGTCCTTGCGCACGACGCTCAGTCCGACCTCGCCGATGCCACCGAGCGTCACCTCGTCGACGCCCCACAGCCGCTTCGTCGCGCGGTCGAGGTAGACGACCGACAGCGAGACCGGGTCCGGCGGATCGCGCTGCACGCCGCGCAGCCCGGACCCGCCCGACGTGCCCTGCACGACCACGACGGCGTCGCCGTAGCGGCGCACCGAGCGCTGGTGGGTATGGCCGGCGAGCACGAGCGGCGCCACGCCGTCGATGGCGCGGCCGGCCGCCGGGTCGTGCACGCAGACGACGTCGACGTGTTCGCCGCGCAGGCCGGCCGCGAAGGCCTGCGCCGCCTCCGAGACGCGATGTGCTGCGTGGTCGTCGCCGGTCGTCTTGTCCGGCGTGAACCGCGGGTCGGCCATCCCGGCGAACCGCACGCCGGCCACCTCGCGCGGGCCACCTTCGGCGCTCAGCACGACGGCGTTGGGCTGCTCGGCGACCGCTGCGGCAATGCCCGCGGAGTCGTGGTTGCCCTTGACGAACACGTACGGCACGCCGAGGCCGCCGATCTGCCCGGTGAACGCGTTCTCGGCGGGCGTCCCCCAATCGACGAGATCGCCGGTGTCGACGACGGCGTCGACGTGGTACTCGGCGATCATCGCCTGCGCGAGACCGAACGCGACCGGATTGAGGTGGATGTCCGACACGTGCAACAGCCGGACGGCGTCCGCCGGCGGCGGCTCGGGCAGCGCCGCGACCTTGCGGTAGACGCCGGTGCCGGTGCGCAGCAGGTCAGCGAGCTGGTCGCGGTAGGTGTCGAGACGTGCCGGCGCGGTACGCAGGTCGCCGAGCAGCAGCGGCGCCTTGTCGAGCAGGCCGCGCAGCTGCGGCTCGCGCCACGCGTCGCGGTCGAGCGTGGCGGCGCCTATGGCGGCGACGCCGGCGAGTGCGGCAGCCGCGGCTGCAGGGCTGGGGCCGACGTCCGCGCGACGGCGCGCGGTCAGCGCGCCGGCGGCGGCCGCACCCCCGAGCGCCGCGACCACGGTGCGGGCGGCAAGTGCCACACCGAGCCGGCGCGCCTGGTCACCTGCGCGGTCGAGCACGGTGTGCAGTTGGTCGCGGACCGCCGCGGCGTCGGTGGCGTCGTCGGGCATCCGCAGCAGGCCTTGCGCCCGGCTCGGGTCGACGTCGGTGGCGAGCACCTCGACGCGCAGCGGGCCGCGGAAGATCGGCAGCGTGGCGTGTCCCGCGGGCGGGATGTCGACGCGCACGCCTGCGGTACCCGCGGGGACGGCACGGGCGGCGACCTGCACCGGACCGAGCCAGCCGCGCGCCCGGCCGCCCAGCGCGACGCCGAGCGAGGCACCGGTCAGCCCGGTCAGCACGGCGCGCGCGGCCCGTCGCACACGCGGCGGGGCGGCGGCCGGAGACACCTCGGAAGTCTAGGACGACGGGGCCTGCACGCCGCTGAGGCTGCGATCCCTTGACGTCAAGATATAATATCTCGACGTCAAGTTACCCGCCACGGCGAAGGATCGGTGACATGCGCTGGGACCCGCAGCAGTACGCGAGGTACGCCGGCGAGCGCGGCCGGCCGTTCGTCGACCTCGTGAACCGCGTCGGCGCCGACGCGCCGCGCCGCGCCGTCGATCTCGGCTGCGGCCCGGGCGAGCTGACCGCGCTGCTCGCGCAGCGCTGGCCGGACGCGATCGTCGAGGGCATCGACTCGTCGCCGGAGATGATCGAGGCGGCGGCGGCGCGCCAGGGTGGGCGGCTGTCGTTCCGCGTGGGAGACGTTCGCCGGTGGACGCCCGCGCCGGACACCGATGTGATCGTCACCAACGCGACGCTGCAATGGGTGCCGGAGCACCGGGAACTGCTCGCGTCGTGGTCAGCCGCGCTGCACCCGGGCGGCTGGCTGGCGATGCAGGTGCCGGGCAACTTCGGCGCTCCGTCGCACACGTTGATGCGCTCGCTCGCCGAGTCCGCGCGTTGGCGCGATGCTCTGCACGACGTGTTGCGGCACGACGACGCCGTCGCCGAGCCGGGTGACTACGCGAACCTGCTCCTGGCAGCCGGACTCGCCGCGGACGTGTGGGAGACGACGTACCTGCACGTGCTGCCCGGAGCTGACCCGGTGCTCGACTGGGTGCGCGGGACGGGTCTGCGGCCGGTGCTCGCGGCGCTGTCGGACACCGATGCCGCCGACTTCAGCGCCGAATACGCCGCACTGCTGCGCGCGGCCTACCCGCGCACCGAAGCGGGCACGCTGTTCGCGTTCCGGCGCATCTTCGCCGTCGGGCACCGCGAATGATCATCTGTCCCGCCCCTGTTCCCCCGCTGATCAACAGTAGGTTCTGGTCGCTCTGGTGCGCATTTCCTGCTGTTGATCAGCGAGGGGTTGGG
>NZ_CAXTQF010000035.1:0-39346 GCF_964246335.1 uncultured Jatrophihabitans sp. | reverse complement strand
TACCTCAGGCGGCGACCGCGTGCTCGCCGACGTGCCGGCGGAGGCTGCCGTCGTCGTCGCCACGCCCGGTGCCGAGCCGGTCGCCGAGGGCGGTTACGGTGCTGCGCTGCTGCTCGACGGTTGGGCGCTGCTCTCGCGCCCTGATCTGCGCGCCGCCGAGGAAACGCTGCGCCGGTGGGCCAACGCGGCCGCGCTGGTCCGCGCCGACGGCACGGTGGTCGTCGGTGCCGACGCCGCGCTGCCGGCCGTGCAGGCACTCGTGCGCTGGGACCCGGCCGGCTTCGCGGCCCGCGAGCTCGCCGACCGCGCCGAGCTCGGCTTCCCGCCCGCCACCCGGATGGCCGCGCTCACCGGCACGGCGCAGGCCCTGCACGAGCTGCTGGGTGCCGCCGAGCTGCCGTCGTCGGCGCAGATCGTCGGGCCGGTGCCGGTGGACGACCGCACCGAGCGGTTGCTGGTGCGCGTCGACCGCCACGACGGCAACGACCTCGCGCGGGCGTTGCACACGGCGGCCGCGGCGCGCAGCTCGCGGCGCAGCGCCGAGCCGGTGCGTCTCGATCTCGATCCGGCCGAGCTCGGCTAACCCGGCGGCGCAGACCGTGTTGATCGGCGAAGGGCGTTGAGCGACGGCCGCGCCGCGCAGCGTCGTTAGACTCAGCGCCCGTGACTGTGCAGCCGATCCGCCTGTTCGGCGATCCGGTGCTGCGCACGCCTGCCGAGCAGGTCGTCGACTTCGACAAGGAGCTGCGCCAGCTCGTCGCCGACCTCGAGCACACGATGCTCGAGGCGCCCGGGCAGGGGCTGGCCGCGCCGCAGATCGGCGTCGGGCTGCGGGTGTTCACCTACAACGTGCACGAGTCGATGGCCGGACACCTGGTCAACCCGGTGCTGCACTTCCCGGACGACGAGGAGCAGGACGGCCCCGAGGGGTGCCTGTCGATCCCCGGCCTGGCCTTCGACTGCCGCCGGCGCGCCAATGTCGTGGCGCACGGGCAGAACATGTGGGGCGACCCGGTCACCGTCGAGGGCACCGCCATGCTCGCGCGTTGCGTGCAGCACGAGACCGATCACCTGGACGGCGTGCTGTTCGTCGACCGACTGGACGCCGAGACCCGCAAGGCGGCCATGCGCGCCATCCGCGAGGCCGATTGGGGCGAGCGCGTCCCGACCGTCAAGCTCTCGCCGCACGCCAGCAGCCCCCGGTGAGGTTGGTCTTCGCCGGCACGCCCGACGCGGCAGTGCCCACGTTGCGCACGTTGCTCGACGCTCCGCAGCACGACGTCGTCGCGGTCGTCACCCGGCCGCCCGCACGCGCCGGGCGCGGTCGAAAGGCCAGCACGTCGCCGGTGGCCGCACTCGCCGCCGACGCGGGGCTGCCGACGCTGACGCCGCAGCGTGCCGGTGACCCGGACTTCCTCGCGCAGCTGGCGCAGCTCGCCCCGCACTGCTGCCCGGTCGTGGCCTACGGCGCGCTGCTGCCGCCGGCCGCGCTCGCGGTGCCGGTGCACGGCTGGGTGAATCTGCACTTCTCGCTGCTGCCGGCCTGGCGCGGCGCCGCACCGGTGCAGCACGCACTCCTGCACGGCGACGACGTCACCGGCGCCTCGACGTTCCGCATCGAGGCGGGCCTGGACACCGGTCCGGTCTTCGGCGTCGTCACCGAGGCCGTGCGTGCCGAGGACACGTCGGGGGATCTGCTCAGCCGGCTGTCCGACAGCGGTGCCGGGCTCATGCTCGCCACGCTGGACGGCATCGAGACCGGTGCGCTGGTCGCCCGGCCGCAGGCCGCGGACGGCGTCTCGTTCGCCCCCAAGGTCAGCACCGAGGACGCGCACCTCGACTGGACGACGCCCGCACGGCACGTCGAACGCGTCTCGCGGGCCTGCACCCCCACGCCGGGCCCGTGGACGACGTTGCGCGGTGAGCGTCTCAAGCTCGGCCCGGTACGCCTGACCGGCGCCAACGACCTTGCACCTGGCGAGGTCGCGGTGCTCAAGCGAGCGGTGCGCGTCGGCACGGCGAGTTCGGACGTCGAGCTGACGACCGTGCAGCCGCCCGGTCGGCGCGCCTTCCCCGCGCCCGACTGGGCACGCGGGGCGCGACTGCAGCCGGGGGAGCGGCTTGGCTGAGCGCACCCGGCGACCGCACCGGCCCGGCGGCCGGCCGCCGCGGCGGTCCGCCCCGGTGGACCCGGCCCGGCTCGTCGCCTACGACTTGCTGCGCGCCGTGCACGACGACGGCGCCTTCGCCAACCTCGCCCTGCCGCGCCTGCTGGCAGCCCGCGGGCTGGCCGGCCGCGACGCGGCCCTGGCCACCGAACTCGGGTACGGCACGGTCCGCGCCGAAGGCACGCTCGACGCCGTCCTGGCCGCCTGCGTCGACCGGCCGCTGGCCGACGTCGATCCGGGCGTGCTCGACGTGCTGCGCCTCGGCGCGTACCAGGCGCTGCGCACTCGCATTCCGGCGCATGCCGCGGTCGCGACCGCGGTGGACCTCGCTCCCGCGGTCGGACAAGGTCGCGCCGGCGGCTTCGTCAACGCGGTGCTGCGCCGGGTCGCCGCAGCGTCCTGGGACGCGTGGGTCGACCGGCTCGCCGCGGGGACGTCACCGCTGCACGCGGTGGCGCTGCGCACCGCTCATCCGGAGTGGATCGCGGCGGCGTTCGCGGTCGCGCTCGGCGAGAACATGGACGGCGCGCTGGACGAGACCGCAGAAGCACTGCGTGCCGACGACGAGCGGCCGCTGACCCACCTCGTGGCGTGGCCGGGGCGCAGCGACCGTGACGAGCTGTTGGCGGCGGTGGACGGCGTTGCCGGCCCGTACTCGCCGTACGCGGTGCGGATGGCCGGCGGGGATCCGGCCGGCATCGCCGCGGTGCGCGAGCGGCGCGCCGGTGTGCAGGACGAGGGCAGCCAGCTGTGTGCGCTCGCCGTGGCACGGGCACCGCTCACCGGCCGCGACGAGCGGTGGCTGGACCTGTGTGCGGGCCCCGGCGGCAAGGCCGCGCTGCTGGCCGGGCTGGCCGCCGAGCGCGGCGCGACGCTGACCGCCAACGAGCTGCGTGAGCACCGTGCAGAACTCGTCCGCAAGGTCACCGCACCGTGGCAGGTCGAGGTGCGCGTCGGCGATGCCCGCGACCTGCAGCCGATCGACGGCGGATACGACCGCGTGCTGCTCGACGCGCCGTGCACCGGTCTGGGCGCACTGCGCCGCAGGCCCGAAGCGCGGTGGCGACGCGACTCGGAGGATCTCGCCGCACTTGCCGCGCTGCAGCGCGAGCTGCTGGACGCGGCGCTGCGCCTCGTCCGGCCGGGCGGTGTCGTCGCGTACGTGACCTGCTCGCCCCATCCGGCCGAGACCACCGCGGTCATCTCGGGGCACGACCTGCACGACGCGCGCCCCGCGTTCGCGGGCGTGCCGCATCTCGGCGACGGCCCGACGGTGCAGTTGTGGCCGCATCGGCACGGCACCGACGCGATGTTCTGCGCCTTCCTGCGTGTCTGACGCCGTGCCGAGGCACTGACCCGGCGCAATAGGGTGGTCAGCGTGTCAGCTGCAGCGGGCGGCGCCGAACCCATGATCGCGCCCAGCATCCTCTCGGCCGACTTCGCGCGCCTGGCCGAGGCTGCCGACTCCGTGTCGCGTGCCGACTGGCTGCACGTCGATGTCATGGACGCACACTTCGTGCCGAACCTGACGATCGGTCTGCCCGTCGTCAAGAGCCTGCACGCCGCCACCGACATCCCGCTCGACTGCCACCTGATGATCGACGACCCCGACCGGTGGGCGCCGCCGTACGCCGAGGCCGGCGCCGCCAACGTCACCTTTCACATCGAGGCGGCCCATGACCCGGTTGCGACGGCCCGCGCCATCCGGGCCGCGGGCGCGCTCGCCGGGCTCTCGGTCAAGCCGGGCACCGAGATCGAGCCGTACCTCGACGTGCTGCGCGAGTTCGACACGCTGCTCGTCATGACCGTCGAGCCGGGCTTCGGCGGCCAGGAGTTCATGGCCGAGGTGCTGCCGAAGGTGCGTCTTGCGCGTGAGCATGTGCGCAGCGGTCACCTGCGGCTGTTCGTCGAGGTCGACGGCGGCATCGGCGAGGACACCATCGAGGCCGCCGCCGCCGCCGGCGCGGACGTCTTCGTCGCCGGCTCGGCGGTGTTCGGCGCCGACGACCCGGGCTGCGCGGTCGAGTCGCTGCGCAGCACGGCCCGCGGATCGATGGCCGTCTGATGACCGGTCCCGGCGCGGGCGACCCGGACGCAAACACCGCCGGCACCGACGGCGCCTCCGACGCCGAGCACGCCGCCATGCACCGTGCGCTGCTCCTCGCCGAAACGGTGCGTGGCGCGACCGGCCCCAACCCGGCCGTGGGGGCGGTCATCCTTGACACCCACGGTGAACTCGTCGGCGAGGGCGCCACCGAACCGGCCGGCGGGGCGCACGCGGAGATCGTTGCGCTGCGGGCGGCCGGCGACGCGGCGCGCGGCGCAACCGCCGCCGTGACACTCGAACCCTGCGCACACACCGGCCGGACGGGCCCGTGTGCCGACGCGCTCATCGCCGCCGGCGTCGGCCGCGTCGTGTACGCCGTGGACGACCCCAATCCCGAGGCCGCCGGGGGCGCGGGCAAGCTGCGCGCGGCCGGGGTCGAGGTCGTCAGCGGCGTGGAGGAGTTCGCCGCCGCGAGCGGTGCGCTGCGGCCCTGGCTGCACGCCGTGCGCGCCGGCCGGCCGTTCGTCACCTGGAAATTCGCCTCCAGCATGGACGGGCGGGCGGCTGCGGCCGACTACACCTCGCGCTGGATCTCGTCGGTGGAGTCACGCGCCGACGTGCACGCGCTGCGCGCAACTGTCGACGCGATCGTGGTCGGCAGCGAGACGGTGCTCACCGACGACCCGCAGCTGACCGTGCGCATCGGCGACGTCCCGGCAGATCGGCAACCGCTGCGGGTCGTGCTCGACCGCCGCCACCGCATAGACGCCTTCGGTGGGCAGCTGCGGGTGCTCGACTCGGCAGCGCAGACGCTCGTACTCGACACCGCTGCGCCCCGTTTCGCGCTCAAGGCACTGTTCGACCGCGGCATAAGGCACGTGCTGCTCGAGGGTGGCCCCACCCTCGCCGGGGCGTTCGTCGAGGCCCGGTGCGTCGACGCAGTCGTCGCCTACGTGGCGCCGGTGCTGCTCGGCGACGGACCCGCGGCGTTGATCGACGCCGGCATCGGAACACTGGCCGACGCCCTGCGGTTGGACCTCGAGTCGGTCACCAGGCTCGGCGACGATGTGAAACTCGTCGCTCGACCACGGTGGACCGAGGAGTTGAGCAGCGACAATGGGTGAGGCCGTACGGACGGCCGCCGAAACGAGAGGCGAACGTGTTCACCGGCATCATCGAGCAGATCGGCGAGGTCACCGAGGTCGAACACCGCGGTGACGCAGCCGTCCTGCACCTGCGCGCCGCCGGTGTCGCCCACGACCTCACGCACGGCGAGTCGATCGCGGTCGACGGCGTCTGCCTGACCGTCGTCGGCTGGCAGGACGACACCGCCGCCACCCGGGTCGCCTTCGACGTCATGGGGGAGAGCCTCAAGCGCTCGACGCTCGGGGCGCTGGTTGCGGGCGACCGGGTGAACCTCGAACGCGCGGTCCGTGCCGACGCCCGCCTCGGCGGGCATGTCGTGCAGGGCCACGTCGACGGCACCGGCGCGGTCGTGTCCCGCACACCCGGCACCGAGTGGGAACTCGTCCGCTTCGGCCTGCCGCGCGACCTCGCGGGTTTTGTCGCGGAGAAGGGCTCGATCGCCGTCGACGGCGTCTCGCTGACCGTCGCGGCCGTCGGCGCCGACTGGTTCGAGGTCGGGCTGATCCCCGAGACGCTGCGCGCCACGACGCTCGGCGCCAAGCAGGCCGGTGACCCGGTGAACCTGGAGGTGGACGTGCTTGCCAAGTACGTCGCTCGGCTGATGGAGGTTCGTGCGTGAGTCAGATCAACCTCGACTCGATCGAGCGGGCGATCCTGGACATCAAGTCCGGCAAGCCGGTCGTCGTCATCGACGACGAGGACCGGGAGAACGAGGGCGACCTGATCTTCGCGGCCGAACTGGCCACGCCCGAGCTGATCGCGTTCATGGTGCGCTACACGTCCGGCTACATCTGCGTGCCGCTGTCCGAGGCCGACGCCGATCGTCTCGACCTGCCGCCGATGTTCCACACCAATCAGGACCGCCGCGGCACCGCGTACACCGTCACCGTGGACGCGCGCGAAGGTGTGTCGACGGGCATCTCGGCGAGCGACCGCGCGCACACCATCCGGCTGCTCGCCGACCCGCAGGCCGCCGCCGTCGACTTCACCCGGCCCGGTCACGTGGTGCCGCTGCGTGCCAAGGACGGCGGCGTCCTGCGCCGCCCCGGGCACACCGAGGCCGCTGTGGACCTCGCGACACTCGCCGGCCTGCAGCCGGCCGGCGTGCTGTGCGAGGTCGTCAGCGAGAAGGACCCGGCGGGCATGGCCCGCAGCGACGAGTTGCGCGTGTTCGCCGACGAGCACGACCTCGCGCTGATCTCGATCGCGGACCTCATCGCGTTCCGCCGCCGCTCGGAGAAGCTGGTCGAGCGCGTTGCTTCGGCGCGGGTGCCGCTTCGCTACGGCGAGTTCACCGCCGTCGGTTACTCCTCCAGCTACGACAGCCGTGAGCACGTCGCCTTCGTGTTCGGTGACATCGGCGACGGCGACGACGTCCTGGTCCGCGTGCACTCCGAGTGCCTCACCGGGGACGTCTTCGGCTCGCTGCGCTGCGACTGCGGGCCGCAGCTGGACGCCGCACTGGGCGCCGTCGCCCGTGAGGGCCGGGGCATCGTGCTCTACATCCGCGGGCACGAGGGCCGGGGCATCGGCCTGCTGCACAAGCTGCAGGCCTACCAACTGCAGGACACCGGCTCGGACACCGTCGATGCCAACCTCGAGCTCGGCCTGCCGGCCGACGCCCGCGACTACGGCACCGGCGCACAGATCCTCGTCGACCTCGGCGTCCACTCGATGCGCCTGCTGACCAACAATCCCGAGAAGCGCGCCGGGCTCGAGGGTTACGGGCTGCACATCGTGGGCCGCGTCCCGCTGCCGGTGCACGCCAACCCGGAGAACCTGCGCTACCTCGAGACCAAGCGCGACCGCATGGGCCACGACGCGCGCCTGATCGCGGACGACGACCCGGTCGAGGACGCCGACGGCGCGCGGGCAGACCAGCATTGAGCGGCGAAGGCGCGCCGACGCTGCAGGTCGACGGCAGCGGGCTGCGGGTGGTGGTCGTCGCCAGCCAATGGCACGACACCGTGATGAACGGGCTGCTCGACGGCGCCCGGCGGGCGCTGGCGCAAGCCGGCGTCGACGACATCACCGAGGTCCGCGTCCCCGGTGTGTTCGAGCTGCCGGTCGCCGTAGCGCGGGTCGCGTCCGGCGCGGCCGCGCCGGACGCGCTCGTCGCGCTGGGTGTCGTCATCCGTGGCGGCACACCGCACTTCGAGTACGTGTGCGACGCCGCGACCTCCGGGCTGACGCAGGTGGCCGTGCATACGACGATCCCGGTGGGCTTCGGCGTGCTGACCTGCGACGACGAGCAACAGGCGCTCGACCGCGCCGGGCTCGACGGGTCGACCGAGGACAAGGGCCACGAGGCCGCGACAGCCGCCGTGGCGACGGCGGTCACCCTGTCCGGCTGGTCACGCCCGCGTTGAGCGGGAAAGCCCTCGGCTGCCGATAGGGTCGTACCGACCGCGGCTCGCCGCCCGGACCGGGCACGGCTCGCTGCGGCCGGGAGGAGCACCATGACGCACTACAACACCGTGCTCGTCGGCACCGACGGCTCGGAGACGTCGTTCCGCGCCGTCGAGCGTGCCGCCGAACTTGCCCGAGACGCGCAGGCCGCGCTCGTGATCACCTGCGCCTACTTCCCGGCGAAGCCGGATCCGCACGACACGGACGTGCTCGGTGACGAGGCGTACCAGGTGGTCGGCTCCGCGCCGGCCGAGGACTCGCTGCGCACCGCACGCGACCGCGCGACGAAGGCCGGCGCGACGAACGTGCAGACCCAGGCCGTGCAGGGCAAGCCGTCGCCGTCGCTGATCAAGGCCGCGCAGGACACCGGCGCCGACCTCGTCGTCGTCGGCAACGTCGGGCTCAACACGCTGACCGGCCGGCTGATCGGTTCGGTGCCCCAGGACGTCATCCGGCACTCACCGGTGGACGTGCTGGTCGTCCACACCACCTGACATGGCCGAGGACCCAGTAGGTCAGGTCGACCTGCCGCGCTTCGTCGAACTCATCGAGCAGGAGCTGCTCGGCGGCGAACGCAAATACACCCGCGAGGAGATGGTCGAGCGCGTCGGCGGCGACATCGAGACCGCCCGCTCCCGCTGGCGATCGCTCGGCTTCGCCACGACGAACGACGACGAGCGGCTCTACACCGACGCCGACGTGCAGGCGAACCGCGACGTCTACGAGCTGCAGGACGTCGCGGGCATCGACGACGACGTGATGCTCGCGATGACGCGCATCATCGGCCAGACGTTCGCCCGCCTCGCGTCGTGGCAGGGGCAGGTCGTCACCGACCGCGTCGCCAACGACCCGGAACTGCTCGCCGGCGGCGCCGAGGGCGTGAGCGAGCTGATCGGCTCGATCATGCCGATCGTCGAGCGGCTGCACGACTACGTGTGGCGGCGCCAGCTGTCCGCCTACTTCGCGCGCGTCGCGGCAAATGCCCAGTCCGGCGAGGGGATCGGCACCGAGGTCGCGATGGCGGTCGGTTTCGTCGACATGGCGGGTTTCACGACCTTCACCCGCCAGTCGTCGGAGGCCGACCTGCGCAACGTGCTGACCCGTTTCGAGAGCATGGCCACCGACGTCGTCGGCACGAACAACGGCCAGATCGTCAAGACGATCGGCGACGAGATCCTGTTCACCGTCGACCGCGCGGCCGATGCCGCGCAGATCGCGTTGACCATGGTCGAGACGGCGGAGTCCGACGACGTCCTGCCGCAGGTGCGCGCGGGCGTCGCATACGGCCCGATCGTGAGCCGCCTGGGCGACGTGTTCGGCCAGCCGGTCAACATCGCGAGCCGGCTGACGAGCGTCGCGCGGACCGGTTCGGTGCTGGTCGACCAGGGCATCCACGACAAGGTCGACGACGACGAGTCACTCCGGTTGCACCCGCTGCGGCCGGTCAATGTGCGCGGTTACCAGCACCTGAAGTCGTGGCGGCTGCGCCGGACACCCAGCTGACACCTGCTCACCGGGTGGAGGACCTCCCCGCGCCCGGCTTGGCCGACGGCCGCTGGGGGATGGGTCGCCGACCGCGGTACGCAACGAGGTGGCGCACCGAGCCGACGCTGCCTTCGGGGTATTCGGCGGTGCATTACACGGTGCGGTCGCCCCGCGCCCATCCGTCGTGTACCGCGGTGTACCGGCGCATGTCGGCCTCGCGCGTGCCCGCTGCGACCCAGGCGTCGTCGAAGACGAGCGGCTCGTCGTCGTGTCCGCGTCGGGGCGAATCGTCCTTCGGCACGCAGCTACCTCCCTGGCCTCGCGGGCCACCGGAACGATCATTAGACCCTGTGCGAATGCAGCCGGGGCGCTCGGCGCGCCGGGTGGCGTCGGTAGGCTGCGGATCGAGATGAAGACCTTCGACCAGCTGTTCGCCGAGCTCGGCGACCGTCAGCGCGAGCGGCCCGACGGCTCGGCCACCGTCGCGGCGCTCGACGCCGGTGTCCACGAGCAGGGCAAGAAGGTCGTCGAGGAGGCGGCCGAGGTCTGGATGGCCGTGGAGCACGAATCCGCGGAGCGCGCCGCCGAGGAGATCAGCCAGCTGCTGTACCGCGTCCAGGTGATCATGCTCGGCAAGGGGCTCGACCTCGCCGACGTCTACCGACATCTGTAGGCCGGCACCCACCGCCAGACAGCCGTCACCAGCGCCCGAACAGACAGGCAGGTCATGCTCCGCGTCGCCGTACCGAACAAGGGCTCGCTGGCCGAGCCCGCCAGCCAGATGCTCGTCGAGGCCGGCTATCGACAACGCTCCGACTCGCGCGAGCTCGTGCTGCTCGACGCCGACAGCGACACCGAGTTCTTCTTCCTGCGCCCACGCGACATCGCCGTCTACGTCGGCTCGGGCCAGCTCGACGTCGGGATCACCGGGCAGGACCTCCTGCTCGACTCCGGCGCGGACGCCGAGGTGGTCGTCCCGCTCGGCTTCGGCGGCTCGACGTTCCGGTTCGCCGCCATCCCGGGCACGGTGTCGTCGATCGCGCAGCTGAGCGGCAGGCGGGTGGCCACGGCGTACCCCGGCGTGCTGCGCAGTTACTTCGCACGCGCCGGCGTCGACGCCCACGTCATCTCGCTGGACGGCGCGGTGGAGACCTCCGTGCGGCTGGGGGTGGCCGACGCCATCGCCGACGTCGTGTCCACCGGCACGACGTTGCGCAACGCGGGACTCGAGGTCTTCGGTGACCCGCTGCTGACCAGTGAGGCGGTGTTGATCCAGCGCAGCGGTGTCGCCACCCCGCCGGCCGTCGAGCAGCTGGTGCGGCGCCTGCAGGGCGTGATCATCGCGCGGCAGTACGTGCTCATGGACTACGACATCGCCGACGACCTCGTCGAGCAGGCCGTGGCGATCACGCCCGGGATCGAGTCCCCGACCGTCTCGCCGCTGCACGAGAAGGGTTGGTCCGCGGTGCGCTCGATGGTGCGCCGGCGCGAGACCAACGCCGTCATGGACGAGCTGTGGGAGCTGGGCGCCCGGGGCATCCTCGTGACGCCCATCGCCGCGTGCCGGTTGTGAGCACGTCGGACACTGCAACGGTGACGGCGCGGCCGCAGCGCACCCGCACCATCGCGAACGTCTCCGCCGCCGTGGCGCTGATCGTCTTCGTCGTCGTCGCGCTCCTGATGCGTACGGACAATGCCGGCGCCAGCTTCGGCCCGAAGGACCAGGTCTTCACCGTCGTCATCGGTCTGGTGGTCGCCGGCGGACTGCGGCTGCCCGCCCGGCCCCGGATGCGGGCGGACGAGGACGCGGTGTACCTGCGCAGCTACCTCGGCAGTTGGCGCACCGTCCCGTGGGCCGCCGTGCGAGCGGTGGAGTTCCCCAGCAACGCGCGGTTCGCCCGGCTCGTCCTGCCGGCCGACGAGATCCTCGCCGTCTACGCCGTGCAGCGCGCGGACCGGCAGTACGCCGTCGACGCGATGCGCGGGTTGCGCGCCCTGTTCGCGCGCACCCATCCCGCCCCGTCCTGACCAAGGGCCGTGGCGCGGTTCGTCCCGTTTTGGTTGCATGTGACGGCGGCCACTGGCACGGTGGTTCGCAGCGCAACCATCTACCGTCCGGTGACGAGGAGTTTGCAATGACGCAGCATGATCCGGCCCATCCGCGACCGACGAACGAGACCGTCCCGGCCGGCGCGCAGGATCCGACCGCCGGACGCACGGCGCATTCGCTACCGGGTTTCGGTGCCGGCATTGCCGACCCGGGGCCGCTCGGCCTCGCCGGTTTCGCGGGCACCACGCTGTTCCTGTCCGCGGTCAACGCCGGGCTGTTGCCGGACAAGGTCGAGACGGGCGTGCTCGGTCTCGCGATCTTCTACGGCGGCATCGCACAGCTGCTGGCCGGGTTGTGGGAGTTCGCGAAGGGCAACACCTTCGGTGCCACGGCGTTCGTCTCCTACGGCGCGTTCTGGCTCTCGTTCTGGTACCTGATCACCGACGGGGTGCCGGCGATGGCGGCCGCGAAGGCCGCGCCCGACGACATCAACCATGCGGTGGGCACCTACCTGCTGGTGTGGGCGATCTTCACGACCTACATGTTCATCGCGTCGCTGCGCACGACCGCGGCGATCGCCGCCGTCTTCCTCTTCCTGGCGGCCACGTTCATCTTCTTGTGCATCGGTGCCTACTCAGCGACCACGGGCATCACGAAGGTCGGCGGTTATCTGGGGTTGATCACCGCCGCGCTGGCGTTCTACGGTTCGTTCGCCGTCGTCACCAATGCGACGTTCAAGAAGACCGTCCTGCCCGTGGTGCCGCTGGCGCGCGCGATCTAGGTTCGGCACATGAGCGAAACACTTTCGAACCTGTCCCACGAGGAACGCCGCTTCGAGCCGTCCGAGGACTTCGCGAAACAGGCCAATGTCACCGCGCAGGCCTACGAGGACGCCGACGCCGATCGGCTCGGGTTCTGGGCGAAGGCCGCCGATCGGCTGTCGTGGTCGCAGAAGTGGGACGAGGTCCTCGACTGGTCGGACGCGCCGTTCGCGAAGTGGTTCGTCGGCGGCAAGCTGAACGTCGCCTACAACTGCGTCGACCGGCACGTCGAGGCCGGCCACGGCGACCAGGTGGCCATCCACTGGGAGGGCGAGCCGGCCGACGACACCCGCACCGTGACCTACGCCGAGCTCAAGGACGAGGTCTGTCGCGCGGCCAACACGCTGGTCGACCTCGGTGTGCGTACGGGTGACCGCGTCGCGATCTACATGCCGATGATCCCGGAGACGGTCGTGGCCATTTTGGCGTGCGCCCGACTCGGCGCGCCGCACATGGTGGTCTTCGGCGGCTTCTCTGCCACCGCGCTGTCCGACCGCATCATCGACTGCGACGCCGAAGTCGTGATCACCGCGGACGGCGGCTACCGCCGCGGCGCACCGTCCGGCCTGAAGCCGGTGGTGGACGAGGCGCTACGCAAGTGCCCGGACGTGCGCAAGGTCTTGGTGGTGAAGCGCACGGCGCAGGACGTCGACTGGGACGAGTCGCGAGACGTCTGGTGGCACGAGTCCGTCGGCACGGCCTCGAGCGAGCACGAGTGCGACTTCTTCGATGCCGAGCACCCGCTGTTCATCATGTACACCTCGGGGACCACGGGGAAGCCGAAGGGCATCTTCCACACGTCCGGCGGATATCTGACCCAGGCCGCGTGGACGCACTGGGAAGTCTTCGACCTCAAGCCGGACGACGACCTCTACTGGTGCGGCGCGGACATCGGGTGGATCACCGGCCACTCCTACATCGTCTACGGGCCACTGGCGAACCGGGCCACCTCGTTCATGTACGAGGGCACCCCGAACACCCCGGACGAGCACCGCTGGTTCCAGATGATCGAGAAGTACAAGATCACGATCTTGTACACGGCGCCGACGACGATCCGCACGTTCATGAAGTGGGGCGAGGACGTGCCCGCGGGCCACGACCTGTCGTCGCTGCGACTGCTCGGCTCGGTCGGCGAGCCCATCAACCCCGAGGCCTGGATCTGGTACCGCACGAACTTCGGCGGCGACCGCTGTCCGATCGTCGACACGTGGTGGCAGACCGAGACCGGTGCGCTGATGATCAGCCCGCTGCCGGGCGTCTCGGCGACCAAGCCGGGCTCGGCCATGCGTGCGCTGCCCGGCATCGGCGCCGAAGTGGTCGACAACGACGGCGAGCCGGTCGGCGACGGGAACGGTGGCCTCCTGGTGCTGACCGAGCCGTGGCCGTCGATGACCCGCGGCATCTGGGGCGACCCGGAGCGGTTCAAGGAGACGTACTGGCAACGCTTCGAAAAGCAGGGTTTCTACTTCGCCGGTGACGGCGCCAAGCTCGACGACGACGGCGACATGTGGTTGCTCGGGCGCGTCGACGACGTCATGAACGTCTCGGGCCACCGCATCTCCACGACCGAGGTCGAGTCGGCACTGGTGTCGCACCCGTCGGTGGCGGAGGCGGCGGTCGTGGGCGCCACCGACCCGACCACCGGACAGGGCATCGTCGCGTTCGTGATCCTGCGCGGCAACGTCACGCAGGAGTCCGAGGGCGAGGAACTGATCAAGACGCTGCGCGATCACGTGGCGAAGGAGATCGGCGCCATCGCCAAGCCGCGGCAGATCATGATCGTGCCGGAGCTGCCGAAGACCCGCTCGGGCAAGATCATGCGCCGGCTGCTGCGCGACGTCGCCGACCACCGCGAGCTCGGTGACGTCACGACGCTCACCGACTCCTCGGTCATGGATCTCATCGGCGAGAGGATCTCCGACGCTCCGGCCGAGGAGTAGGCCTCAGGCGCTCAGCCTGCGGGCCAGCGACATCGCGTCGAACGGTGCGCGGACCTTGACGTCGTTGTCGAAGTGCACCTGCACGCGCAGGTCGGCGGCGAGCCACTCGCGGATCGCCGCCGCCCACGTGTCGAGGGCCGCCTCGGTGTAGCCGCTGGTGTACAGCTCGACGTCGCCGTGCAGCCGCAGGTAGACGAGGTCGGACGTCACGTCGGTCAGCTTCGGCCAACGACCCGCGGTGTCGGCCACGACCAGCGCGATGTGGTGCTCGCGCAGCAGGTCGGGGAACGCGGGCGTGACGAACGACTTGTGCCGCACCTCGAGCGCGTGACGCAACGGGCGGTCGACGTCGGCGGTGGTGAACGCCCGGCCGTCCATCCGCTCGTCATGGCGTCGGGCCAGCCACGCGGCCTCGCCCGTCGAGCGTGGCAGCTGTGCGAAGAACGCGGCGAGCCGGTCGGCGTCGAAGCCGAGGCTGGGCGGCAGCTGCCACAGGCACGGGCCGAGCTTGGTGCGCAGGGCAAGCACGCCGGAGGCGTAGAAGTTGGCCAGGGGGGTGGCGACGTCGTTGAGCTTCTTCATGTGCGTGACGAAGCGCGGGCCCTTGACCGCGAAGGTGAAGTCCTCCGGCGTCTGGTCGTGCCATGTCTCGAAGCTCGTCGGGCGCTGCAGGCTGTAGAACGTGCCGTTGATCTCGACGCTGTTCAACTGCGACGACAGGTACGCCAGCTCGCGCTTGTGCGGCAGCTTCGGCGGATAGAACTCACCGCGCCACGGCGGGTACAGCCAGCCGGACGTCCCGATGCGCAGGTGCCGCGTCACGCCCGTCGTCCTACCCGGCGCCAGGGTCGGTCATCCGGTCCGGTGCCAGACGAGCAGATACCGACCGAGGACCAGGCGGTGGACGTGGGCGCCGGGCAGCGTGCGAGCGGCGGCGAGCTTCACCGCATGCAGGGTGTCCCTGGGCGGCCAGCACACCGGCGCGGTGTGCTGCCACACGCCGATGAGGCGGATCGCGATACCGCGTGCAACCCAGGCTGTTGCGCGCCACGGCAGCTCGCGCAGGTCCGTCCGGACAAACCCCACGACGGCGAGCGTCCCGCCCGGGCGTACCAGCGCACCGAGGCGATTCAGCGCCGACGCGGTGTCGGGCAGATGATGCAGCGCGGCGTTGCTGACCACGGCATCGAAGGGAGGTCCCAGCGACCCGGTCATGACGTCCGCATGCCGCCAGTCGACTCCGGCGTGCGGGAACCGGGCTGCGGCGCGCTGCAACACGGGTGCGTCGACATCGACGGCGACCACGTCGGCGATCCGGCCGGCCAGCCTCGCCGCGAGGAAGCCGTCACCGCACCCGGCGTCGAGTACCCGGCGCGCGGACGCGGGCACCTGCCGGTCCAGCAGTGCGTCGTAGTGGATGTTCACGTTCCACGGCCGGGTGCGCGACCGTGCCCCGCCCCGCAGCCCGGAGCGTGCGTGCGTGCGAGTCGTCGGCAACCGGCTCACTCGTGTGCGGCCAGGCGTTCGGTCAGGAACTTGCGAGCCGCGGGCCAGTCGTCGTCGGTCATCGAGAACTGCACCGTGGTGCGCCACGATCCGTCGCGCCGGATGCGGTGTTTGCGCATCTCCGCTTCGCGCACCGCGCCCAGTCGGGCGATGGCCGCCTGCGAGCGTTCGTTGTAGATGTCGGTGTGCCACACGACGCGCGCCGCCCCGAGCGTGTCGAACGCGTGGGTGAGCAGCAACAGCTTGGACTCGGTGTTGTGCCCGGTCCGCCACCATCGCTTGCCCAACCACGTGTGTCCGACGGCCAGCGTGCGCAACGCAGGGTCGACCTCGTAGAGCGACGTGCTGCCGGCGAACTCGTCAGTCTGCGCGTCGACCTGCGCGTACGGGAAGCGGACGCCGTGGGCGCGCGCGGCTAACCCGGCCAGCACGTCGGCGTGTGCGTCGTCGAGGGTGCGCGGCGCGCCGTCGGCGGCCGCGCCCGGGGTCGACACCCAGCGGAACACGTCCTCGGCGTCGGCGCCCGTGCCCGCGGCGGCCAGGTATCCGGCGGAGTCCTCGGCGACCATCGGCCGCAACCGGATCAGCCGTCCGGTCAGCACCGGCAGCGCGAACCACTGAGCGGCCGAGGTCGATGTCGATGTCGATGTCACGAGCGAATCGTAGAGTCGACGGCGTGCGAATTACCGAGTTCTGGCGACGCATGGGCGAGCGTTTCGGCAGCGGCTACGCGGCGAGTCTCGCGGCCGACTATCGCATCCCGCAGCTCGGCTCGACGATCGACGAGGCGCTGGCCGCCGGGGTCGAGGCCAAGGACGTCTGGCGTGCCGTGTGCGCCGAGTTCGAGATGCCCGCATCGCTGATCTGAGCCTCGGCGTGTCACCTTTCGTCGAACACGTGTTCGGCTTACGCTGGGCGCGGTGATATCCACAGCAGGTCGTCAAAAACGGTCGGTTGTCCACAATCGGGCGCGGCGCGGCGATCCTGTCGGTACCCGCCCCTAACGTCGGCACAGGCAAACAAAGCCACCACAAACGCTCACGACATCGACTGAAGAACATCGACCCAGGAAGGGTGTGCCGAGATGGCAACCAGTTTCGATCGGGACAAGGCTCTCGACGTCGCTCTGGCGCAGATCGACAAGCAGCACGGCAAGGGTGCGGTCATGCGCCTGGGCGACCGCGTGGCCGCGCCGATCGAGGTGATCCCCACCGGGTCCATCGCGCTCGACGTCGCACTCGGCATCGGCGGCCTGCCTCGCGGGCGGGTCATCGAGGTGTACGGCCCGGAGAGCTCCGGCAAGACCACGGTCGCGTTGCACGCCGTGGCCAACGCCCAGGCCAACGGGGGAGTGGCCGCGTTCATCGACGCCGAGCACGCCCTGGATCCGGATTACGCCCGCGCGCTCGGCGTGGACACCGACTCGCTGCTGGTCAGCCAGCCGGACACCGGTGAGCAGGCGCTCGAGATCGCGGACATGCTGATCCGCTCCGGTGCGCTCGACATCATCGTCATCGACTCGGTGGCCGCCCTGGTGCCGCGCGCAGAGATCGAGGGCGAGATGGGCGACAGCCACGTCGGCCTGCAGGCGCGGCTGATGAGCCAGGCACTGCGCAAGATCACCGGCGCGCTGAGCAACTCCGGCACCACGGCCATCTTCATCAACCAGCTGCGCGAGAAGATCGGCGTCATGTTCGGCAGCCCGGAGACCACCACCGGTGGCAAGGCCCTGAAGTTCTACGCCTCGGTCCGCCTCGACGTGCGTCGCATCGAGACGCTCAAGGACGGCGGTGACGCGGTCGGCAACCGCACCCGGTGCAAGGTGGTCAAGAACAAGGTGGCTCCGCCGTTCAAGCAGGCCGAGTTCGACATCGTCTACGGCGAGGGCATCAGCCGGGAAGGTTCGCTCATCGACGTCGGTGTCGAGCAGGGCCTGATCCGCAAGTCCGGTGCTTGGTACACCTACGAATCCGACCAGCTCGGGCAGGGCAAGGAGAACGTGCGCTCGTTCCTGCGCGACAACCCCGATCTCGCCGACGAGGTCGAGAAGAAGATCAAGGAGAAGCTCGGCATCGGGGCACAGGTCGACGGGTCCGGCACGCCGATCGAGCCGCTGCCCGCCCCGGTCGACTTCTAGCGGTGCCGGCGGCAGGGCGCCGGCGTCGGGCAGCTCGGTCTGCAGACGGCGCCGCGCACGCCGACGTCCCAGGCGACCCCGAGCAGCCGCTCGGCGATCCGGAGTCGGTGGCCCGCACGATCTGCCTGCGGCTGCTCGACCACCGCGCACGCAGCCGGGCGGAGCTCGAGACAGCGCTGGCCCGCAAGGGCGTACCGGGCGACGCCGCGGCGCGGGTGCTCGACCGGTTCACCGAGGTCGGGCTGATCGACGACGCGGCATTGGCGCAGTCGATGGCCGGCGCCGCGCACCGTGAGCGCGGGCTTGCCCGGCGTGCGGTCGCGGTCAAGCTGCGCCAGCGCGGCCTGACCGGTGACGTGGTCGACGACGCACTGACCACCATCGACGCCGACAGCGAGCGCACCCGTGCGTTCGAGCTGGTCCGGCGGCGCCGGGCTGCACTGACCGGCCTGCCCGTGCAGGTGGCGCAGCGGCGCCTGGTGGGCCTGCTCGGCCGCAAAGGCTATCCACCCGGGCTCGCCTACGACGTCGTGCGCACCGTCCTGGCCGACGACGCCGGCGCGGACGACATGGCCGGCTACGACCACACTTGAAAAACGGTCGGCTCGCTATAACCTCGGAGTAACCAGAGGTCACGGCCAGATAACCGACGGCGCCCCGCGAGTCGGCGCCGATGCATAACCCGACCGACGACGACGAAGGGAGACCCGCCACCCGGCAGTCCTGCCGGAACGGACCGCACGCCGGCGCCCTGAGGGCGTTCGGCCGTGCTCGCCGAAATGCGCCAAACCCCTGGTTGCCACACGCCCGCGCAAGCCGATGCCCGGCATGCCGCGCAGGCGAGGAGCCGAACAGGAGGCGCGCATGGTCGGGGTCTGGTACGCGGGGATCGCGGCGATCGTCGTTCTCGGGATCTGCTTCGCCGTCGCGCTGGCCCGTCGCCGACCTACCGAGCACGGGCAACGCGCCGACAATGCCGAGATCGCGTCGGCGTCCCGGGAGTCTCGCGCCGCCCAGGGATCGGCTACCGAAGCAGCGGCCACCGCGCAGCAAGCGGCCCTCTCGGCGCCGGTGGACGTCGATCGGCAGGAGACGCAGCGGCAGCGCGATGCACTCACCGAACGCGCGCACCGCCTCGATCAGACCGAGACCCGCCTGGACTCCCGCGAGGCACGCATCGCCGAACGTGCTGCGCAGCTGCACGAACTCGCGACCGAGCTCAACACGACCAGAACAGACCTCGACGCACGCGAACGCGCGCTGCAGACCCAGCGCGCCGAGCTCGACGACGTCGCCACCGCGGCCGAGCGCGCGCAGCGGTGCGAGCTCGAGCGCGTCGCCGGGCTGTCCAGCGCCGAGGCGAAAGCCGAGCTGCTCGTCGCGGTCGAGGCGACGTCGCGCCGTGACAGCGCGCTGCTCGCCCGCTCCATCGAGAACGAGGCCCGCGCCGAGGGCACCGAGCGGGCACGGTGGATCGTCGCCGAGGCGGTCCAGCGCGTCGCCTCCGCGCAGACCACCGAGACCGTCGTCAGCGTCCTGCACCTGCCCGCCGAGGAGATGAAGGGCCGGATCATCGGCCGCGAGGGCCGCAACATCCGCTCGTTCGAGGCCGTGACCGGCGTCAACGTGCTGATCGACGACACACCCGAGGCGGTGCTGCTGTCCTGCTTCGACCCGGTGCGCCGCGAGATCGGCCGGCTGACGCTCGAGAAGCTGATTCTCGACGGCCGCATCCACCCGCACCGCATCGAGGAGGCGCACGAGCAGAGCACCGCGGAGGTCGAGCAGCTGTGCCTGCGGGCCGCGCGCGACGCGATTGCCGAGGTCGGTGTCGGGCGCGTCGACGAGCGGCTGCTGCCGACCATCGGCCGGTTGAAGTACCGCACCAGCTACGGCCAGAATGTCCTGGCGCACCTCGTCGAGAGCGCGCACATCGCCGGCGTCATGGCCACCGAGCTGGGGGTCGAACCCACACTGGTCAAGCGCTGTGCCTTCCTGCACGACATCGGCAAGGCGCTGACGCACGAGGTCGAAGGCAGTCACGCGATCGTCGGGGCGCAGCTGCTGCGCAAGTACGGCGAGGACGAGGCCGTCGCGCACGCCGTCGAGGCGCACCACAACGAAGTACAGCCGCGCACCGTCGAGGCCGTGCTCACCCAGGCGTCCGACGCGTGCTCGGCCGCCCGGCCCGGCGCGCGACGCGAGTCGCTCGAGTCCTACGTCCAGCGGCTGTCGCGCATCGAGCAGATCGCCGCCACCCGTGAGGGCGTCGACAAGGTGTTCGCGATGCAGTCCGGGCGCGAGGTGCGGGTCATGGTGCAACCGAGCGAGGTCGACGACCTCGCCGCGTCGGTCATGGCCCGTGAGATCGCCAAGCAGATCGAGGACGAGCTGACCTACCCGGGCCAGATCCGGGTCACCGTGGTGCGCGAATCCCGCAGTACTGAGATCGCCCACTGACCGTGCGGGTGCAGGCCGCGCGCATCGGCGCGCTCGTGCTGGCGGCGGTCCTGCTGCTGGCGGCGTGCACGTCCAGCTCTGCTGCCCGGCATGCGGTAACACACGCCCTCGTGTCGACACCGGCGTCGTCCGCCTCGACCGGTCTCGGGCCGCCGCCCACGTTGACGCAGTGCGCCCGGGCCACGGCGGTCCCGGCGATCACCGACTGCCTGCGCCGCTCGGTGGCGGCCTTCTGGAGCACCGAGGTCCGTCAGCCGATCGACGAGCCCGTGCACGTCGAGGTGCCGACCGCGCAGGTACCCGAGCTGTGCCGTCGTGGCGTCGTCGCTGCCCCGGCCTTCACCTGCCGCGCGAACCTCGAGCTGTACGTCAACACGCAGCTGGTGCAGGTGATCGCCACCCGCGTGCCGGCCGCTCAGCGTGCGTACGCCTACGCGGTGGTGCAGGCGCACGAGGTCGGGCACGTCGTGCAGTTCCGGCTGCACCAGCCACAGTCTGAAAACGACGTCCCGACGGCCGCGCAGACGCGCTTCGTCGAACAACAGGCCGACTGCCTGTCCGGTGTGTGGGCCCGGCACGAGGCGGCGGGCGGCGGGCTGGACGTCGCCGCGTTCCGGCGCGTCGCCGCGCAGCTGCTCGCCATCCTCAACGTCAAGGCCGAGCAGGCCACGCACGGCACGACGCCGCAACGCCTTGCCGCCATCGACCGCGGCCTGCGCCACGGCGACCCGAAGGACTGCCAACTCGTCACCTTCAGCTGAGCGCGGCACGTACTCTCAGGCACGTCATGACTGCTCGCACGTACCAGATCCGCACCTACGGCTGCCAGATGAACGTGCACGACTCCGAGCGGCTGGCCGGGTTGCTGGAACAGGCCGGCTATGTGCGCGCCGGCACCGACGACACCGCGGATCTCGTCGTGTTCAACACGTGCGCGGTGCGGGAGAACGCGGACAACCGCCTGTACGGCAACCTTGGCCACCTGTACCCGGCGAAGGCCGCCAACCCCGACATGCAGATCGCCGTCGGGGGCTGCCTGGCGCAGAAGGACCGCGGCCGGGTCGTCGAGAAGGCGCCGTGGGTCGACGTCGTGTTCGGCACGCACAACCTCGCGGCGTTGCCCGTCCTGCTCGAACGCGCCCGGGTGCGCCGTGCGGCGCAGGTGGAGATCCACGACGCGCTGCAGAACTTCCCGTCCGAGCTGCCGACCCGCCGCGAATCACCGCACAGCGCGTGGGTGTCCGTGTCGGTCGGCTGCGACAACCGCTGCACGTTCTGCATCGTGCCGTCGCTGCGTGGCGCGGAGACCGACCGCCGGCCCGGTGACGTGCTCGCCGAGATCCGCGCGTTGGTCGAGTCCGGCGTCGTGGAGGTCACGCTGCTCGGGCAGAACGTCAACTCCTACGGCCGCAGTTTCCGCGACCGTCTCGCGTTCGGCAAACTGCTGCGCGCCTGCGGTGACATCGACGGTCTCGAACGGGTGCGCTTCACCAGTCCGCACCCGCGCGACTTCACCGACGACGTCATCGACGCGATGGCGCAGACGCCGAACGTCATGCCGCAGCTACACATGCCGATGCAGTCGGGGTCGGACGCCGTCCTGCGCGCGATGCGCCGTTCCTACCGGCAGGAGCGCTACCTGGCGATCATCGCCAAGGTGCGCGCTGCGATGCCGGATGCCGCGATCACCACGGACGTCATCGTCGGCTTCCCCGGCGAGACGGACGCCGATTTCGAGCAGACCCTGCACGCCGTGCGGCAGGCCCGCTTCGCGAGCGCGTACACGTTCCAGTACTCGAAGCGGCCGGGCACGCCCGCGGCCGAACTACCCGGCCAGCTGCCCAAGGACGTCGTGCAGGAACGCTACGAGCGGCTCATCGCGCTGCAGGAGGAGATCTCGCTCGCCGGCGCCGAGGCGTTGCGCGGCACGCGGGTCGAGGTGCTGGTGAATACGACGGACGGCCGCAAGGACGGCGTGACCGGCCGGGTTTCCGGACGCGCCCGCGACGGACGGCTGGTGCACGTCGGGACGCAGGCCGGCGCCGGTGACCTCGTCACCGCGCAGGTCACCCACGCTGCGCCGCACCATCTCGTGGCCGACGGCCAGGCCCGGGTGATCCGCCCATGGCGTGGCCGGGACACCGCAGCGCCTGCGTCGCCTGCGTCGCCTTCGCCGCAGCTGCTGTCGATCGGCGCCCGCCCCACCACCTGACCCGGCGGCCGTGATGCGGACTGGCCGCGCAGACCGGCGGGCCGGGCTCAGTCGTCGGGGAGCAGGGCGCGCCGCTGGGCGACGTCGTCCTCGGCCTTGCGGATCCGGGCGGCGTCGCCCGAGTTGCGAGCACGCTCGAGCTTCGCCTCCGCCTCGGTGAGCCGGTCACGCAGCGCGGCCAGGAACGGGTTGGACGCGGCGCCGGCCGCTCGCCACTGCGCGTCGGCCGCGTCACGCACGCGTTGTTCGGCAGCGCGCATCTGGTCGTCGAGGCGGCGCATCGCGTCGCGCGGCACGTGCCCGACGGCGTCGTAGCGTTCCTGCACGTCGCGCAACGCGGCCTGCGCCGCTTTCGGGTCGGAGATGTCGATCCCGCGAGCGGCCGCGATCAACTGCTCCTTCGTCTTCTGGTTGGCCAGCTGCTCGGCGTCGCGCTCGGCGAAGACCTCGGACCGACGGTGGAAGAAGGTGTCCTGCGCCGCGCGGAACCGCTTCCACAGCGCGTCCTCGACGTCGCGGGCGGCCCGGCCGGCGGCCTTCCACTCGGCGAGCAGGTCACGCAGGGCGGCGGCCGTCTCACGCCACTCGGTCGAGGTGGACAGCTCCTCCGCGCGGGCGATCAGCCGTTCCTTGACGTCACGAGCGGCGCCGCGTTCGGTGTCGAGCTGCGCGAAGTGCTGGCCGCGGCGCCGGCCGAACGCGTCGCGGGCGGTGGAGAAGCGTTTCCACAGCGCGTCGTCGGTCTTGCGGTCGACGCCCTTGATCGCGCGCCACTCGTCGACGATCGCGCGCAGCCGGTCGCCGGAGGCCTTCCACGACGTCGCCGACTCGGCGATCTTCTCCGCCTCGGCGGCCAGCGCCTCCTTCGCCGCGATCGCGCCGGCCCGCGCCTGCTCGCGCTGCTCGCTCGCCTCGGCGGTGCGCGCGTGCGCCGCGGCGATCACCGCGGTGAGTCGCTCGTCGAGTGCCGCGAGATTGCCGATCACGGCGGCCTCGGGCAGCTGGCCCTGCAGCGCCTGCGCCTGCTTGCGGGAGCTGGCCGGGTCGCCGGCGCCGGACTCCAGGCGCTTCTCCAGTACCCGGACCTCGGCCTCGAGGTCGTCGAAGCGACGCGTGTAGAACGCAATGCCTGCTTCGACGTCGCCGGCCTGCCACGACCCGATGGCGCGCTCGCCCTCACCGGCGCGCACGTACACGGTGCCGTCCGCGTCGATGCGGCCCCATTCGGAGCTCATGAGCTTGATTAGACACGATCGCGCCCCACAGCGCGCCTACACGGTCGGTAAAGCAGCACCCGCGCGCGGTTACGCTCGCGGGCGTGCCGGACGTGTCCAGTGGCTGATCGGCTCGTCGTGGCGGTCGTCGGGCCGACCGCCACCGGCAAGTCCGACCTGGCCGTCGAGCTGACGCAGCACCTGGACGGCGAGGTCGTCAACGCCGACTCCATGCAGCTCTACGCCGGGATGGACATCGGCACGGCCAAGCTGACGGTCGACGAGCGGCGCGGCGTCGCACACCACCTGCTCGACGTCTGGCCGATCGCCAAGTCGGCCGCGGTGGCGCAGTACCAGCAGCTTGCCCGGGCGGCGATCGACGACGTCCACGCCCGCGGCCGCACGCCGGTGCTCGTCGGCGGTTCGGGGCTTTACCTACGGGCCGCGCTGGACCGCATCGAGTTCCCCGGCGAGTCCGCGGAGGTCCGTGCCCGCCTCTACGCCGACCTCGACGCGCAGGGGCCGCATGCCCTGCACGCCCGGTTGAGCCGCAGCGATCCGGTGGCGGCCGCGGCGATCCTGCCCAGCAACGGCCGGCGGATCGTGCGCGCGTTGGAGGTCGGTGAGCTCACCGGTCGGCCGTTCCTCGCCCGGATGCCCGCGTTCGAGTCGGTGTACCCCCGCTGCGTGCAGCTGGGCCTGGACCGCCCCGATCTCGCGGACCGGGTAGAGCAGCGCGTGCACGCGATGATGGCGCAGGGCCTGCTCGACGAGGTGCGGGCACTGCTGCCGCGCGGGCTGCGTGCCAGCCCCACCGCCGGCAAGGCCCTGGGTTACGCCCAGCTGCTCGCCTGCCTGGCCGACGACGGTGCGGTCGTCGGGGACCTCGAGGACGCCGTGCAGCAGACGGTGCGCGGCACCCGGCGCTTCGTCAAACGCCAGCGGACCTGGTTCCGCCGTGACCCGCGGGTGCGCTGGCTCGACGCCGCGCAGCCGGGCCTGCTCGAGCGGGCGGTCACTACGCTGGAAGCGTGAGGTTCGTCAAAGGACACGGCACGCAGAACGACTTCCTGCTGCTGCCCGACCTCGACGGCGAGATCGACCTCACACCGGCAGCGGTCCGAGCTGTCTGCGACCGCCGCGCCGGCATCGGCGCCGACGGCGTGCTGCGCGTCGTCCGGGCCGCCAAGCACCCCGAATCCGCGGACCTCGCGGCCGACGCGAAGTTCTTCATGGACTACCGCAACGCCGACGGCAGCGTCGCCGAGATGTGCGGAAACGGGGTTCGCGTTTTTTTGCGGTATCTCATCGCGGCCGGGCTCGTTGAGCAGAGTGCGGCGGTGGCGACTCGCGGCGGGATCCGAAGTGCGCGAGCCCTAGGGGACGGAAACGTTTCTGTACAGATGGGCTTGCCCCGGTTCCTCGCCGACCGGCCGATCGTCACCGCCGCGTCAACTTCGGTGGCGCAGTTGCCGCCGCTCGAGGCGACGGCGCTGCTCGTGCCGAACCCGCACGTCGTCGTCGAACTCCCGGACACCGACACCCTCGACGCGCTCGACCTGCGCGCAGCCCCGGTTGTCGAAGCGCCGTTGCCGGACGGGCAGAACGTGGAGTTCGTCGTGCGGCGCGGTCCGCGGCACCTGGCGATGCGGGTGCACGAGCGCGGGTCGGGGGAGACCCGCTCGTGCGGCACCGGCATCTGCGCGGCAGCCGTGGCGCTCGCGCGCACAGACCCCGAGCCGGTCGAGGGTCCGACCCGCTGGCGCGTCGACGTCCCCGGCGGCACGTGCGAGGTCGCGTGGGGCCCCGACGGCGAGCTGGAACTCCTCGGCCCGGCGGTGCTGGTCGGCGAGGTCGACATCGACGAACGCTGGCTCGCTGAACAGCAGATCGAGCACGGGCGGTAATGGTTGGCGTCGCGTGTGACCATGGATGGTGACATGAGTGAACCCGTCGAGACCGTGACCGAGCAGCTCGGACAGGACCTGGCGGACCGGCAGGCCCTGCGCCGGGTCGTCGGGCTGTCGACCGAGCTGCACGACATCACCGAGGTCGAGTACCGGCAGCTGCGCCTCGAACGCGTCGTCCTCGTCGGCGTGTGGACGACCGGCACCCTGGCCGAGGCCGAGAACTCGCTGGCCGAGCTCGCCCGGCTCGCCGAGACGGCCGGCTCGCAGGTGCTCGACGCGTTGATGCAGCGTCGCGACAAGCCCGACGCCGCCACCTACATCGGGTCGGGCAAGGCCAAGGAGCTGCGCGACGTCGTCGCGGCGACCGGCGCCGACACGGTGATCTGCGACGGCGAGCTGACCCCGGGCCAGCTCGGCCAGCTCGAGGGCGTCGTCAAGGTGAAGGTCGTCGACCGCACCGCGCTGATTCTCGACATCTTCGCCCAGCACGCCCGCTCCAAGGAGGGCAAGGCGCAGGTCGAGCTCGCCCAGATGCAGTACCTGCTGCCGCGACTGCGCGGCTGGGGCGAATCGCTGTCCCGCCAGGTCGGCGGACGGGCCGCCGGCGGGCTCGGCATCGGCGGCCGCGGCCCGGGTGAGACGAAGATCGAGATCGACCGCCGGCGGATCAACTCCCGGATGGCCAAGCTGCGCCGCGAGCTCGCGGGCATGAAGACCGCCCGGGACGTCAAACGCGCCCGCCGTGACGCCCGGCAGGTTCCGGCGGTTGCCCTGGCCGGCTACACGAACGCCGGGAAGTCCTCACTGCTCAACCGGCTGACCGATGCGGGGGTGCTCGTGGAGAACGCGCTGTTCGCCACCCTCGACCCCACGGTGCGCCGTGCCGAGACCGCCGACGGCCGCGTCTACACGCTCAGTGACACCGTCGGGTTCGTCCGGCACCTGCCGACGCAGCTCGTCGAGGCGTTCCGCTCGACGCTCGAGGAGGTCGCCGAGGCCGATTTGCTGCTGCACGTCGTGGACGCCTCCGACCCCGACCCGCAGGCACAGATCTCGGCAGTGCACGACGTGCTGGCCGAGATCGATGCGCTCGACGTGACCGAGCAGCTGGTGTTCAACAAGATCGACGCCGCGGCACCGGAAACGGTGCTGCAGCTACGCGCACTCGCTCCCGACGCGGTGTTCGTGTCGGCGCGCACCGGCGTCGGCCTGGACGACCTGCGCGCCTGTATCGACGCGCGGCTGCCGCGCCCGGAGATCGAGGTGACCGCGCTGGTGCCCTACACCCGCGGCGATCTGGTGGCACGGGTGCACGAGCGCGCCGAAGTCCTGCACACCGAGCACCTGGCCGCCGGCACGCTGGTGCACGCGCGGGTGGGCGGCGCGCTCGCACGCGCGCTCGAACCTTTTGTCTGCGACGGCGCGGGCTGAGTTGGCCAGCCGTTCACCGGCCTGGTGCGAACACGGCGGGTAGTCTGGGCCTGTCGGGCGCTGACTCAACGTCGTCAAGGAGACACCGGTGGAATTCTTCAGCCCAGGTCACTTGATCGTCCTGGCGATCGTGGTGGCGTTCCTGTTCTTCGGTTGGAAGCAGTTGCCGGATATGGCCCGCTCGCTCGGCCGTTCGCTGCGCGTGTTCAAGACCGAGGTCAAGGGCATGAGCGCCGACGACAAGGCCCGCGAGGACGCGAACCAGGCCTCGCAGGAGCCTGCGGCCATCGAGGCGCCGAAGGTCACCCGCATCGACCCTGAACCGCGCGTGACGCAACCGCGCCAGCCGGTCGCTGCGAGCCGTCCCCGGCCGGCGCCCCGGCAGGACGCTCAGGCGCCTGCCGACCGGCCCGACTCGCCCAGCTGAATCCCGGTCCGGCGTCTCCGCCGGTAATCCTCAGACGCGGCGCAGTACCGACACGACCTTGCCGAGGATCGTTGCGTCGTCGCCGTCGATCGGGGAGTACGCCGGATTGTGCGGCAGCAGCCAGACGTGCCCGTCGCGGCGCTGCAGCGTCTTGACCGTCGCCTCGCCGTCGAGCAGGGCAGCCACGATGTCGCCGTTGTCGGCGGTCTGTTCCTGACGGACGACCACCCAGTCGCCGTCGGTGATCGCCGCGTCGACCATCGAGTCGCCGACCACCTTGAGCATGAACAGCGTCCCTTCGCCGACCAGTGACTTGGGCAGCGGCAGCACGTCCTCGATGACCTGCTCGGCGAGGATCGGGCCGCCCGCGGCGATCCGCCCGACCACGGGCACGAACACCGGCGTCTCGCCGGCTTGCTCGGCGTCGCTGGCGCTGGCGCGCCGCGCACTCTTGCGCTTGTCCTTGGCCGTCTCGGCGGGACCGCGCACGTCGACGGCGCGCGGGCGGTTCGGGTCGCGGCGCAGGAAGCCCTTGCGCTCGAGCATCGCCAGTTGGTGGGCGACGCTCGAGGTGGACGCGAGGCCGGCGGACTCGCAGATCTCGCGGATGCTCGGCGGGTAGCCGCGCTGCTCGACCGATTCGCGGATGACGTCGAGGATCGCCTGCTGGCGCCGGGTCAGTCCGGTGACCGGGTCCGGCATCTCGGTGACCTTCGGCCGCCCCGGGCGGCGGCGCGGTTCCCCGCTTGCCGGGTCGCCGGCGGCCGCCTTCGTGCGGCTTGCCGGTGTGCCGGTGCCAGCCGTGCCGGTGCTGTTCTTCGCCACGTTCGTCGCCTCATTTCGCGCTGGGTGCGCACCGCCAGATACCCGCGACGGGATGCAGTGCGTCGTCTGTGAACGTAGCTGCCACGCAGCGGCAACTCAAACATTTGTTCGAACGACACGCCGCTGCCGATGGTTTTTGTCGGACCCCGCTGGTACACATTCGATCAGACGTTCTATCGAATACACGTTCGACGGTCGAGCCGTCCGTTCGAGTCGACCACTGGAGGTCACGATGTCTGCAGCAACCGAGTTCGCCCCGACAGTGCGCATCACCGGCGCGCGCAGCCAGGCCTTGGCGTTGGTGCCCGATTCCGTGCCCCTGGCGCCACCTCGACCGGCGCGCCCGGACCGGCTGGGCGCGAGCATCAGCGTCCTGCATCGCCCGCAGTCGCCGGCGCAGGCCGCGCCGTTGCGCCTCACCCGCCGCGGCGTCCTGGTGCTCGCCGCGCTCGTCGGCGCGCTCGCCATGGCGCTGCTTTGGGCGGGCGCCAGCTCGGCACGCTCCGACGCTGCCGCTGGCGCGCCTGCGCGCGTGCGGGCGGTGACGGTCGTCCCGGGCGACACGTTGTGGTCGATCGCGAGTCGAGTGGCGCCCGGTCGCGACCCGCGCGCCGAGGTCGCGGCGTTGCAGCACCGCAACCACCTGTCCGGGGCGGATCTGGTGCCCGGCCAGCAGCTTCGGGTGCCGTAACTCGAGCAGGTCGGCGCAATCGCGTCCGATTCCGCCCGCGTTTCGCTCTTGCGGAACAACGCGCAGCGCTCTACGGTTCACCCCTACATGTAGTAGTTACACCGTTGTGCTTCGTCCACAAGTTGGGGTTCTCGGTCCACAGAATCGTCCGTCGGTCCACAGCACGATCCCCAACTTGTCGACAGTTTCGTCCACAGCACGAGTCCGTAGGAGGTGCCCGATGCGTTGTCCGTATTGCCGGCACCCCGACTCGCGCGTCGTCGACTCCCGCGAGCAGGACGAAGGCCAGGTCATCCGCCGCCGGCGCTCGTGCCCTGATTGCGGCCGGCGGTTCACCACCGTCGAGGAAGCGACGCTCGCGGTCATCAAGCGCAGCGGCGTCACCGAGCCGTTCAGCCGCGCCAAGGTGATCAGCGGCGTACGGCGCGCCTGCCAGGGCCGTCCGGTCGACGACGACCAGCTCGCCCAGCTGGCGCAGACCGTCGATGAAGCGATCCGCGCCACCGGTGTCGCCGAGGTGCCCAGCGACGAGGTCGGCCTGGCCATCCTCGGGCCGCTGCGTGACCTCGACGAGGTCGCGTTCCTGCGCTTCGCGTCCGTGTACCAGGCCTTCACCTCCGCCGAGGACTTCGAGAAGGCGATCGTCGACCTGCGTGCCGGCGCGCCGCCGCGCGACCCCTGACATCAGCCGGCGACGGTGCCGCTCCGCAGGCACTGCGCCGGACCAGCATCACCCGCTCGAGATCCACCTGCCAGCTCCTCACCCAGCGCCCGACCGGAAGGACCAGTCCATGACCGAGGCCGACGTCACGCGTGCGATCAAGCGCGCCGGTTCGACGACCGACACCATCGCGACCAGCGCCGCGCCGACATACCCGGCCGACGGCCTGCGCGTCGAGCGCGTCTACACCACCGCAGGTGTGCACCCCTACGACGAGGTCACCTGGGAACGGCGCGACGTCGTCATGACCAATTGGCGCGACGGTTCGGTCAATTTCGAGCAGCGCGGCGTCGAGTTCCCGGACTTCTGGTCGGTCAACGCGGCCAACATCGTCACGACCAAGTACTTCCGCGGCGCCGTGGGCACCGACGCGCGGGAGTGGTCGCTGCGCCAGCTCATCGACCGCGTCGTGCACTCCTACCGCGAGGGTGGTGAGCTGCACGGTTACTTCGGGTCGCCCGCGGACGCCGAGATCTTCGAGCACGAGCTCACATGGATGCTGTTGCACCAGGTCTTCAGCTTCAACTCACCGGTGTGGTTCAACGTCGGCACCGCATCGCCGCAGCAGGTCAGCGCGTGCTTCATCCTGGCCGTCGACGACACCATGGACTCGATCCTCAACTGGTATCGCGAGGAAGGCCTGATCTTCAAGGGCGGCTCGGGTGCCGGGCTCAACCTCTCGCGCATCCGCAGCTCTAAGGAACTGCTGTCCTCCGGCGGCACCGCGTCCGGTCCGGTGTCGTTTATGCGCGGCGCGGACGCCTCGGCCGGCACGATCAAGTCCGGCGGCGCCACGCGGCGGGCGGCGAAGATGGTCGTGCTCGACATCGACCACCCGGACATCGTCGAGTTCGTGCAGACCAAGGCGCGCGAGGAGAACAAGATCCGCGTCCTGCGCGACGCCGGTTACGACATGGACCTCGGCGGTTCGGACATCACCTCGGTGCAGTACCAGAACGCCAACAACTCGGTGCGCGTCAGCGACGAGTTCATGCGCGCCGTCGAGGGTGGCAACGACTTCGGCCTGCGGGCACGCAGCACGCACGAGGTCATCGAGTCCGTCGACGCCAAGGACCTGTTCCGCCAGGTCGCGCAGGCGGCGTGGGAGTGCGCCGATCCGGGCATCCAGTACGACGACACCATCAACGACTGGCACACCAATCCGGAGACCGGCCGCATCACGGCGTCCAACCCGTGCTCGGAGTACATGAGCCTGGACAACACGTCCTGCAACCTGGCGTCGCTGAACCTGATGAAGTTCCTCGGCGCCGACAACGTCTTCGACGCGGGCAAGTTCGTCAAGGCCGTCGAGCTGATCATCACCGCGATGGACATCTCGATCTGCTTCGCCGACTTCCCGACCGAGGCGATCGGCGTCAACACCAGGGCCTACCGGCAGCTGGGCATCGGCTACGCCAACCTCGGTGCGCTGCTCATGGCCTCGGGCCTGGCCTACGACTCCGACGGCGGCCGCGCGCTGGCCGGCGCCATCACCTCGCTGATGACCGGCGTCGCCTACCGCCGCTCGGCCGAGCTCGCCGGCGTGGTCGGCCCGTACGAGGGCTACGCGCGCAACGCCAAGGCGCACGCCCGGGTCATGCGCAAGCACGCCGCCGCCAACGACACCGTGCGTTCGCTGCACGACAACGACCGCGCGGTGCTCGCCGTCGCCACCGACGAGTGGGCCAGGGGCAACAAGCTGGGCGAGACGAACGGCTGGCGCAACGCGCAGGCCTCAGTGCTCGCGCCCACCGGCACCATCGGCCTGATGATGGACTGCGACACGACGGGCGTGGAGCCCGACCTCGCACTGGTGAAGTTCAAGAAGCTGGTCGGCGGCGGCTCGATGCAGATCGTCAACCAGACGGTGCCGCGTGCGCTGCGGGCGCTGGGCTATCAGGAGGAGCAGCTCGAGGCGATCGTCGAGTACATCGCCGAGCACGGGCACGTCGTCGACGCGCCGGGCCTGCGCCCGGAGCACTACGAGGTGTTCGACTGCGCCATGGGCGCGCGGGCCATCAAGCCGATGGGCCACGTGCGGATGATGGCCGCGGCGCAGCCGTTCCTGTCCGGCGCGATCTCCAAGACGGTCAACCTGCCGGAGACGGCCACCGTCGAGGACATCCAGGACGTCTACTTCCAGGGCTGGCAGCTCGGCCTCAAGGCGCTCGCCGTCTATCGCGACAACTGCAAGGTCGGCCAGCCGTTGTCCGCGGGCAAGGAGGCCAAGAAGACCGAGTCGGCGAAGGCCGAGCCCGAGAAGGTCATCGAGTACCGCCCCAAGCGCACCCGGCTGCCCAAGTCGCGCCCGTCGAAGACGACGTCGTTCACCGTCGGCGGTGCCGAGGGCTACATGACCGCCGGCTCCTACCCCGACGACGGGCTCGGCGAGGTGTTCCTGAAGCTCGGCAAGCAGGGTTCGACGCTCGCCGGTGTCATGGACGCGTTCTCGATCGCGATCTCGATCGCCATCCAGTACGGCGTGCCGCTCGAGACGTACGTGCAGAAGTTCACGAACATGCGCTTCGAGCCGGCCGGTCTCACCGACGACCCGGACATCCGGATGGCGCAGTCGATGCTCGACTACATCTTCCGCCGGCTGGCGCTGGACTACCTGCCGTTCGACGAGCGAGCTGCGCTGGGCATCTACACCGCCGCCGAGCGGACGCGCCAGCTCGAGACCGGTTCTTACGAGCCGATCGCGGATGCCGACGACGCAGAGCTCGAGACGATGGCGCAGTCGGCGCCGGTCGCGCGCACCGTGGTGGCAGACGTCGAGACGGATGAGGCCGACCAGGACCTCGCCGACCCGGTGGTCGCCGAGACCGCTACCTCAGCGCCGGCCGGGGTGCACACCTCGACCGAACTGCTGGAGTCGCTGACCGGCAGCTCAGCGGACGCGCCGCTGTGCATGAACTGCGGCACGAAGATGCGCCCGGCGGGCAGCTGCTTCGTCTGCGAGGGCTGCGGCAGCACCAGCGGCTGCAGCTGATCGATCGAGCTGCGTCTGAGCTGACACTCGCGCTACCGCCCCGGCCCGCACGACGCGGGTCGGGGCGGCGGCGTGTCGGGCCGCGTCCGGACGCTACGGACACGAGCGGGGGGCCGGTCTCGCGCGGATCGACGTAAGCTGCGGCGTCGTGACGACTGCGCTGCCGACGGTGGCGGCCACGCGATACGTGACGCCGATGCGCGAGGGCGGCTCGTTGCCGGGCCTGATGGAGGCCGACGACCTCGGCACCTACGTCGTCAAGTACACCGGCGCCGGGCAGGGCCGCAAGGCGCTGGTGGCCGAGGTCATCGCCGGTGAGCTGGCACGCGGGCTGGACCTGCCGGTACCTGCGTTGGTGGTGGTCGACGTCGACCCGGTGCTGGCCGCGAACGAGCCGGACGCCGAGGTGCAGTACCTGCTGCGCCGCAGTGCAGGCCACAACCTCGGCGTGGACTACCTGCCGGGGGCGCTGGACCTCGACATCGGCGCGTTCGCGGTCGACCCGGTTTTCGCCGGTCGGGTGCTGTGGTTCGACGCGCTGGTGGGCAACGCCGACCGTTCCTGGCGCAACCCGAACATGCTGTTCTGGCACGGCGCGCCGTACCTCATCGACCACGGGGCAACGCTGACGTTCCAGCACAACTGGGCGAATGTCGACGCCGCGGTGACCCGGGTCTACGACGCCGCCGACCATGCGCTGCTGGGTTGCCGCCCGGAGATCGCCGAGGTCGGCGTGCCGTCCGACGTCATCGAATCCGCCGTCGCGCTCGTGCCGGACGAGTGGCTGGCCGACGAACCCGGTTTCGCCGATGTCGCTGCGGTTCGCAGCGCATTCGTCGCGTTCCTGACCACGCGCGTTGCCGCGCAGGACGACTGGTTGCCGGCGTTGCGCGCGGCCGTGGCCGCCGGGCCGGCGCCCCGCCGCACCGTGCGACCCACCCGGCCGGAGTGGTTGCGATGACGAGATATGCGTTCGAGTACGTCGTCCTGCGTGTCGTGCCGCGTGTCGAGCGCGGCGAGTCGATCAATGCCGGCGTCCTCGTCTACTGCCGCGACGTCGACTATCTCGGTGCGGCGGTGCACCTGGACCGCGCGCGGCTCGAAGCGCTCGACCCGACCGTCGATGTCGCGGCCGTTAAGGCCGTGCTGGCCTCGGTCACCGACAGCTGCGAGCGCAGCGAGACCGACCACGGTGCGTTGTTCCGCTGGCTCACCGCGCCGCGCAGCACCGTCGTCCAGGCAGGACCGGTGCACACCGGATTGACGACGGACCCGGCGGCCGAGCCCGCGCGGCTGCTGCAGTTGTTGGTGCTGCCGGTCGGGCGGTCGTGAGCACTCACCCTGGGAGCCTGGGCCGCCCTGTCACCCGGCCGGCTCGACGATGCCCTTGATGTTGTCCAGCGTCTGCTCCAGCCCGTCCTGGATCTCCGGGCCGGAGGCGCGTTCGGTGGACAGCACCACCGTCACCGTCGACCCCATACCGCTGCGCCTGACGTTCAGCTCGCCGTGGTAGTCGTTCGGACCCTCACTGCCCCACGAGAGCGACCGTGCGTCGTTGTCGATGTGGAACCAGGCGTCGCCCTCGACGGTGCGATCGCCGAGATCGGCCACAACGTGCACCTCCTCCTCGTCGCCGGCCTCGGCGGAGGTCATCCGCTCGAAGTAGCGCGGCAGGTTGGCGACGTCGCTCAGGTAGTGGAACGTCTCGTCGGGGTCGGCTCCGACCTCGACACTCGCTTCGTAGTCGGCCATGTATTGCGATTACCCCGACTGAGCGGTCGTCACGCCGTACGGTCGCCGGTGTGCTGGTGACGGTCGGATGAAACTGGACGAGCAGCGGGCCCGGTCGCTGCTGGCCGAGCACGTCCACGGTGTCCTGTGCACGCTGCACCCGCGGCGCGGGCCCGACCCGCAGCCCGTCGTCTACGCGGTGGGCGATGATCACGTCGGCGTGCCGATCGACCGTGTCAAGCCCAAGTCCTCGAGCCGCCTGCAGCGCGAGGAGAACCTGGCCGGGGACCCGCGCGCGTCCCTGCTCATCGAGCACTGGGAAACCGCGGACTGGTCACGGCTGTGGTGGGTGCGGGCGGAACTCGAGCACGTACCGGAACCGCCGGCGGCAATGGTGGACGACCTCGCCGATCGGCTGTCGCGGACCGTCGCGCAGTACGCCGACAAACCTTTTCATCGGCTGCTGGTCTGCCGGATCGTTGCCGTCACCGGGTGGTCCGGCGAGCAGGACTGACGCGCGCCGCCCGGGTCAACCCATTGGCCAGTGTCCGGTAACGCGTTGTTCGCCCAAGTAGTGCTGGTTGTCCTTTTTGCGCCCATAGCTTCACGACGTGGATTCATCGCCGGCCGTGCGAGCGCGCGGTATCGGCAAGTCGTTCGGTGAGGTCATCGCGCTCGACGGCGTCGACCTCGACCTTGCCGCCGGGCAGATCCACGGGCTGGTCGGCCCGAACGGCGCCGGCAAGACCACGCTGCTGGGCCTGTTGCTGCAACTGGCGCTGCCCGACACCGGCACCCTGGAGATTCTCGGCCGGCCCGTCGGGCGGGGGCTGGAGCTGCCCGACGGCGTGGCCGGGTTCGTCGACGGCCCCGGGCTCTATCCATCGCTCACCGCTCGGCGCAACCTCGCCGCGTCGGCCCGGTTGCGCGGCAGCGACGGCCGTGGCATCGACGAAGCGCTGGCCCAGGTCGGCCTGACCGACGTCGCCGACGACCGGGTGCGCGGCTTCTCCCTCGGCATGCGTCAACGCCTCGGATTGGCCGCCGCGCTGCTGAGCCAGCCGCGACTGCTGGTGCTCGACGAGCCGGCCAACGGTCTCGACCCGGCCGGCACCCGGCAGGTGCACAGGGTGCTCACCCGGCTGGCGGCCAACGGCACGGCGATCGTGCTCTCCAGCCACCGCATGGACGATCTCGCTGCGTTGTGCAGCGAGGTGACGATCCTGTCGACCGGACGCGTGGTGTTCTCCGGCCCGATCCGCAAGCTGGCCGCCGAGGTGGGTGAACTGGACTACCGCCTGCGGTGCTCGGACATCGACGCGGCACGGCCAGTCGTGGATCGGGCACCCGGCGTCCGTGCGTTGCCCGACGACGAACTGCAGCAACGGCACGACGGCGAGGCGCTGCTCGTGCGCGGTGCGATGGTGTGCCTGGAAGAGCTGGTCGCCCGCTTGGTCGAAGCCGGAGTGGCGGTGCGGGAGTTCGCACCCGTCATGTCACCGCTGGAGGCGGCGTTCCTGGCGCTGACCGATTCCGGGCCCGGGCAGGACGGGGACGAGTAGTGCCGACAGCCACCGCCGCGCCGCCGGCCGTCTCCCAGATGTCGGCCGGCCCCGAGGCGCACCCTGCCCTGTTGCGCAACGGTTACCGTTTCGAACTGCTCAAGCTGCTCTCCCAGTGGCGCATCCGCATCGTCTTCCTCGCCTGTCTGATCGCGCCCGGTGGCTTCGTCGCCGTCGTCGGTCAGCAGAGCTCACTCCCCGCGGACACGGTCTTCGGCCGCTGGATGCACGAGACCGGCTGGGCCGGACCGCTGGTTGCGTTGTTCGCCGTCAGCGTCGCGGTGGTCGCCGCGACGACGTCCGCCTCGAGTTCCGGCGTCGAGCGCGCGAAGGTCGATCGTTCGCTGGCCACCGCCTACGCCCACATCTACCGGTTACAGACGCGTGAGCTGCACCGCCCGGACGTGACCGAGGCGCAGCTGCGGACCAGCGCGTCGTGCGACAAGGGCGGTGCGCCCGTCGCCGACAGCGGGCCGGGCAACGACTGGCGTTGTGTCGTCCACTGGCACATCCCCGGCGCCACGGTGACCGGCTACGCGATCTACCAGCTCGACATCAACCCGGACGGGCGTTACGTCGCGGACGGGGACGGTCCGGTGTCGGTCAACGGCTTCTTCCAGGTGCACACCCCGCACGGCGATACGCCCAACCCCCTCTGGCAGTTCGACGGCCTCGTCGACCTGCTCGATACCCCTCCGAAGGGATGACCCGATGCAGGTGACACGACGCCGGCGCACCACCACGCGCCGCTTGGGTTTGCGCGGACGGCGCACGACGGTCGTCCTGGTGGCCTCGGCCGCCGTCGTGCTCGCGGGCGCCGGTGCGGCCGTCGCGGACACCACCGTCTTCGGCCACCAGCAGGTCGGCAAGACCTACAAGAACGGTCTGCAGGTGTCCGCCGACCAGACGATCAAGCCGCTCGGCAAACGGCTGTCCACGCCCTACGGCAAGTTCATGGGGTCGTCGGTCAGCCCGGACGGGCACTACCTCGCCGCCAGCAGCACCGACAAGTCCGTGGTGCTGCAGGTGTTCGACCTCGACAGCTACCGGCTCATCTACACCGTCGGGTCTGCGAGCTTCGTGAACCAGAAGCTGACCGACCCCACCGTCGGGCAGGAAGGCCCGATCTATTCGCCGGACGGCAAGTACCTGTGGCTGTCGCAGCAGGACGAGCTGACCAGATTCCCGGTGAACAGCGACGGCACGCTCGGCGCTCCGACCGCCGTACCGCTGGCGCAGGTCGACGACCACTCGGCGCTGCCCGGCAAGCCGGTCTACTCCAGCGACGGTTCGACGCTGTACGTACCGCTGAACGGGCAGAACACGGTGGTGGCGCTGGACGCGACGACCGGTCAGATCAAGAAGACCTGGAAGGTCGGCATCGCGCCCCGCGAGATCATCCTTGCCGGGCACAAGCTGTACGTGTCGGACGAGGGCGGCCGCACGGCGAAGTCGGGGGAGTCGACGATCAACTCCTACGGCAGCAAGGTCCCGGCGAACACCTACCTCGGCACGTCGACCACCGGCACGCTGAGCGTCATCGACACGTCCCAACCGTCGGCGGCGGTCGCCAGCATTCCGGTGCAGCAGCATCCCACGGCCATGTACCACCGGGGCAACGCGTTGTTCGTCGCCAACACCAACAGCGACACGGTGTCGATCGTCGACACGGTGAAGAACAAGGTCGTGCAGACGGTGGACACCCGGCCCTGGGCCAGGTCGAGCGTCGGCTACGAGCCGACCGGCATCACCCTGACCCAGGACAAGCACTTGCTGGTGACACTCGGGCGCGCGAACGCCGTGGCCGTCTTCACCTACGCGGGCAGCCCGCAACAACCGGTCAGCTACCTCGGTCTGCTGCCGACGGATTACTTCCCGGCTGCCGTGGCGATGTCAGGTAAGAACATCGTTGTCACGAATACGCGCGGAGTCGACGCGCGCGGTCCGCAGCTGACCATCGCGAAGGGCGCGGGTACAGCGCCGGCCACCGGCTACAACACGCACGGCACCACGGCTTCGTTGACCCGGTTCACATTGCCGAGTGATCGCCAGATTGCCTCGTACACAGCGCAGGTGTACGCGCAGAACGGCTGGACGGCTCGCGATGCCGCCAGGGAGACGGGCAAGAAGGCGGCGCCGGTACCCGTGCCCAAGCTGCTGGGCGACCCGTCGACGATCAAACACGTGTTCCTGCTGGTCAAGGAGAACCGGTCGTACGACCAGGTCTACGGCGACATCGCGCGCGGCAACGGCGACCCGAACCTCGCGCAGTTCGGCCAGAAGGTCACGCCGAACCAGCACGCGATGGCCAAGCAGTTCGGCCTCTACGACAACCTCTACGACATTGGCACGAACTCGGCCGAGGGCCACAACTGGTTGATGCAGGGCGACGACCCCGAATACACCGAGTCGTCCGCCGGCGAGTACATCCGCAGTTACGACACGGAGGATGACGTCCTCGGCCACCAACGCTCCGGTTTCCTGTGGACGGCGGCGGAGTCTGCCGGCAAGACCGCCCGCGATTACGGTGAGTTCACGCAGTTCCTGACCAAGCCGGCCGACGCGACCTGGCAGAAGTACTACTGCGTGGCCAAGGACGTCGATACCGGCGGCGATCCGAGTCAGCTGTCCGACCCGTCGGTCAAGTCGGACACCGAGTCGCCGATCCCGTCGCTGAACAAGATCGACGACCACCTGTACCCGAAGTTCGACACCGACATCCCGGACCTGTACCGGTACGACGTCTGGAAGCAGGACTTCGAGAAGAACGGCCCGGCCAACCTGAACATGTTCTGGCTCTCGAGCGACCACACCGGCGGCACGCCGGACCCCGAGGCGCAGGTGGCCGACGGTGACCTCGCCACCGGCAAGATCGTCGACGAGATCTCGCACAGCAAGTACTGGAAGGACTCCGCGATCTTCGTCGTGGAGGACGACAGCCAGGACGGCGTCGATCACGTGGACGGCCACCGCGCGCCGGTCCAGATCATCAGCCCGTGGTCGCTGCACAACAAGGTGGACAGCACTTACTACACGCAGATCACGCTGGTTCGTACGATCGAGCAGATCCTCGGGGCGGCGCCGCTGAACCAGAAGCTGGCGGCGGCGACGCCGATGTCCGGTGCCTTTACGAACAAGCCGAACTACGCGCCGTTCAACGCGGTGCCCAACCAGGTGCCACTCACCGAGGGCGTCGCCACCCCGCCGGATTGCGGGCTGGACACGTTGGGGCAGAAGGGTGTCGCCGCGCAGCGGGTCGATTCGAAGGCAGCCGCGCAGGCTGCGGTGCCGTCCGCGCAGCAACACGTCGCGGCGCTGTGGCAGCAATGGCGCAGCAAGCAGCGGTTCACCGGTGACGCCGCGGTTCCCGACTACGCGGACCCTGAGCAGATGAACCGCTACACCTGGTACCAGGCCCACCAGTGGACCAAGCCGTACCCGGGCGACCCGAAGATCTACGC
>NZ_CAXTQF010000034.1:0-39478 GCF_964246335.1 uncultured Jatrophihabitans sp. | reverse complement strand
TGCCCGGACATCGACTTGAACAGGAAGTAGCAGGCGATGCACAGCAGCAGGATGATCGCCAGACCGATCGGGCCGGACTTGCTGCCCTCGCTGGTGCGCGCCAGCGGCTCGCTCGCGGTCGCCGCGGACAGCGCCAGCGCGCTCACGACGACACCGGCTCCCGGACCCCGGCGAACAGGTCGTCCTCCGGCAACGACGAGTCGACCACCGAGCGGGCCAGTTCGAAGTCCTCGGTCGGCCACACCTCGCGCTGCAGGTCCAGCGGCACCTTGAAGAACCACCCGTCCGGGTCCACCTGGGTGGCGTGCGCGAGCAGCGCGGCGTCGCGTCGCTCGAACCAGTCGGCGACCGGCACCCGTGTGGTGACGTTCGGCGGCCGGCGCTTGCTCATCCACTCCTCGCGCCGCTTGAACCACTCCTCGAACGGCGAGTCGAGGCCGCGGGCGAGCATGGCCTCGTGCAGCGCCTTGGAGCGCTCGGCGGAGAAGCCGACGTCGTAGTAGAGCTTGGACACCTGCCACGGCTCACCGGCGTCCGGATAGCGCTCCGGATCGGCCGCCGCGTCGAACGCGGCAACCGAGATCTCGTGGCAGCGGATGTGGTCGGGATGCGGGTAGCCGCCGAACTCGTCGTAGGTCGTCATGACCTGCGGACGGAACTCGCGGATCTCGCGCACCAACCGGCCGACCGCTTCGTCCAGCGGCGCCAACGCGAAGCAGCCCTCGGGCAGCGGCGGCAGCGGGTCGCCCTCCGGCAGCCCGGAGTCGACGAAGCCGAGCCAGTGCTGGCGCACGCCGAGGATCTCGCGGGCGCGGTCCATCTCCGCGCGGCGGATCTCGGTCATGTTCGCCTCGATGTCCTCGCGGCCCTTCAGCGCGGGGTTCAGGATGCTGCCGCGCTCCCCGCCGGTACAGGTGACGACCAGGACGTCGACGCCCTGATCCACGTAGCGGGCCATTGTCGCCGCACCCTTGCTGGACTCGTCGTCCGGATGCGCGTGCACGGCCATCAGCCGCAGCTGTTCGTCGTTCCCAGCGGTCACGACGTCCATTGTTGCGGACTGAACCGTCGGTTTACGAGTTGCCCGGTCCGCGGTGTCCGGTGTTACGTTCGTGGTTCGTTTTCCGCTAGCACCCTGGAGTACTCCCGTGTCCACCAACGACGACACCGCTACCGTCACCTGGCTCACCCAGGACGCGTACGACCGCCTGTCGAGTGAGCTGGACGGCCTGATCGGCAACCGCACCGCGATGGCCAAGGAGATCAACGACCGCCGCGAAGAGGGCGACCTCAAGGAGAACGGCGGCTACCACGCGGCCCGCGAGGAACAGGGCAAGCAGGAAGGCCGCATCGTGCAGCTGCAGGAGCTGCTGCGCAACGCGAAGGTCGGCGAGGCGCCGGTCAGCGAGGGTGTCGGCGGCCCCGGCATGCTGGTGACGGTGCGCTTCGACGGCGACGACGAGGACGAGACGTTCCTCATCGGCTCGCGTGAGGAGGCCGACACCGCGGGTGTCGAGGTCTACTCCGCCGCGTCCCCGCTGGGCAAGGCGCTCACCGGCGCGCGGGAGGGCGACACGGTCGAGTACGAGACGCCGAACGGCAAGACGATGAAGGTCGCGCTCGTCGCCGCCAAACCGTTTGCCGGGTAGAGCTCAGACGAGCGGCAGCACCCGGTGCGACACGGGGTTGCTGAGCGCGATCACCGTCGAGGTGCGGACGATCTCCGGGAACTCGGTGACGCGGTCCAGCACCTGCTGCAGGTCGTCGTTGGATCGCGCCACGACGCGACACAGCATGTCGCCGGGCCCGGTGATCGTGTGCACCTCGAGCACCTGCGGGATGGCGCGCAGGTGCTCGAGCACGGCGCGGCCCTTGCCCTGACTGATCTCCAGCGTGGCGAAGGCGGTGACGGTGTAGCCGAGCGCCGTCGGGTCCAGCGTCGGGGCGAAGGTCGCGATCACACCGCGTTCGGCCAGCCTGTCCAGCCGCGCCTGCACGGTGCCGCGGGCGACGCCGAGTCGCCGGGACAGCTCGAGCACCCCGACCTTCGGCGCGGCGTCCAGTGCGCGCAGCAGCCGGGCGTCGAGATCGTCGACGCCCGCCGGGTGCACATCGGCCACGCACAGACTCTGGCACACCGCGCCCCTCGTGCGTTGAGTGGTCAGTCAAGGCAAGACGGCACCTGCACCCCCTCCCGGTGATCAACAGTCGATTCTGCGCGCCCTGGTGCCCGAAACCGACTGTTGATCAGCGGGGGCGCGACGGGCCGCAGTTTGCACGGGCGACGTAGCGTCGAGTGGGTGAGCCAACCCGCCATCGAAACGCTCGGCGAGCTACGCGCATCGGGCCACGTCCAGCGCACGGTCAAGACCGAGATCCGTCAGAACCTGATCGAGCGGCTGCGCGCCGGGCAACCGTCGATGCCGGGCATCGTCGGCTTCGAGGACACCGTCGTGCCCGAGGTCGAGCGCGCGCTGCTCGCCGGCCACGACCTCGTGCTGCTCGGCGAGCGCGGCCAGGGCAAGACGCGCCTGATCCGCACACTGCTCGGCCTGCTCGACGAGTGGTCCCCGGTGGTCGCCGGCTGCGAGATCAACGACCATCCCTATTCGCCGATCTGCGTGCGCTGCCAACAGCTGCTCGGAACCGACGGCGAGCTGACGCCGGTCGCCTGGAAGCACCGCAGCGAGCGGTTCGGGGAGAAACTTGCGACGCCGGACACCAGCGTCGGTGACCTGATCGGCGACATCGACCCGATCAAGGTCGCGCAGGGGCGCACGCTGGGCGATCCGGAGACGGTGCACTACGGGCTCGTGCCGCGCACCAACCACGGCATCTTCGCCATCAACGAGCTGCCCGACCTCGCCGAGCGCATCCAGGTGGCGCTGCTGAACGTGCTGGAGGAGCGCGACATCCAGGTGCGCGGTTACCAGCTGCGGCTGCCACTCGACCTGCTGGTCGTGGCGAGCGCGAACCCCGAGGACTACACCAATCGCGGCCGGATCATCACGCCGCTGAAGGACCGCTTCGGCGCAGAGGTGCGCACGCACTACCCGCTGGAGCTGATCGACGAGCTGACGTTGATCGCGCAGGAAGCCGCCGTTCTGTGGGACGTGGACGACGCCGATGGATACGCGGCCCCGCTCGTCCCGCAACACCTGCTGGAGGTCGTCGGCCGGTTCGCCCGCGCCGTGCGCGACGCGCCGCAGATCGACCAGCGCTCGGGGGTGTCTGCGCGCTTCGCGATCGCGGCGGTCGAGACCGTCGCGGCGTCCGCGGTGCGGCGGGCAGCGATCACCGGCGAAGGCGCTGCCGTGGCGCGGGTCTGTGACCTGCCGGCTGTCGTGCCGGCGTCGCGCGGCAAGGTCGAGTTCGACGACGCCGACGAAGGTCGCGAGTTCGAGGTGCTCGAACACCTGCTGCGCCGTGCGGTCGTCGAGACGTACCGCTCGCGGCTGGCCGGCATGGACCTGCGCCTGCTGCAGGAACGCTTCGAGGGCGGCGCCACCGTCACCACCGGCGACGCCACGTCCGCGCAGGAGCTGCTCGACCAGCTCGGCGCAGTGCCGGTGCTCTCGACCCTGCTCGACCGGCTCGAGCCGGACAGCATCGGCGAAGGCGCCGCCGCCGTCGGACTGGCGGCGTCGGTGCTCGAGTTCGCGCTCGAGGGGTTGTACCTCAATCGCCGGCTGGCGAAGGACTCGGACGGCGCGCGGACGGTCTACGGCTCGTAACGCCCGACCGGCGCGAGGCGGCGGAGCGTCCCGTTCGCGTCAGACGGAACGGGCCAGCGGCAGGCCACTGCGGCCGCGCGGGCCGGGCCGGACGGCCAGCACCTGGTTCACCCCGATGCGGTTGGCGCGGAAGGCCAGCGCCGAGCCGGCGATGTAGAGCCGCCAGATCCGGGCGCGCGCCGCGCTGGACGCGGCGACGGCGTCGGCCCACCCGCGTTCCAGATTCGCCAGCCAGGCGCGCAGCGTCAGCGTGTAGTGCTCGCGCAACGCCTGCACGTCGCGCACCTCGAAACCGACACCCTCCAGCGTGTCGGTCATCGTCGACACCGGTTGCAGCTCCCCGTCGGGGAACACGTACCGGTCGATGAACGAGGTGGCCGAGAAGCCGGGCCGCGGGCCCGGCCGCCGCGCGATGGCGTGGTTGAGCAGCCGACCTTCGTTACCGAGCAGCCTGAACAGGTGCCCGGCGTAGTCGGCCAGTTCGTCGGCACCGACGTGCTCGGCCATCCCGATGCTGGCGATGGCGTCGAACGGGCCGTCGGTCACGTCGCGGTAGTCCTGCACCCGGATCTCGACCAGGTGCCCGACGCCTTCGCGCTCCATCCGCTGCTGCGCGTACGTCGCCTGCTCACGCGAGAGCGTGACACCGACGACGCGCGCGCCGTAGGTGCGGGCCGCGTGCAGCGCGAACGTGCCCCACCCGCAGCCGACGTCGAGCACCCGTTCGCCCGGCGCGAGGGCCAGCTTGCGGGCGACCAGATCGCACTTGCCGAACTGTGCGGCCGCCAACGCAGCCTCGCCGAGCTCGCCGTCCTGCGACCAGTAGGCGCACGAGTACGTCATCGATTCGCCGAGCAGGATCCGGTAGAAGTCGTTGCCGACGTCGTAGTGGTGCGCAATCGCGTCGGCGTCGCGCGTCCTGCTGTGCCGCCGCCCGCTCAGTCGCGCCTCCTCGGCGGGGGGCGCAGGCGGCAATCCGAGGATCCCCAGACGCAGCACGGCCCGCACCAGCGCCTTCTTCGTGGCGCGGTCGACGCTGACACCGGGCCCCTCGTCCGGGTCGGCGACCTGCTCCAACGCCTCGAGCCCGGCCCAGAGGTCGCCCTCCACCTCGATGTCGCCGCTGACGTAGGCACGCGCGAAGCCGAGCTCGTTCGGTGCCCACAACAGTCGCCGCAGCGCGCGGCGGTTGACGAAGTGGAACGCGACGACCGCGTCGGACGGCCCGACCTCACTGCCGTCCCAGCAGCGCAGCCGGATCGGCACCTGGTCACCCAGCGTGGCACTGACGAGGGGCTGGACGACTTCGGCGACGGTCACCGCTCCATGGTCTCGCGTCGCGTCCGCCGAACGCGCTGCGCACCGGTCGGACCGGCGTGGGTCGAAGTTCACGCGCTTCGTCGACGTCAACGAGCATCGCTGGTTACGCTCGATGGGGTGAGCGTGAGATACGGCAGGTGGGCCGGGGGCCCGGACCCGCTCGAGCCGCCCTATGACGTCCGCTCCGCCCTGGACGAGATCGGCGACGACGTCCTGGCCGGCATGTCCCCGCGGGAGGCCCTGAACCGGCTCCTGCGCCGCGGCACGCAGGATCGCGCCGGCATGGAGGAGCTGCGCCGCCAGGCCCGCGAGCGCGCCCGCGAACTACGCCGCAACACGCGTCTGGACGGCACGCTGGAGCAGGTCCGCGAGCTGCTGGACAAAGCCGTCGACGAAGAGCGTCGCGCGCTGTTCCCCGAGCCGTCGGACTCCGCGCGGATGGCCGAAGCCGAACTGGACCAGTTGCCGCGCGACACGTCGCGCGCCGTCCGGCAGCTGGCCGACTACCAGTGGCGCTCCCCCGACGCGCGTCAGACGTACGAACAGATCCAGGAACTGCTGCGCAGCGAGGTCCTCGACGCGCAGTTCGCCGGCATGCGCGACGCCCTGCAGAACGCCACGCCCGAAGATCTCGAACGCATCCGCGAGATGATGTCGGCGCTCAACGACATGCTCGACGCGGACGCGCGCGGCGAGCACACGCAGGAACAGTTCGACGAGTTCATGGAGCAGTACGGCGAGTTCTTCCCCGAGCAACCGCAGAACCTCGACGAGCTGATCGACGCGATGGCCCGGCGCGCCGCGGCCGCGCAGCAGCTGATGAACTCGCTCACCGACGAGCAGCGCGCCGAGCTCGGCAACCTGATGGCGGGCGCCATGGGTCAGGCCGGGCTGGAGGAGCAGATGGCCCGGCTGCAGCAGGGCCTGCGCTCCGCGCGGCCGGACCTGCAGTGGGGTGCCCGCCAGCGCACCGACGGCGAGGGTCCGGGCATGGGTTACTCGGACGCCACCGGCGCGCTGGCCGAGCTCGCCGATCTGGATCAGCTGCAGGAGCTGCTCAGCCAGGACTATCCGGGCGCGAGCCTCGACGACGTCGACGAGGAGCTCGTCGAGCGCGCGCTCGGCCGCGCCGCCGTCGAGGACATGGCGCAGCTGCGACGCATCGAGCGCGAACTGCGCGAGCAGGGCTTCGTCAGCAAGGGCGGCGACGGCATGCGGCTGACGCCACGCGCGCTGCGCCGGCTGGGCGGCACGGCGTTGCGCCGGGTGTTCGCGATGGTCGAGTCGCGCGGGCGTGGCACGCACGACGTACGCGACGCCGGTGCCGCGGGCGAGATCACCGGCGCGAGCCGGGAATGGCGTTTCGGCGACGAGCAGCCGCTCGACGTCGTGCGCACCGTCCGCAATGCCGTACTGCGCAACGGTCCGGGCGACGTCGCGCTGCAACCAGATGACTTCGAGGTCGTGGATACCGAGCGGCGCGCGTCGGCGGCCATCGCGCTGCTCGTCGACATGTCGTACTCCATGGAGCTGCGCGGCACCTGGGGCGAGGCGAAGACCACCGCGCTCGCGTTGCATTCGCTGGTGACGACCAAGTACCCGCAGGACGCGATCGAGATCATCGGGTTCAGCGACTACGCACGCGTCATGACGCCGGCCGCGCTCGTCGAGCACAGCTGGGACCGCGTGCAGGGCACGAACCTGCAGCACGGCCTGATGCTGGCTCGTCGGCACCTCGACAAGCACCGCGGCGCGGAGCCGGTCATCCTGGTGATCACCGACGGCGAGCCGACGGCCCACCTCGCGCCGGACGGCTTCGCCGACTTCGCGTGGCCGCCGACGCCGGAGACACTCGCCGCGACCATGGCCGAGGTGGAGCGCTGCACCCGCAGCGGCGCGACGATCAACGTGTTCATGCTCGACGACGACCCACGGCTCGTGCAGTTCATGCAGGAGCTGGGGCGGCGCAACGGCGGCCGGGTCTTCGAGCCGAAGCGCGGCCGGCTCGGTGAGTACGTCGTCGCCGACTACCTGTCCAGTCGCCGCGGTCGCCGGCGTGCCGCCAGCTGAGTTCGTCGGCGACGGCGTGACGAGCGGCCCCTCGCTGATCGCCGGCTTCGGGTTGTTCACCGGCGGGTCGCTCGCCGCGGGCGAGGTCGTCCTGCGCTTCGACGGCGCGCCGGCGCACGCGCAGGACCTGGTGGAGATCAATCACAGCTGCGACCCGAACCTCGGCTTCGTCGACGACCGCACCCTCGTCGCGCGGCGCGAGATCACCGCGCACGAGGAGCTGACGGTCGACTACGCCACCGCCGTCGCCGACGGCGACTTCGTGCTGTTCTGCCACTGCGAGACGTACCGCTGTCGCCAGGTCGTCGAGGGTACGGACTGGCAGATCCCGCAGCTGCAGCAGCGCTACGCGGGCTGGTGGACGCCCGCGCTGCAGGCGCTGATCGACACCGGCGACCGCCAGCCCGGCTGACCGTCACTGCTCGTTGCGCTTTGCCCAGCAGACCGACGCCGTGCGGCCTGCGCAACGTCATCTGCGGGTCGCGCGCCTGACACCCGTCGGTTTGCACCCGTAATCGTCGCTAACTCGCCCGATCCGACGTCCGTTAGCAACGGCAGCGGGTGCAAACCGAGCGCGCACTACTCTCGCGGCGTGACCAAGTTCCTGCTCGCACTGCACCTGATCTTCGCGGTGTTCGCGGTCGGACCGCTGGTGCACGCCGCGACCACCGCAGGGCGCGGCATCCGCAAGGCCGATGCGGCGGCCACCGCAAGTTCCGCACGCATGCTGCGCATCTACGGCATCGCATCCGCCTTAGTGATCATCAGCGGAATCGTGCTGATGTATCGCTCGCGGTCGGGCGAGTACGGCATACAGGGCTATTCGGCATTGAGCGTGTACAGGGGACCACCGCACTTCGGCGAGTTCTCGCAGACCTGGATCTGGCTGTCGATCGTGCTGTGGGCGCTCGCGATCGCGCTGGTGCTGTTCGTCCTCGTGCCGACCCTCAACCGCGCGACGAAGCTCATCGCCGAGGGCGAGACGGTCGGCGCGCTGACCGGTCGCGTGGCGGGTGCCGGCGGTGTTGTCGGAGTGCTGTTCGTCGTGATCGTCGTGCTCATGGTCTACCGACCCGGGCAGTAGCCGTGCACGTCGAGATCGTCGACCAGGCACGCACACGGGAGCTGCGCCGCGCGGTGCTGCGCCCACAGCTCTCGGCGGCGGACGCGCTGCCCGGCGACGAGCTCACCGACGGCGTGCACGGCGTCCACTTCGGCGCCGTGGACGACGACGGGACCGTCGCGTGCACCTGCTTCGTGTATCCCGACCCGTGCCCCTGGCTGCCCGGACGCACGGCCTGGCACCTGCGGCAGATGGCCACCCTGCCCGAGCGGCGCGGCGAGGGACTCGGCCGCGCGGTGGTCGAGGCGGCCGTCGAACAGGTCCACGACGCGAAGGCGCAGGTGCTCTGGTGCAACGCCCGGGAGACGGCGCGCGGCTTCTATGCCGACGTCGGGTTCGCGGAGTACGGCGACGTCTTCACCGACGAGCGGCACCCGATTCCGCACGTGCGCATGTGGCGCGAACTTTCCCGGCCACCCACCTCGTCTCACCTGTCAGGGAGGTCACCAGGTGCGTGACGAGGCAGGGTTCCGCGCGTTCGTCGAGGCGAACGGCGCATCGCTGCTGCACGCCGCGCGGCTGCTGACCGGCGACCACCATCGCGGCGAGGATCTGGTGCAGACGGTGTTGACGAAGATGTACCTGAAGTGGGGACGCATCGACGCGCCGCTGGCGTATGCCCGCAAGTCGCTCGTCAGCGCGCACATCGATCAGAGCCGACGCAGGTGGTGGGGTGAGCGGCCGACCGAGACGCTGCCCGACCAGCCGACACCCGGCGGCGATGAGGCAGCCGTCTCCGACGAGCGCGACGAGCTGCGCCGGCTGCTCGCCGACCTGGATCCGCGCGAGCGGGCGGTGGTGGTGCTGCGCTACTACTGCGACCTGTCCGAGCAGGACACCGCGATCACGCTGAGGATGCCGGTCGGCACGGTCAAGAGCAGCTGCGCACGGGCACTCGGCCGGCTGCGAGTGAACGCCGCGAGTTCGGCCACCAGCAGTGGGGGTGCGGCATGAGCCCGAGCGAGAACGACCTGCGCGCCGCGCTGCGCCGCGGCGAGGGCGACGCGACCCAGGACGTCGACGTCGACCGCTTGGTGGCCGCCGGCCGGGACCGTGCGACGCAACGGCGGGTGCGGTTGCTCTCCGGTGCGGCGGTGGTGCTCGTGGTGGCCGCGGCCGGCACCGGTGGCGCGCTCATCTGGGGCGGCAGCGACTCCGCGCAGCAGACCAGCGGGGCCAGCGCAGGCAAGGCCGCAGGAAGTCGCGCCGGTGGCGCGACTCAGGCCGCCCCTGCTACTGGAGCCGCCGCCGGGGCATGTCCGGCCGCGGCGCCCGCCCGCGTCGCCCCTCGCCCCGGGGCGGCCAACCCTGGTGGGCTGACGCCGGGTGCAGGCGGCGGCACCGGGCAGGCGGCGGGGGCGGGTGGCGCACTGTTCGCGAAGCCGGTGGCCCGGCTCGTCGTGTGCGCGTATCCCGAGGGGTCGTCACCCGCTGCGCAGCGACCGGCCGGCATCACCCTCACCGGCGCGCAGGCCGACACGTTGCGGACCAGCCTGGAGGACGCCGCGAAGACCCGCCCGACCGGCGCCTGTCCGCTGCTCGTCCGCGCCGACGAGCGGCAGCTCGCCATCGTGGGCGTCACTGCGGACGGCACGAAGCTGCCCGTGGTGACGACGACGGTCAACGCGGTGTCCTGCCGCGTGGTGGTCACCAACGGGACCGCGGTGCGCTACGGCTGGACGCCGCCGGCGTCACTCGGGCCGCTCGTCGCGCACCTCGCGCCCCGCATCGCGGTGACGCCGGGCGGCGGTGGCCCGGCGCACGGCTCACCCATCCACAGCTGAGCCGATCCGCGGGTCAGACGCTCGGTTCCGTCGACACCGGAGCCGCAGCGGCCTGCCGGGAGTAGCGCACCCGCGAGGAGAACAGTGCGGTCTCCGCGATTCCGTACAGCCGCCAGTGCTTGCGCCGCAGCCTGCGCAGCAGCCGCCGGCCGCTGCGTGCCGTGATCCGGTCGGTGACGCTCACGCCGTCTGCATGCACGCGGTAAAGAAGCAACGGTTCGTTCAGCAGCAGACCGACGATGCCGTCCTCGGCCAGGCTGAGGTAGAAGTCCCAGTCCTCCAGCGCGGTGAAGCGAGTGTCGTACCGATGGTCGGCCAGGACCGACGCGCGGAGCAGACAGCACGCATCGATGTAGTTCCGGACGCGCAGGTAGTCGAGCAGGAAGCCCGGATACTGCGAGATGCCCTCTTCCGCGCCGAACCGCGCGAGCTGCGTGTACACGTACCCGACGGACGGCGGTTGTTGCCCCAACACCCCAAGCGTCTTCTCGATGTAGTGCTCGTCCAACATGTTGTCGGCGTCGAGGAAGATGACGTACTCGCCGTTGGCCTGACACGCCCCGGTGTTACGGGCAGACGCCGCACCGGCATTGGCCTGGTACACGTAAGAGATCCGGTCGGCGTAGCGGGCGGCCACCGCAGCAGTGTCGTCGGTGGACCCGTCGTCCACCACGATCACTTCGACATCGGGGTAGGTCTGGGCCAAGGCACTGTCGAGCGCTTCGGCGAGGAAGCGTCCGTAGTTGTACGCCGGAATGACGATCGTGACCAGACCGGACCTCATCCGCTTAAGCTCTCACGTCGCGCGGGCAGGTCGCGCTCGCCGTCGTCGTGCCCGCGCCGCACGAGGCGTGGCGCGGCGACCAGCGCTGCGAACGCGACGCTGTACAAGACGACGACCTCGACGATGTCGAGGATCAAGCGGAGCAGTGCGTTGTCCACCGTCTCGCGCAACGGGAGCACGATGACGACGGCCACGGTCACCAGTGCGGCGACGACCGGTTCGATCACCGGACGCACGAGGTCGAATCGGATCCCGGTGTCGGCACGGAAGACGTACACGATGCCGCAGAAGGAAATGACCTCGGTGGCGACGGTGGCCGACGCCGCCCCGTTCAGCCCGAAGGCGGGCACCAGGGCGAGGTTCAGCGCGACGTTGAGGACGAACGCGGCGATCGACACCCGGACGAAGCGGTGTTGCTTGTCGATCGCCGTGGCCGCGTACCCCATCACGTTGTTCAGATAGGAGAAAATCGCGGCGCCGGCGAGGATGGCGAACGGTGTGGCGGCGCCGAGGAATTCGCTGCTCGAGACGGTCGTGACGGCGTCGACCCGCACGGCGTAACCGCCGGCCGCCATGAGCATCGCCGCCGTGGCCACGTAACGATATGCGCGACGGACCATCGCACTCAGCGCTGCCGGATCGGCCCTCGTCATCGACGGCATGAGCGCCGCCATGAAGAACGTCGGAACAGACAGCGCAGGTTGCAGCAGGGAGTAGGCGACGGTGTACACACCGACGGCGGCCGATCCCAGAATCGTCGAGATCACCAGACTGTCGGCGCGCAGGTACAGCAGGTTGATGATCTGGATGATGCCGAGCGAGACGGACATCCTCAAGATGGCCCGCCAGCGCGTCCAGTCCGCCCTGGGGCGTATCCGGATGAAGCGGCTGCACGCCGTGACCGCCGCCGCGGCAGCAAACGCGTTCGCGATCAGGTAGACCAGCACGAAAGCCAGCGCACTGTGCTCATGCACCGCCACCACGGCGGACAAGCCGAGCATGATCACTTGCTGCCCGGTACCGATCATCGCGGCGACCTCGCTGTGCACTCGCGCGGCGAAGTAGGCCAGGGCCACCCACTGGATCCCGTTCAACGGGATCGTCGCGGCCAGGATCGCGACGCATTCGTGCACCAGCAGCGAGCCGTGCGGATACAGGATGAAGCTGACGCCGACGACGACCGGCCACGCCGCCACGCACATGGCGATACGCAGGCCCATGTTGTCGCCGATGATCTCTTCCGCGCGGTCCGGGTTCTTGGCGATCTCCCGCCCCGTGATCGCGGTGACACCGATGTCGGCGATCAGCGCGAAGGTGGTCACCACCGCAAACGCCGTGGCGTACACGCCGTACTGCGCGACCCCGAGGGTGCGGGTCAGGATGCGCAGCGTGATGACGGCGAGACCGGCCGACACCAACTGGCCGACCACCTGCGAGACGGTGCTCACCGCGACCCGCCGCCGATCGCCCCCGAGGGTGCGGGTCATCACGCGCCGCCTGCCGGAGATGTGCGCGGCAGGCGGACGGTCCGCATCCTCACGCGCATCCGACACGCAGACAGCGTAGAAGGTCGCGGACGGGGGCCCCGCGGTGTCAGAGTCCGCGCAGCCGGCGCGGGCCGGTGTCCGGCCGGGCTGTAGGCGCGGCAACCCACACCTCGGCGTCGACCACCGACGCGCGGTCGGCGCCGGCGTGCACGCGCAGCACCGCCTCACCGATCTCCGGCACCGCGTCGGCCAGTCCGGACAGCCGCAGCACGAGGTCGCGCAGCGCCACCCGGTTCGCCACCGCGCCGCCCCCGTGCCCGTCGAGCAGCGGCGCGGCCCGCGGCCCGTCGAGCACGTCCTCGGCGTCGGTGACCGTCAGCGGCACGCTGGCGTAGGCACGGTCGTCGAGCAGCTCGGTCGCCACGCCGCCCAGCCCGAAGGACAGCAACGCACCGAACGACGGGTCATCGCGCACCGTGGCCACTACCTCGACCGCGGGTCCGCCGTCCGCCCCGTCGGCCGTCTCGATGCCGACGTGCCCGAGGAGCACGCGCGCCTCCTCGCGCGACAGCTCGCGGCCGACGGGCGTCGCCGCCAGCGCAGTACGGACGAGCTCCCGCGCGGCCGGCAGGTCGACGCCCTCGAGCGCCGGGACGCTGCCCGGCCCGCGGCGTCGCCATGCCGCGTACCGGCACACCCGCGCCAGTGCACGCACCGCGCGCTCCGGCGAGGCATAGGACGGCACCGAGCCCGCCGCGGGCGACGTCTCCCCCTCCGCCGACAAGCCGCCGGGGACGCCCTCGAAGCCGAGGAACGTCGACACCACCGGTTTGTCGCTGTGCGTGGCAACCATCCGCAGCGACACCGCGACGTCCTCGGACGACGCGCGCTGCAGCGGCGGCACGAACACCACGACTACCGCATCGACGCCCGGATCGGCCAGCGCGGTGCGCATCGCGTCCTCGAACGCCGCGGCGCCGGCCTCGACGCCGACGTCGTCCAGCCGCGCCAGCCGCAACCCGCCCTCGGCCAGTGCGTTGATCACCAGCACGCCGAGCGCCGTCGAGTTGCCGACGACGGCGACGCGCGAACCGCGCGGCAACGGCTGCGAGGTCAACAGCAACGCGACGTCGAACAGATCGCCGACGGTGTCGACCCGGATGACGCCGGACTTCTCGAACAGCGTCTGCACGCTCGTCTCGTGCACCTCCACCGACGTCGGCCGCAGACCCGCGACGACGGTGCCGGCACCGCCCTTGACCGCGACGATCGGTTTGCGCCGGCCCAGCCGACGGGCGACCCGCGCGAACTTGCGCGGGTTGCCGAAGCTCTCCAAGTACATGAGCACGACATCGGTGTCCGGGTCGGTCTCCCAGTACTGCATGAGGTCGTTGCCCGACACGTCCGCGCGGTTGCCCGCGGACACGAACGTCGACACGCCGATGCCGCGGCGCGCCGCCTCGCCGAGCACCGCCACACCCAATGCGCCCGACTGGCAGAAGAACCCGGCACGTCCGCGCAGCGGCGGCAGCGGTGCGAGCGATGCGTTGAGCCGCACCTGCGGGTCGGTGTTGACGATGCCGAGGCAGTTCGGGCCGACCACCCGCATGCCGTGCACCCGTGCCTCGGCCACCAGTTCGCGCTGCGCCTGCTGCCCGCGCTCGCGTTCGTCGTCACTGCCGCGCTCGCCGAAGCCGCCGGAGATGACGACCAGTCCGCGTACGCCGCGTTGCGCGCACTGCTCGACCACGCCGGGCACCGCGGACGCCGGCACCGCGATGACCACGACGTCGATGTCGTCGGGGACGTCCAGCACGGACGGGTACGCGCGCACGCCGTGCACATGCCGCGCATCGGCGTTCACCGGGTAGAGCGGACCGTCCAGACCCATCCGCAGCAGATTGCCGAACACGGCGCTGCCGATCTTGTCCGCGTCGTTACTGGCGCCGACCACCGCGACCGACGACGGGGCGAGCAGCCGCGCGATGGACCGCGCCTCGGCACGCTGCTCGCGCTCGCGCATCACCGTCTCGGTCACTGCGGTCTCGTCGATGTCGAACTCCAGCGTCACCTCACCGTGCTCGAGGTGCCGCGTCGTTTCGTAGCCGGCCTCGCGGAACACCCGGATCATGCCGGTGTTCTCGGCGAGCACCAAAGCCTGGAAGCGCCGGATGCCGACCTCGCGGCCTGCGGCGGCCAGGTGTTCGAGCAACACAGAGCCGATGCCGCGGCCCTGGTGCGCGTCGGCGACGACGAACGCGACCTCCGCCTCGTCGGTCGCCCGGGATGAGCCCTCGGGCGACGACTTTGCGGCCAGCCGCTCGTACCGGCCGACAGCGATGATCTCGCCGGCGAGCTCGGCGATCAGCGCCACGCGGTCGTGGTGGTCGACGGTGGTGAACCTGATCAGGTCGCGCGGCGGGATACGCGGGTACGCGGAGAAGTACCGCAGGTAGCGCGTGCGCTGCGACAGCCCGCCGTGGAACGCGACGAGCGCGTCGGCATCGGACGGACGGATCGGGCGCAGGTGCACGATGCCGCCGTCCGCTGCGACGACGTCGGCCTCCCAGTGCGCCGGCGCGGGTGCGCCGTCGCCCTCCACGTCGTCAATCACGCGGGTCGTCCGGATCCAGGCCGAGCAGCGGGAACGACGCGCGCCGCGTCGCGCCGATCGCGGAGTCCAGCCAGCTGCTGGATTCGGCGTCGCCCGGCTCCCACGGATGGACGTCGGGCAGCGGGCGTTCGCCCATGGCCGTCGGCAGCTCGCCGCGCGCACCGAGCGAGCGCACGTACCCGGTCCATCCGGACGGCACTGCGGTGGCCGGGTCCACCGGCCGCCCCGTCGCCTCGGCGAGCAGGTGCGTCCAGGTGCGCGGCACGCAGCGCACCAGCCCGTACCCGCCGCCGCCGAATGCGAGCCAGCGCCCGCCGGTGACCTCGTGCGCAAGCGCATGCATGTCGGCGATGGCCGCGCGCTGGCCGTCGACGGTCAACTCGAGATTGGCGAGCGGGTCCTCGTGGTGGGTGTCGCAGCCGCACTGGCTGACGAGCACCTCCGGCGCGAACGCGCGCACCGCGCCGGGCACGACGGCCCGGAACGCACGCAGCCACCCGGCGTCGTCGGTGCCCGGCGGCAGCGCGACGTTGACGGCCGACCCCACGGCGTCGCCTACGCCGGTCTCGCTCGGCATGCCCGTCCCCGGGAACAGCGTGCGCGGATCCTGGTGCAGGCTGATCGTCAGCACTCGCGGGTCGTCGTAGAACGCGGCCTGCACGCCGTCGCCGTGGTGCACGTCGATGTCGACGTACGCGACGCGCGCGACGCCCTGGTCGAGCAGCGTGCGGATGCCGAGCACGACGTCGTTGAAGATGCAGAACCCGCTGGCGTTGCCGCGCATCGCGTGGTGCAGGCCGCCGGCGATGTTGATCGCGTGCTGCACCTCGCCGCGGTGCAGCCGCAGCGCCGCCTGCGCCGAGCCGCCGGCAACCAGCGCGGCGGCGTCGTACATGCCGCGGAAGACCGGGTCGTCCGTGGTGCCGAGGCCGAAGCCGACGAAACCGGGTTCGCCGCTCGCCTGCCGCACCGCGTCCAGGTAGGCGCGGTCGTGGATCGACTCCAGCTGGTCGGTGCTCGCGGGCTCGGGAGCGGTGATGTCCACGTGCTCGAGCACGCCGAGCTCGCGGGCGAGGCGGATCGTCAGGTCGAGTCGCACCGGGTTGAGCGGGTGGTCGCCGAAGTCGTACGCGAGGTACCGCTCGTCCCAGATCGCGCCGACCGTGCACTCCATAGGTCGACCCTAGGCGAGGGCGTACTTCACGCACGGGGCTCGTCGCCCACGAGCTGCAGGAGGGTTCGTGAACGGCACTCCCCCGCGGGTGCGCTGCGCAGCTAAAGGTGTCGCACCGCCGCTCTAGCCTGTGTCCGTGCTGCACCTCAACCCGCCGATCCACACCGAACGGCTGACGCTGCGCCAGATCGACCCGATCCGCGACGTCGACGCGATCCACGCCTACGCCTCGCGCGAGGACGTCTGTCGCTACATCCCGTGGACGCCGAAGACGCGTGCCGAGGTGGCGGCATGGCTGCCGAACCGGTGCGCGATCGCGATCAACAAGCCGGGCACGGCCGCGAGCCTGGCCATCGTCGTGCGCGAGACCGGCGAGCTGGTCGGCGACACGATGTTCATGTGGGAAAGCGAGGAGCATCAACTGTGCGAGATCGGCTACGCCCTCAACCCGGAGCACGCCGGTAGGGGTTACGCCACGGAAGCGGCGCGGGCACTGCTCGCGCTCGCCTTCGACACCTTCGACATGCACCGCGTGATGGCGCGGGTCGACGAGCGGAACCCGGCGTCCGCCGCGGTGCTGCGCAAGGCGGGCATGCGTCTCGAGGCCACGCTCGTCGAGAACGAGTGGTTCAAGGGCACCTGGTCCACCGAGCTCGACTTCGCGATCCTGCAGTCCGAGTGGCGCTCACGCCAGGGCTGACGCCAGATCACCGATCAGGTCGTCGATCGACTCGATGCCCACCGACAACCGCACGAGATCGTCCGGCACCTGCAGCGGGGAACCGGCGACGCTGGCGTGCGTCATCCGGCCCGGGTGCTCGATCAACGACTCCACGCCACCCAGCGACTCGCCCAGCGTGAACACGGACGCCAGCTCGCACACCTTCAGCGCGGTCTGCTCGCCGCCGCGCAGCGTGAACGAGACCATGCCACCGAAACCGCGCATCTGACGCGCGGCCACCTCGTGCCCGGGATGGTCGGGTAGCCCCGGGTAGAGGACGCGCTCGACGGCAGGGTGCGTGGTGAGGTAGTCGACGACGCGTTCGGCGTTCGCGCAGTGCCGGTCCATCCGCACGCCCAGGGTGCGGATGCCGCGCAGCACCAGCCACGCGTCGAACGGACCGGCCACGGCGCCCATCGAGTTCTGGTGGAACGCGAGCTGCTCGCCGAGCTCACCGTCCTGCACGATCAGCGCGCCGCCGACGACGTCGGAGTGGCCGCCGAGGTACTTCGTCGTCGAGTGCACGACGACGTCCGCGCCAAGAGCGAGCGGCTGCTGCAGGTACGGCGACGCGAACGTGTTGTCGACGAGCAGCAGGGCACCGGCGTCGTGGGCGACGCCCGCGAGTGCGGCGATGTCGGCGATCCCGAGCAGCGGGTTGGTCGGCGTCTCGCACCACAGCACGCGGGTGTTCGGCCGGACGGCGGCGCGCACCGCGTCGACGTCGCCCAGCGGCACCGGCGTGTACTCCAGGCCCCAGTTGGCGAGCACCCGCGCGACCAGCCGGAACGTCCCGCCGTACGCGTCGCCGGGCAGGATGACGTGGTCGCCGGGCCGGCACGTCGCCCGCAGGAACGTGTCCTCGGCGGCGAGCCCGCTGGCGAACGCGAGGCCGCGCGTCCCGCCCTCGAGCGCGGCCAGCGCCTGCTCCAGCGCGGTCCGGGTGGGGTTTGCGCTGCGGCTGTACTCGTAGCCCTCGCGCAGGCCGCCGACGCCGTCCTGCTTGTACGTCGAGGTTGCGTAGATCGGCACGGTCACCGCGCCGGTACGCGGGTCCGGTTCCTGCCCCGCATGGATCGCCAGCGTCTCGAAGCCCGTCATGTCCACGACGCTACCGAGCGGGGTGCCGGCCGGTTTGACGATCCGGTGGGGATCTCTAGGTTGAAGGCCACGCCCGCGGCGAGCGAGCGGCACCGACGAGAGACGGAGACACGATGGCGGCGAACGACGGCTCACCCGACGAGGACCGCCCGACCCCCGCGGGACGTGACGCCGACCGCCCGACACCCGAAGGCCGCGACGAACACGACGGCGGCGCGAACGGCAACAGCTCCGACGGCAGCGACGACAAGTCCGGCGACGACAAGTCCGACTCCGAACCCAAGTCCGGCGACGACGAGTCCGGCGACGACGACAACGATGACGTCGACGATCTACCGGATGCGGACGTGGACGACATCAACCGCATGGAGGACGTCGACACCGAGGTGCCGGAGGAGAACCTCGTCGACCGGGACAAGGCCGACTGGGACGTGGACGCCGGACTGCTGTCCGGCACGGCGATCCACGGCGGCACGGACATCCCCGGTGAGCACGAGATGGTCGACGACAACCCGGAGGTCGGCGAGGAGGACGGCGACTCCGACAGCGGTTCTGACGACGACGACAAGTCAAATGACGACGACAAGTCAAATGACGACGACGACAACTCAGATGACGACGACGACGCTGGCGAGAAGGACCACGCCGAGCGGCAGGGCAAGGACACCCAGGCCGAGGGCGACCCCAGCTCCAAGGGCGCGGACGAGTCCACGAACGAGTGACCGTCCGCGCAACGGCCACCCTCGACGACGTCGATCTGCTTTGCCTGCGTAGTGGTCGCTGTGGGCGCCATCCAGCGACCCGTAGCCAGGAAAGGCGGACGGACCGGGCCGGACAGGCCCCGAACCAGCAAGCTGCGAGGACCGAGGCGCGGCTAGGAATTGGCCAGGTGGCCGAGCAGGTCCTGGCGCGTCAACACCCCGGTCGGCTTGCCGTCGACGTGCACCAGCAGCGCGTCCGCATCACCCAACGCCTCGACCGCCGCGGACACCGGCTCGCCCGACCCGATGATCGGCAGCGCCGGTGACATGTGTGGCTCGATCGCGTCGGCCAGCGAGGCCGATCCCGCGAACAGTGCGTCGAGCAGCGCCCGTTCGGACACCGAACCCATGACCTCGCCTGCCGTCACCGGTGGCTCGGCACGCACGATCGGCATCTGCGAGACGCCGTACTCACGCAGGATGTCGATCGCGTCGCGCACGGTCTCGTTCGGGTGCCCGTGCACGAGTGAGGGCGTCTCGCCGGACTTGCTGCGCAGCACGTCGCCCACCGACGACTCGCCCACCGCCGAGACGAACCCGTAGTCGGCCATCCAGTCGTCGTCGAAGATCTTCGACAGGTAGCCGCGGCCACCGTCGGGCAGCAGCACGACGATGACGTCGTCCGGGCCGCCGCGCGCGGCGACGTCCAGCGCCGCCACCACTGCCATGCCGCACGAGCCGCCGACGAGCAACCCCTCCTCGCGGGCCAACCGACGGGTCATCGCGAAGGACGCGCCGTCGGTGACGGGCACGACCTCGTCGCAGATGGCGCGGTCGTAGGTGTCCGGCCAGAAGTCCTCGCCGACGCCCTCGACGAGGTACGGCCGGCCGGTCCCGCCGGAGTAGACCGAGCCCTCCGGGTCGGCACCGACGACGCGTACCGGCCCACGTTCCTTCAGGTACCGGCCGGCGCCACTGATCGTGCCGCCGGTGCCGACACCGGCCACGAAGTGCGTCACCCGCCCGTCGGTCTGCTCCCAGATCTCGGGCCCGGTGGTCTCGTAGTGCGAGCGCGGGTTGTTGATGTTCGCGTACTGGTTGGGCTTCCAGCCGCCGGGACGCTCGCGGGCGAGCCGGTCGGACACGGAGTAGTACGAGCGCGGATCGTCGGGCTCGACGGCGGTCGGGCACACGACGACCTCCGCGCCGTACGCGCGCAGCGCGTTGATCTTGTCGCCGCTCACCTTGTCCGGACACACGAAGACGCAGTGGTAGCCGCGTTGCTGCGCGATGATCGCCAGGCCGACGCCGGTATTGCCCGAGGTCGGCTCGACGATCGTGCCGCCCGGCTCGAGCTCGCCCGACTCCTCGGCCGCGTCGATCATCCGCACCGCGATGCGGTCCTTGACCGAACCGCCCGGATTGAAGTACTCGACCTTGGCCAGCACGAGCGGCGCGTCCGGGCCGAGGTCGCGGGTCACGGTGCCCAGTCGGACGAGCGGGGTGTGCCCGATGAGATCGACAACCGATTCGCTGTACTGCATGCGCCTACCGTATTGACCCGGCTCATGGGCCAGAAGAGGCGCCGCCGGAGCCGAGCTGCCGCGACGCCTCGCGCAAAGTCTCCTGCCGTTTCGCTAGCGTGCCGGGAATGGGGCAGCGCCGCAGCAGAACGCGCATCGCGCTGTACGCGGGCGGCGGCACCGGCACCGCGATGGCGGCGGGTGCGGCGACCCTGAGCGCCGTGATCTGGGGCGAGATCAAGCTGGCCCGCCGTCGCATTCCGGTCGCCACCGACCCGCCGCCGCCGTCGAACGACACCACGTGGGCGGCAGCGGGGGTGAGCCGCACCCGCCCGCCGATCCGGATCGCGATGCTCGGTGACTCGACCTCCGCCGGCTACGGCGTCTACCGCGACCGCGACACCCCGGGCGCGCAGCTGGCCATCGGCATCTCGGAGGTCGCGCGCCGCCCGGTGCACCTCACCAATCTCGCCGTTGTCGGCGCGGAATCGAAGGACCTGCTCGACCAGGTCGACGCGCTGGCGGCCCTGCGCGGGCGATCCGACCTCGTCGTGCTCATCGTCGGCGCGAACGACGTCACCGAGCGCACCGCCCCGAAGGACGCGGTGCCGCTGCTGGAGTCGGCCATCGCGCGCATCTGCAGCCTGGGCGCCGAGGTGGTGGTCGGCACCTGCCCGGACCTCGGCACCATCCGCCCGCTGGCGCAGCCCCTACGCGCCTACGCGCGCCGGCTGTCGCGCAGGATGGCCAAGGCACAGACGGTGGCCGTGGTGCGCGCCGGGGGCCGGACGGTGTCGCTCGGCGACCTGCTGGGACCGCTGTTCGCCACGCATCTCGAATACTTCTCAGAGGACCGCTTCCACCCCTCGGCGGCCGGGTACGCCGAGGCCGCGCAGGCGATCCTGCCGTCCGCCCTGGACGCGCTCGGCGTGAGCACCAGGGTGCGCAGCGCCAGCACGTTCACCACCCGGCGGGTCAAGACGGTGCAGCGGGCCGCGGCGCAGGCCGTCGTGCGGCCCGGCACAGAGGTGGCGCCTGCGGAACGGTTCGGCCGCGCGGAGGGCCGCCGCGGCCAGTTCGCCCAGTTGCTGCGGCGCCGGCGTCCCCGCGATGCGCCGCACACGTCGCCGGAGGCCGCAACGCCGGTGCCGGACGGCCCCGTGACGTGAGATTCGCGGTCCGCGGTGCACTGCGGCGCGGCGCGGTGGCAACATCGAGGTGAACGCAGCCGTCACCGAGGAGTCGCCATGCCCGAAGCCGTTATTGTCTCGACCGCCCGCTCGCCCATCGGCCGCGCCAACAAGGGCTCGATGACGAGCATCCGGCCGGACGACCTGGCCACCCAGATGGTGCGTGCTGCGCTGGACAAGGTGCCGGCGTTGGACCCGCACGACGTCGACGACCTGATGATGGGCTGCGGCCAGCCGGCCGGCGAGTCGGGCCAGAACATCGGCCGCACCGTCGCCGTGCAGCTCGGCTACGACTTCATGCCCGGCACGACCGTCAATCGCTACTGCTCGTCGTCGCTGCAGACCTCGCGGATGGCGTTCCACGCCATCAAGGCCGGGGAGGGCGACGTGTTCATCTCCGCCGGCGTCGAGACGGTGTCGCGTTACAACAAGGGCAACGCCGATGGCTGGCCGGACACGCACAACCCGAAATACGCCGAGGCCGAGCAGCGCACCGCGAAGGCCGCCGAGTCCGGCGCGAGTGAGTGGCACGACCCGCGCCAGGACGACACGCTGCCCGACGTCTACATCGCGATGGGCCAGACGGCCGAGAACCTCGCGCTGTACAAGGACGTCAGCCGCGAGGACATGGACCACTTCGGTGTGCGGTCCCAGAACCTCGCCGAGCAGGCGCTGGCCAACGGCTTCTGGGCCAAGGACATCACGCCGATCACGCTGCCGGACGGTACCCAGGTCACGAAGGACGACGGCCCGCGCGCCGGAGTCACCTACGACGCGGTCGCCGGCCTCAAGCCGGTGTTCCGCCCGGACGGGCGCGTCACCGCCGGCAACTGCTGTGCCCTTAACGACGGCGCGGCCGCAGTGATCATCATGAGCGACACCAAGGCAGCCGAGCTCGGCCTCACGCCACTGGCGCGCATCGTCGCCACCGGCGTCAGCGGGTTGTCACCCGAGATCATGGGGTTCGGCCCGGTCGAGGCGACGCGTCGCGCGCTGGCCAAGGCCGGCATGCAGATCGGCGACATCGACCTCGTCGAGATCAACGAGGCCTTCGCCGCGCAGGTCATCCCCTCGTACCGCGAGCTCGGCATCGACCCGGACCGGCTCAACGTCAACGGTGGCGCGATCGCGGTCGGGCACCCGTTCGGTATGACCGGCGCCCGTATCACGTCCACCCTGCTCAACTCGCTGGCCTTCCACGACAAGCAGTTCGGGCTGGAAACCATGTGCGTCGGCGGCGGCCAGGGCATGGCCATGATCGTCGAACGGCTCACCTAGGACTTCTAACAAATTTGTTTGCGACGCCACAGCGGCGCAACCGGCAGGCAGACGCCTCGTTGGACCTGGCAAGACGGTCCGGAAGTTCGCGAGGGAGATTGCCGGGCCGCGACGTCGGGTCGACAGCGCAGACGCTGGGGGGCAGCTGCAGCAGTCGATCCGCACGACGAAAGGGCGGGCCGGTCACACTGGCCCGCCCTTCGTTACGAGATGACGCCGTTCAGCGCCGCGCGTAACCGATCAGTCGCAGGATCTCGAGGTAGAGCCACACGAGGGTGACGGTCAACCCGAAGGCGGCGTACCAGGCCAGCCGCTGCGGCGCGCCCTGCCGGATGCCGCGCTCGATGAAGTCGAAGTCCATCACGAGGTTCATCGAGGCGATCACGATGCACACGAGGCTGAAGATGACCGCGATCGGGCCGCCGCTGCGCAGATCCAGGCCGTTCGGCGTGAACAGGTACGCGATCAGGTTGACGAGCATCAACCCGAACACGCCGATGGTCGCGCCCACGACGATGCGGGTGAAACGCGGGGTGACCCGAATTGCACCGATCTTGTAGACGAACAGCATGCCCGCCGCGACCATCACGGTGCCCGCGACCGCTTGGATAACGATGCCCGGGTACCGCTGCTCGAAGACGTGGCTGATCGCGCCCAGCAGCACCCCCTCGAACACCGAGTACAGCAGCGCGGTGAACGCGTTGACGCGCATGGTGAAGGACATGAACAAGCCGAGGCCGAGGCCGGCCACCGCCGAGATGATCAGCGCGGGCAGGAACAGCCGGTCGGGCAGTGCCACCCACGCGATCGCGCCGGCCAGCACGATGGTGCCGAGCATCGCGGCGGTGCGCTGGACCACCGAGTCGAGCGTCATGTACTGCTCGTTCGGCCGCGGCCCGGCGTAAGCCGGCTTGTCGAACATCCCCTGCAACTCGGTGGCGTCCGGCGTGGGCGGGTTGCCCCCGGCCGCACGGCCGAATCGGTTGATGACGGGGTTCTGGGCCATCGGGCCGCCTCCAGCGGGTCCGTCGACCGTGGTCCGGCCGGCGAGAGAGTCTGACAGAAGTCGAACGAACGATAGCCCGCGCCCGTTCCGCGTGGTGCGGGCGTGACGGCGGCGCCGGCGACATCGTGCGGCCTGGGTCACGACCGGCTTGCACACCGCGCCGTGCCCAGTAGATTTACCTGAAACCAGTCGTACCACTGACTTTTTGTCACACATTCCGGGAGCAACCACATGTCAGGCCGCAACCGGCGCGGGCGCGACGCGATGGGCGTGGGCCTCGCCGCCCTCAACCGTCTCGCGGGCGTGCCCGTCCTCGACAGGCTGAACCTGCGCAAGCCGCTCGAGCGCGCCGTCTACCGGGGCGCGAAGAACGGCTTCCGGGGCGTCGGCGTCGCCAACCGCACCTTCGCCGCCGTGCAGCAGCGCAACCAGCCGGAGCGACCGAGCACCGCGGGTGGGCGCGACCTGTTCGACCTCACACCCACCGACGAGCAGCAGATGATCGCCGAGGCGACGGCCGAATTCGCGGCCGAGCAGCTGCGTCCGGTGGCCGAGCAGGCCGACACCGACTGCGCGACGTCGCCGGAGCTGCTCAAGCGCTCGGTCGTGGAGCTCGGCGTCACCCTCGTCGGGGTGCCGGAATCGCTGGGCGGCATGGGCGCGGAACGCTCGGCCACCACAGGCGTGCTGGTTGCCGAAGCGCTGGCGCACGGGGACATGGGCCAGGCCGTTGCCTGCCTGGCACCCGCCGCGGTCAGCAACGCACTGGTGCTGTGGGGCGACGAGCAGCAGCAGGCGACCTACCTGCCGGCGTTCGTCGGTGACGACGTCCCCGCCGCAGCGCTGGCGGTGCTCGAGGCGCGCCCGCTGTTCGACCCGTTCGTGCTGCGCACCACGGCCCGGCGCGCCGGCGGCGGCTTCGTGCTCGACGGCGCGAAGGCCCTCGTGCCGCGCGCGGCCGAGGCCGAGCTGTTCGTCGTCGCGGCCGACCTCGAGGGCGAGCCCGCGCTGTTCGTCGTCGAGTCGGGCACGACGGGCGTGCAGTTCGAGGCCGAGCCTGCGATGGGCCTGCGCGCCGCCGCGACGGCCAAGCTGATCCTGGACAACGTCGCGCTGCCCGCCAACGCGCTGCTCGGCGACGGCCGGCCCGAGGTGTACCGCGAGTGCATCCGCCTCTCGCGTATCGGCTGGGCGGCGCTGGCCTGCGGCACCGGCAAGGCGGTGCTCGACTACGTCATCCCCTACGTCAACGAGCGTGAGGCGTTCGGCGAGCCGATCAGCCACCGGCAGGCGGTGGCCTTCAAGGTCGCCGACATCGCGATCGAGCTGGCGGGCGCGCGTCTGGCCACCCTGCGCGCCGCGGCACGCGCCGAGCAGGGGCTCTCCTACGCGCGCGAGGCCGGCATCGCGCGCCGACTGACGTCCGAGTACGGCATGAAGATCGGCAGCGACGGCGTGCAGCTGCTCGGCGGCCACGGCTTCGTCAAGGAGCACCCGGTGGAACGCTGGTATCGCGACCTGCGCGCGTGCGCACTGATGGAAGGGGTCGTGCTCGTATGACGATCAACCTGGAGACGCCGAAGAAATTCGGCCTGCTCGTCAATCAGGCGCATCAGGTCTCGACCGAGATCTTCCGCCCCATCTCGCGTAAGTACGACCGTGCCTCGAACACCGAGCCGGGCGGTCCGATTCAGGAACTCGACATGCTCGCCTCGGTGGTCGACGGCATGAACGACGGCGGCGAGGGCGGCACCGGCGCGCGGGGTGTGCGTCGTGATCCGGGCGACGGCAGCGCGTCGAACCGCAACGGCACGAACATGTCCTCGGTGCTGTCGATCATGGAGGCGTGCTGGGGCGACGTCGCGATGGTGCTGTCCATGCCACGGCAGGGGCTGGGCGACGCCGCCATCGCCTCGGTGGCCAACGACGAGCAGCTCGAGCGCTTCGGCAAGCTGTGGGCGTCGATGGCGATCACCGAGCCCAGCTTCGGGTCGGACTCGTCCAAGGTGTCCACCACCGCCGTGCGCGACGGTGACGACTACGTCCTCAACGGCGAGAAGATCTACGTGACTGCCGGCGGCCGCTCGGACGCCGTCGTCGTCTGGGCGACGCTGGACAAGTCGAAGGGCCGCGCGGCCATCAAATCGTTCGTGGTCGAGAAGGATCGGCCCGGTGTCGTCGTCGAGCGGCTCGAGCACAAGCTCGGCATCCGCGCCTCGGACACCGCCACCATCCGCTTCACCGACTGCCGGGTGCCCAAAGAGAACATGCTCGGCGACCCGGAGATCAACGACGACACCGGCCAGGGCTTCGCCGGCGTCATGCAGACCTTCGACAACACCCGGCCGCTGGTGGCTGGCATGGCCGTCGGCTGCGCCCGCGCAGCGCTGGACGCGACCGAGGACCTGCTCGCGCAGGCCGGCGTCGAGATCGACTACGACCGCCCGGCCAACGTGCAACACACCGCGGCGGCGACGTACCTGCAGATGGAGGCCGACTGGGAGGCCGCGTACCTGTTGACCCTGCAGTCGACGTGGATGGCCGACAACCGCAAGCCGAACTCGCTGCAGGCGTCCATGGCGAAGGCGAAGGCTGGCCGCGTCGCCACCGAGATCACCCTGCGCTGCGTCGAGCTGGCCGGGGCGTTCGGCTACAGCGAGGAGTCGTTGCTGGAGAAGTGGGCACGCGACTCCAAGATCCTCGACATCTTCGAAGGCACCCAGCAGATCCAGCAGCTCATCGTCGCGCGGCGGCTGCTCGGCAAGAGCTCCAGCCAGCTCAAGTAGCCCGCACGCCGGCCGATCTGTTCGATGGATTGTGTCCGGATGACGGAAGAGATCGCATGGTGAAGCACAACAAGCCGCAGCGGATCCACGGCAATGCCCGCGTCCTGCTCGCTGCCGCCTGCGTGCTGGCCGCCGTGGCGACGGCCGCCCTCGTCTGGCGCCCGTGGGCCGGCGGCTCGCCGCAGGTCGCCCCGCGTGGGCACAAGTCGACGGGACCGGCGCAGGTGACGCCGGCCTCGGCGACCCAGCCTCCGGTGGGCGCGCCGTCCGGGCTCGTCTCGCCACTGCGTACCGCTGCGCCGCACGCCACCAGCCCCGCGGCCGCGAACGGCTCCGTGGGATCGGCCGGCGCTGCCGGAGCGAGCGGCGCCCCCGCACCCAACGCGGCTGCCCGACCGAACGCGCAGTCGCACAGCACGCGTTCGGCGCGCCACGGCACCACGAGTCGGGCGCCGGCGCAGACGCACAGCCGTACCCCTGTCCCTGCGACGTCAAGTCGCGGCCCGCTCCCGATCGGCACCCCGTCGATCAGCCTGCCGATCCACCGGTAGCGCGGGCTGGACTGGACGCGCCCAGCGTTGTAACCTCACAAGAACTTAACGTCGGCCGCAAACCTCGGTCGACGGCCTGCGGCAGTCACGGCACCTCCCCCCGCGATGGACCACGAGCACAAGTCGGCACATGGCGAGGCGAGGACTGAATGGCGAGACACCGCAAGCGCTCCATTGTCGGCGGCGGCCTGCGTCGCCCGGCCGTCGTGCTCTGCATCGCGGCAGTGACTCTTACCTCGGCGGCCATGTGGCGGCCATGGGCCGACACCTCATCCGCCGGCGCCGCGCCGACACGCCAGCAGAGCGGAACGTCAGCACCCCATTCCCGTCGCGCTCAACACGACGAAAGTGGACGTCCCGCGGGCACGACGCCCGCGCTCACCTCGGGCCCGCACCTGATCAGGGCTTACGCCCTCCGCACGACGCCCGATTGCCGCCGACAGTCCGGCAGCGGCGACGAGATGCTCAGTTACGAGTCGGTGCTCGACGTCCTCGGACCGCTGTCGCGCCACAATTGGCTGATGGCCGTCCCGCTCGAGGACAGTGGTACGGGATCAGCCAAGGCTCAGCGCACGGTGCCGATCCCCGGCGGCAGGGAATTCGTTTTCGTCACGTCGGTGACGTTGTTCGGACCGGACAACGAACCGGTGAGCGTTCACGGTGAGGACGTGGTCGACCCGCAGAGCGAACGCGCGAGCATCAACTACACGTCGTTGAGCTACGAGTCCGGACCGGCGACGTTCACCTCCCGCGAGTGCAACCGGGGCTGACTCGAGCGTTGATGCGGCGAACTCGACCGCGCAGCCGGGTTCACCCGGTCGCGCGCCGGCCACGGTGATCGGCGGGAAGCACCACCTGCGTGCAGCGGGCACTGGCGAGCAACGCACCGTCGGGGCTGTCGAGGTGCAACTCGCCGGCGCAGAACACGACGCGCGATGTTGCGCGCACTACGGTGCCTACCGCCACCAGGTGTCCCATCGGCGTGCTGCGCAGGAACTCCACGCGCAGGTCGGCGGTGAGGAAGATCTGGGTGTCGTCGAGGACGGTCCAGCAGGCACCGCCCATCGCCGAGTCGAGCTGCGCCGTCACCAGGCCGCCCTGGACGACGTAGCCGTTGGAGGTGGCGAACCCGTAGTCCTGCGTCGCCTCCCACGACACCGTGCTCGTGCCGACCTCCCAGGCGTCCAGGCGGTACCCCATGGTCGACCAGAGGCCGGGCATCGCGTTGCGGGCGGCACGTTGGGTACCTAGGTTGCGAAGCGGGCGGTCGCTCGACGGGCTGTCCACCGATGCAGCGTTGCAGACGCGGAGGCGCACCATGGCATCGACCGGGTTGCGGATGCTCAGTGAGCCGCGCGGGTCGACGCTCGCCCAGCTTGCCGAGGCTGCGGAGGAACGGTTCGGCGCGCAGAGCAGCCTGGTGTTCGAGGGGACGACGCTGCGAGCGGACGAGGCAGGGGCTCGCGCCCGCCGGTTCGCCGCCGGGCTGGCCACGCTCGGTGTGGGTAGCGGTGACCGCGTCGCTGTGTGCATGGCGAACTGCCCCGAGGTGCTGCAGACCTACCACGCGGTATGGCGGCTCGGCGCCGCTGTAACGCCGTTGCTGTTCCTGCTCAGCGACGACGAACTGCGCCACGCCCTCACCGATTCCGGTGCGCGGGCGGTGGTGACGACGCCGGAGTTCGCACCGCGGATCGCGGCCGCGTCGGCCGGGCTGGACGTGCGCTGCGTGGTCGCCGGCGACACCGTCGACGGCGTCGCGTCCTTCGCCGAGCTCGCCTCCGGACGCGAGGCGCCCATCACGACGGTCGACCCGGCCGAGATGGCCGCGCTGCTCTACACCGGCGGGACCACCGGCCGGTCCAAGGGCGTCGTGCTCAGCCACGATGCGCTGTCTTCGTCGGCGTGGGCAGCGACCTACGCAGGCATCGAGGCCGAGCACTCGGTATCGCTGCTGCCGCTGCCGCTCGCGCACGCGTACGGCCTGCTGGTGGCGACGATGGGTGTGCACGCGGTGCGGCCGAACCGGACGGTGCTCATGCGCTGGTTCGACCCGGCGGGCTGGCTCTCGCTCGCGCAGGAGCACGGCGCGCAGATCGGCGCGGTCGTCCCCACCATGCTGCGTGTGCTCGCGACCCAGCCGTTGGAGTCCTACGACCTGTCGCGGCTCGAGCGGCTGGTCAGCGGCAGCGCGCCGTTGCCGCGCGAGGTGCTCGACGAGTGGCGGCGCCGGTTGCCGCACGTCGAGGTCGTCGAGGGTTACGGTTGCTCGGAGACCGCCGCGTCCGCCTCGTCGACGCCGCCGGGACGCGGCCGCGACGGCAGCGTCGGGCTCGCCGCGCCGTCGGTCGACCTGCGGATCGAACTGCTCGAGGGCGGCGACGCGCCGGCCGGCACGGACGGCGAGATCTGTATCCGGACGCCGTCGATGATGACCGGCTACTGGCACGACCCGGACGCCACCGCTGCCGCGGTGCGTGACGAGTGGTTCCACACCGGCGACGTCGGGCACCTCGACGAGGACGGTTACCTGTATGTCGTCGACCGGATGAAGGACGTCATCCTGCGCAACGGCTTCAACGTCTACCCGCGCGACGTCGAGGAAGCGCTGATCCGGCATCCGGCCGTCGCGGTGGCCGCCGTGATCGGCCGGCCCGATGCCGACAACGGTGAGGAGGTCGTCGCGTACGTGCAGCTGCACCCGGACGCCGCCGTCACCGGCGCGGAGCTGATCGACTACGGGCGCGCACACCTCTCGGCGGTCAAGTACCCGCGCGAGGTCCACGTGCTCGAGCAGATCCCGCTGACGAGCATCGGCAAGTTGGACCGCAAGGCGCTGCGACGCCAGACCTGATCGCGCTGCTCACCCCGGTGCGATCACGGGGTGAGCAGCGGAGCCTCAGCGCGTCCCGTGCGGCCGAGAAATCGTGCGCAGCGGCTGCTGCGCGGTGCCGAGCGCCGGCGCGGCAGCGCCGCCGGTCCGCACGTTGCGCACCCCACCCGCGACCGCAGGCACCACGAACGTCGTCGTGAACACGCCGTCGCCGTTCGCCCGGGCGGTGCCGAGCCGCACCGTGCGCCCGGACCCGGTCGTGCCCGTCACGGTCACGACCCGGTTCGGCCGGTAACCCGCGCCCTGCGCGGTGACCTGCTCGCCGGGCGTCGCCGAGGCAGACGACAGCACGAGCGTCGAACGCACCTGCTGCGCAGCCGGCCGCGCACCGGCCGCCTGCGGTGACGACACCGTGACGGTGGTCGTCGCCGGGATGCGCGAGCGCGCACCGGTGGCGGTCACCGCGTAGATGTCCGGCGCCGTCCCGGCCGGGACGGTCAGCTGCGCAGTGATGCGGCCGGACCGGTCGGCAGTGGCGTCGATCGCCTGCGCTCGCGGTGCGGCCATCGCCAGCCGCACCGTCTCCTGCGGGGTGAAGCCGCGACCCGTCACCGTGACCGGCGCGCCGGCCCTGGCCGAGGACGAGCCGGTCGCGATGGCCTGCTTCGCCGGATCGGTCACCGTCACCGGCACCGTCGACGTTGTGCTGCCCTGCGAGTCCGACACGGTCACGTGCACGGTGTAGGTGCCCGGCGCCGTCCAGGTGTGCGTGCCGGTGATCGTGCCGTCGCCGGCCACCACAGCGTCCCCGGTGACCGAGGCATCGCCCCACTGCACCCGCGCGGTGTAGCTGGCCGTGCCGCCAGCCGCCGTGCCGAGTGTCAGCGTGGTCGCCTTGCCGGTCACCGCCTTGCCCGCCGCCGCGGGCGCGTAGGTCACTGCTGCCGGCGGCGTGCCGTCGTCGGCGACCGCGAACAGGTGCACCCGACCCTGGTCCTTGCGTGTGCCAGCCTGCTTCGGCATGACGACGCCGGTCAGCGTCTTGCCGCCCGGCAGCGCGATCGCGGGCGCGGCGAAGATGTACGGCTTCGCCGAGTCGGGCGTGCCGTCGCTCAACCGGTACTGCGTCGCCGCGGCCACCGTGTAGCCGGCGGGTGGCGTACCACCGCCGCCGAGCGTCCAGTCCGGGAAGTTCATCGGCACGGACTGCGTCGAGCCGTCGCTGAACTTCAACGTCGCCGTAGCGCTCTGGTTGCCCTCGGTGCCGGTGCCGACGAACGCGATGTGCGTCGCGTCCTTCGGCACGGTGACGGCCACCGTCTGACCGTCGCCTTCCGCGTTGTCCGGTGTGTTCGCCGCGACCGCCGGCAGCGTGGCGTGCAGCGACGTGCCGCTGATCGTGAACGGCACGCCCTGCGTGACACCGGCCTGCTCGAGTGCCTGCCGCGAGTACGAGTAGTCACCACCGTCGCAGTCGGCCGACGTGCCGTCGTCACTGATGCAGGTGGTGTCAAACCCGCTCACCGGCGGGCTGCTCGGCGCCTGCGACACGGTCACGCTGCTGACGCCGGTCGAGGTCTGCGATCCGTCGCCGACGCTGACCGCCACCCGGTAGTAACCGGGCTTCGCGTACGTGTGCGTGCCGGACACCGCGTAGGAGTTCAACTGCCCGGCGCTGATCGATCCCGCGGACGTCGAACCGTCGCCCCAGTCGATGCTCGCGGTGTAGTCCGCCGCCGTCGACCTGCCGGTGCCGACGAACGTCGCCGGCCGGACGGTGACCGGAGCGCCGGAGCGCGCGGTGGCGCCCTTCGCCGGCGTGACGGTCAGCTTGTGCGTGCCCGACGAGCCCGGCTTGACCAGCAGTTCGACCTCGGCGAGCGACTGCTGACCGCCGCCGGTGAACAGCAGCCGGTACATGCGGTACGAGCCGGGGTGCGCGATCGAGAACGGCCGCGTCTGCCCGCGCCATGGGAAGGACTCGTTGCTGCGGCTGTCGACGGTGCGCCACGTCCGGCCGTTCTGCGACGCCTCGAGCGTCCACGCCGACGGATCGCCCGGCGCGGAGCCGGACGTCAGCGTGTACATCGACACCTTCTGCGACGCGCCGTCGGTCGTCCACGACAGCGCCGGAATGCCGTCGGCGAACGTGGTCTGCGTCGTCGAGTCGTCGTCGGTGAGTGCGTCGACGTCCTGGCCGTTGGCCGCGGTCAGCGTGCCGACACCTTGACTGGTGGCGTCCTCGTCCGGTGTCGGCGCCTTCGACCCGCTGGTCGGTGAGGCCGGGACGTCGTTCTTCCCGGTGCCCCACGACGACGCGCGCGGGCCCATGGTGAAGGCGAGCGACGCGTTGCCGGCGAGCTGCTTGGTCGACAGCGACGTCGACTGCGTCGGCCGGCCGTTCACCTTCAGCGACTGCACATAGACGTTGTCCGTGCTGTTGTTCTTCGCGGTGATCGTCAGGTCACCGGTGGAGCGGTGCACGACGACCTTCGGGAACAGCGGGCTGCCGACGACCCAGTTCGGCGATCCGCTCTGCAGCGGGTAGATGCCCAGCGAGGACAGGATGTACCACGACGACATCTCGCCGTTGTCCTCGTCGCCGGTGTAACCCTGGCCGATCTCGCTGCCGACGTAGAGCCGCCGCATGACCTCACGCACGAGCGCCTGCGTCTTGTAGGGCTGCTGCACGTAGTCGTACATATACGGGATGTGGTGGCTCGGCTGGTTGCTCATGCCCAGCTGGCCCATCCGCACCGCACGCGCTTCGACCATCTCGTGGATGACGCCGCCGTACCCGCCCGGCTTGTTCGCCAGCTCCGGGGTGGCGAAGAACTGGTCGAGCTTGTTCGCGAGCTGCTTGCGGCCGCCGTACAGGTCGGCGAGCCCCTGCCCGTCCTGCGGCGCGTGGAAGGCGAAGTTCCAGCCGTCGGTCTCGGTATAGACACCGCCCCACGACTCGGGGTCGTACTCGGACTTCGACTGGTTCCACGAGCCGTCCGGCTTGCGGCCCTGGAAGAAGTTGATGCTCGGGTCGAACAGGTTGACGTACTGTCCGGCGCGGTCGGCGAGGTACGCAGCCTCGTCACGGAGTTCGCTGCGCTTGCTCGCCGGGACGCGCGGGTCCTTCGCGAGCCCGGCGGCCATCTGCGCCAGGCCTTCGTCGTTGATGTCGCCCTCGAGCTGCCAGGACACCGACTCACCGGTGTTCGTGTCGGTGTACTTCTTGAAGATCGACGTCGACAGCCCCTTGCGGCCCACCCCGCTGGCCGTCGGCAGCACGGTGGCGTTCTTCAAGCCTGCCTCGTAGGTGCCGAGCGGATCCTTGAGCTTGACGCCGCGCAGGTAAGCGCCCGCGAATGCGACGTCACTGCTGGTGCCGGTCATCAGATCGGCGTAACCAGGTGACGACCACCGCGCGACCCAACCGCCGTCGCGGTACTGCTGCACGAACCCGTTGACCAGCTTGGCCGCGACCTCCGGGTACAGCAGCGAGTACGCCGGCCACACCGTTCGGTAGGTGTCCCAGAAGCCGTTGTTGACGTAGACCTCGCCCTGGTGCACCGCGGCGTTGGTGTGCGTGTCGGACGGGTCCCCGGTCTGCGCCGCGGTCGGGCTGGCGTATTCGTCGACCGGCTTCGCAGCGCTGCCGGCGTTCTCGAACTGCGAGTTCGGATACAGGTTGAGCCGGTAGAGATTCGAGTACAGCGTCTCGCGCTGCGAGTCTGTCTCCCCCGACACCCGCACCACGCCGAGGCGCTTCTGCCACGCGTTCGTCGCCGCCGAGTGCACCGCCTGGAAGCTGCGCCCGGTCAGTTCGAGCGCGGCGTTGTGCGCGGCCTGGTCGGTGCTGATGAAGCTGGTCGCGAGCCGCAGCTCGACCGTCCGGACGCCGAACTTCGCGTAGCCGGCCTCGGGGTTGCCGCCGGTCGCAATGCCGGTGGACGTGGGCGCGCTGGAGAACGTGCCGGCGAGGAACATCCGGCTGCGGCCGACCGACAGCCCGCTGCCGTTGTCCACCCAGCCGGTCGCGAGGCCGGTGCGCTTGTCGAACTTGAACGACCCGTTCTTGTCGACGGTGTCGAAGACCAGGCTGCCGCCACTGTTGCTCGGGAACGTGAAGCGCATGACGACGCCGTGGTCGGTGGGCGACATCTCGGTGGTCAGCCCGTTGTCGAACCCGACGCGGTAGTAGTCCGGTCGCGCGGTCTCGTGGTCGTGCGTGAAGGCGAGCTCGCGTCCGCTCGGGCTGGCCGTCGGCGTGCTCATCGTCTCGGGCATCACCGAGAACTGGTTGCGGTCACCCATCCACGGGCTGGGCTCGTGCGAGATCGAGAAGCCCTGCAGCGTCGGTTCGTTCTGGTCGTTGTTGGCCTGCTGGTAGTAGTACTCCCAGCTGTTCGACGTCGAGTCGGTCACCGGCGTGGCGAAGGTGAACCCGTTGGGCAGCGCGCTGATCGGCAGGTTGTTGCCGCGCGAGAAAGAACCGCTGGCGTTCGTGCCGCGCCGGGTGTCGACGACGTTGGTCAGTGTCGAGGCGTCCACGCGGGTCGGTGACGGGTCGAGGTCGACGTCGTCGACCCAGCCGCCGAAGTCGGTGCCCTTCTTCGCCGACGGGTCGTCGTAGGCGAGCAGGATGCGGTCGATCGTCTTGCCGCGCGCGACGCTGCCGACGTCGACGCTCTCCGCGTTCCACTGGTCGGCGTAGAGGATCTTGCCGATGCCCTGTCCGCTGGCGGTGGCGCTGACGCCGTGCTGGTCCACCGGGTGCAGCTGGGACAGGTACGTGCCGTCGGTGAAGTGCAGATCGAGGGCGGCGTACGTCGACGGGTAGGCGACGTTGTTGCCGGTGAACGACGGCAGGATCTTGTAGCTGAGCCGGGTGCGCGGTCCGACCCGCAGCTTCAGGCTGTTGTCGACGACATTGGTCTCGTAGGCGCGGCCGTCGACGGTCTGCTCACCCGCGTACTGGTAGGCGTGCAGGCCGGTGAACCCGGCGTTCTGCTTGATGTTGAGGCCACTGGTCGGGCCGTTGCCGGTCGCGGTGACCATCGGCGGCGCGGAGCTGCCGGTGGTGTCCGCGGCGAGGTCCCAGTCGGCCAGTTGCAAAAGCGTCCCGCTCTGCGGCGCGGTGATCTGCAGCTTGTACCAGCTGTAGCTGCCCGGGTTCGTCACCGAGAACGTCCGGCGCTGGCCGCGGTCGGTCCAGCTCTGCGCCGACTTCGTGTCGATGGTGGTGAACGACGTCCCGTCCGTCGAGCCCTGCAGCGTCCACGCGGCCGGGTCACGCTCCGGCGCGTCGTTGGCCGACGTCAGCGCGTAGGTGACGACCTTCGCGGCCTTTGCCAGGTGGTACGTCAGGTCCGCCGAGCTCGTGAAGGCGAGCCACTTGGTGCCCGGGTCGCCGTCGAGCAGGTTCTTCGCTATTTCGCCGGGCGGGTTCTCCGCGGTCGCGGTGACGGTGGTCGACGGGTCGAGCACGCTGCCGGGCAGGTGGTTGGACACCCCGTCGATGCCGTGCCGGACCGCGGTGCTGCCCTGCTGCTCGACGGTGCTCGACAACGCCTGCGGATCGGTCGACTCGAACGACGTGCCGAACGAGCCCGGCGCCGCCGCGGCCGACGCCTGCTGCGTGGCGACGCCGCTGAGTACGCCCAGGACCGTGACGGCGGCTGCCGTGAGGGCCGTCGCGCGTCGGGAGAGCGCACCGTTGCGCTGCCGTGCCGTACCTGTCATGCGGGTTCTCCTGCCGAGGGTGCCGGCCACGACGCGTTGGCTGTGCGTCCGATGTGCCGTGGATGCACCTTTACGCCCGATGACATCGTTGTCAAGAGCTCGTCGGCGAGGTGCCCCGAAACTGTCCGTGACGACACCTACGCTCAGTGATCATGCGCGCGCCCGACCGATTCCTCGACCGGGTTCGGGCGAGCACCGTCGACGACGTGCGCACCGTCGACCTGCGCGCCGTCGACTGGGTGACCCCGACGGTGATGGTGGCCGTCGCGGCGCAGGCGCAGCACGCCGCGGCGCACGGCACGGCCTTCGCGGTCCGCGCCCCGGCGCGTGCGGAGCCGGGCAGTTACGCGGCACGCATGCGGCTGGGCGCCGTGCTCGACTCGCTCGGTGCTCGGCACGACCTGCCAGTGCGCCGGACCGAGCGTGATCAGCGGACGAACCTCGTCGAGCTGTCCGAGGTCGCGCGCGAGGCGGACGCGTCCCGCCTTGCCGCGTTGGTGCACCGCAAGCTGCGCTCGCAGGACTCACGCCTTGCTGATGCGTTGCACGCGAGCATCGGCGAGATCGGGGTCAACGTCCCGGATCACGCGACAACGGTGGGCTACATGGCGGCGCAGACGCTGCCGCGGCGGAACACGCTGCTGGTGGCGGTCGCGGACGCCGGGGTCGGCCTGCTGCACACGCTGCGCAAGCGCGGCGCGGACACCGACGAGCACGCCATCGACCTCGCGATGCGGCCGGACGTCAGCGAGTACGACGACCCGAGCCGTGGCGCCGGACTGCCGACCGTGCTGCGGCTCGTCCGCGGGCTCGGCGGCAGCGTGTATCTCGCGTCCGGTGCCGCCGCGATCCGCCACCACGCCCGCACCCGGCGATACACGAGCGCCGCACAACCGCTCGTCGGCACGATCGTCGAGATCCGCATCCCGCTCTAACCCCGCCTTCCCACCCGGGATGGTCGCGAAATCGGGGCCAGCAGCGACCACCGTGGGTGGGAAGGCGGGGTTCTAGGGTCGCGGGCATGAGCTTCCGCCCGGACACCACCGCCGCGCTCGACCGCATCGCCCGTGATCGGCAACGCAAACACCGGGTGCCCGGGCTCTACGCCGGCGTGCTCCGCGGCGGTGAGATCGCGTGGGGTCTCGGCGTCGGCGCGGCGGACGTCGACGACCTGGACACGGCGCCCGGCCCGGACGACCAGTTCCTGATCGCGTCCAACAGCAAGACGTTCACCGCGGTACTCGTGCTGCAGCTGCGCGACGAGGGCAGGCTTGCGCTCGACGACCCGCTGGACAAGCACCTGCCGTCGGTCACGCACCCGGGCGTCACGATCCGCTCGCTGCTCTCGCACGTGTCCGGCATGCAGCGCGAGCCGGTCGGCGACGTCTGGGACACGCTCGTCAACCCCGATCGCGACGAGCTGCTGGACGGCTTCAACGAGGCGGCGCGGGTGGACACGCCGCACCACGTCTTCCACTACTCGAATCTGGCGTTCGCTGTGCTCGGCGAACTCGTGGCGCAGTTGGACGGCCGTACCTGGGAGCAGAGCCTGCGGGCGCGGCTGCTCGACCCGCTCGGGATGCGCCGCACGTCCGTCGGCTTCGACGGTCGGCACGTGCACGGGTACTTCGTGCCGCCCTACAACGACGTGCCGATCAGCGAGCCGGTGCCGCAGTTCAATGCGATGGCGCCGTGCGGCGGCCTGGCGAGCACCGCCGAGGACCTCGCGCGGTGGTCGGCGTTCGTGGCCGACCCGCCGGCCGAGGTGCTCGCGCCGGACACCCTGGAGGAGATGCTGCAGCCGCAGATCCTCACCGACACGGTGCGATGGGGCGGCTCCATCGGGCTCGGCTTCATGGTGCTGCGCTCGGGCGAGCGGCTCTACGCCGGGCACACCGGCGGCATGCCCGGGCACATCTCCGGATTGTTCACCGAGCGCGCCACCGGCACCGGCGCACTGGCGTTGATGAACAGTTCGGCCGCACCGGACCCTGCGGCATTCGCCATGGAGCTCGCCGACACCGCGAGCGACCGCGAACCGGCACCGGAGCCGGCGTGGCGCCCGGGCACGGCAGTGCCGCCCGCACTCGTGGGCGTGCTCGGCCTGTGGTTCTCCGAGGGAAGGCCGTTCGTGTTCTCGGTCCGCGAGGGCGTCCTCGAGGCACGGGCGGACGGCGCGCCGGACTGGCAGCCGCCGGCGGTCTTCGAGCGGGTCGGCGAGGACGTCTACCGCACCGTCTCCGGTCGCGAACGCGGCGAGCTGCTGCAGCTCACCCGCGACGCGCCCGCACAGGACGGCCGGGTCACCCGCATGCGGTGGGCCACGTACCCCGTCACCCGCGAGCCGCTGGCGTTCGGCCAGTGACGTTCGCCTTCCCACCTGACGTGGTCGCGAAATCGCGTCCGAGAGCGACCACTACGGGTGGGAAGGCGATCTCAGGGCGGACTCCGGGGTGTTCACCGACGCGCCGCCGTCGGACATCGGGCACCGTGGTCGCATGAGCACACCAACCATGCCCGCCGACCCGACGCGCGCGCCGACCCCGCGCGCGCCACGACTGCGCCGCCCCCGCCGCGGCCGGATGATCGCCGGCGTGTGCGCCGGGATCGCCGAGCGCACCGACCTGTCCGTCAGGCAGGTGCGGCTGCTCGCCGTGCTGTCCTGCCTGCTGCCCGGGCCGCAGTTCGTCGGCTACCTCATCCTGTGGGCCGTCATCCCCGCCGGCGACGACTGAGCAACGCAAAGCCCTGCCACCCTGGCCGTCCTGGCCGGACTCCGGGGGGAACGTCCGACCAGAACGGGCAGGAGGGCAGGGCTCGTGACGACTGACCTGCACTTCTACCTCGCTGCGGTCGTGATCGTCGCGGGAATCACGACCGCAGCTGGGTAGATCAGGCAGCGGTCTCGGCGCGCTCCTCGGCGGCCAGTTCTTCCCGCTCGGCCTCGGCCTGGGTCTCCAGCGCGTAGCCGAGAATCTCGCCGACGTCGCCCACCGGGCGGACGTCGAGGACGTCGAGCACCTCGGCCGGGACGTCATCGAGATCGGGCTCGTTGCGCAGCGGGATGAACACCGTCTTCAGCCCGGCGCGCTGTGCGGCGAGCAGCTTCTGCTTCACCCCGCCGATCGGCAGCACCCGGCCATTGAGCGTCACCTCGCCGGTCATGCCGACGTCCGAGCGCACCGGCTTGCCGGTGGCGAGCGACGCCAGCGCCGTCACCATCGTCACGCCGGCGGACGGGCCGTCCTTGGGGACGGCGCCGGCCGGCACGTGCAGGTGCAGCGTGCGGTCGAACGCGTCAGCGGCGATGCCGTGGTCGGTGCCGTGCGAGCGCAGGTAGCTCAGCGCGATGTGCGCCGACTCCTTCATCACGTCGCCGAGCTGACCGGTCAGGTTGAGCTTGGCGTCCCCGGGCATCGAGGTGGCCTCGATGAACAGCACGTCGCCACCGGCGCCGGTGACCGCGAGCCCCGTCGCGACACCGGGCACCGCGGTGCGCTCTGCCGACTCGGGCAGGAAGCGCGGCCGGCCGAGGAAGTCACGCAGGTTCTTCTCGTCGACGACGATCGGCGTCTCGGGCTCGGCCGCCAACTTCGTGGCCGCCTTGCGCAACACGCGAGCAAGCGAGCGCTCGAGCTGCCGGACACCGGCCTCACGGGTGTACTGCCCCGCGATGGCGCGCAGCGCCTCGTCGGTGATCGTCACCTCGTCGTCGGTCAGTGCCGCGCGGTCGAGCTGCCGCTCGAGCAGGTGCGTGCGCGCGATCGACACCTTGTCGTCCTCGGTGTAGCCGTCGAGCGTGACGACCTCCATGCGGTCGTAGAGCGCCGCGGGGATCGTGTCGGCGACGTTGGCCGTCGCCAGGAACACGACGTCGGACAGGTCGAGGTCGACCTCGAGGTAGTGATCGCGGAACGTGTGGTTCTGCGCCGGGTCGAGCACCTCGAGCAGCGCCGCGGCCG
>NZ_CAXTQF010000033.1:0-39495 GCF_964246335.1 uncultured Jatrophihabitans sp. | reverse complement strand
GGAAACAGCTCGCGCCAGCCCACCACCGGAAGCCGCGTCTCCTGCCCCCGCTTCCCGGTGATCAACAGTGGGTATTGCGCACTGGGGCGACCAGAAGCTGCTGTTGATCACCTGGTCGGCGGGCAACGGCGCGGAATACGAACGCGCTCGCGTCGGGCGACACCGTCAGCGACCGGTGCCCCACCACCCTGCTCCCCCGCGAAACGCCAACAATCCGTCGCCGGAGCAACGGAAAGTTGGGGTTTGCCGGGAGAGCGATACCGCTTCGGTCGCGACACGCGCGACCTGGTCTCGGCCGATAACGAGCCGCGGCCGCGCCGTGCCGTGCCGGGTGATCAACAGGAGGTTCTGCGCATCGGGGCGACCAGAAACTGCTGTTGATCACCGGATAAGAAATGGGGGGTTCGGAGGGGCAGCGGCGGCTCAGCGCAGCGCGCCGGCCTTGCGCAGCACGGCCACCGCGGCGGGCAGCTTGCGCAACGCGAAAGCAAGGTCGGCGGGGTTCGCGATGCGCCAGGCGTTCGCCGCCACATAGCAGCGCAGCGCCGCGTCCCACGCCGGTGCGCCGGCCGCCCGACGCGCCGCCTCGAGGGCGGCCGAACCCTTGTCGTAGGTCGTGAAGTAATAGCTCTGCTCGGCGGTGCCGTAGGACTCGGTGCTCGCGTCCACCGGACCGGGCGAGCGCAGCGCTGCAGGGTTCTCCGGGGTGCCGTCCACCAGCTGTTCGGAGTACTGCGCGAAGGCCTCGTCCAGCCATGGGTGCAGGGCTTGCGAGTCGCCGACCATCGCGTAGAACCACTGGTGCGCCGTCTCGTGCACGGCCACCAGGCGCGACCCGTCGAGCATGAGGATCGAGCTCGGGTATTCGATGCCGCCGCCCTGCGCGGGCAGCCGCGCCACCGACAGCGACGGGAACGGATACGGCCCGTACCGCTGCGCCAGCTTGGTCAGCGCCAGCCGGAACTGCGGCACCAGCGCGTCGCGGATCGCCGGCGTCGGTGCGCCCACCCGCAACCTCACCTGCTTGCCGCCGGCGTCCACGACCGTGTCCGCCACCGCGAACGGCCCGACGGCCACGCTGACGTCGCGCGCGGTGCTGATCGTCGAGTGCCAGGTGCGGGTGGCGCCGTACTGCAGCGGCCGGCCAGGGTCACCGGACATGATCACCGTGTACTGCGGCGGCGCGGTGACGGTGAGGTCGACGTCCATCGCCTCGCTGGTCGCGCTCTCCGCCGGAAAGTCGATCATGTTCTCGGTGTGCCAGCCGAAGCCGCGTTCCCAGGCCAGCAGCGGTTCCGCCGAGCCGAAGTACGCGAAGTGCCCGGCGGTGCCGAACCGGTCGAAGGAGTTGGCGCCGAGCGTGACCGTGAACTCGACGCGGGCCTGCACCGTCGTACCGGCCGCGACCTTCCGGCGGAACGGGATGACCAACAGGCCGCCCTGCGTCGACGGCGCGGCACCAGCCGGCCGGAAGGTGTATCTGCCCGCGCCGTGGTCGGCCCGTGCTGTCGTCACCACGATCCGGTTGCCCTCGGCGACCGTCGGCGCGGTGTTGGCGGTCAGCCGGAAGACCAGTTCGGTGATCGGTTTGTCCGGGGTGAACGCGACGTTCTCGATGCCGTGCACCGTGCGCAGCGACGAGTCCACGGTGAAGATCAGGTCGACGCGCGGGCGGTGCGGGTCGGGGGCCGCGTAGGAGGTCGGGCACCCGGACCGGCCCGCGGGCGCGGACGCGGACCCGGACGAGCGCGCGGACGAGCGCGCGGGCCCGGGCGAGGACGCGGACCGCGGTGTGCCGCCGCGCCCGTCGGTGACCGGCGTACAGGCAGCGGTTGCCGCGAGAGCGACGGCAGCTGCGGCGGCCGCCAGCGAACGCGCGCTCAGTACCCCTGCGCCGCCCACGCCTGGGCCGTCTTCTCCTCGGCGTCGATCACGCTGATGACGATCGGCGCCGCGAGCTGTTCGACCTTGCGGCCGACCACCGGCACCAGCGCGGTGAAGTCGGCGTCCACGCGCACCTCGGAGGCGGTGTCCGAGGTCGGCACCACGCGGATCGTGCCGTGCATGCGCGCCGGCGCGCCGTGGAAGTTGACGTGCAGTTGGGCGGTGCGGGTGCCGTCCGCATCCAGCGGACCCCAGGTGACCGTCTCGGTGGACGTGAGCCCCGTCGGCACGAGCTTGCGTACCAACGACGGGAAGCCGACCGTCGGCAGCTTGCGCTTGGTCTTGACGACCGCGGTGTCGCCGTCGACGTCCACCTGCACGTCCCAGCTCAGCGCGCCGGCATCAGCGCACTTGCGCTCCTGGTACTCCTTCGTACTGGCCATCGCGTAGACGTCCGCACTCGATATCTCGTGCCGCATGACGCGTTCGATCTTCACGCCGCAGCACCGACCCGCACCAGCGCACGCGATTTGGCGAGCACGGTCTGGCCGTCCACCGTCGCCGTGATGTCGACGGCCACCAGGCCGTCGTCGCGCACCTCGCGCACCACGCCGCCGACCTGCAGCGTCGCGCCGTCCGCGTCGGACACGACGACCGGCCGGGTGAACCGCACGCCGTACTCGACCACGGCACCGGGGTCGCCGACCCAGTCCGTCACGACGCGGATCGCCGTGGCCATCGTGAACATGCCGTGCGCGATGACGTCCGGCAGCCCGACGCCCTTGGCGAAGCGCTCGTTCCAGTGGATCGGGTTGAAGTCACCCGATGCCCCCGCGTATCGCACGAGGTCTGCGCGCCGGATCGGGAACTCGCGCGCGGGGATCTCGTCTCCGACGGACACCATCACTTGCCCTCACCTCGCACCACGATGATCGCGTGGCCGGTGACCACGAGCTCGTCGTCCTCGGTCCGCACCTCGCTGCGTGTGGTGATGAGGTCGTTGCCCGCGGCGACACGGACGTCGTCGACGTGCACCGTCACCCGCAGCGAGTCGCCGGCCAGCACCGGACGCTCGTGGACGAAGCGCTGCTCGCCGTGCACGACGCGGCTGTAGTCGATGCCGGCGTCCGGGTCGTCCAGCGCACTGTGGCCTGCGGGGATGGTCAGCACGATCGGGAAGGTCGGCGGCGCCACGATGTCGTCGTGGCCGAGCTGCTGCGCCGCGGCCACCGAGCGGTAGGCGGGATTCGGGTCGCCGATCGCATCGGCGAACTCGCGGATCTTCTCGCGGCTGACCCGGTAGGGATCCGTGGGCGGGTAGGCGCGCCCGACGATGGACGGATTGACTGGCATGCGCGTCAGGCTAAGCCATGCCCCTGGTGGCATTAGGCGGTGTCGTCGGGCACCGTGTCGAGCACCGCGAACGGCGCCGCACCGAAACCCTCGACGCGCGGGCGTCCCCAGGGGTCGATGTCGGACAGCTTGGTCTCGACCTCGGCGTGCGGCGTGCGCAGCCGCACCGTGCGCGCGCCGCCGGCGACCAGCTCGGCAACCTCCGGCGCGGCAGCGACCCGCCCGTACCAGCTGTAGCGCCCACTGATCGGGTCGAAGTGCCCGCGCAGCGTGACCCGCACCTGGGTCTCCCCGTCCGCGTGGATCAACTGCGCCGGGCCGTCGTACCCGTCGTCGTCGGGCTCGGCGTCCACCCCGGGCGCGGGGAAGGGCACGACGACGTTGTCCCCGACGGAGTCCGCTTCGTCCATCACACGCTCCCTTGGAGGTTCAACCCCTGCAGGTCCGGCGCCGCGGTCGGCAGCGGGTCGTCGAGACCGATATGGACGCCATGGTCTCGCGCCGCGCCCTCGAGCAGGTGCCACACGCCGGAGACGACCAACTCGGTGAACTGGTCACGCGGCATCTCGTGGTGCTCGAGCCACCAACCGCCGATCGACTCGACGAAACCGACGACGCCGTAGGCGCCGGGCTCGGCGACCCTGGCGTCGATGCCGAGGACGAGCATGATTGCCTGCAGCAGCACAGCGATGTTGTCGGCGAGCGTCGTCTCGACCGAGTCCAGGCCGCCGTCGCGACGGCTGCGCAGGAATCGGTAGATGTTCGGCCGGCGGTCGAGCCAGTTGACGATCTCGGCGATCGCGGGCGTGATGAGCTGACGCGGTGTGGCGTTGTCGCTGACCGTCAGCGCCGGCACGACGCTGGCCACGACCTCGTCGACGACCCGGTCGGCGATGGCCTTGCGCAGATCCTCGCGATCACGGAAGTAGCGGTAGAGGACGGTCCGACTGACGCCGGCCGCCTCGGCGATCTGCTCCGCGCTGGCGGCCGGCCCGTACTGGTCGACGGCCAGCACGCCCGCCTCGACGAAGGCGGCGCGCCGTTCGGTGCGATGCTGCGTCCAGCGTGAGCGGCGACCGTCGACGTGGTCGAGGTTCGCGCGCTCGGGCTCGGAACGTTCGGAGCGCGGGCGTGAGGTACTGACCATCTCGCTGCTCCTTGTTCGACCGGCGTCGATGACCTGGACTCTAGCCGCCGGACGCCCTGTAGGAGCCGGTCAGCGAGTCTCGCGGTGCTCGGTGTGCTGGTTGCAGTTCGGGCAGTACTTCTTCATCGAGAGCCGGTCGGGGTCGTTGCGCCGGTTCTTGTTCGTGATGTAGTTGCGGTGCTTGCACACCTGGCAGGCCAGGGTGATCTTCGGACGTACGTCGGTGGCTGCCACGGGAGCTGCCTTCTTCCTGTATCTCGGTTGTCTGGTCTGCGCGTCGCGTACGGGTGTACGGACGGGCGCGGCCGGTGCTCGGTAGCGAGGGCGGGACTCGAACCCGCGACACCACGATTATGAGCCGTGTGCTCTAACCACCTGAGCTACCTCGCCAGAGGAGTGCGGCCCGACGAAACGGGCACTCCGAGCCCCCTTACGGAATCGAACCGTAGACCTTCTCCTTACCATGGAGACGCTCTGCCGACTGAGCTAAGGGGGCCGATCGCCGACTGCCCGGCCGCGTCGAGCGATCACCTCGCGCGGGCGGCCACACCAGTCCGGCGCCGACCGAGAAGACTACACGACGCCGCGGTGTGAATCGGGTCTCGTCACAGGTGCTCCCGCCCCCCGCACCGGCCGGACGGGTGCACGCTTGGCACAATTGGATAGTTGCCTGCAGCTCGGCCCTACTGCGAGATCCTTCGCGACGCAGCCGCTGCCGCGCTCGGATTGGAGCTTGCAATGTCGCGAGTCGGACCGGCCGCTGGATCAGCCCGGTGACCCAGACCAGGAGCATGCCGGGCGGCGTGTCCTCGCCGGGCCGCGCGTCCATCCCCCGGGCCACCCTGCGCAAGGACCGGTGGCGCCGCGCACCGATCATCACCTTCATCCTGCTGTCGGCGTGGGTGCTGTACGCATTGCTGCGCACGGTGTGGCAGGCCGCGTACTACGACGACAAGGCCCACTACCTGTCGCCGTTCTACTCGCCGTGCGTCACGGCCAGCTGCAATCCGGGCGCGCGGGACTTCGGCACCTGGTTCGGCCACTTCCCGCCGATCATCCCGTTCGCGATCGTGACGCTGCCGTTCCTGCTCGGCTTCCGGCTGACCTGCTACTACTACCGCCGCAGCTACTACCGCGCGTTCTGGGCGTCTCCGCCCGGCTGCGGCGTGGCCGAGCCGCACGCCTCCTACAGCGGCGAGACCAAGTTCCCGCTGATCGTGCAGAACCTGCACCGCTACTTCTGGCTGGCCGCTGGCCTCATCTCGGTCATCAACACCTGGGACGTCATCCAGGCGTTCCGGCCGAACGACGGCCACAGTTTCGGTTTCGGGCTCGGCACGATCATCATGCTGGCGAACGTCGTACTGCTGTGGGCGTACACGTTGTCCTGCCACTCCTGCCGGCACATCGTCGGTGGCCGGCTGCGCAACTTCTCCGCCCATCCGCTGCGGTACAAGGCGTGGGTGTACGTGTCGAAGCTCAACGCCAAGCACATGCAGCTCGCGTGGACGACGCTCGCGACCTTGGCGCTCACCGACGGCTACATCGCGCTCGTCGCTTCGGGCGCGTTCAGCGATCCCCGAATCCTGCACTGAGGAACACCGATGCCCGAAGTAAAGAAGGACAGCAAGATCCAGAAGCACAGCTACGACGTCCTGGTGATCGGCGCCGGCGGCTCCGGCCTGCGTGCGGCGATCGCCGCCCACGAGGCCGGCCTGCGCGTTGCCGTCATCTGCAAGTCGCTGTTCGGCAAGGCGCACACCGTCATGGCCGAGGGTGGCTGCGCCGCCGCCATGGGCAACGCGAACGGCAACGACAACTGGCAGGTCCACTTCCGCGACACCATGCGCGGCGGGAAGTTCCTCAACAACTGGCGGATGGCCGAGCTGCACGCCAAAGAGGCGCCTGACCGCGTGTGGGAGCTCGAGACCTACGGTGCACTGTTCGACCGCACCAAGGACGGCCGGATCAGCCAGCGCAACTTCGGCGGCCATACCTACCCGCGGCTCGCGCACGTCGGCGACCGCACCGGCCTCGAACTGATCCGCACTATGCAGCAGAAGATCGTCTCGCTGCAGCAGGACGACGCCCGCGAGATGGGCCGCGAGAGCGGTGCCGACGACGGCCGGCTGAAGGTCTTCGCGGAGCTGACGGTCACCGAGCTGATCACCGACGACGACGGCGCCATCGCCGGCGCGTTCGCCTACTACCGCGAGAGCGGTGAATTCCTGCTGTTCAAGGCACCGGCCGTCGTGCTCGCCACCGGCGGCATCGGCAAGTCGTTCAAGGTGACGTCGAACTCGTGGGAGTGCACCGGCGACGGCATGGCGCTGGCGCTGCGTGCCGGCTCCTCGCTGCTGAACATGGAGTTCGTCCAGTTCCACCCCACCGGCATGGTCTGGCCGCCGTCGGTGAAGGGCATCCTCGTCACCGAGGGCGTGCGCGGCGACGGCGGGGTGCTCAAGAACTCCGACGGCAAGCGGTTCATGTTCGACTACGTGCCGGACGTGTTCAAGGGCCAGTACGCGGAGACCACCGAAGAAGCCGACAAGTGGTACGCCGACCAGGACAACAACCGGCGCACCCCGGACCTCCTGCCCCGCGACGAGGTCGCCCGGGCCATCAACTCCGAGGTCAAGGACGGCCGCGGCACTCCGCACGGCGGCGTGTTCCTGGACATCGCCTCCCGGCTGCCGAAGGAGGAGATCCTGCGCCGGCTGCCCTCGATGTACCACCAGTTCAAAGAGCTGGCCGACGTCGACATCACGGCCGAGCCGATGGAGGTCGGCCCGACATGTCACTACGTGATGGGCGGCATCGAGGTCGACGCCGACACCGCAGCCGCTACCGGCGTGCGCGGGTTGTTCGCGTCCGGCGAGGTGGCCGGCGGCATGCACGGGTCGAACCGGCTGGGCGGTAACTCGCTGTCCGACCTGCTGGTGTTCGGCCGGCGTTCCGGCGAGGGCGCGGCGGCCTACGTCAAGTCGCTGCACGGCGAGTACCCGACGGTCACCGATCAGCAGGTCGACGCGCTCGAGCAGACCGCTCTCGCACCGTTCGAGGGCAGGGGCGAGACCGCCTACGAGCTGCACGAAGAGCTGCAGCAGTGCATGAACGACCTCGTCGGCATCATCCGCAGACGCAGCGAGATCGAGGACGCCCTCGAGCGGCTGGAGAAGCTCAAGGAGCGGGCGCAGCACGTGTCGGCCGCGGGCGGGCGGGCCTTCAACCCGGGTTGGCACCTCGCGCTCGACCTGCGCAACATGCTCCAGGTATGCGAATGCATCGCGAAGGCCGCGTTGATGCGCGAGGAGTCGCGCGGCGGCCACACGCGTGACGACTACCCGGCGATGTCGAGCGAGTGGCGCCAGGTCAACCTGATCTGCACCGAGAACCGGGCCGGCGACGGCATCGACGTCGCCAAGCAGCCGATGCAGCCGATGCGCGCGGACCTGCTCGCGCTCTTCGACCCCGAGGAGCTGCACAAGTACTACACCGACGAGGAGATCTCGAATCTCCCGGCGGACGAGGAGGTCGCACAGTGACCGCAGTCGAAGAGAACGCCGACGTCACGCCCGACGAGGCGCTGGCGAACGCGAAGGCGAACGCGTCGGAGAGCAAGGGCTACGACGCGCACTTCCGCGTCTGGCGTGGTGACGCGGAGGGCGGCGAGCTCGTCGACTACACCGTGGCGGTGAACGAGGGCGAGGTCGTCCTCGACATCATCCATCGGTTGCAGGCGACACAGGCCGGCGACCTCGCGGTGCGCTGGAACTGCAAGGCCGGCAAGTGCGGGTCGTGCAGCGCGGAGATCAACGGCCGGCCCCGGCTGATGTGCATGACCCGCATGTCGACGTTCGGGCAGGACGACGTCATCACCGTCACCCCGATGCGGGCGTTCCCGGTGATGAAGGACCTCGTCACCGACGTGTCGTTCAACTACAAGAAGGCGCAGGAGGTGCCGGCGTTCGCGCCGCCGCCCGGCATCGGGCCCGGCGAGTACCGCATGGCGCAGATCGACGTCGAGCGCTCGCAGGAGTTCCGCAAGTGCATCGAGTGCTTCCTGTGTCAGGACGTCTGCCACGTCATCCGTGACCACGAGGACAACAAGGAGTCCTACTCCGGCCCCCGCTTCCTGATGCGCGTCGCCGAGCTCGACATGCACCCGCTGGACGCGCTCGACCGGCAGCACACCGCGCAGGACGACCACGGCCTGGGAATGTGCAACATCACCAAGTGCTGCACCGAGGTCTGCCCCGAGCACATCAAGATCACCGACAACGCGCTGATCCCGCTCAAGGAGCGGGTGGTCGGCCGCAAGTACGACCCCATCGTGTGGCTGGGCAACAAAATCATGAGGCGCCCCACCTGACGCGAAGGGCCCAGGCGGGCATACGGGGGGGACGCCCGCCTGGGCTTGCGACCAGTATGCATCAGGCGGGTGAAATCGCTACCGGCCGACCGGTGGAGCGCAGTCGGCGTGGGTTGATACACGCCCGAAACGTCGGCTGCCCTAGGTTCGGTTGATGGCGCAACCGCGCACCCTCGGCGTCGAGGAAGAGCTGCACGTCGTCGATCTCGCGAGCGGCCGGTTGGTCGCCCGTGCTCCGGAACTCCTGCGTGGACTGCCGTCCGCCGGCTTCTCCGTCGAACTCCAGCGCAGCACCGTCGAGACCAATACCGCGGTCTGCGCGACGCTCGAAGACCTACGGGCCGAGATCGTGCGCCTGCGCGCGCTGGTCGACGACACCGCCGCGGCTGCCGGTCTCGGTGTCGTCGCCACCGGCACCGCTCCGCTCTCGGTCGCCGACGACTTCGAGCTGACGGCGCTCGGCCGGTTCAGCCGGATGCAGCAGGACTACCGCTTCCTCGTCGACGACCAGCTGATCTGCGGGTTGCAGGTGCATGTGGGCGTGGCCGACCGCGACGTCGCGGTCCGCGTCGCGCAGCGCGTGGCGCCGGACCTGCCGACCCTGCTCGCCATGAGCACGAGCTCGCCGTACTGGCACGGCAGCGACACCGGCTATTCGAGTTTCCGCACCATGGTCTGGCAGCGGTGGCCCACGGCCGGTCGGTTCGGTCATGCCGAGACCGCAGCCGATTACGACCGGCTGGTCGACGACCTCATCGCCGCGCAGATCATCTCCGATCGCAAGATGGCGTACTTCGACGCCCGACCGTCCGAGCACGTGCCGACCGTCGAGCTGCGCGTGTGCGATGCGTGCCCGCTGGTCGACGACGGCATCCTCATCGCCGCGCTGTTCCGCGCGCTGGTGTCCGAGGCGGTCGCCGCCGACGAACGCGGCGAGCCGCTGCACGGCCGCGCGGAACCCGCGCACCGTGCCGCGATGTGGCGAGCAGCGCGCAGCGGCCTGGCCGGCCCGCTGATCACGCCGGCAACGCACCCGCAGGCACGCACGGCGGCCGAGGTCGTCCGCGCCCTGGTCGACCGGCTGCGCGATCACCTCGACGACACCGGCGACACGCAGGTCGTCGACGAGCTGACCACGGCGCTGCTGGCGCGCGGCGAGTCGAGCTCGCGGCAGCGGGCGCGATTTGCCGAGCGCGGTCGCGTCGCGGACGTCGTGGCGCTGGCGGTCGCCGAGACCCAGGGCAAGGTCACCTTCCCGCTGGACACGCCGAAGGTGAGCGCGGACTACCCGGAGGCGCCGGACGACGAGGCGCTGGCGGTGTCCGGGATCCCGTACCCGGCCTACCGGCCGGTGTTCGAGCTGCTCGACGAGCTCAGCTCCGAAGAACTCGGGGCGCGCCGCCAAACCCTCGTGGACACCGCGCTCGCCGACGGCATCACCTACGGCGTCGGCGGTGAACAACGCGCCTTTCCGGTCGACCTGGTGCCGCGCATCATCCCAGCGCACGAATGGGCGACGCTCGCCACCGGACTCACGCAGCGGGCGCGCGCCATCGAACTGTTCCTGCGCGACATCTACGGCCCGGCGCGCATCGTCGCGGACGGCCTCGTCGACTGGGCGACCGTGCACGCGAGCCCGGGCTGGAACGAGCAGGCGTCGCTGTTGCCGGCCGGTGTCGTCAACGCGCCGGTGATCGGTTTCGATCTCGTCCGTGACGCGCTCGGCGGCTGGCGGGTGCTGGAGGACAACACCCGCGTGCCGTCCGGCGTCGGCTACGCGATCGGGGTGCGTGACCTCATGCGAGAGGCACTGCCGGAGCTCACCGGCGACGTCGCGATCCGCGATCCCCGCAACACCTTCGACCTCATCGGCCGCACGCTGCGCGGCATCGCCTGGCGGCCGAACCCGACCGTCGCCCTGCTGTCCGACGGCGCCGACAACTCCGCGTGGTACGAGCACCGGATGATCGCGCGGGAGGCCGGGCTGCTGCTCGTCGAGCCCAGCCAGATCGAGGTCGCCAACGGCCGCGTCCTCGCCGCGGACAAGCGCGTCGACGTGCTGTACCTGCGGTTGGGCGTCGAGCTCGCGGACCTGCGGACGGCGCAGGGCGACAAGATCGGGGCGCGCATCCTCGAAGCCGCCCGCGACGGTGACGTCGTGCTCGCCAACGTGCCCGGCTCCGGCGTCGCCGACGACAAGGCGATGTACTGCGTCATCCCAGACATCGTCAACTACTACCTGCACGAGCGGCCGCTGCTCTCGCCCGTCCCCACCTACCGCTGCGGCCTGCCCGATGAACTCGGGCCGGTACTCGAGCGGCTCGACCAGCTCGTGACCAAGCCCGTCGACGGTTACGGCGGCGGCGGGGTGCTGATCGGCCCGGCAGCGACACGCATCGAACTCGACGAGCGGCGTGCGGCGATCGAACAGTCGCCGGCGGGCTGGATCGCGCAGGAAGTCGTGGCGCTCTCCACGCACCCCACGCTCGACGACGGCGGCCTGCAACCGCGGCACGTCGATCTGCGCGCTTTCGTCTATCTCACCGGCACGGGCGCGGACGAGGTGCATCTCGCCGACCTCGCGCTGACCCGCGTGGCGCCGGCAGGCAGCATGGTGGTGAACTCCTCGCGCGGCGGGGGCGCCAAGGACACCTGGATCATCGCCGACGTCGACGACGGCGCCGGCGAGAACGACGACAGGAAGGACGCGCGTGTGCGGTCTGGCGGGTGAGCTGCGTTTCGACGGCGCTCCTGCCGACGTCTCCGCGTTGCACCGGACCTGCGCGAGCCTGGCTGCGCGCGGACCGGACGGCAGCGGCGTGTGGGCCAGCGGTCCGGTGGCACTCGCCCACCGCCGGCTCGCGATCATCGACTTGTCCAGCGCGGGCGCACAGCCGATGACCGACCCGCAGCTGGGCCTCACCGTCGTCTTCAACGGCTGCATCTACAACTACGAGCAGCTACGCGACGAGCTCGCCGGGCTGGGGCACCGCTTCTTCTCCCACTCCGACACCGAAGTGATCGGCAAGGCGTACAAGCAGTGGGGCATCCGCTGCGTCGACCGGTTCAAGGGCATGTTCGCCTTCGCCATCGCCGAACGTGACACGGGCCGGCTCATCCTCGCGCGCGACCGGCTCGGCATCAAACCGCTCTACCTGGACCAGACGCGCGAGCGGTTGCGTTTCGCGTCGTCGCTGCCGGCGCTGCTCGCAGCCGGTGGCGTCGACACCTCGCTCGACCGCACCGCACTCGCCTACTACATGACCTTCCACTCGGTCGTCCCGCCGCCGCGCACCATCGTCAACGGCGTCCGCAAGCTGCCGCCGGCAACGGTGCGCGTCGTCGAGCCGGACGGCACCCACACCGATACCTGTTACTGGGATCCGCCCTTCACTCGTGACCCGGAACGCGCCACGTGGTCCGAGCGCGACTGGCGCGACGCCGTCCTCGACACGCTGCGCACCGCCGTGCAGCGGCGAATGGTCGCCGACGTGCCGGTGGGCGTCCTGCTCTCCGGCGGGATCGATTCCTCGCTCGTCGTGGCACTGCTCGCCGAGGCGGGGCAGACGGGCCTGCAGACCTTCAGCATCGGGTTCGACTCCGCAGGCAACGAGTCCGGCGACGAGTTCGAGTACTCCGACGTCGTCGCGCAACGTTTCGCCACCGACCACCACAAGATCAAGATCGACTCCAGCAGGCTGCTGCCGGGCATCGACGCAGCCGTCGCCGCGATGAGCGAACCGATGGTCAGCCACGACTGCGTTGCCTTCCATCTGCTGTCGCAGGAGGTGTCTCGGTCGGTCAAGGTCGTGCAGTCCGGTCAGGGCGCCGACGAGGTGCTCGGCGGCTACGACTGGTACCCGCCGCTGGCCGGCGTCGCGCGTGCCGACGCGGTCGGCGCGTACGCCGACGTCTTCTTCGACCGCCCGTTCGGTGACCTCGCCGGACTCCTCGAGCCCGAGTGGCTGATCGACGACGACGCACCCAGGGCCTACATCACCGATCAGTTCGCTCGGCCCGGGGCCGAGACCGCGCTGGACGCCGCGCTGCGCAACGACACCGAGATCATGCTGGTCGACGACCCGGTGAAGCGCGTCGACAACATGACGATGGCCGCCGGCCTCGAGGCCCGCGTGCCGTTCCTGGACCACGACTTCGTCGAACTCGCCGCACGCATCCCACCCGAACTGAAGCTCGCCGACGGCGGCAAGGGAGTCCTGAAGCGGGCGAGCCGCGGCGTCGTGCCGGACGAGGTCATCGACCGCACCAAGGGGTACTTCCCGGTGCCGGCGATCCGCCAGCTGGACGGTCCGTATCTCGATCGCGTGCGTGCTGCGCTGACCGACCCGGCCGCTCGTAAACGCGGCCTGTTCCGGCCGGCCGCCGTCGACGCGCTGCTCGCCGACCCGAACACCGCGCGCACGACGCTCGGCTCGAACGTGCTGTGGCAGCTGGCACTGCTGGAGATGTGGCTGCAGTCGACGGGCATCACCTGACGATGACCGACGACTCGATCGCCGGGCCCGCCGAGTCGGTCTGGCACGGCGTGGCTGCGCTGGCCGGCGAGCTGCTCCGGGCGTGGGGCTGCTGGGCGCCGACGCTGACACCCGACGGCAGCCGCGTGGCCTACGTCAGCGATCGCCTCGGCACGCCGCAGCTGTGGGTGCAGGACACCGCAGGTCCGGGCGCGGACGCTGCGCTGATCGAGCTGAGCGTCGACCCTGTTGTCAACGTGTCGTGGTCGCCGGACGCGCAGTGGCTGGCGTGTTCGATCGCCACGGGCGGCGGGGTGCGCACCGAGGTGTGGGTGGTCCGCCCGGACGGCACCGACGCACGACGCGTCGCCGGCGGCGACCAGCACGCCGTGCTCGGGCCGTGGGCGCGCCGTGGCCACGGACTGGTCGTCACCCTCTGCTCGGACGAGCCGCACACCCCCAACCAGTGCCTGCTCATCGACCCGACGAGCTCCGGCGACCCGGAAGACGTCGCGCAAGGATGGCTGGTCAACATCCTCGACCTGACCGCCGACGGTCGCTTCGCGCTGGTGCGCGACGGCACCCGCGGTGCGCAGTTCTGCCGGCTCGTCGATCGCGAGGCCGACGCGGATCATCCGGTGCTGCCGTACCCGCAGACCGGCTCGACCGACATCGGTCTGCTGCGCCCGGCGCCGCAGGGCTACGACGGATTCGCCCGTGTCGCCTACCTGGTGACCGACGCCGGGCGGCCGCGGCACGAGCTGCTGGCGATCGGGTTCGACGAGGCGGGACGCCGGATCGCGGCAGGTGCGCTCGGCGCGCGCCCCGACGCCGAGGTCGAGTTCGCCGACGCAGATGCCGACGGCAACACTCTCGTCGTCAGCTGGAACGTCGACGGGCGCAGCGAGGTGGAGCTGCTCGACACCCGCACGGTCACCCGGACACCGTGTCCGGAGCTGCCCGGCGACGTCGTCGCCGGAGTGGCCATGGCCCGCGACGGCAGCTGCGCGGTGCTCGCGGTGGAGGGTCCTGCGCAGCCGCGCCGGCTGTGGCGGTTGGACGTCGCCGACCGGACCTGGCGGCCGGTGACCCCGCCGAGCATCGCCCCGGACATCGCCGAACGGCTCGTCCACCCGCGCCTCGTCCACTACGACGCGCACGACGGGCTGCCGCTGTCCGGCTGGCTCTACCCCGCCCATGGGAATGTCGCCGCAACGACGCCCGGGCCGGCGATGCTCAGCCTGCACGGCGGCCCGGAAGCGCAGGAACGTCCGATCTTCACCCCGCAACACCAGGTGCTGGCGGCAGCGGGCGTCACGGTCTTCGCGCCCAACATCCGCGGGTCGTCCGGCTACGGCCACACCTTCGTCCATGCCGACGACCGCTGGGGCCGCTTCGACGCGATCCACGACGTCGCGCGCAGCGCGGCGGTGCTCGCCGAGCGGGGCTGGGCCGACGCCGCCCGGATCGCGGTGACCGGCCGCTCCTACGGCGGCTACGCGACACTGATGTCGCTGACTGAGCACGCCTTCGAGTTCGCGGCGGGCGTCGACATCTGCGGCATGTCGGACATGCTGACGTTCTTCCGCGACACCGAGCCGTGGATCGCCGCCGCGGCCGTCACGAAGTACGGCGACCCGGCCCGGGATGCCGCATTGTTGGCCGAGATCTCGCCGTTGCCGCGCGCGCAGGCCATCGTCGTGCCGCTGCTGGTCGTGCACGGCGAGCTGGACACCAACGTCCCGCGCAACGAGGCTGTGCAAATAGTCGCGCGGATGCGGGAGCTGGGGCGCGACGTGCGGTACCTCGAACTCGCCGGTGAGGGGCACGAATACCGACGGGTGGATTCGCGGATGTCGCTGTTGCACGGCCTGACCGTGTTCCTGGCGCACACGCTGCTGGCGGCGCCCGTCACGGCGCGCTGAGCGTCACCACTCCCACCCGATGCCGTATTCGCCGGGTGCGACGCCCTGCATGGTCAGGTGCGCCGAGCCGAACGTGTCGACGGTGAGCGGCCGCAGTACCCGGCGCCGGTGCGCCGGCCCGGTGAACTGCCACAACTTGCGTGGTGGTCGGCATTCGAAGTCGACCTGCAGCACCCACATCTGCAGCGCCCGCCGGAACCCGTGCGTCGCATCGGTCGTCAGGCGCGGCGCCTCGGTGTCCGCCTCGACCGACCCGGGGTAGGCGTCGGAGAAGTCCCAGCCGTACCCGAAGACGTGCGTCTCGTCCTTGTCCAGGACGCAACCCATGTCGAGCTCGAACGCGACGAGGTCGAGCTTGGGCAGCCACAGCGGTTCGCCGGCCGTGCAGTTGTGCAGACCGTCGAGCTTGATGCGCGCGAGGTCCTGGTCGGAGTTCTCCCGTCCCCACATCACCAGCCGGCGGTCGAGCCCGTCGTTGAGCGCCCGCATCGCCACCAGGCTGTGGTTGAGCCGCGACCGCCGGTCGGGGCCGACAGTGTGACGCTCGACGACCGACACGTCCTCGTAGTCGTCGTGCGGCTCGATCTCGTTGTCGGCGAGTACCTGCTCGACGTCGTGCCCGGCGTCGATGAGGGCGGTGAAGGTCTGTGCCTCCTGCACCTTGCTCCACGCGGAGATGAAGTCGTCGGTTTCGCCGGGGCTGAGGTCCAGCGCCTTCGCGAGCGCGAGCAACGAATGCTGGTGCGGGTGCCGGATCGACCCGGACTCCAGGCCGCGCACGGTGCGCACGCTGAGGTTGGACCGGCTCGCGAGCTGCTCCTGGGTGATACCGGAGACGCGGCGCGCGTGCTTGAGGGCAGCACCGCCGAGCGGGCGCACCGGTCCGGACATACGCAGACTTTATCCCGGAGATCACCAACCGTCGCGATTAGTGATTGCGAGCGCCGGGGTACCGGCACAGAAGAGGACCCCCGACCCCTCGCCTAGGAGCGTCATGCAGCCCGTCCCCATGCCGCAGATCCTCGATCCCGAGCGGCTGCAGATGCCCGAGCGGGACGACATGCGCATCGAGGACCACCGCGCCCAAACCGCCAGCGTGCGTCATGAGCTGACGCGCACCTGCGAGTACGCCCAGGCGCTGTGGCACACCCTCGAGGCCGTCCGCCAGTACCTGGTCGATTCGCTGCCGTCCGAGCCGGACGCCGAGGGCGGGGTCAGCAAACCGTCGACCTCGCCCACCGGGAAGGACGACGAGGACGGCTGGACGGTCTGGGAACAGATGTACGGCGCGGTGACGTCGTCGCTCGCCGGGGCGACCGGCGATTCGGGCTACGGCGCCGAGGAGGCCAGGGTCATCGCGCAGCACCGACGGGTCTGAACGGCCCGCGGTCAGAACGCGCGTCCTGACCGCGTCCCTCGTCGGTGGCGGGTGTTGGGTTCGAACCAACGTAGGCTGAGCCGGCGGTTTTACAGACCGCTCCCTTTGACCACTCGGGCAACCCGCCGTGCATCGCGATGTTGCCGCGACGGCTGGCAACTGTACCGGAGCACCGTGCCGCACATCGCGGCATGGGTGCCCTGCGCGACGACTAGCCTCGGACGCGTTCTCGCCCCGACCGGAAGGTGACCGCCATGGCCGACTCGTCCTTCGACATCGTCAGCAAGGTCGACCACCAAGAGGTCGACAACGCGCTGAACCAGGCCGCGAAGGAACTCGCGCAGCGCTTCGACTTCCGCGGCGTGAACGCATCGGTCGAGTGGTCGGGCGAGCTCGGCGTCACGATCAAGGCCGACACCGAGGAGCGGGCGAAGGCCGCACTCGACGTGTTCCGCGAGAAGCTCGTCAAGCGGTCGATCTCGATGAAGGCGTTCGACGCCGGCGATCCGCGCGCCTCGGGCAAGACCTACGTCATCAACGGCACGCTGCGCCAGGGCATCGACTCCGACCAAGCCCGCAAGATCGCCAAGCTGATCCGCGACGAGGGGCCGAAGGGCATCCAGGCGTCCATCCAGGGCGACCAGCTGCGCGTGACCGGTAAGAAGAAGGATCAGCTGCAGGAGGTGCAGTCGCTGCTGCGCGGCGCCGACCTCGACGTCCCCCTGCAGTTCACCAACTACCGCTGACCCCCGGTTTCGCTGCCTGGCCCCTTCTTGCATGCCGAGATGACCAGATTCAGGCGCGAAAAATGGTCATCTGGAGCCAGGAGAGACGCGCAGTAGTGCCGGTCAGCTGCGCAGTGCGCGCGCGACGCGGGCGCACACGTCCACCGGGCGGCGGATCACGTCCGACCACATGACGCGGACGACGACGAAGCCGGCGCGCTCGAGCGCCTCCTGCCGCCGCTTCTCCTCGACCAGTGCCATCGGGTCCGTGACGTACTTCAGCTCGCCGTCCGCCTCGAGGACCACCCGCCGCGCGCGGTACAGCAGGTCGACGCGGAACCGGCCCCGGTCGGTGTCGATCCACTGCTGCAGGTCAGGCACCGGCAGGCCGCCGTCCACGAGGCACAGCCGCACCAGCGACTCGAGCGGCGACTCAGCCCGGCCGTCCGTGAGCTCGAGCACCCGCTCGGCGAAACGCACGCCCGGCCGGTAGCGCGCATGCTGCCGTGCCGTCGCCAGCTGCCCGTGCGTGACGAGGCCGTCGTGAAGCGCTGCGTCCGCGCACACCAGCCCGGCGGCGACGCCGGCGTTGCGCGCTACGTCGACAACTGTGCGCGCCGCGGTGGTCACCGGGACGCCGAACCATTCGGTGAGCTCCTCGGGGCGCCGGCCGACACAGCGCACGATGACGTCGTCGCGCGCCGCGACATTCCCCGGCTCGTAACCGCTCAGCGTCGGCCGATCGGGCGCGCCGAAGGTGGGCAGCCCGTGCATGGCGGCCGCGGACTCGTGACTGACCAGGGCCGTCCGGCGCGCTAGCGCGCATGCGGCCGCGCGTACCTGGATGGAGCTGCCGCAGGGGCGCACCTCGTGTGCGGACGGCGGCGCCGCGGTGTCGCCCCTCGGCGCCGGCGGCAGCGGGGAGAGCACGCCGTAGCGCGGCGCCGTCCAGCCCGCCCGTCGAACGAGCCGACGCAGGACCGCCTCGCTCACGCCGCAGCGTCGGGCCTGATCGCGGCGGAGCGCGAAGCCCTGTCGGCAGGCGAGGTCGACCGCTGCCCCCAGCTCCGTACCCTCGGCGCACTCGCGCAGTTCGCGCTCCACCGCGACCCACTGAGCCTGCCGCTCCTGCGCCGGGCCCACTCGCGTCGGACCGGGTCGGCCGACGCCGAGTTCGTGGTCGAAGTACCGCTCGGGACGGACGTCGACGACCACGGCTCAGACGCTAGGCGCCTGCTGTCCGCACCGTCCGGCGCCTGTGGACAACCCCGTTCGAGCGCAACTCCCGGTTCCGGATGACCAAATTCGGGCCCTTGAAATGGTCAGTTCGGCATGCAAGAAGCGAAGACCCCCCGGGGGGTCAGTGGCGGAAGCGGGGGTCCGACTGGGCCATGTGCTCCAGCCGGGCGATCCGCTCGTCCATCGGCGGGTGCGTCGAGAACAGGTTGCGCACGCCGCCGGCGAACGGGTTGGCGATCATCAGCGCGCTGGTGGTCTGCAGCCGCGGCGTCTTGACCAGCGAGACGGCCTGGGTGCCGGCCTCCAGTTTGCGCAGCGCGGACGCGAGCGCCAGCGGGTCGGCCGACAGCTGCGCGCCCGAGGCGTCGGCCTGGTACTCGCGCGACCTGCTGATGGACAGCTGCACCAGCGACGCCGCGACGGGACCCAGGATCAGCAGCAGCAGCTCGCCGAAGATGTTGCCGTCGCGGTCGTCGTTGCTGCCGCCGAAGAAGAACGCGAACTGCGCGAGCATCGTGATGCCGGACGCCAGGCACGCCGCTACGGACGAGATGAGGATGTCGCGGTTGTAGACGTGCGAGAGCTCGTGGCCGAGCACCGCGCGCAGCTCCCGCTCGTTCAACAGCAGCAGGATGCCCTCGGTGGCGCAGACGGCGGCGTGCCGCGGGTTGCGCCCGGTGGCGAAGGCGTTCGGCGCCTGCGTCGGAGACACGTAGAGCCGCGGCATCGGCTGGCGGGCCGATGTCGCGAGCTCGCGCACGATGCGGTACATCGCCGGCTGCTCGATCTCGGTGACCGGCCGCGCGCCCATCGAGCGCAGCGCGATCTTGTCGGAGTTGAAGTAGCTGAAGGCGTTGATCGCGACGGCCAGAACCAGGCCGATCACGAGGCCCTGACGGCCGCCGATCACCCCACCGACGACAACGAACAGGACGCCGAGCACACCGAACAGGACGGCTGTCTTGAACCCGTTGCGAAACGACTGCATGCTCACACAACGCCCAGCACACCTGGTCGCGTTCCCGTCTGGTTGACTCGGGACCCGTGTCCGCGATCGACGACGTCGTCCAGGCCAATGCCCGCTACGCGCACGGCTTCCGCGGTCCGAAGACCGGCGAGCCCGGCCGGCGGCTCGCCGTCCTGACCTGCATGGACGCGCGGCTGGATCCGCTGGCGGCGTTCGGCCTGCACCTCGGCGACGCGCACATTCTGCGCAACGCCGGCGGTTTGCCCACCGATGACGCGCTGCGTTCGCTCGCGATCAGCCAGCGCGCCCTGAACACCACCGAGATCGCCGTCGTCCACCACACCCGATGCGGCATGGCGGACTTCGACGACGATCGGTTCCGCGCCGACCTGGCACAGGAATCGGGTGAGACACCGTCGTGGCGGGTTCCCGGCTTCAGTGACGTCGAGGCCGACACGCGGCGCAGCGTCGAGGTGCTGCGCAACTGCCCGTGGCTGCCGCACCGCAACGCCGTGCGCGGTTTCGTCTACGACGTGGACGCCGGCACGCTCACCGAGGTCGAGTGAGCACAGGTCGAGCAAGCCGCAGACCGCGACGCAATCCGCGGCGATGGGCTCTCATGTCTTCCGCGACCGCCTCCACCCGCGCGCACATCGGGTGAGCATCGTCCGTTGTGCCCCGAAGGGAACCTGACCTCCGCGCGCAGCTGTCCGCGACGACCGCCGGCACGGCAGCTTGTGTTCAGAAACGCGTGAAGACCCCATCCGCACCTACTGCAGATACGAAATCAAGCCAATCCATGTTTCCGGTGTTCAGATTGTTCTCGACACTAGCGACCGCGCTAGGAACGCACCGAAAGGGCCGCTGACCTGCACGATCGGGGCCTAGAGACGCGACGAGGATGGGTCGACTCGGAGTCCTGATTGTCTCGGCGTCCACTATGAAGACGACCGCACTTCCATTCGGGTCGTCGGGTACCGCGTCGCGAACGATCTCCCAGTGTGCGCCATCGAACGCGGCCATACCCACGCCTGTCAGCTGAGCCGAATAACCGTCCACGTCCGGCGCACGAGCCGCAAGGAACACTTCGTCCCAGGATTGCTCATCGGTGAAGTCAGTACGAACGAGGAGGGCATACCTGCTGCGTGGGAGCTGCCTAGCCAAAACCCCGTCCTAACCCTCGGCTCTAACTAGTCGCAGAACTAAGACGGACCCTGGCGCATGTCTGCGCAGTACGTGCCGCACACACGACGTTCCGCTCCCGGGGCGGCTCTGGGCTTAGACGGCGCTCAGAAGAGCGGTACGCGCTGGAAGCGCCGACCGACGTGGCTCGCGCACGCGGACATGATCAGTATCAGGCAGCGACGCTCTGCCAGCGGAACGACGACATCAGCGCGTCGATCCGGCGGCTAAGTTCATCCTCGGACGACACGGAGTCCTCCAGCACGAACTCGGCAAGTAGTGCGAGGTTCTGCGGCCCGTCGATCATGGTCGGCGCGGGCATGACGTAACGCCGGGTGCCCGGCTCGGCGTCCGTGTCCAGCAGTTCGAGCGCCTCGGCGCCCGGCGCCACCTGACGCGTGTCCAGGGGTTCGTCGTCGTCGAGCAGTCCGACGGTCAGGGCGCCCGTGGCCTCGCGGATGTCGTCGTCGATCACCATCGTCGACAACACCGCCACGGTGGGGACGTCATCGAGATCGGACGCCAGGCCGGCTTCCTCGGCACTGACCACCATCCAGTCGCGGCAATCCATCATGAACGCGGGCAGTACCAGATCCGACATGACGTCCTCTCGAGCTCTGCTGGGGTGTGCTGCTGGCTCGTCGTTCTCAACGAGATACCCGTGACGGGCGGTGCGATCACGGACCAGACTCCGCGGACGGAACGGGCATATCGGCCCAATTCGGCCCATTCGTGAGGCAGGACACCTCGGCGAGATGGCACGGAAACGTAGGATGGAGAGGTTGCGCCCGGCCGAACTCGGCGCGCGCACCGATGCGACGCCGCGATCGCCACTGGACGCCCTGGAGGCGCTGAACCGCATGACCAAGAGCGTGCAGAAGCTCGATCGAGTCGTGATCCGCATCGCCGGTGACTCCGGCGACGGCATGCAGCTCACCGGTGACAGGTTCACCCAGGAAACCGCGGTCTTCGGCAACGACCTGGCGACGTTCCCGAACTTCCCGGCCGAGATCCGCGCACCGCAGGGCACGCTGGCCGGCGTCTCGAGCTTCCAGTTGCACTTCGCCGACCACGACATCCTCACCGCCGGCGACCGACCCGACGTGCTGGTGGCGATGAACCCGGCCGCGCTCAAGGCCAACCTCGGCGACCTGCCCAAGGGCGCCACGCTGATCGTCGACACGCATGACTTCACCACGCGCGCGCTGGCACGGGTCGGGTGGTCGAGCAACCCGATCGAGGACGGCCGCCTCGACGAGTACAACGTCCACGCCGTGGACCTCACGCAGCTGACGCTGGACGCGCTCGAAGGCACGACGCTCTCGCGCAAGGACGCCGGCCGCAGCAAGAACATGTTCGCGCTCGGGCTGCTCAGCTGGATGTACTCGCGGCCGACCGAGGGCACGATCAACTTCGTCCGGCAGAAGTTCGCGAACAAGCCGGACATCGCCGAAGCCAACGTCACCGCGTTTCAGGCGGGTTGGAATTTCGGCGAGACCACCGAGGCCTTCGGCGTCGCCTACGAGGTCGCGCCCGCCGCCACACCGGCCGGCGTCTACCGCAACATCAGCGGCAACCTGGCCCTGGCCTACGGGTTGATCGCCGCCTCGCAGCGTTCCGGGCTGCCGTTGTTCCTCGGCGCGTACCCGATCACGCCGGCCAGCGACATCCTGCACGAGCTGTCCAAGCACAAGCGGTTCGGCGTCCGCACCTTCCAGGCCGAGGACGAGATCGCCGGCATCGGCGCGGCGCTCGGCGCAAGCTTCGGCGGCTCGCTCGCCGTCACCACCAGCTCCGGCCCCGGCATCGCGCTGAAGGGCGAGACGATCGGCCTGGCGGTCAGCCTCGAGCTACCCATGGTCATCTGCGACATCCAGCGCGGCGGCCCGTCCACCGGCCTGCCGACGAAGACCGAGCAGTCCGACCTGCTGCAGGCGATGTTCGGCCGCAACGGCGAGGCGCCGGTGCCGGTGATCGCGCCGCAGTCGCCGGCGGACTGCTTCGCCGCCGCGCTCGAGGCCGCGCGGATCGCGCTGACCTACCGCACGCCGGTGTTCCTGCTCTCCGACGGCTACCTCGCGAACGGCTCCGAGCCGTGGCAGGTACCCGACGTCGACGAGCTGCCCGACCTGTCCGTCGAGTTCGCCACCGAGCCGAACGGTGTGGGTGACGAACAGGGCGTCTATCTGCCCTATCTGCGCGACCCGGAGACGCTCGCCCGGCCGTGGGCGGTGCCGGGCACCGCCGGTCTCGAGCACCGCATCGGCGGCATCGAGAAGGCCGACCGCACCGGCAACATCAGCTACGACCCGGACAACCACGACTTCATGACCCGCACCCGGCAGGCCAAGGTCGACGGCATCGCCCGCAGCCTCGCCCCGCTCGAGGTCGACGACCCGGCGCCATCGGGCGGCTCCGCCGGGGCAGGCGAGGCACGAGTGCTGGTGCTCGGTTGGGGCTCGACGTACGGCCCGATCGGCGCAGCGTGCCGGCAGGTGCGTGCCGGCGGTGCGTCGATCGCACAGGCCCACCTGCGGCACTTGAACCCGTTCCCGGACGACCTCGGCGCGTTGCTCGCGCGCTACGACAAGGTCGTCATCCCCGAGATGAACCTCGGCCAGCTCGCGACGCTGATCCGCGCGAAGTACCTCGTCGACGCCGTCAGCGTGACGCAGGTGCGCGGGCTGCCGTTCGCCGCGGACGAGCTCGCCGAGATGCTGCTCGGCGTCGTGCACGGCGCCGCCGACGCCGCCGACCTCCCTGCCAGTGGAGATGATCACGAATGACCGAGCTGACGCTCAAGCCGAAGGACTTCAAGACCGACCAGGAGGTCCGCTGGTGCCCGGGCTGCGGCGACTACGCGATCCTCGCCGCGGTGCAGGGCTTCATGCCCGAGCTGGGCGTGCCTCGGGAGAACATCGTGTTCGTCTCCGGCATCGGTTGCTCGTCGCGCTTCCCGTACTACATGAACACGTTCGGGATGCATTCGATCCACGGGCGCGCGCCGGCGATCGCCACCGGCCTGTCGACCTCACGCCAGGACCTGTCCGTATGGGTCGTCACCGGTGACGGCGACGCGCTGTCCATCGGCGGCAACCACCTGATCCATGCGCTGCGGCGCAACGTCAACCTCAAGATCCTGCTGTTCAACAACCGGATCTACGGGTTGACGAAGGGCCAGTACTCGCCGACGTCCGAACTCGGCAAGGTCACCAAGTCGACGCCGATGGGTTCGCTCGACCACCCGTTCAACCCGGTGTCGATCGCGCTGGGCGCCGAAGCGACCTTCGTCGCCCGCACGCTCGACTCCGACCGCAAGCACCTGCAGTCCGTGCTGCGCGCGGCGGCCGAGCACCCCGGCACCGCGCTGGTGGAGATCTACCAGAACTGCAACATCTTCAACGACGGCGCGTTCGACGTGCTCAAGGATTCCGAGACGCGCGACGACTGGACCATCCGCATGGAGCACGGTCAGCCGCTGCGCTTCGGTGCGCCGGGCGCGAACGGCGTCGGATCGCGTGCGGTCGTGCGCAGCGAATTCGGTGAGTTGTCCATCGCCGACGACGTCGCCGACGACGACCCGCGCGTGGTCGTGCACGACGCGCACGCGTCGAACCCGGCGTACGCGTTCGCGCTCTCGCGGCTGCAGTCCGTCGATTCCCGGTACGCGCCGATGGGCGTGTTCCGCGACGTCGCGCGGCCGGTGTACGACCAGCTGATGGCCGAACAGCTCGACACTGCCGCCGCGGCCAAGCCGGTGGACGACGACGCACTGCAGACGTTGCTCAAGGGCGCCGACACGTGGACCGTCGACTGACGGTCGAAGTCGCGCCGTATGTCTGCTTGATCCCCTGGTCGTCAAGCCCGGCAGCCGCAAGTGGACGAAGTGGTTCTCCTGGGCCGGCCTGAAGGGCATCTGCGCTCGGACCTACGAGTCCGAGGACTGACCACGAGGGCGGACTTGCCGACGGAAATCTCGGTTGGTCAAGTCCCGCCGGTGTTGCTTGCGACACCCGCCATCGGGGTTTGACCCGACGGGGGCCCGGGGAGGCTCCCCTTGATGGTTCTTGCACCGAACACGCGACTCATCAAGATCGCGTTGGCCGCGTTGGTCGGCGCTGTTGGGGTACTGGCCGGCGTGGTTGCCATTGCGGCCCCGGCCGGAGCCGGTGCCCGCACCGGCGCACAGGGGCTCACCTACCAGCGCAGCATCCGTTCCGTCGGGGGCAACCGGATGCAGCTCGCCGTTGCGGGCTACGCGTACAACCGAAACAGCATGCCGTTGCAGGACGTCAAGGCCGTCGTCTACGGGGAGCGGCAGCGCGGCGGTGCACGTCACCGGCTGTTCGCGTCGAGTCCGCACCCCGCCGACGGTAGGCACTTCGACGCGCGCAACGCCGGCCGGCGGATGACCAAGTACGAGCGCGCCTACACGTTCGCGTGGCGTAGTTCTGCGTTCGATGCAGCATCGGGTGGCCGGATGTACCGCTACCTGACGGTGTGCCTCTGGGCGCGCGATTCAGGCAGCCACGCCAGCTACACGAAGATCGACAAGTGCCGCCCTGTCGAACAAAGCGCTCGTACCAACTCGTAGATTCGACATGTGACCTCGACGCCGGCCCCGGACGACCGGGCCGAGGGGCGTCAGGGAGTTCTGCACGGGGCTGCCGCCTACGTCCTGTGGGGCGTGTTCCCGCTCTACTTCCCGCTGCTCGAGCCGGCCGGGACGCTCGAGATCCTGGGCATGCGCATGGCGTGGTCGCTGATCGCAATGCTCGTCGTGCTGCGCATGACCGGTGGCTTTCGCCGCACGCTCGCGGTCGTCCGCGATCGGCGCCGGTTCCGGCTGCTCGCGCTGGCCGCCGTGCTCGTGAGCGTCAACTGGGGCACGTACATCTACGGCGTCAACACCGGGCACGTCGTCGAGACCAGCCTCGGTTACTTCATCAATCCGCTGTTCACGATCCTGCTGGGCGTGCTGGTGCTGCGCGAGCGGCTGCGGCCGGCGCAGTGGCTGGCGGTGGCGATTGGCGCGGCCGCAGTGCTGGTCATCGCCGTCGACTACGGCCGGCCGCCGTGGATCGCCCTCATCCTCGCGTTCTCGTTCGGCATGTACGGCTTCAGCAAGAAGCGCGCCGCCGTCGGCGCGGTGGAGTCGCTGGCCGTCGAGACGGGCGTGCAGCTGCCGATCGCCGCCGTCCTCATAGCGATCGTCGCTGCGCAAGGCAATCTCGTGTTCGGCACGCGCTGGCCGACGTCGCTGCTGCTGGTCGGCACGGGGTTGGTGACGGTGATCCCGTTGCTGTTCTTCGCGGCGGCCACCCGACGTCTGCCGCTGACGATCCTGGGCCTGCTGCAGTACTTGGCACCGATCCTGCAGTTTGCCGTCGGCGTCGGCATCCGGCACGAGAAGCTGCCGACCGCCGAGCTCGTGGGCTTCTGCCTGGTGTGGCTCGCGTTGATCGTGCTGACGGTGGACAGCCTGCGTTCGCAGCGCCGCGCCCGTCAGCTGGCCAGAGCCGCGGAGGCCGTCTCGGTCTGAGGGCCGTCGGCACCGGCTTGCCCGTCGGTATGGCATCGCCGGGTCAGCGACCGGCGGATGATCGGGCCGGTAACTGAACGGAGATTCACCCACCGCTTTCCTCGGTGGGCCCCTGTCGAGGGCCGCATCGCCGCCGATTGTTGGCGTTCTCGACGCTCGCGTGGATGCAAGATCACCGGCGGACCCCGCCTACAGAACGTTTGAGCGCGAACTTAGCCAAGCTCGGTGAACACGATTCGCACGTGTTCGCTGTGCTGTTCTCGATCAACCAGGACCCGCAGCCGCCAAGTCCCCGCCCGCAACGCGCTCGGCGCCACCATCGACCACTCGGCATCACCTACACGGGCGACACCGGACGGCAACGACAGCGGTGCATCCCACACGCACGACCAGCCCTTACCCGACTCCGCGGGCCCGGCCCATAGCTCGACAACCACCGGCCCGTCCACCGCGTGCATCACCGGCACCAGCACGGCCTCGTCCGTGCCGACCAGCTGCTCGTAGTCAGGCCAGTCCGGCAGTGCGGCATGCAAGCCGGCGTCGTCGATGACGAACATCCCCCACGGCCACTCGCGCTCGCACCGGACCAACAGCTGACCTGACATGACGCACATCGTGCCGTGCCGCGGCACTGGATCAGTCACTCTGCCGCAGTCTTGCCCCGCTTTGTCCGGCTTGTTGGAGTCGCGCGTATCAACGACAAGCGTCGGGGCATCGACTGTGTGAAAACTGTCGGAGGGTCCGGCTAGCGTTTTGGGCATGGAGCAGACGACAGCCGACGCCGGGGTGGCGGGGTGGCGGGGTTGCGCGCGGGCGCGGATGCGCTGCTCTCGTGTGACCTCGAGGCGTTGTCGTCACTGGAGTTGACCGGGTTACTGGCCGAGGTGGAAGTGCAGCGGCGCCGGTTGGCGGCGGTGGATCAGCGGCTGGTCGGTGCGGTGCACAAGCGCGGTGTGGCCGGCGAGTACGCGCGTGGTTCGAGCGTCGACCTGCTGATCACGTTGTTGCGCGTGGCGCCGGGTGAGGCGAAGGCGCGGGTCGAACAGGCACTGGATATGGGCCCGCGCCACTCGTTGACCGGCGAACCGCTCGGGCCGGTGTTCCCGCTGGTCGCCGCCGCGCAGGCAGCCGGCGAGATCTCCGCCGCCCACGCCCGGGCCGTCACCACGAGCGTGTACGCAATCCCACCGGCGCTGGCGACGGAGGCGGCGCCGGTCGCCGAACAACTCTTGGTGAAGGCCAGCCGGCACTGCGAGCCCGGGCTGGTTGCGCGCACCGGCAGGGAGCTGTTGGCCCGGCTGAACCCGGACGGCGTCGAACCCGATGATCGCGAGGCCGAACGCCGGCGCGACGTCACGCTGCGCCGCCGCGCCGGCCGCAACCTGCTCACCGGAGAACTGACCGACGCCAACGCCGCGGCGTGGCAGGCGATCATCGACGCGCTGTCCGCATCGCAGGCCGCGCTCGACGGACAACGCGACGACCGCACCGCCGGCCAACGCCGCCACGACGCGCTGCTCGACGCCGGGCTACGGCTGCTGCACACCGGCACCCTGCCCGCTGCCGGCGGCACACCCGTCACCGTCACCGTCACCATGTCCGCCGCCCAGCTGACCGAGGCCACCGGATACGCGCGCACCGCGCACGGTGAGCTGATCTCCGCCGACCGGCTGCTCGACCTCGCCGCCGAAGCCGACATCATCCCCGTCGTCTGTAACGACGCCGGCGGCGTCCTCGCATACGGGCGCGCGATCCGCACCGCCACCTGCGCGCAACGCCGTGCCCTGACAGCCCGCGACGGCGGCTGCTGCTTCCCAGGCTGCACCCGCCCCGCATCTTGGTGCCAAGCGCACCACGTCATCGCGTGGCAGCACGGCGGAGCGACCGACCTGAACAACCTGTGTCTGCTCTGCCCGTACCACCATCGCGAGTTCGAACGCCGCGGCTGGACCGTCGAGATCCTCGACGGCATGCCGCAATGGATCCCACCACCCTGGCTAGACCCGGAACGAAGACCGGTTCGCAACACCGTCCATCACCTCGCCGACATCGACTTCGGGGTGGTCGCCGCCTGACTCTCGCGCGCCAACCGGCAACACGAGCGTGTCGGTGGCATGCCCACGAACTGCCCGCCCTACTGGAACGTGGGCGCTTAGCTCCCGGCGCGCACGGTTAGCTCCCGGCGCGCACGGTTAGCTCCGCCGCGCACGGTTAGCTCCGCCGCGCACGGTTAGCTCCGCCGCGCACGGTTAGCTCCGCCGCGCACGGTTAACTCCCGGCGCGCTCGAGCATCTCGGCGACGTCGATGATGCGCAGCTGCTGCATGTTCGGCTTGTCGAGTTCACGCCCGACGTGCTTCGCGACGAGGCGGCGCAGCTCGCCGTCCACGCCGGCGACGATCTGCAGCACCGACGAGCGCAGGCCGCCCGCCTTGACATCGACGTCCACATCATTCTTCGTCGGCGGCTCGACATCGATGACGACGCGTAGCGGCGCGGCGGCGCGGGCGGTGAGCACGAGGCGGATGGTGATGGTCGCGTCGAAGTGGTGCCTGTCGATGCCGATCTCGACGAGCATCGCCAGCTGTGCCGGGACGACGAGGTCGAAGGCGACCAGCTCGCCGTCACGCGGGCTCAGCGCGGGCTCGCCGACGGAGCCCTCGGCACGGACCTTGACCAAGCCGAGGCCGAGCGGGCCGATGGACAGCGGGCCGACGTCGATGGGCTGCCCCGCGATCTTCGCCACGGCGTTGCCGATACGCTGCTCGCTGACGGCGGCGCGGAAGAAGTTTTCGCCGAAATCGGCGTAGCTGATGAACGACTGGTCGGCGATCCGCGGTCCGTCGGATTCGGCACGGTCGGCCGTCGATGGAGCGGGTCGCGGGCGGGGACGCTCGCCAGAACGACTGCCGGCGTCCTTGCCATGGCCGGTGTCGGCGTCCGTGGCAGTCATGGCCCTCCCCCGATGTCCGGCGCTCAGCCGGTCCGCGCGATGACGATCTCGGTCAGTGCCTCGAGCGCAGCACGGGCCGGCACCTCGGGCAGGTCGGCCAGCGTCGCACGTGCTTCGTCGGCGTACGAGCGCAGCGTCGCACGTGCTTCGTCGATCGCGGCGGACCCACGCAGCAAACGCAATGCTTCGGCCAGCTCGGCGTCGTCGACGATCGGCTTCGCGACGAGCACGCCCAACCGCGCCGCGTCCGCCGACGGGGAACGCAGCGCGTACAACACCGGCAGCGTGGCAACGCCCTCGCGCAGGTCGGTGCCCGGCGTCTTACCGGACTCCGCGGACTCGGATGCGATGTCGAGGATGTCGTCGCTGATCTGGAACGCGACGCCGATCCGCTCACCAAACACGCGCAGGCTCTCGACGACCGGCTCGGCCACGCCGGCGAAGTGCGCGCCGAACTCCGCGGCGGTAGCGATCAACGAGCCGGTCTTGTCAGCCAGCACGCCGAGATAGTGCTGGATGGGGTCCTGCGTGGCGCCCGGACCGCGCGTCTCGCTGATCTGACCGATGACCAACCGTTCGAACGTGCGCGCCTGCAGGCGCACCGCCCACGGCCCGAGATCCGCGAGGATGTTCGACGCGCGGGAGAACAGGAAGTCGCCGGTGAGGATCGCGACCGTGTTGTCCCACCGCGCGTTGGCGGACGGGCTACCGCGACGCACGGCCGCCTCGTCCATCACGTCGTCGTGGTAGAGCGTCGCCAGATGAGTGATCTCGCAGACGACAGCCGCCGCGGCGATCTCCGGCCGCGACGAATCACCGAAGTGCGACGCGAGCACGGTGAGCATCGGCCGGAACCGCTTGCCGCCTGCGTCGATGAGGTAACTGGCCGCGCCGGCCACGAACTCGTCGTCCGAGCGCACCGAGCGGTGCAGCAGGTCCTCGACGGCGCCGAGCTCCGAGCGGACGGTCTGCTCGAGGACGGTGTCGTCGAAGGTGACGCCGAGCGCCGCGGGACTCACGGCGTCATCCTGCCGGACGGCCTCACCCGGTCAAGTGGGCGGCCTTGGCCGCGAGGTCCAGGATCGGCTGCGGGAAGACGCCCAGCACGATGGTGACGACGACGCCGAAGGTCAGCGCGACGGTCGTCGACCAGCCCGGGATGGCGATGGTCGGGCCGTCCTCCGGCGGATCGGCGAAGAACATCAGCACGACGATGCGCAGGTAGAAGAACGCCGCGATCGCCGACGCGACCAGCGCGATCACGACCAGCGGGCCGGCGACGTGGTACGCGGCACGGAAGATGTAGAACTTGCCGGTGAACCCGGACGTCAACGGGATGCCGGCCATCGACATCAGCAGCACCGTCATGGTGATCGCCACCGTCGGGCTCTTGCGCGCCAGCCCGGACCACTGCGACAGGTGCGTCGCCTCACCGTCGGCATCGCGCACCATCATCAGCAGGCCGAATGCTGCCAGCGTGGTGAAGCCGTAGGTGAGCAGGTAGAACAGCACGCTCGAGATGCCGGCCTTGGACAGCGCGACGACGCCGACGAGGATGAACCCGGCGTGCGCGATGGACGAGTACGCGATGATCCGCTTGACGTCGGTCTGCGTCAGGCCGAAGACGGCGCCGACGACCATGGACGCGATCGCCGCGCCCCAGACGACCGGCCGCCAGTCGTTTGCCGTCGAGCTGAAGCCGACGTACAGGACGCGCAGGATCGCGCCGAACGCGGCCACCTTGGTGCACGCCGCCATGAACGCCGTCACCGGCGTCGGCGCGCCCTGGTAGACGTCCGGCGTCCAGCTGTGGAACGGCGCGATGCCGGCCTTGAACAGCAGACCGACGATGACGAGCGCGAGTCCGACGTAGAGCAGCACGTCGGACTTGGTCGAGGTCTGTGATGCCTGCAGGACCGTCGGCAGGTCGACGGAGTCGGCGTAGCCGTAGATCAGCGTCAGCCCGTACAGGAAGAACGCGGAGGCGAACGCGCCGAGCAGGAAGTACTTGACCGCGGCCTCCTGCGACAGCAGGCGGCGCCGACGCGACATGCCCGCCATCAGGTACAGCGGCAGCGAGAGCACCTCGAGCGCGACGAACATCAGCAGCAGGTTGTTCGCGATCGGGAACACCAGCATGCCGCCGACGGCGAACATCATCAGGGGGAAGATCTCGGTCTGCACGCGGTCGGTGCGCGAGAGCCGCGCGTCCTCCGGCGAGCCGACGGTGACGGCGGACGCCGCCACGATGGGGCTGCCGACGTCGACGCTGCGCTCGGCCATCAGCAACGCGGCCATGATTGCGAGCACGAGCACGGTGCCCTGGATGAACAGGCCCGCCTTGTCGACCGCCAATGAGCCGGCGAACACGACGTCGGTGCCCTTCGGCGACGGCGTCGTGGTGGTGTGGTTGTGCAGCAGCGCGACCGCGATGACGGCGCCGACCAACCCGGCGAGCGCGAGCGTCACCTGCGCGGTGAACCGCTCCGCGCGCGGGACGACCGCCTCGACGAGCACGCCGAGCATCGCGGCGCCGAACACGATGAAGATCGGCAGCAGCACGCGGTACCCGACGGAGGGCGTGGTGATCGTGTGCGCGGCAAGCGCCAAGCCGCTCATTCATGGCCTCCGCGGAATCGTGGAGTGCTCTTGGCGGAGCGATTACGTGGAGCGTCGCTCACTTGCGTCCTCCTGCGACGGGGCCGTACTTCGGCGTCGGGTCGGTCTTGTGCACGTTGCTCAGGGTGTCCTTGACCGCCGGGTTGACGATGTCGAGCACCGGCTTCGGGTAGACGCCCAGGAACACGATCAGCGCGAGCAACGGCGCGACGGCCAGCACCTCGCGCGCGTTGACGTCGCGGAACTTGGCGACCTTCTCACTCATGACGCCCTGGAAGGTGCGTTGGTAGAGGTAGAGGACGTAGATCGCGGCCAGGATGATGCCGGTGGTCGCGATGATCGCGTAACCCTTGTACCGGCTGAACGCACCGACCAGAACCAGGAACTCGCTGACGAAGGTGCTCATGCCCGGCAGCGCGAGCGCCGACAGGCCGGTCAGCAGGAACAGCCCGGCGAGCACCGGCGTCACCTTGGCCGCGCCGCCGTAGTCGTCGACGTTGCGGCTCTTGCCACGTGCGATCAGCAGGCCGACCACGATGAACAGCGCACCGGTCGAAAAGCCGTGGTTGACCATGTAGAGCACGGCACCGCTGCCGCCCTGCGTGGTGAACACGAAGATGCCCAGGCCGATGAACCCGAAGTGCGCCACCGACGTGTACGCGACGAGACGCTTCATGTCGCGCTGGCCGATGGCCAGGAACGCCGCATAGAGGATGCCGATGACGGACAGCACGAGGATCGCCGGAGCGAAGAACTTCGACGCATCCGGGAAGATCGGCAGGCAGTACCGCAGGAAGCCGAACGTGCCGACCTTGTCCAGCACGCCGACGAGCAGCGCGGCACCACCCGCGGGCGCCTCGGCTCCCGCATCGGGCAGCCAGGTGTGGAACGGCACCAGCGGGGCCTTGATCGCGAAGGCGATGAAGAAGCCGAGGAACAACCACTTCTGGGTGGCGTCGTTCGGCAGCGGGTGTGCGATCAACGTGGTGATCGAGAACGTGTGGCTGTTGTTGCTGACGTACAGGCCGATGACCGCCGCCAGCATCAGCAGGCCGCCGAGCAGCGAGTAGAGGAAGAACTTCATCGCCGCGTACTGCCGGCGCGGCCCGCCGAAGCTGCCGATGATGAAGTACATCGGCACGAGCATGGCTTCGAAGAAGACGTAGAACAGGAACACGTCGGTGGCGGTGAACACGCCGACCATGAAGAACTCGAGCAGCAGCAACAACGCGAAGTAGTTCTTGACGCTGCGCTGGCGGCGCGCACCGGTGACGAGCTCCTCGGCGCCGGCCCGGCTGTCCAGCGAGTTCCAGGACGCGAGGATCACCGCAGGCACCAGCAGGACGGCCATCGCCACGAGCACCAGCGCGATGCCGTCGACACCGAACGCGATGTGCACGCCGAACGACTTGATCCAGGTGACGCTGAACTGCCACTGGAAGCGAGCGGCACCCCGGCCGGTGTCGAACCGGCAGAGCAGCACGACCGCGTAGACGACCTCGATCAGTGAGACGACGAGCGCGGTGATCTTCGCGAGCTGCGCCTGCGCCTCACGCAGCGCGAAGATGGCGAGCGAGCCGACGAGCGGGATGAGGACGAAGATCAGCAGCGTCGCATCGTGATGTGTGGTCACTGGAAACGCACCGCCAGGAGCACAGCGACCAGCGCGACGGTGCCGCCGAGCATTGACAACGCGTAGCTGCGCACGAAGCCCGTCTGGATGCGGCGCAACCGCGCGGACCCGCCGCCGAAGCCGGCACCGATGCCGCCGACGGCGCCGTCGACGCCGCGGTTGTCGAAGAAGACGAGCGCTCGGGTGAGCCACTGCCCCGGGCGCATGAGCACCTTCTCGTTGAACGCGTCGGCGTAGAGGTTGCGCCGTGCCAGCGTCGTGACCGGCGAGACGCCCTGCGGCTGGGCGACCGGCACGCTGCGGAACGCGGCGAAACCACCGGCGACGCCGAGCGCGACCACCACCAACGTGATGGCGGTCAGCACGACCTTGGACACGGTGTGCACGCCGGTCTCGACGCTCGGGCCGACCGACGGAGTGAGCCAGTGCTGCACCCCGCCGCCGAAGATGAGCAGGAAACCGCCGACCAGCGCCAGCAGGCCGAGCACGATCATCGGTGCGGTCATCGTCACCGGCGCTTCGTGCGGGTGGACGTCGTCCTCCCAGCGGCGCTTGCCGAAGAACGTCATGACCAATGCGCGGGTCATGTAGAACGCGGTGATGCCGGCGCCGAGCAGCGCGCAGATGCCCAGGATGTAGCCGGACGTGCCGCCGTGGTCGAAGGCCGCCTCGATGATCTTGTCCTTGGTCCAGAAGCCGGTGGCGAACGGGAAGCCGATGATCGCGAGGTATCCGCAGAGGAAGACCGCGAACGTGATCGGCATGACCCGCGCCAGCCCCCCGAAGCGGCGCATGTTGATGCGGTCGTTCATCGCGTGCATGACCGACCCGGCGGACAGGAACAGCGCAGCCTTGAAGAAGCCGTGGCCGAGCAGGTGGATGATGCCGATCGCGTACACGCCGGGGCCCAGCCCGACGGCGAGGAACATGTAGCCGATCTGGCTGACCGTCGAGTTGGCGAGCACCCGCTTCAGGTCATCCTGGCCGCAACCGGCGATGCACCCGTAAAGCAGGGTGATGACGCCGATGATGGTGACGACGGTGCGCGCGGCGCCGGAGGCGTCGAAGATCGCGTTGCTGCGCGCGATGAGGTAGACGCCGGCGGTGACCATCGTCGCCGCATGGATCAGCGCGGAGACCGGGGTCGGGCCTTCCATGGCGTCGGGCAGCCAGGTCTGCAGCGGGAACTGCCCGGACTTGCCGCATGCGCCGAGCAGCAGCATCAGCCCGATGGCCGCCGCGACGCCGGACGACGCGTTGCCGTGCGCGCCGAAGTGGTTGAACACGCCGGCGAACGACGTGCTGCCGAAGTTGACGAACATCAGCATGATCGCGATCGACAGGCCGACGTCGCCGACGCGGTTGGCGAAGAACGCTTTGTTGCCGGCCGTCGCGGCGACGGGCCGGTTGAAGTAGTAGGAGATCAGCAGGTAGGACGCGACGCCGACGCCCTCCCACCCGACATACATGAGGAGGTAGCTGTCGGACAGCACCAGCAGCAGCATGGCCGCGATGAAGAGGTTGAAGTAGCCGAAGAAGCGCCGGCGACCGGGATCGTGCGCCATGTAGCCGACGGCGTAGATGTGGATCAACGCGCCGACGCCGGTGATCAGCAGGATGAACACCAGCGAGAGCGGGTCGAGCAGCATGCCGGCGTCGACGTGGAAGCCGGCGACCGGCACCCAGCTGAACAAATGGCGGTCGACCTCGCGGTTCGTCTGGCCCTTGACCGAGAAGAACAGCACGACGGCGTAGACGAACAGGGCGACCGGCACCGCGGCGCCGAGCAGCGGCCCCCAGCGGTCGGCGCGGCGCCCGGCGATCAGCAGCACGGCGGCCGAGATCGCGGGTATCGCCACGAGCAGCCACACGCCCGTTTGGGCGCCGGTTGCGGCAATCAACATCGGCTCCTAGTACTTCAGCAGGTTCGCGTCGTCGACGGACGCAGATCGGCGGGTGCGGAAGATGGCCATGATGATGGCAAGGCCGACGACGACCTCGGCAGCGGCCACCACCATGACGAAGAACGCCATGACCTGACCCTCGAGGTCGCCGTTGATGCGCGAGAACGTGACGAGCGACAGGTTCACCGCATTGAGCATCAGCTCCACGGACATGAACACGACGATCGCGTTGCGGCGCACGAGCACCCCTACGGCGCCGATGGTGAACAGCGCGGCGCTGAGCACCAGATAGTAGGTGGGAGTCACTGACGCACCTCGCTGTCGTGGTAGTCGGCGGGGTCGAGCGCGCGCTGGTTGACGTTGGTGTTGAACTCGAAGTCCTCGTCGCCGACCATGACCGACTCGGGCGCGATGGTGCCGTCGGGCAACAGCGCCGGCGTACCGATCGAGTTGCCGGTCGACAGCACGCCGGGGCCGGGCAGCGGTTGCGGCCGGCCGGAGCGGATGCGCTCGCGGGCCATCGACTTCTGCGACTGCTTGGGGCCGTCCCGCTCGATGTGCGCGAGCACCATGGCGCCGACGGCCGCGACGATCAGCAGCGCGGACGTCAGCTCGAACGCGAACAGGTACTTGGTGAACAGCAGCTGGGCGACGGACTGCACGTTTCCGCCGTTGGCGTTCGGCGAATCCAGGTTCTTCGGCTTGACGCCGGTGAACGCGCGACCGACCGAGAGCGCGACGAGCAGCGCGAAACCGAGCCCGGCGAGCGCGGCGGCCCATCGCTGGCCGCGCAGGGACTCGACGATCGAGTCCGAGGAGTCACGGCCGATCAGCATCAGCACGAACAGGAAGAGGATCATGATCGCGCCGGTGTAGACGATGATCTGCACCAGGCCGAGGAACGGCCCCTGCTGGATCACGTAGAACGCGCCCAGGCTCATCATCGTCGCCACCAGCGAGAGCGCGGAGTGCACCGCGTTGCGGAACAGCACCATGCCGATCGCACCGGCCAGCGACACGGGCCCGAGGATCCAGAACGCGATCGCCTCGCCGAGCGGCACCTGACCGTTGTGCAGCGGCGCCCCCGCCGCCAGGATCAGTGCGCTCACCCGCGCGCTCCGTGCCGGCCGACCTCGATCGCGTGGCCGGTGATCGGGCGGCCCGCGACGTTGGCGGTGCTCTGCGGTGCGCCCTGCTGCAGTGGCTCCTGCGTCTCGACGGCGTAGTAGTCCTTCTCGTCGTCGCCGAGGCGCATCGGGTGCGGCGGTGCCTCCATGCCGGGCAGTAGCGGAGCCATCAGCTGCTCCTTGGTGTAGATGAGCTGCTGCCGGTCGTCGAGCGCGAGCTCGTACTCGTTGCTCATGGTGAGCGAGCGGGTCGGGCACGCCTCGATGCACAATCCGCAGAAGATGCAGCGCAGGTAGTTGATCTGATAGATCGCGCCGTAGCGCTCTCCCGGCGAGTAACGCTCCTCGGGGGTGTTGTCGCCGCCCTCGACGTAGATCGCGTCGGCTGGGCACGCCCAGGCGCACAGCTCGCAGCCGACGCACTTCTCCAGGCCGTCCGGGTGCCGGTTGAGCACGTGCCGGCCGTGGTAGCGGGGCTTGGTGCCGTAGTAGTCGAACGGGTACTGCTGCGTGTAGACCTTCTTGAACATCGTCGTGAAGGTCAGTCCGAAGCCCTTGGCGAAGCCGGCGGCGGTCCCCGCCGGCTCGACCGAACCGGTGTGCTGCGGCGCCTGCGCCGGCTCCACGCCACCGCCAGGTCGGCGGTCGACACTTCCGCTGTCGCGGCGGTCGACACTTCCGCTGTCGCGGCGGTCAGGTACGTCAGTCATCGATATCTTCCTTCGGACGGCCACCGGCGAGCGAACCCGCTGGCCGCACATTCGCGTTCGCGAGTTCGCGCGGGGACTTCGGCACCACCAGGTTCAGCGGCGGGGTGGGGAACGTCTGCGGCAGCTGAGCCTCGTCGTCCTCCTCGTCGAGGCGATCGGCCTCGCGTCTGGCGCGTGCGCCCTCCCAGATCATGACGCCCGGGATGACGACGAGCAGCAGCACGACGCCGAGCGGGAGCACGGTAGCTTCCCAGGCCGGCCAGTTGCGGTCGCGGAACACGTGGATCGCGGTGACGGCGAGGATCCACACCAGGTTGATCGGGATGAGGATCTTCCAGCCCAGCTGCATGAACTGGTCGTAGCGCAACCGGGGCAGCGTGCCGCGCAGCCAGACGAACACGAAGATGATGGCGACGATTTTGGCGGTGAACCAGAGGATCGGCCACCAGCCGTGGTTGGCGCCGTGCCACAGCGAGATCGGCACCGGCGCACGCCAGCCGCCGAGGAACAGCGTCGTGGCGAGCGCGGAGACGGTGACCATGTTGATGTACTCGGCGAGGAAGAACATCGCGAACTTGAACGACGAGTACTCGGTGTGGAAGCCGCCGACCAGCTCGGACTCGGCTTCGGCGAGGTCGAACGGCGCGCGGTTGGTCTCACCGACGACCGAGATCGCGTAGATGAAGAACGACACGAACAGCGGGATGACGTGCCACAGGTGCCGCTGCGAGGCGACGATGCCCGACGTCGACATTGTGTCCGAGAACAGGAACACCGCGACCATCGACAGACCCATCGCGACCTCGTAGGAGATCATCTGCGCCGCGCTGCGCAGCCCTCCGAGCAGCGGGTACGTCGATCCGGACGCCCAGCCGGACAGCACCACGCCGTAGACACCCAGCGACGAGCACGCGAACACCACGAGCACGCCGACGGGCAGGTCGGTCAGCTGCAGCGGCGTGTGGTGGCCGAACAACGACACCGACGGACCGAACGGGATGACCGAGAACGCGAGGAACGCCGGCACCGCCGACAGGATGGGCGCCAGGAAATACACCGGCTTGTCCGCGAGGACGGGGATGATCTCTTCCTTGAAGGCGAGCTTCACGCCGTCGGCAAGGGACTGCAGAACGCCCCAGGGCCCCGTGCGGTTCGGGCCGATCCGGTTCTGCATGCGGCCGACGACCTTGCGCTCGAACACGATCGAGAACAGCGTCATCACGACGAGGAAGACAAAGACGCCAAGCACCTTGATCAGCGAGATCCAGAACGGCTGGTTACCGAACCCGGGAAGGTTCTGCGACGCAGCAAGCACAACGCTCATGCCGGGCACACCTCCCGCTCGGCCGACGCGGCGTCGGCGCTGCCCTCGAAAGCGTGCAGCGTTTCGTGCGGAGCGGTTTCGTCCGGAAGGCTCATGCTGTCTCCTCGCGATCGGCGCCGATCACCGGTGGCGCGGACGGGCGGGTGAGCTGCACGGTGGCGCCGGCGGTCGCACCGAGCGTGGCACCGATCGGGTAGCCGCGGGCGTTCGTCGGCAGCCACACGACGCGGTCCGGCATGGCGTCGATCGCCACCGGCACGACGAGCGAACCCGAGTCGGTGTTGACGGCGAGTTGCTCCCCCGCGGCGACGCCGAGCTCGGCGGCCGTGGCGGCGCTGATGTGCGCGAACACCGGCTTCGCGGTGCCGGCGAGATACTCGTCGCCGTCCTGCATCCGCCCGGCGTCGATCAACTCGTGCCAGGTCGCCAACACGGCCTCGCCCTCGGCGGGTGAGGTGACGGCCGCGCCGGCCACGGTGGGCGCGGGCGCCCGGTCGGCGACCGGCGCGAGTCGCAGCAACTCCGCGCGGGCCGCTTCCTCGGTGGGCAGCCGCAGGTCGACGTCCAGTTCCTCCGCGAGCGCGTTGAGCACGCGTCCGTCGGACATCGCACCCGTGCCCCGGATGACGAGCTCGAACGGCCGGCGGCGACCCTCCCAGGTCACGAACCGGCCCGACTTCTCGGCCACCGGCGCGACCGGCAGCACGACGTCGGCGTGCTCGGTGACGGCGCTGTGTCGCACCTCGAGGCTGACGACGAAACCGGCGTTGGCGAGCGCACGGGCGGCGAGCGCAGGATCAGCGGCGTCGGCGGGGTCGACCCCGGCCAGGGCCACTGCCGACAGCGCGCCGGAGGCGGCCCCCCCCCAGATCGCGCCGGCGTCGTGACCGGCAGCGGTGGGCACCGAGGCACCCCAGACCTGCTCGACCTCGGCGCGCTGTGCGGCGTCGGTGACGAGACGTCCGCCGGGCAGCAGCGTCGGCAGCGCGCCGGCGTCGACAGCACCGCGCTCGCCGGCGCGCGGCTCGCCTGGGTGC
>NZ_CAXTQF010000032.1:0-40542 GCF_964246335.1 uncultured Jatrophihabitans sp. | reverse complement strand
CGTCCACGTCGGCCCGCATGACCAACAGCAGGCTTCGGTTGCCGGGGTGCGCCCCCACTGCTGTTGATCACGGGGACGAAGAGGGGTCAGCTGCGGTGCGTCACCGGCCGTAGGGGCGCAGCTGGTAGTCGCCGCGGGTGCGGGCCACCACGGTGCCGTCCTCGCCGACGACCTCCGCCGCCAGCACGAACGGCACCTTCGCGCCGGTGGCGGCCTCGGCCCGCATGCGGGTGATCTCGTCGTCGGTCAGCGACGCCGATGCCGACAACGGTCCCCTGCCCGGTGCCACGAACTCGATCGACAGGTTCTTGACGAGCGGGTAGTGCGTGGACGCGTCGAACGTCGCCCAGTGCATCGCGCCGCCCAGCACCTCGGCCAAGGTGAAGGTGACACCGGCGTAGACGACGCCGAAGTGGTTGCCGTTGCCCTCGAACGGCACGCTCGCGCGCACGAAGCCCGGCCTCATCTCCAGGAACGTGACGCCCATCTGATGCGCGCGCGGGATCGCCTGCTCGAGCATGGTGTTCATCGCGTCGACCGCACTGCCGGCGGCGCCCTCATCGGATTCGGCCACCGCCGGATGCTATCGAGCAACCGCGAGTGAAGAGCGCGGACGGCAGCTGCGTTGCGTGTGCATTGCGGCGGCAGGCAGACTGCCGTGGCCTGATCACCACGAGACCGGAGCGGATGACCGATGCGCGCTGCACCGCCCGTCGCCGTGATCGGCGAGGCGTTGATCGATCTGGTCGAGGCCGACGACGACGCCCCGCGGCTGGCCCGACCGGGCGGCAGTCCGTACAACGTGGCGATCGGGCTCGCCCGGCTCGAGCGCGCCGCGGCATTCGTCGGCCGGCTGTCACACGACCCGCTCGGCACCGTCCTGCGCAATCACGCGCTGCGCTCCGGCGTCGACCTGTCCCTCTGCGTCGAGGCGCACGAACCGTCCACCGTCGCGCTGGTCGAACTCGCCGAGGACGGCAGCGCCCAGTACCGGTTCGGCGTCGACGGCACGGCCGACTTCCGGTGGACCGACGCCGAGCTCGCGGCCGTGGCCGCCGATGCCGCGGGTGTGCACTTCGGCTCGCTGGCGTCCTGGCTCGCGCCCGGCGACCGCGCGATCGCCCGGCGGGTGGCGCTGCTGCGCGACGCCGGTGTGACGGTCAGCTACGACCCGAACGTGCGCCCGCACCTGCAGCACGATCGCGCGGACGCACGCCGCAGCGTCGAGGCCGGCGTGCGGCTGGCGCACCTGGTCAAGACCAGCGACGAGGACCTCGCCTACCTGTACCCCGGCGAGCCGCTCGCCGAGGTTGCGCGGCGGTGGCTGACCGGCGACACCGCACCGTCCGTGGTCGTCGTGACCCGCGGCGGGGACGGCGTCTCGGCGTTCACGGCGCGCGACACGCTGGCCCGTCCCCCGGCGCCGAGCGACGTCGTCGACACCGTCGGCGCCGGCGACGCGTTCACCGCAGGACTGCTCGACGCATTGCTCGAGCGCGCGCTGTTCACGCCCGCCGCGCTGGCGGCCGTTCAGCCGGCCGCGCTTGCCGACGTACTCGACCACGCCTCGCTCGTCGCGGCGATCACCTGCTCACGCGCGGGCGCGAACCCGCCGCGGCGCCGGGAGCTCTTCGGCGCCGCAGCCGGTTGACCGTTACTTGCTGACCGCGGCCTTCGCGCAGTTCTGTGCGTCGGTCTTCGCAGCCTTCGCGTTGCCGCTGATGTCGTCGAGTGACTTCTTGTTGTTCACGTAGTCGTCGAGGTCGCTGCCCGTCGCATCCTTCTTCAACGCCTTCGCCACGCAGCTGACGAACGTGTCGTACTTCGCCGCGCCGACCGAGGTTTTCACCTGCGTGATCTCCGAGTCCTTCTTCAGCCTGCTCTCGACCTGCTGCTGGCTGACGCTGGCATTGCCGGTACTGCTTGCGCAGGCACTGAGCACGAGAGCGCTCGCGGTCAGCACGGACGCACAGACGTTGCGCACGGCACGGGCAGAGTTCATGCGTCCTCGATTCACGAGCGGAGCCGGTGGCGCACCGATCCCATCACGGATCGTCGACCGATGCGTCGTCGCCGGGCGGCGCGTCGTGGCGGCGGTGCGCGGCGTCGAGCAAGGCTCCGACGAGCAGCCCCGCGGTGATCAGCGGGATGAAGACGAACAGCAGATAGGTCCGCGTCGCCGCGCCGACGACGAGCAGCACCACCACGTACACGACGAACGGCACGACCGCAGCCGCGACGCACCGGGCGAGGACGTCACGGTGCCGTCGCACGAGCGCGACGTCCGCGGCGGTGGATCGCGGGTTCGCGGCCCGCGGAGGATGGGCGGACGCAGCCGCGTCTGCCGTGGGCGCGCTCTGCGGCGCCGCGACGTCGACGTCCGCGATCGGCTCGGTGATCACCGGCGTCTGCGCCGTGAGTGCCTCGGCCACCTGCTCGTCCACGGCAGGCGTCTCGGCTGTCAGCGCCGCGGACACCTGCGCGCGGGCCACGGTTTGCGCATCTGCTGCCTCGGCCACCTGCACGTCGGCGACCTGCACGTCGGTTGCCGGCGCGTCGTCGGCCACCGAGTGCCGGCCATGACGCACCGCGTCGAGCAGCACCGCAACCGGTGACTCCTCCGGGTCGGCACCGTCGTCGACGACGTCGTCGTCCGCTGCCGAGTGCCTGCCCATGGGTTCAGTCTCGCAAATGGCAGCCGTCAAGACGATCACTTCACGGCCCCCTCGGCGTGGCGTCTACACTGCGACCATCGCGCGGCGAAGCAAGGGAGAACACGTGAGCGTTCGCCACCGCCGTCGGCTCGTTCCCGCCGTCGTGACGGCCCTCGCGCTCGTACTGACCGGTTGCGCCGATGTCGTCGACGGCCGGCCCCACGCCGCGTCCGCACCGAACGCGCACCTGCAGGTCAAGGGCGCCGACGACGGCAAGTTCGACCAAACGGTGCAGAACGCGCTCAGCGACATCGAGGCCTTCTGGCGGCGCAACTTCCCGAAGGTCTCCGGCGGCAAAGCACTGACCCCGCTGAAGGGCGGCCTGTACTCCGTGGACGGGCTGCAGGTCGCCCGCACCGGCCACCTCACCGGCCCGGTGACGCAGAACGCCTGCGCGCAGAAGGACACCGCGTTCGTCGTCGACAACGGCGCCTTCTGCACCCTCGACGACTCGATCGCGTGGGACCGCGCGCCCACGCACCTGTTCGCGCAACTCGCCGACAAGTACGGCCCGTTGATGGTCGCGCTGATCTTCGCGCACGAGTTCGGCCACTCGATCAGCTACCGGCTGGGCGTCTTCGACCGCGACGACCTGAAGGTGATCGACACCGAGTCGCAGGCCGATTGCGCCGCGGGTGCGTGGGCGGCGTCCGCACTGAAGGGCGAGGACCCGCACTTCCGCAACACCACCCCCGCCAAGCTCGACAACGCACTCGAGGGCTTCCTGGACGGCCGCGACTCGACGCCGGACGCGCCGGACGAGATCTCGCACGGCAACGGTTTCGACCGACTCTCCGCGCTGGCGGACGGCATCGCCAAAGGTGTCACGTACTGCTTCTCGCCGGGTTACTTCGCGTCGCGCACCTTCACCGAACGCCCGTTCACCAGCGCGCAGGACGCGGCCGACAACGGCAACCAGCCGTTCGCCGACGTCGTCACGCTCTCGAACAACGGCTTGGTGCAGGACCTCAACCGCTTCTGGACGGCAGCTGCGAAGACCATCGGCAAGACCTTCCAACCGGTCAAGATCGCCGAGGCGAACCACCCGAAGTGCGCCGCGGACTCGGCCAGCGAATTCGGCTACTGCGCCGACGACAACACCGTGTATTTCAACCGCGCGTTCGCGCAGACCGTGTACAGCAGCCTGCCCGGCGTGACCAGCGACCGCACCACCGGCAACGTGACGCTCGTGTCCGACCAGCCCGCGGACTTCGCACTCGGCGTCCTGTTCGCGATCGCCTGGGGCATGGCGGTGCGTCATCAACTGTTCGGCCGCTCGCAGAGCGACAAGGCGGCGCTGCTCGCGGCCGTCTGTTACAGCGGCGCGTATTCGAAGAACATCAACATCGCCGAGGGTGCGCCCGGGCACGAGTTCACCCTCTCGCCGGCCGACCTCGACGAGGCGACGTCGGCGATGCTCGACCAGGTGGGCAAACCGGAGGCGTACGGCGCGCGCGGGACGACCGGCCTCGACCGCATCCAGTCGTTCGTCAAGGGCTACAAGCAGGGCGTGTCGAGCTGCTAGTCGGCCGCGGGCGCCGTGGCGTCGGGTACGGCCAGCGGCCGGCCTGACTCCAGCGCATCGGCGACGGCACTCAGCAGGACGACGCAGCTGCGCTCCACCTGCGTCAGGACGTCCGAGAAGCCGTTGCTGCCGCCGTAGTACGGGTCGGCGACGTCCGGCTGCTCGCCTGCCGACAGGTCCGGGTCGAACGCGCGCAGCAGCACGATCTTGGCCCGGTTCCCGTCCACGTCATCGGTCTCCGTTGCGAGCCACCACAGCGCGTTGCGATGCCCGCCGTCGAGGGCGACCACGATGTCGTGGGTGGCGAAGTCGGCGGCGGTGAACTGCTTGGCCACGTGGGTCGGCACGTCGTAGCCGGCGTGATTCATGGTGCGCCGGGCCCGGGCGTCCATGTCCTCGCCCTCGTGCCACGAGCCGGTGCCGGCGCTGTCGGCCTCGACGAGGTGCGCGAGTCCGGCCTGCTCGGCCTGCCGGGCGAATGCGATGTGCGCCGTCGGCGAGCGGCAGATGTTGCCCGAGCAGACGAAGGAGATCCGGACCGGCGCGTGCAGCATGGGATGCAGTCTCCCAGCCGGGGGCCTACGGTCATTACGTGGCCGACGTCGACGCCGCCTTTCTGGCGATGCCGCTGCGTGGGCTGGCCGGCGCCGCGCTCGAACGCGCGCAGCAACTCGGCGCCCAGCACGCCGACTTCCGCCTCGAACGCATCCGCACCGGCACGCTGCGGCTGCGGGATGCACAGCTCGACGCGGCCAACGACGACGAAGAGGTCGGGCTGTGCGTGCGCGTCGTCCACGAGGGGGCGTGGGGGTTCGCCGCGGGAATCACCCGCACGCCCGAGGCCGCAGCAGCGCTGGCCGAGCAGGCAGTCGCCACCGCGCAGGCGAGCCGTGCGCTGCGCGGCCGCGCCGTCGAACTCGCCCCCGAGCCGGTGTACGCGGACGTGTCGTGGGTGTCGGCGTACGACGTCGACCCGTTCACGGTGCCGGCGAAGCAGCGCACCGAGCGGCTGGCCGAACTGTCCGAACGGTTGCTCGCCGCCGACGGCGTCGACCACGTCGACGCCGCGCTCACCCAGGTGCTGGAGAACACGTTCTACGCCGACACCGCCGGCAGCATGATCACCCAGCAGCGGGTGCGGATCGAGCCGGAGTTCACCGCCGTGCGCGTCGACCGCGCCGGCGGCACCTTCGACACGATGCGCACCCTCGCGGCACCGGCCGGGCGGGGCTGGGAGTACCTCACCGGCACCGGCTGGGACTTCGACGCCGAAATCGCCGAACTGCCGGGGCTGCTCGCCGAGCACGCGAAGGCGCCGAGCGTCGAGCCGGGCCGCTACGACCTCGTCGTGGACCCGACGAACCTGTGGCTGACCATCCACGAATCGATCGGGCATGCCACCGAACTCGACCGCGCCCTCGGCTTCGAGGCCGCGTACGCCGGCACCAGTTTCGCGACGCCGGACCAGCTGCACACCCTGCGCTACGGCAGCGCGCTGTTGAACGTCACCGGCGACCGCACCGTCGAGCACGGACTCGCGACGATCGGCTGGGACGACGAAGGCGTGGCCGCGCAGCGCTTCGACATCGTCCGCGACGGCGTGCTCGTCGGCTACCAGCTCAACCGGGACATGGCGCAGGCCAACGCGGCACTGCTGGGCGGCACGGCACGCTCGAACGGCTGCGCCTACGCCGACTCGCCGAGTCACATCCCGCTGCAACGGATGGCCAATGTGTCCCTGGCTGCGGCGCCCGACGGCCCGGACCTCGCCGCGCTCATCGGCGGCGTCGAGCGCGGTATCTACGTCGTCGGCGACCGCTCGTGGTCCATCGACAGCCAGCGGTTCAACTTCCAGTTCACCGGCCAGCGGTTCTTCCGGATCGTCGACGGCCGGCTGGCCGGGCAGCTGCGCGACGTCGCCTACCAGGCCACCACGACCGACTTCTGGGGCTCGATGTCGGCCGTCGGGGGCCCGGCGACCTACTACCTCGGCGGCGCGCTGAACTGCGGCAAGGGCCAGCCGGGCCAGAGCGCGCCCGTCTCGCACGGCTGCCCCGCGGCCGTATTCCGCGGCGTCAATGTGCTCAACACCCGCGCCGAGGGAACGCGATGAGCGAGCTCGCGCAGGACATCACCGACGCTGTGCTCGCCGCGTCGGCGGCCGACGGCTGCGTCGTCGTCACTGCCGAGCACAGCGAGACGAACCTGCGCTGGGCCGCGAACTCACTGACGACGAACGGCCAGATGAGTTCACGCTCGGTCACCGTCATCTCGACGTTCGACCGGCGCGGCGGTACGAGCGTCGGCGTGGTCACCCGGTCGGTCGCCACCCCGGACGAGGTGCCCGAGCTCGTCCGCGCCGCCGAGGCCGCCGGCCGGGACGCGGAGCCGGCCCAGGACGCCGCACCGCTGCTGACCCCGGCGCAGCTGGGCGGTGCCGCGGAGGTGACCACCTCCTGGGACGACGACGCGGCACGCACCGATGTCGCCGTGTTCGACGCGTTGACGCCGCAGCTCGCCGCCGCCTTCGCCGAGTGGGACGCCGCGGGGCTGCTGCTCTACGGCTTCGCCGAGCACCAGATGACGTCCTACTTCGTCGCGTCGTCCACCGGGCTGCGGCGGCGTTTCGATCAGCCGACCGGACGGTTGGAGCTCAACGGCAAATCGGCCGACCTCGTGCGTTCGACGTGGTCCGGGCACCACACCGCGACGTTCGCCGACCTCGACGTGCCGCGGTCGCTCGACGCGTTGCGGGCCCGGCTCGACTGGTCGCGGCGCCGCATCGAGCTGCCGGCCGGCCGCTACGAAACGCTGCTGCCGGCGACATCGGTGGCCGATCTGTTCGTCTACGCCTACTGGTCGGCGTCCGCACGCGACGCCATGGAGGGCCGCAACGTCTTCGCCTCGGCGAGCGCGCCGTCGGGCACCCGGTTGGGTGAGCGGCTGGGCCCGTTGCCGATCACGCTGCGCTCCGACCCGTCCTACCCCGGGCTGGAGTGCGCGCCGTTCGAGATCGCGACCGCGTCGTCGGCCGGGACGCAGTCGGTGTTCGACAACGGCGCGCCGGTGCCGCCGGCCCGGTGGATCACCGACGGCACGCTGAGCGAGCTGATCAGCACCCGTGCCTGGGCGGCGGAGTCCGGCGCCGCGCCACGTCCCGGTGTCGACAACCTGATCATGGAGTGTGCCGGGGCGACCGAGTCGCTCGACGATCTCGTCGCGGCCACCGAACGCGGGTTGCTGCTGACCAGCCTCTGGTACATCCGGCAGGTCGATCCGCAGAACCTGCTGCTCACCGGGCTCACCCGTGACGGCGTGTTCCTCGTCGAGGACGGTCAGGTACGCGGCGCGGTGAACAACTTCCGGTTCAACGAATCGCCGGTGGATCTGCTCGGCCGGGTCAGCGGGGCGGGCCGCACCGAGCACACGCTCTCGCGCGAGTGGAGCGACTACTTCACCCGCACCGCGATGCCCGCGCTGCGGGTGCCCGACTTCAACATGTCGACGGTCAGCCCCGCGACCTGAGCCGGGCAGCTGCCCGGCCTACGTCCGCGTCCGCGATGCGACCTGGTACCGGACCCGCGCGGTGAGTTGATCTCCGCCGGCGCCGTCGTCCGGTGACAAGTCGCACGATGGTGGCTTCCCGAGCTGTGGATACCGGCGAAGGACGGAGAATCCGGTGCGACGCTGCGCGTGTGCGCGAGTTCCCGGCGATCGGTGCGGCGCAGTTCGACGTGTTCACCGCCGCACAGGCCGGCGTTGCGGGATGGACGTCGCACGCGCTGCGACACGCGGTGACGATCGGTCGGCTGGACCGGCTGCGACCCGGGGTCTACGCACCGCCCGTACCGCCGAGCGGGAACCGGTTCGCGGACGCCGAACAGCGCCTGCGCCACTGCGCTGTCGCGGTCGCCCTCACGAACCCGGGCCTCGCACTGAGTCACGCTGCCGCGGCGTCCCTGCGCGGCATCGCGTTTGTCGAGATCCCGACGTACGTCTGCGCGACGACGTTGCGCGGCCGACGCGGTGAGGTGCACGGAGTCCACCTGCACCGCGTGGCGTCCCTCAGCTCGGCCGTGCAACGCAGAGGACCGGTTGTTGCGACGTCCCCGGCACGCACGGTGCTTGATCTCGGTCGCGAGCATGGGGTGGACGCGTGCATTGCCGCGGGCGATTCGGCCGTGCGACTCGGCCTCACCACCGCGGCAGAGCTCGTCGAGACTGCCGACCGGTGCGAGCGCTGGCCAGGAATCGCTGCCGCGCGGCGCACCGTGTCTCTGGTTGATCCCCACGCCGAATCGGTGCTCGAGTCGTTGAGTCGACTGCGGATCGTGACGTGCGGCCTGCCGCTGCCACTCACCTAGGCGGAGATCTGCGACAGCAGCGGCCAACTGAGCGCACGGTGCGACTTCTACTGGCCGCAGTTCGGCGTGGTCGGTGAGGCAGACGGCTTCGGCAAGTACGGCCTCAGCGACTCCGTTCTGCGACACGAGAAGATCCGGCAGGGGTTGCTCGAGGACCTCGGCCTGATCGTGGTGCGGTGGGGGTGGTCGGACCTCGAGCCGTTCGCACCGACAGCAGCGCGGCTGCGCGCAGCGTTCGTGCGCGGCGCCCGACCGGACCGGGCACCGCGGCTGTGGCAGATGCGGCCGCCGTTCACTTCGTACCGGGCGGACGCGGCGAGCTGATCTTCGTCGGCGCTCGGAGCCGGTGCCAAGTGGCCGTGCCACGTCGTGACAGTCTGCGTCAGTTGGAACCAATGTTTGGCTCGCGTTAGGTTTTTTGGCGATCAGGCGGCACACTGATGCTCCCGCATCCCGAACGCCGCCGAGGTCCGCCGCATGAGCCGCACGCCCGCACCCCGTTCTGCCCGCAGTGCGACCCGCACCGCGGCCGGCCGCCTCATGGCGTCGGTGCTTGCCGTCGGGGCGCTGGTCGCCGCGGCGCTCGCCGTCCCCGGCGCGGCGCAGGCGGACGGCCCGACGACCACGACCCGCTACGCCGTCAACCGGCCGGTCTGCGCCGCCCCGAAGCACGCGGACGAGTACCGCTGCCTGGCGCTGCGCCGCGTGACCGTGCGCAAGGGCACGCAGGACGCCTACCGCTACTCGCCCTCGGCGAATGGCGGGGGCCCGGGAGGTGGCATCACCCCGGCCCAGCTGGCCGCCGCGTACGGCTACAACGCGAACGCGCACCGCACCAACCAGCTCGTCGCCATCATCGACTGGTACGACGACCCGGCCGTGCTGAGCGACCTGAATCACTTCGACGCCCACTACCACCTGCGGCGCGAGACCCGTACGTCGTTCCGCAAGGTCAACCAGCGCGGCCGCACGTCACCTCTGCCCCGTCGCAACCGCGACTCGTCCGGCGAGATCGCGCTCGACGTCGAGGCGGTGCGCGGCGTGTGCCACACCTGCCGGATCCTGCTGGTCGAGGCGGACGGCGCGCGCGATTCGCAGGTTGCCGCTGCGGTGAACACCGCGGCACGCATGCACGCCACCGAGATCAGCAATTCCTACGGCGGCCCGGAACGCCGCGTCGGTTCCGCGACGCTCAACGCCTACCGCCACCCCGGTGTGGTGATCACGGCGTCCAGCGGCGACGACGGGTGGTACGACTTCGACTACGCCAACGAGGGCGTACGAGCGTCCGGCCGGCCGCTGTACCCGGCGTCGAGCCCCAACGTCGTCGCGGTCGGCGGCACGACCCTCACCCTGGCGCGCAACCGCCGCGCGAGCGAGACGGTATGGAACGGCAACGGCTCGGCCGATCGCAGCGGCGCCGTCGGCGGCCGTCGCGGCGCGTCCGGTGGCGGCTGCAGCGTGCTCTACGCGGCGCCGGCCTGGCAGCGGGCGTACCGCGGCTACAGCGCGACCGGCTGCCGCGGCAAGCGACTGGCCACCGACATCGCCGCGGTCGCCGACCCGCGCACCGGTTACTCGGTCTACGACACCTACGGCTCGGGCGGCTGGGTCGTCGACGGCGGCACGTCGCTCGCCGCACCGGTCGTCGCGGCGATGTACGCACTCGCCGGCGGGTCCGGTGGCTCGGCATTCCCGGCGGCGTCGTTGTACGTCAACGGCACGCACCGCGCGTCGTCGCTGTACGACGTCACCGGCGGCGGCAACGGCTTCTGCGGCGGCGCGAGCACCGCATCGTGCGAACAGCAGACGGCGAGCTACACCCGCAACGCCACGAACAACCCGAACGCGCTCGGTGCGGGGCGGGTCGACTGCAGCTTCACGAGCGGCGCAGCACACCTCACCAGCGCCCCCGGGCTCTCGCACCAGTGCAACGCCGCCCGCGGCTTCGACGGGCCGACCGGTCTGGGCTCGCCCGCCCACGGCAGCGCCTTCACCCACACCAACCCGTCGGTCTCGATGACGCACGCCAAGGCCCGGCACAAGCACTCGACGAGGTTCACCGCGCACAGTCGCGCGCTGATCGCCGGCTCCCGCGCGGCGTACTTCGTCTGGCACTGGGGCGACGGGCACACGACCGTCACGCGCTCGGCACGCGCGCATCACCGCTACGCGCGCACGGGGAAGCGGACGGTCACGCTGACCGTCGGCGACACCCTGCACCAGGTCGTGATCAAGACCTATCGCGTCACGGTGCGCTGAGCGGGCGCTGGTCGAACAGCGCCAGCGCGGCGACGCTGTGCGCGTCGGCGAATCCTCCGTCGGCGACCATCGCGCGCACCTGCTCGGTGGCGAACCAGCGGTGCACCATGTCGGCCTCGGTCGCCTCGCGGTGCGCCTCGCCGGCTTGCAGGTCCGTGGCGAGGAAGACGTCGTAGCGCTGCGAGCTGTAGCCGTACGCCGCGAACAGCCGGCCGAGGTGGACGAGTTCGCCGGCGCGCAGTCCGGTCTCCTCACCCAACTCGGCGGCGGCGAGCTCGACCGGCGTGCCGGTGCGCCCGGCCGGCCAGGAACCCTGCGGGAACTCCCACTCGCGCCGCCCGACCGGGTACCGGAACTGCTGCACCAGCCAGAAGCCGCCGTCGGCGTACGGCACGACGACGGCGAAGTCGCTCTTGTCGACGACGGAGTACGTGCCGCGCAGGCCGCCGGGAAAGACGACGTCGTCCTCACGCACCGACATCCACGGCGAGCGGTAGACCTCCCGGCTCGCCAGCTGGCGGATGCCGTCGGCCGAGCTGCCGTCGTCCGCGCTGCCGGTGTCCATGCCGCCAGTGTTCACCGCTCGTCGGCGCGGACGACGAGGTCGGCATGCGCGCGCGTCGCCGAGACCACCCGAGCGTTGGCCGCGTCACTGCCCTGCGTTGCGCGCTTGGTCGCCCATTCCGGCGTCGCCCCGAAGCTCACGTGCCGCGCGATCAGCCGCGCGAGGCGCAGCTGTTCGTCGACCTCGACGAACCACACCGCATCGAGCAGGGTGCGCACCGCGTCCCACGGCGGCGCGTCGAGCAGCAGGTAGTTGCCCTCGACGATCAGCAGCGGCGCGGCGGCCGGCACGTCGACCGCCGCGGCGACCGGCTCCTCGCGGCTGCGGTCGAAGGCCGGCGCCCGCAGCGCACGTCCGGCGGCCAGCTCGTGCAGCAACGCGACGAAGCCGTCCGCGTCGAACGTCCGCGGGGTGCCCCGCTCGCCGACCCAGCCGTGCTCGGCGAGCACCGCGGTCGGCAGGTGGAACCCGTCCATCGGGACGACCACCGACCCGGTCACCTGCTCGGCGAGCCGGGCGGCCAGCGTCGACTTGCCCGCGGCCGGCGCGCCGGCGAGGCCGAGCAGTGCCCGCCCGGGCGCCGCGGCCAGCGCTATCGCACGGCGCACCGCCGTCGCTGCGTCGATCACCTCGGGCACCGGTCCAGCCTCGCACGGATAAATCGGTTGGCCCGCGCGCGTAAAGTCGAGCGACCGTGGCCGACGACGCAGTGCTGAGCGCCGAACGCGCGCACCTGGACCTCGCCCGGGAATGCCTGATCGCGATGCGCGCGTCCGCCGAGCGCATCGCGGACTACGGCGTCGACGAGCTGTCCGCGTTCGCGCTCGGCCGGATCCGCGCCGACCGGCTGGCCGCCCTGGACGCCGAACCGGACGCCCCGCCGTTCTTCGGCCGCACCGACCGCGATCCCGAGGACGACCGGCCCGCGCCCGAGACGCTGCACATCGGCAGGCGGCACGTCCGCGACGACGTCGGCGACCCGGTGGTGATCGACTGGCGTGCGCCGATCGCCCGCGGTTTCTACCGCGCGACGCCCACCGACCGGCTCGGGGTGCAGCTGCGGCGCCGTTTCGGGTTCCGCGACGGCGAGCTGAACGCCTACGAGGACGAGCACCTCGACCGCGGCGAGGAGCTCGGGCTGGCGTCGGACCTGCTGCGCGCCGAGATCGAACGCCCGCGCGTCGGGCCGATGCGCGACATCGTCGCGACGATCCAGCCCGACCAGGACGAGTTCGTGCGCGCCGACCTCGACACGTCGCTGTGCATCCAGGGCGCGCCCGGCACGGGCAAGACGGCGGTCGGTCTGCACCGGGCGGCGTACCTGCTCTACACGTATCCCGACCGGCTGCGGCGCTCCGGCGTGCTCGTCGTCGGTCCGAACGACGCGTTCCTCGACTACATCGGCCAGGTGCTGCCCTCGCTCGGCGAGGTCGGCATCACGCAGAGCACCGTCGGCGAGCTGCTCGCCCACGAACCTCGCGGCAGTGAGCCCGTCGAGGTCGCCGTCCTGAAGGGCGACGCGCGGATGGCTGACGTCGCGCGCCGCGCGCTTCTCAGCCACGTCGCGAAGCCGGCAGAGGACGTCGTGGCGGTCGTCGGGACGAAGCGCTACCGCGTCGGCGCGCACCACCTGCGCCGCTACGTCGATGACGCACGCCGCGCCCTCGACACCGGGTTGCGGTGGTCGACCGCGCGCGAGCGGTTACGCAACCAGGTCGCCGAGGACGTGCGCCGGCAGCGGGAGGACGCCGGCGGTGCGCCCAGCGACGCCGAGACGGCGAAGGTCGCCCGCTCGCCCGCCGTGCGCGACTGGGTCGACGCGGTCTGGCCGCCGCTATCCGCGCCCGCGCTGCTCACCCGGCTCTACGCAGAGCCCGAGTTCCTGCAGCGTTGCTCGCGCACCACGCTGACCGACGACGAGCGCGCGTTGTTGGCGCGCGCTGCGCCCAGGTCGGCGCGGGCAACGAAGTGGACGCCGGCCGACGTGGTGCTGCTCGACGAGCTCGGCTCGCTGATCGACGGTGCCGACACGTTCGTGCACGCGGTCGTCGACGAGGCCCAGGACCTCTCGGCGATGCAGTGTCGGGTCGTCGCACGCCGCTGCCCGCTCGGTTCGGTGACCGTGCTCGGCGACCTCGCTCAGGCGACGACGCCGTGGGCGCCGGGCAGCTGGCAGGTGACGCTGGACCACCTCGGCCACGACGCGCAGGTGCGGCCGCTGACCGCGGGCTTCCGGGTGCCCGGCGAAGTGCTGGCGTTGGCGAACCGGCTGCTGCCGCACATCGCGCCGGAGGTGCCACCGGCCACGTCCGTGCGCTCGGGTGACGACGCGCTGGGCTTCGCGGGCCGCGCGCTGCTGGCCGAACAGGTGCGCACCTGCCTCGAGCAGGTGCCGGGCTCGCTGGCGGTGATCGCCGCCGACGCGGACATCGAACGCGTCACGGCCGAGCTCGGCGACACCGACGCGCGGGTCGGGGTCGTGGCGGCGTCCCAGGCCAAGGGCCTCGAGTTCGACACGGTGATCGTCGTCGAGCCCGCCGCGATCGTCGCGGCCGAGACCCGCCGCGTCGACGGGCTACGCCGGCTCTACGTGGTGCTCACCCGCGCGGTGTCCCGGCTGCGCATCGTGCACGACGACCCGCTACCGGCCGAGCTGCAGTGATCATTGGCCCGCGATCGGCGACAACCTCTTCATCCGCGCGCGCAGGTGCTTGGCATAGAACACGGCCTTGCGGTACTTGATGGTCATCGGCTTGCGCCCGACCCAGTCACGCTCGGTCCGCTTGGCAGTGAGGTCGTAGAACCACGAGCTCAGCACGCCCTTGCCGTCCCAGGGACGTTCCAAGGAACACGGCAGGAAGGCGGCCTTGCGGTCCGGACCGTAGTAGATCGATGTCGTACCCGATGTCGCCGCTTCTTCGGCGTCCGAATCAGGAGGTCGGTAGGCCAGCAGGGTCAGCTCGTCGGCGAGGTCGCCGCAGTCCACGAGCTGGAGCGTGACGTCGACGTCCGCCGGCTCGGGCTGACCGCGGATCACCGCCACTGCGACCAGCGCGATCGGCTCGCCGTCGGTGCCGAGGACACAGATCCGCCGCCAGTGCTCCACGCTCGTCGGGTTGGGTTCGAGCGGCGCGTTGACCCAGAAGGCGAGCTGCAATCGGAACGACGTGTCGAGCAGCAGCACGTCCGCGAGTGGGCCGCCGCCGTCGATGGTCGACGCTGCGCGGCGGGCGACATCCACCACCTCGGCCGCCGACCACTCACCCGGCAGGACGCGCAGGACCGGGCCGCCGAGCATGCCGGCGGCGTGCAGCTCGGCCTCGTCGAACCGGCCGAGTTCGACGCGCTTTCCCGGCCCGCAGCCGTCGAACATCGCCTGGATGCGTGGCGGCAAGCCGTCGGGCTCACCTCCCTCGTCGCCTTTCGTCGGACTCATCGGTTCAGACCCCCTGGACGGCGCCGAAACGCAACGCGACGAACACCAAGAAACTGCAGAGCACGAAGCCGAACAGGCCGACGCCACGCCACGAACTCTTCGGACCCCCGTTGCGGGCCCGCGCGAACGCGCCGACCGAGACGGCGAGAAATATCAGCGCGAGCGCCCCGAAGGCGATGGCTTCCTGGTCTGCTTTCGACATACCTGTCCGAAGTACGGGATCAACCGGTCAACGGATGATCTTTGCGCGGAGACGATACCTCCGATGCCGTCGGCGCATACCGACCCGGACGCCCCGGTGCTGCGCTCTCGGCGCGGCGACGTGCGTGGCGACGCGGCGTGCCGGGTAATCACACAGTTCCGGCAGGCAGGCTGCAGGTTCCACGCAGCGAAACGACAAGTGGGGGCACACCATGGGATTCCTCGACGACGCCCGGGCCAAGGCCGAAGAGCTGGCCCGACAGGCGAAACCGCATCTCGACCAGGCCCGGGAAAAAGCCGGCCCGCTCGCCCAGCAGGCCCGAGAGAAGACCAAGGATCTCGCGGAGCAGGCCAAGCCCAGGATCGACCAGGCACGCGTGAAGGCCGAGCCCTACGTCGCACAGGCGCGGGAGAAGGCCGTACCGCTTGCCCAGCAAGCACGTGAGCGGGCCGAGAAGGCGGCGCAGTCGGTGCGCGACCGCAACAAGCCGCAGCCACCCTCGGCCTAGCCCGGCGTTCGGGTGCGCAACCGCCCGCGCAGGTGCTTGGCGTACAGCTGCGGCTGCACACGCTGGAGCACCAGCGGCTTGCGCCCGACCCAGTCGCTCTCGGTGCGCCGGGCGAACAGGGTGTAGGCCCACCGGTACATCACGGCGTCCTTCGCCTGCCACTGGTGCACAAGTCTGGTGGGCACGGTGGGCGTCTTGCGGTCCGGACCGATGAATGTCGTCTCGGTGCCGGACGTCGCCGCCATCTCCTGTGCATCACGTGCGTCGCGGTAGGCGAGGTCGACGAGCTCGCCGACCAGGTCGGCGCAGCGCACCAGCTCGACGGTCACGGGCAGGTCGGCCACGTCGTCCGCGGCCGTACCGGACAGGAAGAGCGCGACGTCACCGTCGGGTTTCAGAACGGTGATCCGGGCGAAGGTGCTCACGCTCGTTGCGTTGCCCTCGATCGGCTCGGATCGCAGGTATGACACCTGGCGCGCCCGATGCTCGTCGAGGTCCAGCACGGCGGCCAACGGGCCGCCGGCGTCGCGGGTGTGCTGCACCTTGAGCGCCAGTGACCGGACGGTCGCCAGGTCGAGCTGCTCGGGCCGGGCTGCGCGCCCCACACCGAGGACCAGGTCGGACTCCACGCACGACGTCAGGAAGACGCGCTCGCCTGCTGCGGCACGGTCGATCGCGCTCTGCAGCTGCGGACCGTCGGACGATGTCATCGCGTGCTGGCCTGCGCTGTGTGCACCATGGCGTGCTCTCTCGGCGCTGGCTGCATGTTGATCAGGTCGATGCTAGCCGCCCGATGCAACCCTGCGCGGTCGTGACGCGGGTCACGGATAAGGTAGGAACCCCTGGGTAGTCCGCCCGGTACGCCACCCCTGTACCAACGGATCACCCGGAGCGTTTTCGACGTACCGCCCGTGCGGCAACCCCGCCCGGCCACGACGCGAGGAGAACCGATGAGTGAGCACGTGCACGCCGTGAATCCGGAACCGGACCTCGTCCAGCTGCTCACGCCGGAGGGCCAGCGCGTCGACCACCCCGACTACCCGCTCGACATCACCGACGACGAGATCGCCGCGCTCTACCGCGACCTCGTGCTCGTGCGCCGCATCGACACCGAGGCCATCGCCCTGCAGCGCCAGGGCGAGCTGGGGCTGTGGGCCAGCCTGCTCGGTCAGGAGGCCGCGCAGATCGGCGCCGGCCGCGCGCTACGCCGCCAGGACATGGCCTTCCCGACGTACCGCGAGCACGGCGTGGCGTGGTGCCGCGACGTCGATCCACTCACGCTGCTCGGCCTGTTCCGCGGCACCAACCTCGGCGGCTTCGACCCACGCGAGCACAACTTCAACCTGTACACGATCGTGATCGGCGCCCAGACGCTGCACGCCACCGGTTACGCGATGGGCGTCGTGCGCGACGGCGCCGTCGGCACCGGCGACCCCGACCGGGACACCGCCGTGCTCGCCTTCTTCGGCGACGGCGCATCGAGCCAGGGCGACGTCAACGAGGCGTTCGTCTGGTCGGCGGCGGGCAACCTGCCGGTCGTCTTCTTCTGCCAGAACAACCAGTGGGCGATCAGCGAGCCGGTCGAACGGCAGAGCCGCGTCCCGCTCTACCAGCGCGCCAGCGGCTTCGGCTTCCCCGGCGTGCGGGTGGACGGCAACGACGTCCTCGCCTCGCTCGCCGTCACGCGCAAGTCGCTCGACGACGCGCGCAACGCGCAGGGCCCGACGCTGATCGAGGCGTTCACCTACCGGATGAACCCGCACACCACCAACGACGACCCGCGGCGTTATCGGCTCGGCAACGAGGCCGAGACGTGGAAGCTCAAGGACCCGATCGAGCGCGTCCGCGCGTACCTCACCCGTGAGGCGGCATACGACCCGAGCTTCTTCACCGACCTCGAGGACGAGGCCAAGCGGGTCGGCGAGCACCTGCGCAGCGGCTGCCGCGCGCTGCCCGACCCGACGCCGGAGTCGGTGTTCGAGCACGTGCACGTCACGCCCACCGATGACCTGCGCGAGCAACGCGCCGAATTCGTCGACTTCGTCTCGGCGGTTGGCGCATGAGCGCGGCCTTGCCCGCCATGACGATGGCGAAGGCGCTCAACGAGGGCATGCGCAAGGCCATGGAGGCCGACGACAAGGTCGTCATCATGGGCGAGGACGTCGGCCGGCTCGGCGGCGTCTTCCGCATCACCGACGGCCTGCAGAAGGACTTCGGCGAGCACCGTGTCATCGACACGCCACTGGCCGAGTCCGGCATCATCGGCACCGCGGTCGGCATGGCGATCCGCGGCTACCGCCCGGTCTGCGAGATCCAGTTCGACGGGTTCGTCTTCCCCGGCTTCGACCAGATCGTCAGCCAGGTCGCCAAGTTCCACAACCGCTCCGCCGGCCTGGTCAAGATGCCGATCACGATCCGTATCCCGTCCGGCGGCGGCATCGGCGCCGTCGAGCACCACAGCGAGTCGGTCGAGACGTACTTCGCGCACACCGCGGGGCTGAAGGTCGTCTCCTGCGCCAACGCCTCGGACGCCTACTGGATGATCCAGGACGCGATCGCCGACGACGACCCGGTGATCTTCGTCGAACCGAAGCGGCTGTACCACGCGGCGAAAGGCCCGATCGCCGACGCGGCCGACCCGCTCTACCGCGCCAAGATCGTCCGGCCGGGTACGCACGTCAGCGTCGCGGGCTACGGACCCACCGTGTCGACGCTGCTCGCCAGCGCCACCGCGGCGGCCGAGGACGGCATCGAGCTGGAGGTCATCGACCTGCGCACCGTCTCGCCGCTGGACGTCGCGACCGTCGTCGAATCGGTACGGCGCACCGGCCGGCTGATCGTCGTGCACGAGGCGCCGCACAGCTTCGGCGTCGGCGCGGAACTGGCGGCCCGGGTCACCGAAGACGCGTTCTACTCGCTCGAGGCGCCCGTGCTGCGGGTGACCGGCTACGACACGCCGTACCCGCCGAGTCGGCTCGAGCACGAGTGGCTGCCCAACCTCGACCGCGTCCTGGACGCCGTCGACCGCGCCTTGGAGTACTGATGGCCGTCCAGCAGTTCAAGCTCCCCGACCTCGGCGAGGGCCTCACCGAGGGCGACATCCTCAAGTGGACGGTCGCCGTCGGCGACACCGTCGAGGTCAACGACACGATCGCCGAGGTCGAGACCGTCAAGGCCGCGGTCGAGCTGCCGTCGCCGTTCGCCGGCGTCGTCACCGGACTGCACGCGGCAGAGGGCGAGACGGTGCCGGTCGGCACGCCGATCATCTCGATCGAGGTCGGCGGTGCGGCCTCGGCAACCGATTCCGACGTCAACACACCGGAGGATGCCCGAGCCGCGGAGGACCTCGTCCCGACCGTTCCCGCGCAGCCCGGCGTCACCGACGCACCGGCCCCCAAGACCGGTGCGGACGACGAGCAGCAGATGACGCTCGTCGGCTACGGCCCGCGCGCGGAGAGTGGCGGCCGGCGCCGGCGACGCCACGGACACCTGCCTGAGGCCACGGCCGCCGGCGCGCAGGTGTCGTTCAACCTGCCGCCGAGCGCCGCGGCGCATTCCGCACCCGAGCCGCAGGTCGAAGAGTCGGCGGTGTCCGACTCGGGGTCGGACGGCGCTGCGGTCCGCGTGCTCGCCAAGCCGCCGGTACGCAAGCTGGCCAAGACGCTGGGGGTGTCGCTGGCCGACGTCGCGCCCAGCGGACCGCACGGCACCATCACCCGCGCCGACGTCGAGGCTGCGTCGCAGCAGTCCGGCACGGGCGCATCGGTGACGCCGCTGCCGATACATCGCGCCGCGCCGGGCGATCGCGAGACCCGACTGCCGGTCAAGGGCGTGCGCAAGCACACCGCGGCCGCGATGGTCGGTTCCGCGTTCACCGCGCCGCACGTCACCGAGTTCATCACGCTCGACGTCACCGCGACGATGGACCTGCGCGACCGCGTCGCCGCGCGCCGCGAGTTCCGCGACGTGAAGGTGTCGCCGCTGCTGTTCGTCGCCAAGGCGGTGCTGCTCGCCGCCAAGCAGGTGCCGGAGATCAACGCGAGCTGGGTGGACTCCGCCGACGGCTCCGCCGAGATCGTCGTCAAGCACTACGTCAACCTGGGCATCGCCGCGGCCACCGACCGCGGGCTGATCGTGCCGAACATCAAGGACGCCGACCAGCTGTCGCTGCTCGAGCTCGCGCAGGCGATCAACGCGCTCACCGGCACTGCCCGCGCGGGCCGCACGGCGCCGGCCGACATGTCCGGCGGCACGTTCACCATCACCAATGTCGGGGTGTTCGGCGTCGACACCGGCACGCCGATCCTGAACCCCGGCGAGGCCGGCATCCTTGCGTTCGGTGCGGTGCGCCGCATGCCGTGGGTCATCGGCAGCGGCGCGGACGAGCGCCTCGAAGCGCGCTGGGTGACCCAGCTTGCCGTCTCGTTCGACCACCGCCTCGTCGACGGTGAACAGGGCTCGCGCTTCCTCGCCGCGGTGGCTGCGGTGCTCGGCGATCCCGGGATGGCGCTGCTCTAGGCGAGTTGCGCCGCGCGGGTGGAGCGTGCGCGCACGCAGCTGCTTGCACGTGTAGCCGTGTCCTGCTCTTGTGCGCGAGACCCGGGCCTGGCTCGCACAGCTGCCGCCACCGCAGGACCGATAAGTTAGGTGGATCACGGAACAAACCCGCAATTCGTTCGGTTGAGCAGGTAGAATTCTTTACGAAACACTTGCGAGGAGCCGAAATGCACGCCATCACCATCAAGATCCGCCACCGCCGCGACCTGCGCGCGTTCGAGCGGGCCATGCGCGACGCGTCGCCGACCATGCAGCAGGAGCTCGGGGCCGCTGCGGCGCGCTCGAACGTCAAGCTGATCTGAGCACCCCGACGTCGGGCCGATTCCCCTGCGGCCCGAACCGCAAGCCGCGCCCTTCGGTCTGCGCCACCGCGCAGGAACAACCACCCGGCGGCGCGGCTTGCACCATCCGTGAGCACGACCGGCCGTAGCGCCCGAGTCCGGGCCCCGGAACTCGCCGGGGGCGAGTGGCTCAACACCACGCGCGCACTGAGCCTGCGCGATCTGCGCGGCCGATTCGTGCTGGTCGACTTCTGGAGTTCGTGCTGCGGCAACTGCCTGCACGTAATCGACGAACTGCGCGGGCTCGAGGCCTCGCACGCCGACGTCCTGACCGTCGTCGGCGTGCATTCACCCAAGTTCCCGCACGAGCGCGAGCTGCGCGTCGTCGCCGACGCCGTGGCCCGCAACGAGATCGCGCACCCGGTGCGCAACGACCCGGACATGCGGCTGTGGCAGCAGTACGCCGTGCGCGCCTGGCCGACCCTCGTCCTCATCGATCCCGAGGGCTATGTCGTCGCGCAGGCGGCGGGTGAGGGACAGGTCAGCGGCCTCACCGCGGTGCTCGACGAGTTGGTCACCGAGCACGAGCGACGCGGCACGCTGCGCCGCGGAACGTTCGCAGACGTTGCGCCGACCGACACCGCGGCCGCCGACGATCTGCGTTTCCCGGCCAAGGCAATCGCGCTGCCCGCCGCTCGCACCGGCCGCGTTGCCGACTCGCTGCTCGTCGCCGACGCAGGTCACCATCAGCTGGTCGAGCTGGCCGCCGACGGGCACACCGTGCTGCGTCGCCTCGGCACGTCCGGTCGCGGCGCACCGTTCACCGAGCCGAACGGGCTCACGCTGCTGCCCGCCGGGCTCGTCGACTACGACGTGCTCGTCGCCGACACCGCCGCACACGCCCTGTTCGGGGTTCGGCTGGCCGACGGCGCGGTCGTGAAGCGCATCGACCTCGCCGCGGCATTAGCCGCCCTGGAGACGGTGACCGGCGCCGTCCCGCCGGTACCGTCGCCGTGGGACGTCGCCTGGTGGCCGGCGCTCGGCCGAGTGGTCGTCGCCGCGGCCGGCGTGCACCTGCTGCTGTCCGTCGACCCGACCGATGAGGCTGTGGCCATCCTGGCCGGCACCACGGTCGAGGGCCTGCGCGACGGCGACGCGCTCGACGCGTGGCTGGCGCAGCCGTCCGGCCTGGCCGTGGACGGCCAGCGCGTCTGGTTCGTCGACGCCGAATCCTCTGCCGTCCGTTTCCTCGACACCGCCGGGCAGGTGCACACCGCCGTCGGCGAGGGACTGTTCGACTTCGGCCACGTCGACGGACCGGCAGCGCAGGCGCGTCTGCAGCACCCGCTCGGTGTCACGCTGCTCGACGACGGGTCGCTCGCCGTCGCCGACACGTACAACGGCGCGGTTCGCAGGCTCGCCGGCGGCACACTCACCACGCTCGCGAGCGGGCTCGCCGAGCCGTCCGGCGTCGCGCTCGTCGACGGCACCGCATACGTCGTCGAGTCGGCGGCGCACCGGCTCACCCCGCTCGACGTGTACGCCGACGCAGCCGTCGTCGACGGCGCCGCCGAGCGCTCCGTGCGGCCGGTCACCGAGATCGCGGCCGGCGCCGTTGCGCTGCGCATCGTTTTCGAGCCGGCGCCGGGACGCACGCTCGACGACCGGTACGGACCGGCGACGGCGCTGAGCGTGTCGGCCTCGCCGCCGCAGCTGCTGCGCTCCGGGGGCGGGGACGGTGCCGAGCTGACCCGGGAGCTGGACCTCGCACCGGGTGCCGGGACGCTGCACGTGACGGCGCGGGCCGCGTCCTGTGACGACTCGGCGTGCTACTTGGCCCGCCAGGACTGGGGTGTACCGGTCCGCGTCGGCGACGGCGGCACGGCCACGCTCGACCTCGTGCTCAGCGAGTAACCCGGGGTGCTCAGCGAGTAACCCCGGGGTGCCGCGTCAGGGCAGGATGCGGATGGCGACCACGGCGAGGTCGTCCTTGTGGCCGGCTGCCGCCCCCGACAGGGTGTCGACGATCGTGCGCGGCGTCGCGTCGGCAGGTAGTTCGGTGGCGAGGCGGCACAGCTCGTCCAGCCCGGCGTCCATGTCCGGTTCCGGCGCGAACGAGTCGACAAGGCCGTCGGTGAAGAAGATCAACGTGCTGCCGGCGCCGAGCTCGAGGCACTCGTCCGGCGGGCGCAACGAGTCCGAGCGCAGCAGGCCGGACACGCCGAGCATCGGGCCGCGGCCCTCCTCCAGGGCACGGGCCGAGCCGTCCGGGTGCCGGACGATCGCCGGCGGGTGCCCGGCGCTGGAATAGCACAGCGTCGCGCCGCCCTCGTGCAGCTTGAGCGTCGCGTACATGCAGGTGGCCAGCACGTCGATGCCGCTGCCCTCGATCAGCTGGTCGACGGCGGTCAGCGTGTCGTGCGGCTCGGCGCCCGGCCAGCCGTAAGAGCGCACGATGGTGCTGAGCTTGCCCATCCGTGCGGCGGAGTCGTAGTTGTGGCCCATCACGTCGCCGACGACGACGCCGACACCGCCGTCGCGCAGCGAGAACACGTCGTACCAGTCGCCGCCCACGGCCGCTTCGTCGGCCGCGGGCACATAGGTGGCCGCGATCTGGAGGCCGTCGATGTCGGGCACCAGCGGCAACAGGCTGCGCTGCAACGAGGCGGTCGTGGCGCGTTCGCGCGCGTACAGCTGGGTGTTCTCCAGCATCAACCCGGCGCGCACCCCGATGTCGCGCACCAGGGTCAGCTCGTCGTCACCGAGCTCCGGCCCCGCATCGTCGGTGACGAGCGCGACGGCGCCCAGCGTGCCGCCACGTGCGGTCAGCGGCACGATCACCAAACTGCGCGCGCCGATCTCGTGCACCAACGCGGCGACCTCGGCGCTGAGGGCGCCCGGATCGGCGGCGAGCGCACCGGAGAGATCGTTGACCAGCACCTGGCGCTGCTCGCCGTGCAGTACCTGCCAGAGCGGGCTGAACTCGCTGAGCTGGCCGGGCAACAGCTCCCCCAGCCGCGTGACCCGCTCAGTAACCGCCGGGTCGGTGTCCGCCCGCTCGTGCACGATCCGCGGGCGCACCAGGTGGCCGAACTCGTCGTAGGTGTAGACGACGCACCACGTCCCGACCCGCGGCACCAACACGTCGGTGAGCAGCGAGACCACCTGGTGCGGCTGCTGACTGAGCGCCATGCGGGAGGTGAAGTCGGCCAGCATCGCCAGCCGGTCGGCTGCCTGCGCGACCTGCGACAGCGCGTCGTTGCGCGCCTGCTGCGCCTCGACCCGCGCGGTGACATCGGCCTGCACGCCGACGAAGTGCGTGACCTCGCCCGTCCGGTCACGCACCGGCGAGATGGACAACTCGTTCCAGAAGGTCGTGCCGTCCTTGCGGTAGTTGAGGAACGTCGTGGTCAGCGGGCGCTTGGCCTGCAGGCTGGCACGGATCTCGGCGACGATCTCCCGGTCGGTGTCCGGGCCCTGCAGGAAGCGGCAGTTGCGCCCGACTGCCTCGCCGAACTCGTAACCGGTGGTCGCGGTGAACGCCGGGTTGACCCAGACGAGCGGGTCGTCGGGCTGGTGCGGGTCGGTGATGGTGAACGACATGCGGGTGGCGAGCACCGCGCGGTCGCGCAGGTTGACCGCCGATTCCTGCGCACCGGCGATCATCTGCGCGTTGCGCGCCGGCAGGAAGACGACGAGCGCGAACGAGGACATCGGTTCGCTCGCGCCGGACAGCGGCAGGCCGAGCACCCAGAGCGTCTCGCGGGCATCGGTGGCGGCGGTCGACCGGCGCGCGGTGACGGCCTCGCCGGTGACCGGCTCGCCCTGTGCGATGCGCAGCAGCGATTCGACCCCGCCGCCGCGGGATTCGGCGCTCGCCGGGCCTTCGGCCAGGTCGTTGCCCGTGATGTCGGCCAAGCCTGCGGTCGCCGACCAGTCGTCGACAGACATCGGCAACTGTGCGTCGGGGGCCAGTTCGCGCGCGACGTCGTTGGCGAAGACGACGGTGCGGTCGTTCAGGTCGACCACGAGGATGCCGGTCGACGCCTCGTGCACCACGGTGGGCAGCAGCACCGAACTCAGCCCGCCGTCGCCGTCGGTGGCCCCGGCGCGTTGGGGATTCGCGGCGATCTCGGAGGCTGCCGGCGCGGCTGAACCCCCCGGCGAAGTCACTCGCCGATATTACTGACACGCAGCGACACCGGAAAGTCGCGCGCGTAACGTCGCGCAGGTGAGCGACAACGCGATCCGCATCGGGGTTCAGGTCCAGCCGCAGCAGGCCGACTACGCCGCGATCCGGGCAGCGGTCGGCGAGCTCGAGGACCTGGGCGTCGACATCATCTTCAACTGGGACCACTTCTTCCCGCTCTACGGGGACCCGGACGGCAAGCACTTCGAGTGCTGGACGATGCTGGGCGCCTGGGCCGAGCAGACGTCGCGGGTCGAGATCGGCGCGCTGGTGACGTGCAACAGCTACCGCAACCCCGAGCTCGTCGCGGACATGGCCCGCACCGTCGACCACATGAGTGGCGGCCGGCTGATCCTGGGCATCGGCTCGGGTTGGTTCGAGAAGGACTACGACGAGTACGGCTACGAGTTCGGCACGGCCGGTAGCCGGCTCGACCAGCTCGCCGAGGACCTGCCGCGGATCGAGTCGCGCTGGGACAAGCTCAACCCGCCGCCGACCCGCAAGATCCCGGTGCTCATCGGCGGCGGTGGCGAGAAGAAGACGCTGCGGATGGTGGCCCGGCACGCCGACATCTGGCACTCGTTCAGCGACCTCGACACCTTCCGCCGCAAGTCCGACATCCTGGCCGCGCACTGCGCGGATGCCGGCCGCGACCCGAACGAGATCGAACGCTCCGTCGGCACGCCCGACGGCGACCCGGCCGAGGTCGGACCGCCGCTGCTCGAAGCGGGGGCGCGGCTGTTCACCATCGGCGTGGGTGGCCCCGACTACGACCTCGGCAAGGCGCGCCGCTGGCTCGACTGGCGCGCCTCGCTGTAACCCGACGACCACCCGCCGCAAAACCCGAGGAGACGCCATGAACGACAAATCGCTGCTCGACCACATCCACGAGCTCGTCGCGGAGGAGAAGACGCTGCGCGCTGCGCAGCACACGGTGTCCTCGCAGGACCGCCAGCGGCTCGAGTCGATCGAGCGCGAGCTGGACCAGACCTGGGACCTGCTGCGCCAACGCCGCGCCCGCGAGGAGTTCGACGAGAACCCCGACGGCGCGGCGGAGCGCAAGGTCGACGACGTCGAGTCCTACCTGCAGTAGCGCTCTACGCGGTGACGTCCTTGCCGCCGAAGCGCGCCCAGGCCAGCGCGACGAAGAACGCGATGTAGGCCACGCTCGCCAGCAGGCCGCCGACGATGCCGTCCAGGGATACCGGGGCGCGCAGCAGATCGACCCACCGCAACCAGTAGTGGCTCGGCAGCCAGCGGTGCACGCCGGACAGCTGCGGCACCGCGTCGGCGACCTCGCTGATCACGGTCAGCGTCAGCGTCGCCGCCATCGCGGCGACCGGCACCTCGGTCATGGTCGAGACGAACAGTCCGATCGCGCCGACGGTCAGCAGCGACACGACGACGTAACCGCACACGCCGAGCAGCCGCAGCATGCCCTCGCCGTAGGACACCGTCGTCCCGGACAACAGGGTCAGCTGCCCGTTCGGGAACAGGACCAGGCCGGACAAGACCCCGAACACCGCGACGACGAGCACGCACGCCGCGAGCCAGGCGAGGATGGCCGAGAACTTGACCGCGAGCAGCCGGGTACGCGCGACGGGCACGGCGAGCAGGTAGCGCAGGGTCCCGCTGCTGGCTTCGCCGGCCACCGAGTCGCCGGCGACCACGGCCGTGACGAGCGGCAGGAACACCGGACCGGACACGAGCAGTGCGGCGAGGGCGGCGAACAGCCCGTTGCCGCTGACCCCGGACAGGATGCCGTTGCCGCCCTGCCCGCCGTGCTGGCTGGCGCGCACCGCCACGCTGATCAGGATGGGCACCACGGCCAGGATCGCCAGCAGCACGATGTTGCGGCGGCGGCGGAACACCAGCCTCAGCTCCGATCGCAGGAACCTAGCCGGAGACATCGAAGCCCTCACCGGTCAGCCCGACGAACTGCTCCTCGAGGCTCGCGCGCTCGACCCGCAGACCACGCAGCGCGACGCCGGCACGGACCAGGGCAGCGGCCACCGCCTCCGGGGCGACGGTACCGATCAGCGCCTGCGCGCCGTCGCCGAACATGCGCACGTCGGTGAGCCCGAGTTCGCGCAGCAATCGGCAGGCCGCGTCGGCGTCCGGCGTCTCGACGCGCACCTGCGGCTGTTGCTGCGCCCGCAGATCGGTCAGCGCGCCCTGCCACACGAGCCGCCCGACGCTCATCACGCCGACGTCGGTGCACAGCTGCTCGATCTCGCTGAGCAGGTGCGACGACACGAAGATCGTGACGCCGTCGCGGGCGAGCTCGCTGACCAGCGAACGCACCTCGCGGGTGCCCTGTGGGTCCAGCCCGTTAGTCGGTTCGTCGAGCACCAGCAGATCACGCGGGCGCAGCAACGTCGCCGCGATCCCGAGCCGCTGGCGCATGCCGAGCGAGTAGTTGCGGTAGCGCTTGCCCGCGGCGGCCAGCAGCCCGACGCGGTCCAGGGCCTGCTCGACCCGGGTGCGCATCGTGCGGGCGTCGGCAGTGCGGTCGGCGGCGTCCAGGCGGACGAGGTTCGCCCGCCCGGACAGGTACGGGTGAAACGCCGGCCCCTCGACGAGCGCGCCCACCCGGGTCAGTTCGGCCGGCCTGTCCGAGCCGAGCACCGTATGCGTGCCGTCGGTCGGGAAGACCAGGCCGAGCAGCATCCGGATCGTCGTCGTCTTGCCTGAACCGTTGGGGCCGAGGAAGCCGTAGACCGAGCCCTGGGGGACGTGCAGGTCGATGCCGTCGACGGCGTTGACCGTGCCGAAGCGTTTGGTGAGTCCGGTGGACGAGATCGCCGCGGGCCGGCCGGGCACGCGCGTGCTCGCTACTTGGTGCCGGCTGCGGCGTAGAGAACGCTCGGGTCGACGGCGCCGGTGAACACCCGACCGTCGTTCGTGATCAGCACGGTGACCAGGCTGGAGTCCAGCAGCCGGCCGGTGCCCCACGTGCCGTTGACCGGCGTAAGGGCCTGCAGCACCGGGCTGCGGTCGGCGTTGTGCACCCACGTCTGCGGCACTCGTGCGGTCAGCACGCGTGCCCAGCCGGAGCCGAGCACGTGCACGTCACTCGGCCGGGTGGCCGAACGCGACGTGCTGTGTCCGCCGGTGGACGTCCCGTGGTGCGGCGAATGGTGGTGGACGGTGCGGACATGGGCACCCGGTGGCGGCCGGAACGCGAAGTTGCGCTGCGACGGCGTGCCGTAGCTGATGCTGGTGAACCCGACGTCGATGGCCGGATGCGACGCTCCGCGTGCGTAGACGCGGACCGCGAGCGGCATTTTCGTCTGTCCGTCGATCGCGATGTGGACCGACCCGATACGGGTGCGCGAACGGGGGGTGAGCACCACCTCGTACGTCGACCGGTCGGCGACGCTGCCGTGCCCCTTGACCTGGACCTTGGTCGTCGGATCCATCTTGTCGAGCAAGCGCTTCGCGAGCTGCTCGGGGGTGAGCGACGCGGCGGCGGAGGTCGGCGCGGCGCTCGGCGCCGACTGCGCGGCATTGGGCAGCACGGTGTGCACGGCTGAGCGGTTGGCGCTGTCCCATTCCCACAGCTGGCGGCCGTCGCGGAAGAGGTCGTTCTCGTCGGTGGTGCCGAGCAGGGCGATGCGCTGCTTCGTGATGCCGCCGTACCAGACCTGCATCGTGTGCGAGCCGGTCAGCAGCGAGGGCAGCGACGTGCCGTCACCCGTCGTGCCGAGGTCGGGCAGCTGCGGCAGGCCGAGCGACAGGTGCGACACCACGGTGCCGGTGAAGCCGGTCATGTGCGTGCTCTGCACCTGCGCGAGCAATGACGTGGGAGTGGTGCGCGGCAACCGTGTGGGTGCGGCATGTGCGGTGAGAACGCCGCTGGCCGTGAGCGCCGCCGCACCGGCGATGCCGATCGGCGCCACCCAACGCAACGCGCGGTGACGCTTGACGAATCCCCGTGCGTTCACTGAACCAAGGATGGGCAAGTGGCACTGTGACATGGCTGAGGTATTCAGCGCCCGCTCGCGTCCGCGAGGGCGGGCCGACTGCCGGTGCGCGAGGATTGCTGGCAGGCTGGCATCGCCGGCCGTCGAATGCGAAGGAGACCACCGTGCGGTTGCTGATCGTCGAGGACGAGATCCGCTTGGCGTCGGCGCTGCAGCGCGGACTGAGCGCGGAGGGCTTCACCGTCGATCTCGCGCACACCGGACCGGACGGCCTGCACTTCGCGCAGGAGACGACCTACGACGCCGTCATCCTCGACATCATGCTGCCGGAGCTGTCCGGCTACCGGATCATCGAGCGGCTGCGCGCCGCCGAGAACTGGGTGCCGATCCTGATGCTGACGGCGAAGGACGGCGAGTACGACGAAGCGGACGCCCTGGACCTCGGCGCCGACGACTACCTGACGAAGCCGTTCTCGTTCGTCGTGCTGCTGGCGCGCATCCGGGCATTGCTGCGCCGCGGGGTGACGCCGCGGCCCGCGTCGTTGTCGGTGGACGACCTGGTGCTCGACCCGGCGGCGCACACCGTGCACCGCGGCGAGACGGGCATCGACCTGACGCCGCGTGAGTTCTCGCTGCTGGAGTTCCTCATGCGTCGTGCGGGCGATGCGGTGAGCAAGGCCGACATCCTGCACCACGTGTGGGACGCCAACTACGACGGCGACGCCAACGTCGTCGAGGTGTACGTCGGCTACCTGCGCCGCAAGATCGACGTGCCGTTCAGCCGGCAGACGTTGCAGACCGTCCGCGGCGCCGGTTACCGGCTCAGCCCGGGCGCCTGAACCGCCGGCCGTCGGTGCCACTGCGGGCACAGGGTCAGGGGGCGCGCTGGGCGCGGCTGCGCCCGGTGGTCGCGCGGCTGACGCGCTGGCCCCGCCAGTGGTGGGCTCGGCAGTCGCTGCGCGCGCGGCTCACCCTGCTCGCCACCGCGCTGTTCTCCTTCGCCGTCATCACCGGCGCCGTATTGCTCATTGTGCTGCAGGGTTACGCGCTGACCCGGGTGCTCGACCAGAGCGCGGTCAAGGCGGCCAGGTCGGTGGCGCCGCAGGCGCGCGGCGGGCGGCCGCCCTCGGTCATCGTGCCGCCGATGCCGGTCTTCGGCGTCCAGATCGTCGATGCCCAGGACAACCTGCTGTCCGCGTCGGCCGGCGTCGGCGCGGTGTCCCTGCTCAACTCCGCGCAACTGCGCGAGGTCCGCGGCGGCGCCCGGATCGAGGTCGACGGTCCGACGTCGGACAGCAAGTTGCGCGTGCTCGGCCAGGTGGTCGGCCCGCGGACGGTGCTGGTGGCCAATGACGTGACCCGCGTCGAGGACAGCCAGCGGGTGCTGACCCGCGCCGCACTGGTCGGCAGCCCGATCGCCGTGCTGCTGATGGCCATGGGCACCTACGGCATCGTCGCGCTGACGCTGCGTCCCGTCGCGGGGATGCGCCGGCGCGCCGCGGCCATCACCGCCGCCGGGCTGCCGCGGCAGCGCCTGCCGGTGCGCCGCGCCGACGACGAGATCGCGCGACTGGCCGCGACGTTGAACGCGATGCTCGACCGCATCGACTCGGCGACCAGCAGGCAGCGGACCTTCGTCGGCGACGCCGCGCACGAGCTGCGCTCGCCCCTGGCATCGCTGCGGGTGCAACTCGAGGTCAGTCAGCGGCTCGGCCCGGACACCGACTGGTCCGAGGTGATCGACGACGTGCTGGTCGACGTCGACCGCCTCGACCGGCTCGTCGAGGACCTGCTCACCCTGGCCCGGCTCGACGAGTCCGCAGGCCAGTCCCGCCGCGAGCCGGTGCGCTTGGACGAGTTGGTCACGACGCTGGTCGAGGGGTACGCCAGCGCCCGCGTACCCGTGCGCGCCCGTACGCAGCCGGTCGAGGTCAGCGGCGACGCCGAGGCACTGCGCCGCGTTGTGATCAACCTGGTCAACAACGCGCTGCGCTACGCAACGAGCCTGATCACGGTCGACCTGAGCACCACGCGCGACGACGGTCGGCCAGCCGCCCGGCTGGTGGTCGAGGACGACGGGCCCGGGATCCCGGAGGCCGAGCGCCTACGCGTCTTCGACCGCTTCTACCGCGTGCAGGAATCACGTTCGCGCGACACCGGCGGTACCGGACTCGGCCTGCCGATCGTGCGCGACATCGCACGCAACCACGGCGGCCGGGTGCAACTGTCCGGCCGGGCCGACGGCGAGCCCGGACTGCGCGCCGAACTCGTGCTCCCCGCCCTCGACGGAACCGGCTGACCTGCCGAGGTCAGTGCGAACTGGATGTGCAGGCCGGCAACCCGGAACTCGACGTGCTCGGCGCCGGAGTGCTGGCCGGCGTCGTCGGCGGCGAGGTCGTCGGCGTGGGTGGCGGCGTGGTGCACGTCGGGGCGGGCTTCACGTAGTTGTAGACGTAGAGCTTGATCGTGGTGTCCGGCTTGTAGCTGTTCCCCGCCGTCGGCTTCTCGCTGTAGACCTGGTTGTCCTTGGTCTTGTCCGACGTGGTCTTCGTGTGCTTCTCGATGTCGGTGTAACCCGCCTTGTTCAGCGTCTTGACCGCGTCGTCGTAGTCCTGGCCGGTGACGTCCGGCAGCTTGCTCTCGCCGTTGGACACCTGCAGGGTCACCGTGCTGCCGGGGGCGACCACCTGCGTCTGCGCCGGGCTCTGCGAGACCACGCTGCCAACCGGAGCCATGCTGTCCACCTGCTGGACGGTGCACTTCAGCCCGACCTTCATGACGGAATTGCAGGCGGCGTTACTGGACAACTGGACGACATAGGGCACCTGGACCGTCGGCGTCTTGTACGTCAGGTAGGTGACCGTCGCACCCTTCTTGGCGTTGTCGCCCGAAGCGGGCCGGACCGTGCAGACCCGACCGGCGGCGATGGACTGCCCGCCGTCGCAGCGTCCGCCGGTCGTGCCGCCGTTCTTCGGCGTGAAGCCGGACTGCTTGAGCTCGCGGTCGGCGTCCGTCGGCAGTTGCCCGACCACCCCGGGCACCGCGACCTGCTTGGGCTTGTCGTCGCTGCCGAAGTGCACGATCGCGTACGCGCCCAGCGCGATGACGATCAGCAGCGCCGCCACCACCGCGGCCCAGATCAGCGCGGCCCGGCGCGAACTCGCCTCCTCCGGCTCGTAGTCGCGACGCAGCGGCATGACCGGCGGTGGCGTGCGCGCGATGAACTGCGTGCGCTCGGCGTCGGTCATGACCGCTTCGGCGATCACCGGCCGGTCGGCGAGTGCGCGCTGCAGATCCGAGCGCATGTCGCCGGCGCTCTGGTAACGGTTCATCTGGTTCTTGGCGAGCGCCTTCATCACGATCGAGTCGAGCGGGCGCGGGATGTCCGCGACGCGCGCCGACGGCATCACCGGGTTCTCGCGCACGTGCTGGTAGGCGACGGCGACGGGTGAATCACCTTGGAACGGCGGCACGCCGGTGACGAGTTCGTAGAGCAGGCAGCCGGTGGAGTACACGTCGGAACGCGCATCGACGGTCTCGCCGCGTGCCTGCTCCGGCGACAGGTACTGCGCCGTGCCGATGACGTTGGCCGTCTGGGTGACCGTCGAGGACGTGTCGGCGACGGCGCGGGCGATACCGAAGTCCATGACCTTCACCGCGCCCTGCGGCGTGATCATCACATTGGCCGGCTTGATGTCGCGGTGCACGATGCCGTTGCGGTGGCTGAAGTCCAACGCCGCACAGATGTCCGCGGCGATCTCCATCGCCCGCCGCGCCGGCAGCCGCTCCTCGGTGCGCAGGATGTCGCGCAGCGTGCGGCCCTCGACGTACTCCATGACGATGAACGGCAGGGCGGTGCCGTCCGGCGCGAAGTCCTCGCCGGTGTCGTAGACGGCGACGATCGACGGGTGGTTCAGCCCGGCCGACGAGTGTGCCTCGCGGCGAAAGCGCGTCAGGAAGCTCGGGTCCCGCGCGAGGTCGGCGCGCAGCACCTTGATAGCGACATCGCGGCTGAGCCGCAGGTCGCGGCCGCGGTGTACCTCGGCCATCCCGCCGTAGCCGATGAGCTCGCCGAGCTCGTATCGGTCGCCGATCACTCTCGGCTGGGTCATCCTCGTTCCTCAATCCGGTTGCTGTCTGCACAGATCATCGGTGCACCCCGATGTCGGTCAGATATTCGGTCATCACTTTCTTGGCGATCGGGCCGGCCGCCAGGCCGCCGGTCGCCTCGTTGCCCGCGACGCCGCCGTTCTCGACGAGCACCGCGACCGCGATGCGCGGTACGCCCTTGACCATCGCGAAGCCGGTGAACCAGGCGTCCGGCGGAATCTTGCTCGCACTCGTGGCGCCGACGTCCGCGGTACCGGTCTTGCCACCCACGACGACCTGACTGCCGAACCGGGTGACCTGCGCCGGGTGCCCCGTGCCCTCCGGACTCGACACCACGCCCTCCATCAGTTTGACGATCTCCGGGTCGAGGTCGGTGTCGATCACCTGGCTCTGCTGCTGTGACTGCGTCGTGCTCAGCGTCGACAGGTTCGGTCGCTTCTCGTTGTCGATCAGGTAGGGGCGCATCAGCAAGCCGTTGTTGGCTACCGCCGAGGCCAGCTCGGCAGCCTGCAGTGGGGTGACGCGGGCGTTGCGCTGCCCGAACGCCGTCTGCGCGAGCGCGGCGTTGTCCGTCGACAGCTCGCGTAGCGAGCCGATCGTCGAGGTAGCGACGGGCAACGGGGTCCCGTGCGGTGCCGTGTCCAGGCCGAACTTGCGCGCCTGGGCAGCGAGCGCGCGGGCGCCGAGGGCGTCGACGGCCAGCTTCGCGAACGCGGTGTTGCACGATTTCGCGAAGGCGTAGAGCAGCGTCGCGGTGCGCCCGTTCTGGCAGGCCTCGCCCTCGAAGTTCTCGATGCACGCGCCGGACAGGTTGCTCGGGCACCTGCTGGTGCGCGTCTCGTCCAGCGGCCAGTAGTAGTTCGGCGCCGGGATCGACGTTGCCGAGGTGTACTTGGCTGCGCTGCGCTTGCTCGCGAGGTCGGTGTTGATCGCGGCGGCGGAGTCGATGATCTTGAAGATCGATCCCGGCGGGTAGGTGCCGCTCAGCGCACGGTCGAACATCGGCCCGGGATCGTCCGGATACTTCGCGAACACAGCGGTCGGGTCGTTGGGCACGTCCTTGCAGTCCTTCTTGCGGGCTGCGATCTGCGCAGCCACGCTCTTGCCCTGGCTAAGTCCCGAGTAGCACTGGTAGGCGTTGACGATCGCGTTCGAGTCATGACTTGCGAGCGCGTTCGGGTCATACGACGGTGTCGACACCAGGGCGAGGATCTTGCCGTTGCGCGGGTCGAGCGCGACGACGGCACCGCGCTTGAACTGCCCGTTCTTCGTGCGCATCGCCTGGTAGGCGGCATTCTGTGCGTTCCGGTTGAGCGTCAGGTCGACGCTGCCGCCGGTCGGGTTGCGGCCCGTGAGCAGCGCCGACAGCCGGTTGGTGAACAGCCGCGAGTCGTCTCCGGAGAGCAGGCCGTTCTGCGCGCCTTCGATGCCGCTCGAGCCGTAGATGAACGAGTAGAAGCCGGTGGCCGGCGCATACACGGGACCTGCGGGGTACTTGCGCAGGTACCGCAACTCGTCGGACGTCTTGACCGACTCCGCGATGTTCGTGCCTTGCACGACGATCTGCCCGCGCGGGCTCGCGTACTCGTTGAGCAGCACCCGGCGGTTGTTCGCGTTGTTGCGGTAGTCGCTGCCTTTGACGACCTGCACGACGTTGAGGTTGACGAACAACGCGACGAAGAGCACCGCGAACGCGATCGTTACCTTGCGGATCGGCCGGTTCATGACACCGCCGCCTGGACGCTGGTCGAGGTCACGTCCCGGGTGTCCTTGGCCGGTGGCGAGGTCGTCGGGCGTCGTGCCGCGTCGGACACGCGAACGAGCAGGGCGAGCACCGCCCAGCTGCCGAGCAACGACGAACCGCCGTAGGACAGGAACGGTGTGGTCAGGCCGGTCTCCGGCAGCAGCCGGGTCACACCGGCGATGACGACGAACAGCTGCAGCGCGATCAGGAACGCCAGACCGCTCGCCAGCAACTTCCCGAAGGCGTCGCGCACGGCCAACCCGGCGGCGAAGCCGCGCGCCACGAGCACGCCGTACAGCACCAGCAGCGCCGCGACTCCGACCAGGCCGATCTCCTCGCCGAACGACGAGATGATGTAGTCCGTCGCCGGCAGCGGCACGAGCTCCGGGTGGCCCGCGCCGAGGCCGGTTCCGAAGATGCCGCCGGTGCCCAGCCCGAACAGCGACTGCTGCAGCTGGTAGCTCGCGCCGGACTGTTGGTACGCGGGGCTGAAGGTGTGCAGCCACACGCCGACGCGCAGCTGCACGGTGCCGAAGATCTGGTACGCCAGGTACGCGCCGCCGGCGAACAGCAGCACGCCGACGATCACCCAGCTGGCCCGCTCGGTGGCGACGTAGAGCAGCACGACGAACAACCCGAAGAACAGCAGGGACGTGCCGAGGTCGTGACCGCGTACGAGCACCGCGATGCACACCACCCAGGCGGCGAGCAGCGGCCCGAAGTCACGGCCGCGCGGGAAGTCGATACCGGCGATGCGCTTGCCGGCCAGCGCCAGCACGTCGCGCTTCTCGACGAGATACGCGGCACCGAAGATCGTGAGCAACACCTTCGCGAACTCGCCGGGTTGCAACGAGAAGCCGGCAACCCGGATCCAGATGCGCGCGCCGTTCACCTCGCTGAAGCGCGCCGGCAGCACTGCGGGCAACACCAGCAGGAAGACACCGGCGAGCGCCAGCGTGTACGCGTAGCGCTGCAGCACGCGGTGATCGCGTACGACGAGCAGCAACACCAGGAACAGCACGACGCCGAGCGCAGTCCACACCACCTGCGTGGGCGCCTGCGCACCGTCGTACGGCAACCCGTTCTCCACGGCCTGCTGCTTCAGCCCGAGATCGAGCCGGTGGATCATCACCAGCCCCAGGCCGTTGAGCAGGACGACGATGGGCAGCATCAGCGGGTCGGCATAGGGCGCGAGCTTGCGGATGACGAGGTGCGTGACGACGCCGGCACCGATGGGCACGGCGGCGTAGGTCAGCAGCCGGCTGGACAAGTGCCCGTCGCGCGCCGCCTCGACCGCGGCCTCGGCAGCCACGACGATCAGCACCGCGAACACGAGTAGTACGAGCTCGGTGTTGCGCCGCGTCGGCACGCGCAGCGCGCTGGGGGTCAAGGTGCTCATGGCGTGCCCGAGCAGTGCTTGGTTCGGGCGCTGGACGTCGGGGCCGGGTCGGCGGTGGTGGCCGGCGCCGTGGTGGTGGCCGGCGACGACGCGTTCGCCGCGGGCTTGGGCCCGGTCGTCCGCACGGCCGGTGTGCCGTGTGCCGGAGTCACCGCGGTGCCGAGTCCCGACGTGCTCGCCTTCGGCACGCTCACCTTCGCCGTCCCGGCCACCGGCAGGCTCGACGGCACCGCGTCCGAGGGCTTGCCGGACGACGGCGTGCTCGGCCGCACGGCGGGAGTCACCGCGCCGGACGTGCCCGAGCTCGGCGTGGTCGTGGGGCTCGCGGCGCTGGTGGCGGAGCCGCACGGCGGCAGCTTCTGCTTGCGCAGGTTGCCGACGATGCTGTCGGCCTCCTTCTCCGAGCCGGCGGTGATCCCGTCGCGCACCTGCCCTCGGGCGGAGGAGTTCAGGTCGCGCATGCGCAAATCCGTCACCTGGTGCACGTTGAAGAACTTCAACGGACCCAGATCAGTGGGCACGCCGCGGTAGACCGCGACGTCGGAGCCCGCACGCCCGACGAAGTACTGGGTCTGCGTCCACGCATACGTACCGGCGAGCGCTGCCGCGATCAGCACGAGGGCGGCGGCAACGATAAGCCACGGCTTCCAGGACCGCTTGCGCCGGGGCTCGACGTCCTCGTTCTCCCTGGCCGGCTGCGACTGGGCCGGCCGCGACATCGCGGCCGCACGCTCGGCGGCGCTGCTGTCCGCGGACGGCACGTCGGCGGCCGCCGGATCGACGAACGCGCCGGCGATGACCGGGACGTCGTCGACGGTGTCGCCGACCTTCGCGTTGATCACGTCGGCGACGATCACGGTCACGTTGTCCGGGCCGCCGCCGCGCAGGGCGAGTTCGACGAGCCGGTCGGCACACTCCTGGGTGTCCTCGATGCCGAGCGTGTCCAGGATCGTCTCGGTGGACACGACGTCGGACAGGCCGTCCGAGCACAGCAGGTACCGGTCACCCGCGCGCGCCTCGCGGATGGCGACGTCCGGTTCCACCTCCGTGCCGAGCAGGGCCCGAAGGATCACCGACTTGCGCGGATGGTCCTTCGCCTCGTCCGGGGTCAGCTTCCCGGAGTCGACGAGGTACTGGACGTAGGTGTCGTCGTGGGTGATCTGCGCGAGCTGATCACCGCGCAGCAGGTAGGCGCGTGAGTCGCCGACGTGCACGAGGCCGACCTTGGAGCCGGTGAAACGCAGAGCGGTGAGCGTCGTGCCCATGCCCTCGAGCTCCTGGCGCGCCTCGATGGCCTCGCTGATGCGCTGGTTCGCGTCCGCGACCGACTCGCGCAGCGTGCGCATCATGTCATCGATGCGGCGGTCCTCGTCGAGCTGCTCGAGCGTGCCGATGACGATCTTGCTGGCGACTTCGCCGGCAGCGTGGCCGCCCATGCCGTCGGCGATGGCGAGCAGCCGCGGACCGGCGTAGACGGAGTCCTCGTTGTTGTTGCGGACGAGGCCGAGATCCGAGCGCACGGCATAGCGCAGGTAGAGAGCCATCAGCCGACCGTCCGCACTCGCGGCGCAACGCCTGCATCGGTCAGCGTGTCCGCGCTCACCGCAGTTCCAGCACTGTCTGCCCGATGCGCAACGGCACGCCGGGGTCCATCGGGACCGGCGACTCGACCTTGCGCTGGCCCAGATAGGTGCCGTTCGTCGAGCCGAGGTCCTCGACGATCCACCGGCCGTCCTGCAGGCTGATGCGCGCGTGCCGGGTGCTGGCGTAATCGTCCTCGAGAACGAGCGTCGAGTCGTTGGCGCGCCCGATCAGCACCGGCGCGCCGGTCAGCCCGATGCGGGTGCCGGTCAGCCCGCCCGCGGTGACCTGCAGGTAGGCAGGCGATGCAGCGCGGTTGTCCCCACTGCCGCCGGATCGCCCACGTCGGCGCGCGGGCGGTGGCACGCCGACTCGCGGCTGGCCGCTCGTGCGCAGGTCCGAGCGGATCACCCGCATGGCACCGAGAACGAACAGCCACAGCAGCACCAGGAAACCGAAGCGCAGCAGCTGCAGCGCGAGCGCGGAGTTCACGCCGGAGCCGCGCGCCACCGCGGCCGGGCCGCAGCTGCGCGCCGCCGCGCTGATCCGGCCGTCGTCATACGCGCTCCTGGTGGAACACGATGCGGGTGTGCCCGACGCGGATGACGTCGCCGTGCCGCAGCTGCTGACTGGTCGTCTCGTGGCCGTTGACCGTGGTGCCGTTCGTCGAACCCATGTCGTAGGCGGTGGCGACGTTCCCGTCGTACTGGATGTCGAGGTGCCGGCGCGAGATGCCCTGGTCGAGCAGTTGCAGGTTCGACTCGCTCCCGCGCCCGACGATGTTGCTGCCCGGACGCAGGTCGTAGCGTCGGTTGCTCTGGTCGACGATCAACATGGCGACCGCCGCACGCTGCGGTTCGCCCTGCGGCGCGCCGCCGAACGCGGGGGGTCCCGGAGCGGCACCACCGGGCGACCCGTAGGCCGGTGCAGCGGCGGCCGCACCCACGGCTGCCGCGCCCATGCCGGGCACCGGGCCCATGCCGGGCACCGGGCCCATCCCGGGCACGGGGTTGCCGGGGGCGGGGTTGCCGGGTGCAACGCTGCCGGGGGCGGCGGACGGGGGCGCGTACTGCTGCTGGTTCGCGTAGTCGCCGGGTTCGACGCCCGGCATGACGGGCAGCGACAGCGAATCCTGTGGCCGCCGCCGCGGCGGGGCCGCCGACTCCATCCGCGACGCGACACCGAACACTCCGGTGCGCAGCTCCTCGTCGAGCGCCAGATACACCTCGATGTCGCCGATGGTTTCCCAGCCGCTCTCGTCCAGGTACTCCTGCACGAGTTCGGCCAGCGAGTTGGTGAGCTGGACCTCCCAGGGCACGAGCCGCTCGTGGTCCGACGGCGACAGCGTGACCCGGTACCGGTTCGGCGACATCACCCGGCCGTTGCCCATGACGTTGCGCTTGTCCGATGCTTCGCGCTGCAGCGCTGAGCCGATCTCCACGGGCTCGACCTGACCCTTGAAGACGCGCGCGAAGGCTCCGCCGACGAGGCCCTCGAGCCGGCGCTCGAAGCGCTGGGCCAAGCTCACGACGTTCTCCTCCGGTGTTCGGGGCGCTGGCGCATGAGTCATGCCCGCGCCGGTCGCGCGGGTCGGCCGAGTCTAACGGGGACGGCTGAGCAGACCCGGAATTCCGGCCCGCGCTGCGTGCTACCGTCGTGCTGCCATGCAGGCGTGCGGTGATCGCACGCGCCGGGCAAGTGGCGGAATGGCAGACGCGCACGGTTCAGGTCCGTGTGTCCGAAAGGACGTGGGGGTTCAACTCCCCCCTTGCCCACCGATGTGACGCGGACGTCGCGGCCGAAGCTCATGGCGCTGTCGCAAGACATCGACCTCGGAGCTGAGCCGGGCGCACACGGCTGGTTCGGGTTCGACGACACCGCCATCATGCATCTGTGTCCGCATGCTCGATGCCGCCTCGCAGCCGTGCATGCTGACCAGTTTCCCGTCGACGCGGACCTGGTCGGCCGGCTGTTGCGCCGGCAGCTGCCGGCATACGCGCAGCTCCCGATGCGGCGAGTGGCCTCCGGCGGCACCGTCAACGCCGTGTTCCGGCTCGGCCGGGACCTCAGCGTGCGATTACCACTGACCGCGGACGGCGTGGGATCCGTGCTGCTGGAGTCGCGCTGGTTGCCTCGCCTGGCACCGCTCCTGCCGGTGGCCGTGCCGGGCGTCGTCTTTACCGGCGAGCCGTCGGACGGCTTCCCGTTCCCGTGGGCCGTGCACCGATGGCTCGACGGTCGACCGCTCGTCGAAGGCCGAGCACCTGACGCGGTTGTCCGCGCTGTCGCCCGATTCGTCGACACCTTTCGCAGCATCGATCTCCCCGACGCACCACCCGCGCATCGCAGCACGCCGCTCGCTGCGGTCGATGCCGAGGCCCGGGCCGCGTTCGAGTCCCTCCGATCCTTCGACGAGGAGATCGACGTCGACGCCGTCGTGTCGACGTGGGCACGAGTGACAGCGGTGCCGTACGACGAGGCCCAGCGGCGCTGGATCCACTCGGATCTGATGCCGAGCAACCTGCTCGCCGCAAATGGCCGGCTCGGTGCGGTGCTGGACTTCGGCACCGTCGGCATCGGCGACCCGGCCGTCGACCTCATTCCCGCGTGGAATCTGTGCACACCCCGCTCCCGGGAGATCTTTCGCAATCACGTCGACAGTGACGATCTGACCTGGGAGCGAGGTCGTGGCTGGGCGATGTCGATGGCAGCCGTCCAGCTCCCCTACTACCGCGACACGAACCCGATCATTTCCGCCAACGCGCGGTGGGTCCTCCGGCAGGTGCTCACCGACTAGCGGCGCGCGAGCTGGTGCTCTGCATTCGCGCTGGTTGGTCAGGCGGCGGGGATGTCGTCGAAGAGGGTGTTGCGGACGGGTGTCTGTGCCGGGTCGATCCAGACGGGTGGGATCCAGTACGGGATGCCGTCGATCATGACGGGTCGGTAGCCGAGGCGTTGTTGTTCTCGGTGGTGGTAGCGGCATTTGAGGGCACCACCGTCGACGCAGGTGGTGTGGGTGTCTTCCCACCTCGGTATGTGGTCGACCTGACACCTGCCCGGTGGCTCGTGGCAGCCGGGGAAGGTGCAACCCCTGTCCCGCGCGGTGATGGCGCGGCGCTGTTGTTCGGTGAAGATGCGGTGCACGTTCGAGTAGTGACTGATGGCCTTGACGCTGTTCA
>NZ_CAXTQF010000031.1:0-41130 GCF_964246335.1 uncultured Jatrophihabitans sp. | reverse complement strand
CGTTCAACGGCAGCACGCACTTCGACTACACGAACTACTTCGAGGCGCTGCCGTCCAACGCCCTGGAGCGCGGGCTGTTCCTCGAGGCCGACCGCATGCTCAGCCCGCGGATCACCGAGGAGAACCTCGCCAACCAGCTCGACGTCGTGAAGAACGAGATCCGGGTCAACGTGCTCAACCGGCCGTACGGCGGCTTCCCGTGGATCTACCTGCCGTCGGTGCTGTTCGACACGTTCGCCAACTCGCACAACGGTTACGGCGGCTTCGAGGACCTGGAGAGCGCGACCACCGACGACGCCAAGGACTTCTTCCACCGTTACTACGCACCGGCCAACGCGGTGCTCGCGCTCGCCGGCGACTTCGAGGTCGACGACGCCGTGAAACTCGTCGAGCAGCACTTCGCCGGCATCGAGAAGCGGCCGGCGCCGCAGCGGCCCAGCTTCGCCGAACCGGCACTGGAAGCGGAACGGCACGACACGCACCAGGACGCGCACGCGCCCATCCCCGCCGTCGCGATCGGCTACCGCGTCGCCGACCCGGTGACGTCGCTCGACGTGCTGCTGGCCAAGCTGCTGCTCGCCGAGGTGCTCAGCGACGGCGACGCGTCGCGGCTGCAACGCCGGCTCGTGCAACGCGACCAACTCGTCACCGACGTCGGTGCCTACATCGGTGAGTTCGGTGATCCGTTCGACGAGCGTGACCCCACGACGCTCACCATCACCGCGCACTACCCGGACGCCGCGTCGCTGCCCGCCATCCTGCGCGGCGTCGACGAGGAGATCGCGCGCATCGCCGAGGAGGGACTGGCGCGCGGCGAACTCGACCGCGTACGCACCCGGCTGGTCAGCGTGCTGCTGCGCGAGTGCGACGCCGTCATCTCCCGCACGTTGGAACTCGCGAAGTTCGAGCTGATCCACGGCCGCGCCGAGCTGCTCGCCGAACTGCCCGACCGGCTGGCGGCGGTCAGCGTCGACGACGTGCGTGCCGCGGCCGGTGCGCTCGCGCCGCAGCGACGAGCCGTACTCGAACTCGTGGCAGGGGGTGCGAAATGACGACGCCGACGGCGCTGCCCGCGCTCACCAAGGCGCGCACCGCACGCAAGCTGCGCAGCGAGCAGACCGTCCTCGACAACGGGCTGCAGGTCGTCGCGGTGCGCAAGCCCGGCATCCCGATCGTCGAGATGCGCCTGCGGGTGCCGTTCCTGTCCGCTAAGGCCGGCCATCCGGCACGCGCGAACCTGCTCGCCGAGACGTTGCCGACCGGCACCGAAGAACTCGATCGCGTCGCCATCGCGGAGACCGTGCAGGGCCTCGGCGCCTCGTTGTCGTCCTCGGTGGACGCCGACCGACTCGTGCTCAGCGGCAACGTGCTCGCTACGAATCTCGCCAAGCTGCTCGACGTCGTCGCCGGCCTCGTGACGCAGCCGGCGTATGCCAAGGACGAGGTCGCGATCGAGCGCGACCGGCTCGTCGAGCAGCTCGGCATGGCCCGCGCCCGGCCCGGCGTGCTCGCCGCGGAGGCGCTGGACCACCGCATGTGGGGCGAGCACCCCTACGCGCTCGACCTGCCGACACCCGAGGCGGTTGCTGCGGTGACACCGGCGCAGCTGTGCGCGCTGCACCGCGATCTGGTGCAGCCCGACCGTGCCGTGCTCGTGCTGGTCGGCGACCTGCCTCCCGCGCGGCTGGTCGAGCGGGCCGCGACCGCGTTGGCCGGCTGGACCGGCACGGCGAAGCACCCACGGGTGCCGGCGTTGCCCACGCCGCCCGGCGGTGCCCCGCTGCTCGTCGACCGACCGGGCTCGGTGCAGACGTCGGTGCGCATGGCCGGTGTGGGCCTGCGCCGCGAGGACGCGGGGTACCCGGCGCTGCAGCTCGCGAACCTGATCTTCGGTGGGTACTTCTCCTCGCGCTGGACGGAGAACATCCGCGAGGACAAGGGCTACACGTACGGCCCGCACAGTCGGGTCGATCACCACGTGCTCGGCTCGACGGTGTCGCTGGACGTCGAGGTCGCCACCGAGGTCACCGCGCCCGCACTGCTGGAGACGGTCTACGAGCTGGGCCGTATCGCCTCGCTGCCGGTCACGCAGACTGAGGTGGACTCCGTGCGCCAGTACGCCATCGGCGCGCTGGCGCTCTCGACCGCGACCCAGGCCGGGCTCGCGTCGACGCTGTCCGCACTGTCGGCGTTCGGGCTCGGCCTCGACTGGATCCGCGACCACCCGGCCCGGCTGCTGGCCACGTCGGTCGAGGACGTCAGCGCCGCGGCGACGCAGTTCTTCGCGCCGTCCGCGTTCACGTCCGTGCTGGTCGGCGACGCAGCGTCGGTCGCGGCGCCGCTGGCCGTGCTCGGCCCGCTCGAACGCGGGTAGGCCTCATACATGGTCGACGAGCCGCCGCTGTCCGGCACGCACTACGACCGCGCGGCGCTGCATCGCACCGACGACGCGTGGCTGGCCGACGCGTGGACGCGCGCGCAGGTCGTGCTGGTCACCCCGGACTCGAAGACGCCGGTTGTCGACGGGCGGCTGGCCGTGCGTACCGCCGGCGACGCGCCGGACGGTCCGCGGCGCTTCCTCGGGCTGGTCGGCGAGGTGCCGTATTTCGCGGTGACGGCGGCCGAGCCCGACTCGGACGGCTGGCAGACACCACGCGAGTTCGGCGCCCGCGCGGACGACCTGGACGCCAGCCTGATGATCAGCGCCGTCGCGCTCGAGCAGTGGCACCAGCGGCACGGGCACTGCCCGCGCTGCGGTGCGCCCGCCGAGCAGACGCAGGCCGGCTGGACGCGCACCTGCACCCGCGACGGGTCAGTGCACTTCCCGCGCACCGACCCGGCCGTGATCATGCTGATCACCAGCGAGGACGACGGGCAGGATCTCGCGCTGCTCGGGCGTGGTCAGCAGTGGGGACCCGGCCGGTTCTCGACGCTCGCCGGCTTCGTCGAGCCGGGGGAGTCGCTGGAGGCTGCGGTCGCGCGCGAGGTGTTCGAGGAGGTCGGTGTCGGCGTGCGCGACGTGCGCTACCTGGCCTCGCAGCCGTGGCCGTTCCCTGCGTCGCTGATGCTTGGCTTCGTGGCGCGGCTGGATGGCGATCCGTCGATCGTGCTGGACCCGGTGGAGATGGCTGAGGCCGGCTGGTTCACCCGCGACGACGTGCGCCGCGCCGCGGACTGGACGGACGAGCTCGTCGAACCCCAGCCGGGCGACGACAGCGTGCGCCTGCGCGGCATCCCGCCGCACTTCTCGATCTCCCGGTACCTGATCGACCGCTGGCTCGCGCACGACGTCTGACTTCACCCGAACGCAGAACGGCTCCTCTCTGTCAATGGCGAGGGCCTGACTTAGCCGTCGGCGATGTCTTCGGCCTGGTCGAGGAGATCTTGGTGAATGGCGTCCCTGGCGTCGAGGATTTCGATGCCGACGAGGCGGCCGTCTTTCCAGTCGAGGAAGACTTCGCAGGTTGCGTCATCGGGGACTTCGACGTCGATGGTGTCGCGACCGGGGGCGAGCCTGGCATCGGTGAGGTAGATGTAGGCGGCGTCAGCTTCGCGGTCGTAGGTGATTCGCACGTGGTGATTGTGCTCGCGCGGTCGGCGCGCAGCTGGCGATAGACCACGTCTGAGAGTCGGCGTTTGAGGCAGCGCAACGCTTCTTTGGGTGTCTTGCCCTCGAGCCGTTTGCGTTCGTAGTAGCCACGACCGGGACTGCCCGGCTGGCGGATCTGGGTCACAGCCATCATGTGCAGCGCGTGATTGAGGCGTCGGTTCCCTGCGCGCGAGAGCCGGTGGCGGATCTGGTCTCCGGAGGAGGCGTCGAGCGGTGCGGTGCCGTTGTAGGACGCGAAGTGGTCTTTGGTCGGGAACCGGCCGACGGTCTCGACCTCAGCAAGGATGCGGCCGGCGATCACCGGTCCGATGCCGTAGAGGTTGGTGAGACCGGTGCCGTTGTCGGCGACCAAGGTCCCGATCTGTCGAACAACAGTCTTGATCTTCGCGTCGAGCACGTGGATGTCTGCGATGTGCTCGTGCGCTAGCTGGACCCGTACCAGGTCGACCGCGCTGTCAGGGCGCAGCAACGCTAATGCTTGCTGGGCTTTGTCGGCTTGCAGTTTGCGGCGCATCCCGCCCGGAGTGAGCTCGACGAGCAACCGGTGCAAACGACAAACAGCTTGGGTGCGCAGCGCGACGAGCTCGGACCGCCGATCGGACAACAGCCGCAAGCTGACCAGCGCGTCGTCGACGTGCACCCGCGCGACGCCATCACCGAACAGCGCCGCCGTGCCGACCGAGACCGCGTCGGCGAGATCGGTCTTGCGGCCGTGACCTTGGGAGTAAACCCGCACTCGGGCGGCGAGCTTGGCCGGCACGTCCAGCACAATCTCACCACCGGCTACGAGCCGCTGAGCCAACGAGCGACCGGCGCCGTGACAGCCCTCAACCGCCCACCGACGTTCGCTCCACTGCTCGGCGAACGCGTGCAGCTCGCCATAGCCGTCCATGGTGTTGGCGAACCGTCTACTCGCGAGCACCACCCGAGTAGCTGGATCCATCACCGCGAGCGTGTTACTCGCCTTGTGCGGATCGACCCCTATCAACACGTCACTACCTTGCATCGCATCTCCCTGCTCGCGAGCGGACAACGGCAGACGAGGAGGGCAATGCAACTACCGGCAGCGCAGACCTCTCTTGAGCCACACCCTCGCCGGGTGGACCGGCAGGACCGCAGGCCGTTCGTGAGCCAGAACGCCACCAGGACGACGGCAGCCGATTCGCGAGCGAACCCGACCAAGTCCAACGCCCGAGCATCGTGCACCCGAGCTCCCAGCGTCGAGTCAAACAAGTTGCCGACTATGGGCGCTGACCGGCATAGAGCCGCCGTTGAAGCGTGCGCCGATATGCGCTGGGCTCACGTCAGCACCTGGCGGTGGAGCCCGGCGAGTGTCACCGGATGCTGCAGCAGCCTCTATTGCGAAACGTCGTGCAGTCGCGTTGAGATGCGCTCGTGCTCACCCGTCGCGTGGCGCTCCAAGCGACGTGTACCACGGGCCGGGGGATAAGGCGGGGCAAACGATCTACGGTACTCAGGCAATTGCTAGAGACTCCAGCTCCCCGAGTGCGTCGAGTGGAAATTCGTGTTCGCCCCAGAGCTCCCTGTATCCGTCTACGCCGTGCGCCAAGTAAGCCTGACGGGTTCCTTGCGCAACAGCCAACATCAAGTCTTCGACCCGACAGGTGGCGTCAAACACGACCGCGCCCCAAGCATCCGGCGCTATGCCGTTGTCCCAGTGCTCGAAGCGGCGGACCGCAACGGTGGCCTGCTGGTTTTCACGCGTGATGATCCAGCGATGCTCGGCTGGTTCTTCGATCCAGCTCAAGCGCACCCGCTCCGAACCGCGACCCATCGCCAGCACAGCGCGTAGTAGATCTCCCAGGGCGTCGCTGAGGTATGACGCGGTCAACCTCACCCTTGCGTCGCCGATCTGGAGGGTGCCCTCGGCCCAACCGCTACCGGTCAACTCGTAATAGAACCCGACATCGCTCACTCAGTAAGTATCGCCGCGCGCAAACATATCGACGGGTAGGTGCGCACTCGTCGCGGCGTGAGGGCGCGCTCAGCGCGCGGTCTCGTAAAGCAATCGGCCTGCTCGCTCGTCCGTTGCCAGAGCGTTGGCGACCTGTTGAGCTAACACAGAAGGGCACGACAGCCCGACGAGTTGGTTGCTGTAGCCCTCGATGAAGCAACCCATGTTGCCGTACGTCCGAACGATGTCAGCGAGTGAGGCGCTCGCGTTCTTCAGCCAGACGCGGAACCCGTAGTGGTCCCCCCGTTCAACGATGGCCGTGGCGACCAGCGGTCCCTCAGCCGAAGCGATTACGGATACGCGATCGCCATATCCCAGTCCGTACGCAAATAGAGGGACTGATCGGACGATGACCTGGTCCTGCCCTGCGGATTGGGCTGACAGACCCTCCCAAATGGCTTGCTCACCGTCGGGCGGGAGCGCGAACCACACGACGGTGTCTGCTTCGGCAGCGTCCGATACGGGAATCAGCTCGCCGTCGCGCATCTGACCAGTAGGGGACGGGTGCCCACGGTAAACATTCTCCACGTCACCGACCCTAGATTCATACACGCCCACGCTCATCGGCATGAGCGGTTGTTCAGTGCTAGCAGAACGAACTTTCTGCGCGCGGCCGGTCAGCCTGAGCCGGCGCGCATACCGACCGCTCTCGAGCGTGTGGCGGGCGGATGGGGCTGTTTCGATGGACCCAGGTCAGAAAGTGTGAGGCGACATCCGCTGGTGCGCTCTCGTCGGTCGGGTTGAGGTCAACGACGTACATCCAGCGGCTACCGCGAGCTCGATCGCGGCGGGCGCTCCGGTGCGCTCGGGGGCGGCGGCGGCCAATAGCCGTCGTGACCTCAAGTCCGAGGCTGCGATGCCGATGAAGAGGGAGCGAGGGCGCGGGGCTCTGCTTGGAGGCGTCAACAGTGCGAATGCGACCTCTTGCGCCAACTATGCTTCGACGACACAGGAAGCGCTCATTTATACCGCTCCTCCCGCTTTCGGACACGGCGCTCGCGCCGGCGAGTGGGGAACCTACCGCCGGTGCCCACGTCGCTGTTACGGACGTGCACGAAGAGTTGCAGTTGTTACGTCAGGAATGCGCGGAACTTGCGGCGGCCAATCGTCATCAGCAAGCGGTAATCGAGGCAACCCCGGATGCGATCCACGTGTATGACGTGGCGAGCGGCTCGTTGGTCCGCGGTAACCGCTCGGGGACGCCGCTGATCGGGTTCACCGAACCCATCGTCCGAGTGCTGAGTGGAACTGATGTAGAGGTGTTGGTGCCCGTCGAGGATCGTGCTGCTATGACGGGATTCTTCGCGGATGCGTCCGGCTTGGCGGACGGTGGCGTCGCCAAGATGCGACACCGCGTTCACCACGAAGGCGGGCGCGTTCGGTGGGTATCGCGGCGCGTGACACCGTTCACGCGCGACAGTCGCGGGGCCATCCGTGAACTGTTGGTCATCAGCCGCGATGTCACCGATGTAGTCGCCGTCGAGGAACAGCTTGAGCACGCTGCGCTGCACGACGAGCTGACCGGTCTGGCGAACAGGCGGTTGGCTCACGATCGGCTCGACCACTCGCTTCTGCGTGCGTCGCGTGGCGGTCAGGTTGCGGTGTTGGTCTGCGATCTTGACGGCTTCAAACGCATCAACGACACCTACGGTCATCACATCGGTGACGTGGTCTTGGTCGAGACAGCGGCGCGCATGAGCAGCTCGATCAGACCCGCGGACACCGTGGCGCGTGCTGGCGGCGACGCGTCCGCGCTAACCGACACGATCGCGCGCATGGGCGGCGATGAATTCACCGTCATCCTTGACATCCCACAACATGCGGACTCGGCATCGGTGGCCGCGCACGTCGCTCAACGTATCGCCGACTCGCTTGCGGAACCGTTCCGGGTCGAAGGGCGTGAACATCGGCTGTCCGCGAGCATCGGAATCGCCCTCGCCGGCGATCATTCTTGCGCCGAGACGTTGCTCAGTGATGCGGACGCGGCGATGTATCACATCAAGATCTGCGGCGGCAACGGTCACGCATTCTTCCAGCCGAGCCACCGCCTCGAAGACGCCGGGACAGACTACCTGGAACGACAGATTCGACACGCCCTCGACGTCGACGGCATCGAGGTCTATTACCAGCCGATTGTCGACCCACGCACTGACGTCATCCATGGAGTCGAGGCGCTGCTGCGGATACGCGGCGACAACGGGAATTTCCTGGATACCAGTCAGGTCGTGCGTGTGGCAGAGCGCACCGGTCTTATCGCCGCTATCGATTCCGAGGTGCTCGCGCAGGCATGCGTACAAGCAGCGGCATGGCGCCGCGAGCCGGCCTACGCCGATCTCATCTTGAAGGTGAACCGCAGTGTTCGTGACATCACCCGGCCCGGCTTTCACCAGCGCATCATCAACGCCCTAGATACAAGTGGTCTCAGCCCAGAAGCACTTACTCTGGAGATCACCGAGACTGTCTTGTTGGATGCCGCTCCGGCCGACCTCGCGGATCTGCGAGCGCTCAACGCGCTGGGCGTTGGTTTGGCCATCGACGACTTCGGCACCGGCTACGCGTCGCTTCGCTACCTCGCCGAACTGCCGATCACCTGCATCAAGATCGACCGAAGCTTCACCCGCGAGCTACCTATCGACCCCAAGGCGATGACCCTTGTCAAGACCACCATCAACCTCGCCGAACAGCTCGGCATCAACTGCATCGTCGAAGGCGTCGAGACGCAGCACCAGCTCGCTGCTTTGCCCGATGAGGCTCGAGTGCTGATTCAGGGTTACTTCTACGCCGAGCCCCAACCAGCCACCCGGGCTTTGACAATCATCGCTTCTAGAACTGCTGCTTCACGAGCCCAGTCCGCGCGCCGCGGCGACGAGGCGCACGGTCTTCTGCAGTCCACGGGCACATGAAGAGCTGCCGGCGGTGGACGCGCTCGGGGCGATGCCTGATTCTCCGGCATGCCGGGTTGCAAGACTGCTCAACTTTTCAACAGTGCGGCGGTGAGTTGCGCGGGGGCGTCTTCTTGTAGGAGGTGTCCGGCGTTGTCGATCCAGGTCAGGCTCTGGTGTCTGACGTGGTCGGCGAGCCATCGACCAAACGGTGGGGGCACGATGCGGTCTTCGCGTCCCCATAACAGACGCACCGGGATGTCGATGTCGGCAAGCAGATGGGCGTAGTCGTCGGTGTCGGCTTGGGCCAGCTGGCGGTACTGCCGGTAGAAGGCTGCTTGCCCGTCCTCGCCGAGCCAGGGCTGAAGGTAGGCCTCCATGACTCCTGGCCGATACCCGGCATGGGTGGCGTTGCGAAGATGACTGGAAACAAGCGCCTGATGCGCGTAGCCCGGCAGCTGGGCGAAGACCTCCGGGTTGTTGCGGATCTGGGCGAATAGACCGACCTCCCACTCGCCCCCGCTGACGCAGTCGAACAGGGTCAGGTTGCTGAAGCGCGCCCCCTCGACAAGCATGGCGCGCAGCGTGATTGCGCCACCGATGTCGTTGGCAGCAACGCTGACCGGGCCGAGGTCCCAGTGACGCAGCAGCTCTGCGAGACGGCGGGCTTGTGCGGCGATGGTCAGGTCCTGCCCGGCGCGCATGTCGGACTGTCCGTATCCGAGGTGGTCGAAGACGAACACTCGCCGCGTCGCCGCCAGAGCGGGCGCAATGTCGCGCCAGAGCAATGACGAGTATGGCGTGCCGTGCACCAGGACGATCGGCGCACCTTGATCTCCGAGCTGCCGCCACTTCACGTCACCGTCGTCGACGGTGTGGGTCTGGTCGAGCACCCAGGAGCCGGCGACCCCTGCGGCAGCCGCGTCGGGAGCAGTCATCGCACCACCGTATTGCGCAACGCCCAGGTGGACCGCCGGCACGGCGCGAACCCCAACGGCAAGCCACGTGGACGGACGGTCGCCGTACGAAATCGTCACCGGCCGGAGCTGGCTTTTATGCCCCAGAACGTGAACGTGTGAGAAAGCAAACGATGCAGCCGCGGACCCAAAACGCGGCCTGCGTTCATGGCACGGTTGAGGCTTCAGCTACGGGGCGTCCTCGCCCGTGAAAGGTGCCATGAACATCCCCAGCGGACCGCTCGCCGGGCGCTACCCCGCCGTGGCCACCATGGCGTTGCTGGCCCTCGTGCCCTACCTTGCGTTGTCGTCCGCGCTCTCGCCGTTGACGCCGATTATTTCGAAGGATTTGGGCATGGGCGCGCAGACCCTGTCGCTCGGGCTCGGCCTCGCGAACGCGGGCTACGCGGTGGGCACTGTCCTAGCAGTCGTGTTCGCCCAACACCTGCCGCAGCGCGTCATGCTCGTCGCCTACGCCACGGCGTCGGTGATCGGTTCGGTGTTGCTGGCGGCGGCGCAGGACCCGGCCATGTTCCTCGTCGGGCACATCCTGCAGGGCTTGTGCACCAGCCTGTTGTTGATCGCGGCCGTGCCGCCCCTCGCGCTCGGGTTCGGCCGCGAGAAGCTGGAACGCACGGCAGTGACGATGAGTCTTTGCATCTTCGGTGCGGTGGCGCTGGGCCCGGTCATCGGCGGCATCCAGGCCGACTTCCACCAATGGCGGCCATTGCTGTGGATCGTGGCCGGAGTGGCCGCGGCCGCCCTGCTGCTGACGGTCCTGACCTACGACCACACCCCGCCGGCCAACCGCAACGCGCCGAAGGACCCGCTCGCCATCTTGCTCGCGGCTGTCGGGTCCATCGCCGCGTTTTTCGGCGCCTCCGAGCTGACCTCGCACAAATTCCTGTCGTTCTGGACCGTGCTCCCGCTCGTCGGCGGTCTGGCGATCATCGTGGTGCTCATCGTGTACCAGACGCGCAGCCGTAATCCGTTGTTGCCGCTCGGCCCGTTGCTGCGCAGCACGCTGCCGGTCACCGGGATCACGATCGCGCTGTGCGCAGCGGCAGCGTCGGTCTCGGTAAGCGACCTGACCTTGAACCTGGTCACCGAGCGGTACGGCGCCCTGCGGGCCGGCGTGCTCTATCTGCCTGAACTCGTCGGCGCTCTGCTCGCCGCGGTGGCCCTGGGCAAGGTCATCGAGCGCAGGTCGCTGCAGTACCTGCCGGTCGTGGGCATGGCGTTTCTCGCTGCCGGGATCGCGGTGTTCCTCGTCAAGGTTCCCGCGAGCCAACCGTTCGCGCTCGTCGGCTCCGGTCTCACCGGCATCGGGCTGGGCGCGACCGTGGCGCCGGCGCTGTTCGCCGCGGGATTCTCCCTGCCGTCCATGACCCTGCAACGGGTGTTCGCGATGGTCGAGTTACTGCGCGCGGTCGCAGCCTTCATGGTCGCGCCGATCTTCGTGCACCTGGCGACGAGCGTCGGTTCGCCGGCGCACGGCACGCGGGTCGCGTTGTGGATCAGCCTTGCGATCGTCGTGGGCGGCACCACCGTGGCCGGGCTGCTCTACGCCAGCGGCGGCGCGCGACCGCACACGCCGCAGATCGGCACCTTCCTGGACGGCGAAGAACCAGCCTGGCCCTCGCCGCCGCTGTTCGACCGCCTGCGCTCCCGCGGTCGGCACGAGTTCACCTCCGACGAGGACGTCGACGTGCCCACCCTGGTCGATTCCTTCGACTGAAGCTCGCCAACCGTGTCCGCGGGGGTTTCCGGACCCCGTGAGTTGCTGAGCACGACACATGGGTTCTGTCCTCACGCGGCGGGAAAGTAGTGGCCGTTGTCGAGGTCTGCGAGCAGACGCGGCTGCGTCGGTTCCCAGCTGAGGGTTCGGCGGGTGATGAGGTTGGACGCCGGGTAGCTCTTCGTGACGACGTTCGCAAGGAACCCGAAGTAGCCCGGCACCATCAGTTCGTCGAGGGGGATGCTCACCGCGGGCAGGCCCAGATGGTTGCCGATCGCCTCGGCGATGTCACGGAACGAGGTGCCGTCGTCTTCGACGGCGTGCCAGTAGCGGCCGGCCGGCCCCTTCTCCAGCGCGAGGCGGAACAGCGTGGCGACGTCGCGGACGTGCACGGCGTTCCACAGGTTCGCACCGTCCCCGGGGTAACCGGCGAAGCGCTTCTCCTGTGCGAGTGCGATCAGCATCGGCAGGAAGCCGACATCGGTGGTGCTGTGCATGATGTTGGCGATTCGCACGACCGAGGAACGCACGCCCTGCTCGGCCAGGTCGAGGACGGCGGCCTCCACGACATTGCGGACGTGGAGAGTGCCCCGGTGCTCGTCGCCGACGGCCAGGGCCAGGTCCGCCTCGGTGGCCGGCCGGCCCAGCTGCCCGGGCGAGCCGATGCTGCCCGCCGCGACGAGCGGTTTGCCGGTTCCTGCCAGCGCCTCGCCGAACGCGAGCATGATCGGCAACTCAGCGAGGGCGACGGCGTCCATCCCGCCGGTCGGTAGCAGGTCCTGCCGGTGCGCGACGTGGATGACGCCGTCGGACTCCCGTGCCGCCGCCTTGAGCCCGTCCAGGTCCGCGAGCTCGCCGCGGCGAACCGTCGCGCCGAGCGCGGATAGCGCCGCCGCGGCCTCGTCCGACCGGGCCAGACCGGTGACCTCGTGCCCGGCGGCGATCAGCTCGGGAACGATGTGGGAACCGGAGTGGCCGGTCCCGCCGGTGACGAAGACGCGCATGTACTTCCTCCTCGTGGCCGACATGGCAAGAGATGGTGCGAAGACGTGCGCGAGCTACGCGGGCGACCTGGCGGTCTCGCAGCGCGGCTGCGTCGGAACGGTCCTAATAGGTCCGCAGGGACGTGATCTTGGCGTCCTTGTCGAAAGTCATCACGTCGATGACGTCGACGCGCTGGCCCGAGGCGCTGACCTGCACGTGCACGGCTGCTTCTCCGCCGGCCACCTTCAGCGAGACCACATCGACCTCCTGCTCCCGGCCGTCCCACAACGCGTGATAGGCGCTGCGGATCGCCTCGGTTCCGCGATGGACGCCGCCGCCGCTCTCGAAGACGGCGTCGTCGGCGAACAGGCCAGCCACCTCGTCGGCACTCCTGCTTCCCTCGGCGCTCCCGTGTCCCGCCAACTCGAAATACGATCGGACGACCTGGGTGATCTTGTCGGTGCTCAGCTCCGGCACGTCGTCGATGACGTCGATGCCGAGGGCGATGTCGAAGCCCGCACCGTGGCCGGCCAGCCCCATCATCAGCAGACCCGTCCCTTCCAGCCAGTGCGCCATCGCCAAACCGCCGACATCCAGCGGGCGCAGCCCGAGGCTCCGGATGAACGCCGACACGCTCGCCTTCGCCCGCTCGTCGTCGCCGGCGACGAGCACGTCCAGCGGGCCGCCGCGGGCCAGGATGTGGCCGAAAACGGTGTTGAACGCCTTCACGACGCGCGCTGTCGCCGGGACGGCCTTGGCGATCTCCTGCGCACCGGACGAGCCGGACGGAGTGACCAGTTCGGTGTCGTCGGGTGCGGTGAAGGTGTTGGAGATGTCGATGACGACCTTGCCGTTCAGCGCGTCCCCGTACTGGTCGACGACGCTCACGGCGCCGGTGTAGGGCACGGCGAGGATGACGAGGTCACCGGCCGGGATGTCGCCGAACGTGCCGACCGTGGCGCCCGCGCCCAACGCGGCGGCCAGGTCCTCGGCCTTGGCCGTGTCGCGGCCGACGACCTCGACCCGGTGGCCGCTCTCGAGCGCGCGGGCGCCCAGAGCGCGGGCCATGCCGCCCACGCCGATAATGCTGATGCTGCTCATGGAGTGCCTCTTTCCTCGAAGTCGGATCAGACGCTCGACTCCCATCGTGGCCACGGTGACGAGCCCGCGTCCAAGACCTCTTTCGGCTGCGGCGATAGCCTGAGGGCATCGCCGATCAGGAGGCTCCATGGATTTGGACCTGCGCAAGGTGCGGTACTTCATCGCTGTCGCCGACACGTTGCACTTCGGCCGCGCCGCCGACGACCTGCTTATCGCGCAGCCGGTGCTCAGCCGCCAGATCCGCGCGCTGGAGAAGGAACTGGGCACCCCGCTGCTGACCAGGGACAGCCACGGCGTGGCGCTGACCGACGCCGGTCGCCAGCTGTTGAGCGACGCCGGCCCGCTGCTGGCCGCCGCGCAGGCGGCCCGCCATCGGGTGTCCGTGGCCGCGCGAGGGAGCCAACGGTTGACGGTCGGCTTCCGCGCAGGCATCGCGGTCGCCCCGGCCGTGCAGCTCTTCGCCGCTCAGCACCCGGATGTCCCGGTCGACGTGCAGCGGATCGAAGGCGACGAGCAGGCCCAGATGCTGCTCGACGGCCGCATCGACCTCGGCTACGTACGGTTGCCCGTCGACGAGACCGGCCTGCGCATCGCGCCGCTCTACACCGAGTCGCGAGTGGCGGTGCTGCCCCTCAGCCACCGCCTGGCCGGCAAGGAAGAAGTCACCGAGGCCGACCTGGCCGGTGAGTTGCTGGTCTGGAACGCCGACCTTCCACAACCCACCGCCCGCCGGCACCCCAACGCCGGATACCGCGTGCGCGGCGTCGACGAAACGCTCGAACATGTCGCAGCCGGCCGGGGCATCTCGTTCCTGGCCCGCTCGGCGACGGTGTTCTACTCGCACCCGGACGTGGTCTATGTGCCTGTGCCGGACGTGGCGCCGGAACAGGTGTGCCTCGCCGTTGCGCAGTCTCGTGTCTCGCCGCTGGTCGACGCCTTCTTCACCGCGGCCCAATCAGCGGCCGAGGTCACCGCAGAATGCGGAAACTACGACATGTGGCAGCTTGGCGGCCCCGACGCATCGGGACGCGACTGACCGCTGGATCTCCGGCCGGCGGGCCGGCGTGCGTAAGCAGGCGTTCGCCGGCGACGTCGATGCGGCGCTGCGGGACGCACCCGCCCAGGTGAGCGCGACAAAAGGAATGGAGACAGAGCCCATGACGCTGCTCGACCACGTTGTCCTGCAGGTCGACGAACTCAACGCTGTTGGCGACTGGTATGACCAGGTCGTCAACCTGATCGGAGGTGCGCGAACCTTCGACACACCGACCGTGATCGGATACGCCCTACCGGGCCAGCCGACCCAGCTGTTGTTCTCCCTGGCGACCGACCCCGATGGTCGCCAGACCCACATCGCGCTCAGAGTCGAAGACGAGGCGACCGTCCGACGTGCCTACGAGCTCGCCGTTGCACTCGGCACCGAGATCCTGCACGAGCCTCGGTTGTGGCCGGAGTACGCGCCGGACTACTACGCGGTGTTCGTCCGAGACCCGGCCGGAAACAACCTCGAATTCAAGTACCAACCCTGAGCGGCACGGATCGCCGCAGCTGTAGGTGACGGTTCGAGCGCGATCCGCTCGGTCCGTCAGGCCATCGGCAAGTAGCCGACTCCGAGAACTGGATCAACCGGGAATGGCGTCGTCGATCAGCACGGCGGCGATGGCGGCGGCGGTGGAGAACGATTCGCTGTTGAGAACTCGGGTACGGGCCGAGGCGCCGTCGATGAGCAGCGCCAGTTGTTCGCCGAGCTGTTCTGGATCGGTGGCGCCGGCATCGCGGGCTGTCTCGGTGAGCCGGGCGGCGATCGTGTTCTTGTAGTCGCGCGCGAACAGCGAGGCCGGGTGTTGGGGGTTGTGCAGTTCGACGGCTGCGCCGATGAACGGGCACAGGGGCGTCGTGTCGGGCATGTCGAACGCGGCGAGGAGTCGTTCGCGCGGCGTGATGTCAGTGCGGTCGAACACGCCGGGCATGACGTCGGGATCGAACCGGCGCAGGTACTCGGCCACGAGTTCGTCCTTACTGGCGAAGTGCTGGTAGGCCGTGCGCTTGGACACCTGCGCCACGGCGCAGAGCTGGTCCATACCGGTGCGGTTGATCCCCTGATTGCGGAACAGCAGCTGTGCGGCGCTGAGGATGCGCTCGCGTGCGCCCCTGCCACGTCGCACGCCCAGAGGACCTTTCTCGAACTCGGACATGTGATCAATGTACGCCTCGTTGGTACCGATCGGTGTGGGTAACTTGCGCAGCTTCGAGCCGCGGGGTTACGTTACATACACAGATCGGTGTGCATACGGTCCGATCAGGGACCCGGCACCGTCGCAACCACTGAGGAGTGATCGTGGGAAAGCTCGATGGGAGGACCGCAGTGATCACCGGCGCATCCACCGGCATGGCACTGGCCGGCGCCAAGTTGTTCGTTGACGAAGGGGCGCACGTCTTCATCCAGGCCCGGCGCAAAAACGTCCTGGACGAAGCCGTCGCGAAGATCGGACACAACGTCACCGCAGTGCAGGGCGACGCATCCGACCTGGCCGATCTCGACCGGCTGTACGACACGGTCAAGCAGGAAAAGGGCTCGATCGACGTGCTGTGGGCCAGCGCCGGAATGGGCGAGCCCGGCGCCCTCGGCGAAATCACCGAAGACCAGTACGAGCGCGCCTTCGGGCTCAACGTGCGGGGCACGCTGTTCACCGTGCAGAAGGCACTGCCGTTGCTGAACGACGGCGCCTCGATCTTCATGACCGGCTCCAACGCTTCCCTCGGCGCCTTTCCCGGCTGGAGCCTCTACGCCGGAAGCAAGGCCGTCCAGCAGGCCTGGGCCCGCGTGTGGCTCAACGAACTGCGTGACCGCAAGATCCGGGTCAACGTCCTGACCCCGGCCAGGTCGCCACCGCCAAGCAAGAAGAACTATTCGACGAGGACACCATCGCCGCGTTCGAGTCCCTCATCCCGCGCAAGAAGATGGGCCGACCCGAAGAGATCGCCTCTATTGCCCTGTTCCTCGCCTCCGACGACTCCAGCTACGTCAACGGCCTGGAACTGGTCGCCGACGGCGGCGCTACCGCCCTGTAGCGCATCTGTTCGGCGGGAGCCGACAGCAACCCGACCGACAACACCCCAACGAGTGGCAACACCACTACAAGACGGAGAGGACACCATGAGCAACGTCACTCTGATCGGCACAGGAAACATGGCCCGCACCATCGGCACCCTGGCCGTGGCAGGCGGCAACACCGTCGAGGTCATGGGCCGCGACCACTCCAAAGCCGACGACCTGGCCGCGGCGCTGGGCGGCGGCACGACCACCGGTACGTGGGGTGCCGTCCCGGCCGGCGACATCGTCATCACGGCCCTGTTGTACGACGGCGTCGTTCCGGTCGTCGCTGAGTACGGAGACTCACTGGCCGACAAGATCGTCGTCGATATCAGCAACCCCTTCAACGCCACCGGCGACGGACTGGCCTACAACGGTGAGACCTCGATCGCGCAGGAAGTCGCGAAGGTCGCCCCGGCCAGCGCTCGCGTGATCAAGGCGTTCAACACGATCTTCCGCGGTGTTCTGGAGAACGGCCGGCCCAACGTCTTCTTCGCCGGCGACGATGCGCAGGCCAAGGCAGCTTTGGCTGCCTTCATCGAGAGCATCGGCCTGCGCCCACTTGACGTCGGCGGCTTGAAGATGGCGCACTGGGTCGAGGGAATGGGTCTGGTGACGATGGGCCTCGCCGCGAACGGTGTCGGCCACTGGGACTTCGCCCTCGGCGTCGACGAATTCACCGGCTGAGCCCATTCCGCAGCCGCACGCGCCGCCGACGTCCGCGGAGGTCGTCGGATCCGGTAGGACCCGCCCGGATCATCGTGCGAGCGAGTGCCAAGGAAGGCTCGACGGACCGTGCCCAGCCGCAGCCATTGACCGCGGCAGCGAGTGCGCTGCCGACTATGACCACGCGCACCATTGCGTCGCCCGGCGGAGAGTGCGCGATATCGACGGCTGTCAAGCGCCTCGATGGGGCTGCTGGCTACCCGCTATCGACGGTTCATCAGGTTTGGTGCCGAGTCGCCTCGCGGCGCGGATGCCATCAAGGCTCCAGGTCTGGCTGCACGCTTGGAGGACGGCGCTGCCGGCTAGGTACCATAAGTTGCGACATCCAGGCGAGCGGAAACTCGCCGGGTAGCGACGCCGTCCGGCATCGGCCGCCGATTCGTCGGCTACGTCGAAAGCGGCCCTTTCCTATGCGGCCGCGGCAACGTGCCGGAGTCAGTTGCTCGCGGCGTTGCCGATCAGACGGTCGGCGGGTTCTGGCGGACGTGGTCACTGGTTCGCCGTACGTGTGCGCGGCCGCGCCTGGACACCGATCCTGGCGTGTAGAGGAGGGTTCGTGGCTCGATCAGGCCCGCGTCGGTCAGGCGCTCGCCGCACCGCTTCGCGACCGCAGCGTCGCGCGTCAGGTCCGGAAGACCTCATCTCGGTCCTGGCGCGCGCCGTCCGGGCGGTGGAGGTCGCCGTCGAGCACGGCCGCGTGACGCCTGCCGTGCGCACGAGGTTCCAGGCCGTGGCCGTCCTGGTGCGCGAGGAGCATGCCCGGGTGCAGGGGGAGCAGACCGGTGCACAAGGGCGTCGGGCCAACCAGCTGAAGCGCCTGGACGGGATCGCCACGATCCTCGCCAAGACGGCCGTCCGCGACTCGAAGCTGCTCGCGCTGCTGTCCGAGGACGCCGCCGTCTCGGACGCGGTCACATCGTCAATGCACGTCATGCTGAAGTCGGCGGGTATCGAGCCGGCCGTCGTCCAGGAGGCAGTGCCGACGGAGCCTGCGGAGGTTCCCGCCGGCAGCGAGCGTCGGGTCGTGCCTCAGTCGGTGGCGACTCGACAGCTCACCACCTCGTTCCTCGCCCCTGATTTTTCGGCGGCCCGACCGGACTCGGTCGGACCGCGTCGCCTGGCCGGCTGGGAATTGCTCAAGCCGCTGTTCACCTCGTTCGAGCGGGCCGACAGCGGAGCCCCGGCGTGCATGGCCCTGCCGGCGCCGGCGGCCGTGCGCGGCCTGGGGGACCAGGAGCTGATGCCCCACCAGGCGCGGTTGGTCGCCGCCGCGGCGGCCGGCCACCGAACCTTCTTGCTCGCCGACGAGCCGGGCCTGGGCAAGACGGCCCAGGCGCTGCTCGCGGCGCAGGCTGCGAACGCCTATCCGTTGCTGGTGGTGGTCCCCAGTGTGGTGAAGATCAACTGGGTCCGCGAGGTCGGCCTGTGGACTCCGAACCGCTCGGTCACCGCGGTCTACGGCGACGGCGAGACGGTCGACGGCTACGCCGACATCGTGGTGGTCAACTACGAGGTCCTCGACCGTCACGTGGGGTGGTTCGGCACCTTCGGTTTCCGTGGCATGGTCGTCGACGAGGCGCACTTCATCAAGAACATGAATTCCCAACGCTCACGGCACGTGCTGGAACTCTCCAAACGGATCCGGTCCGGCCCGGCGCGTCCGTTGTTGATGGCCCTCACCGGCACCCCGCTGATCAACGACATCGACGACTTCCGCGCGATCTGGCGGTTCCTCGGCTGGATCGACGAGACCGAGCCGCTCGCCGATCTGATGGCATCTCTCGAGTCCGTGGGCCTGACGCCCGCGGATCCCGGGTTCTCCTCCGCCGCTCGCCAGTGCGTGATCGATCTCGGCATCGTCCGGCGTCGCAAGGTCGACGTGGTTGCCGACATCCCTGCGCGCCGCACCGCGGACGTACCGGTTGAGCTGGACGAGAAGCTGGCCCGTTCCATCAGCGCGGCCGAACGCGACCTCGCCCGCCGGATGGTCGACCAGTACGAGACCGCGCTCGCGAACCGTCGGACCGGCATCGTCGATGGCATCGACCACGAACTCGTGCGCAAGGTGGCGGCGTCGGAGCAGAAGGATACGAGCTCGACGACCGGTGAGAACGTGTTCGGCATGATGCGGCGCATCGGTCAGGCCAAGGCCGGCCTCGCCGCCGACTACACGGCGCAGCTCGCACGCAGCGCGGGCAAAGTGGTCTTCTTTGCCCGGCATGTCGACGTCTTGGACGTCGCAGAGGAGGTCTTTGCCAAACAGGGAATGCGCTTCTCGTCGATCCGAGGCGGTCAGACTCCGTTATCGCGGCAGCGCAACATCGATGCCTTCGTGAACGACTCCGAGGTCGTCATCGCGGTTTGCTCGCTCACCGCTGCCGGTGTCGGTCTCAATCTGCAGGTCGCCTCCAACGTCGTGCTGGCCGAGTTGTCCTGGACCGACGCGGAGCAGACACAAGCCATCGATCGCAGCCACCGCATCGGGCAGACGGAACCTGTGACCGCATGGCGCATCATCGCCGCGCGGACCATCGACAGCAGGATTGCCGAGCTGATCGACAGCAAAGCAGGGCTCGCCGCGAGAGCGCTGGATGGCTCCGACGAAGACGTATGGTCCTCAGCCGACGTGCAGCACGAAGCGTTGGTCGCGTTGTTGACCGACGCGCTGTCCACGCGCCACGCGACATGAGCGGGCAACCACCGACGCGCCCGTGATGATGCGTTACGAGACGGCGTGAGGCCCCGTTGTTGCGCTGACGTCACTCAAATCTCGCGTACGGCCCGACGCGGCCACAGCGTTCGGACGCCGGCCCAGTTGCCTCGAGCGATGTAGAGCGCCCAGATGACCAGCGGGATCTGAAGTGGCAGTCGTCCGAATGCGATGACCTTGCTGCCGTGGCCTTGCCACGCTTGGACGGCCATGTCGATATTGGCCGGGAAGACGACGACGAACAATGCGGCTGCGGCCCATCCCGCCATGCGACGGGTTCGTGGGATCAACAGCCCGACGGCGCAACCCAGCTCGAGCACACCACTGGCCCGCACCCAGAAAGCGCGCGAACCGAGGAAGCGCGGCACGATCGACTCAAACCCACTCGGCGAGGCAAAGTGCCAGGTCCCCGTCGTCAGCAGTACCGCGGCCAGTGCGACAGCGGCCACCGGGACACCGGTTCGCAGGCTCATTGCCTCATGGTGCCTCCCGTACCGAGGCAACTGCCGCGTGAACGCCCGGTGACTGCCGCCGGCGGTGAGCCGCGACGGGACGCGTGTGCATCCCGTCGCGGGACAGGGTCACTGCACCGTGGAACGCAGGAACTCGAGGGTGCGTGACCAGGCCTGCTCGGCGAGTTCGGGCTTGTGGGTGCCCATCTTGTCGTCCGGATTCATGAAGGCGTGGCCGGCGTCGTAGTAGAAGAACTGGACCTCGGCGCCGGATTCGGAGCGGATCTGCTCCTCGGTCTTACGGGCGTCATCGGCCGGCATCATCTGGTCCTGCGTGCCGTAATGCCCCTGCACCGCGGCGGTGATCCCGGCGTAGCTCTCGGGCGTTCCCGGGCCGACGCCGTAATAGGACACCGACGCCGAAACGCGGTTGCCTTGCTGAGCGGCGAGGAGCAACGCGAAAGCTCCGCCCATGCAGTAGCCGACCACTCCGACGGTGGCAGAGCTGACCGCTTCGTGGCCGAGCAGGAAGTCGACACCGCCGGCGAGGTCTTTGGTCGCCTGCTCGACAGGCAACGACGACAGCATCTGCCCCGCCTCGTCCGAATCGTGGGCCACGCGACCGCCGAACAGGTCCGGCGCGAGAGCGACGAACCCCTCGGCGGCGAAACGGTCGACGACCTTCTTGAGGCTGTCGTCGAGCCCCCACCATTCCTGAATGACGATGAGGCCGGGCCCGGACCCGCCTTCCGGCACGGCGAGATAGCCGTGGGCCGTTCCACCGTTGCTGGCGAAGGTGACGTTCTGGAAGGGCTGCTCGGTCATGAAACTCCTTGAGGTCGTGGTGGCACGGGAGGTATCGCCCGTACGCGGTCAGCCGGCGAGTGCTGCCGACACTGCTGCACCGGCAAGTTCGATGGTGCCCGGCTGGTGGCCGTTGCCGACGAGGTTGAGCAGGACGCCGTCCACGCCCACGTCGAGGACGCGGGTGCGCAGCTGCTCGGCGACCTGGTCCGGCGTGCCGACGAAATGCCGCGCGGTCGCCTGCGCACGCTGTTCCTCGGACAACGTGTCGAGATCGGTGCCGCTGTTGAGCACGATCTCGCGCTGCAACCTGCGGGCGTTCTGCTCGTCCTCGTCGACGATGACGAAGGTCAGGAAACTGGTCTCGAGCGTGGCGCGGTCGCGGCCGGCTTCGTCGCAGCGCGCGGCGAGCGCGTCGAGCTTGCGCGGCAGGTCCGCCGGGTCGCAGATGATGTTGAGGTGGTCGGCGTATCTCGCCGCCAGCCCGAACGTCTTCTTCTCGCCACCGCCGCCGAGCATGATCGGCAGGTTGTCGCGAACACGCGGTTCGTTGAACGCGTCGTCGGTGCGGTACCGGGCGCCGTCGTGCGTGGAGTGCTCGCCGTGCAGCATCGACGCGATGATGTCGAGTGCCTCGGCGAGCCGGTCGAAGCGGTCGGTGAACGTGCCGAACTCCAGACCGAACGCGTTGTGCTCGAGTGCGTACCAGCCTGCACCGATGCCGAGCACCGCGCGGCCGCCGCTGACGACGTCGAGCGTGGTCACCGTTTTGGCCAGGATCGCCGGATTGCGGTACGTGTTGCCGGTGACGAGCGCGGACAGCTGCACGCGCTCCGTGGCAGTGGCCAGGGCCCCGAGCGCGGTGTAGCACTCCAGCATCGGCTCGTCCGGCTTGCCGATGCCCGGCAGTTGATAGAAGTGGTCCATGAGCAACACCGTGTCGAAGCCCGCGGCCTCGGCCGCGCGGGCCTGCGCGATGACCGTCGGGAAGATCTGTGCCGGGCCGCCCGGGTAGCTGAAGTTGGGGATCTGGTACCCCATACGAATCGTCACACCCTCGACGCTAACCCCGCCCGCAAAACCGCGCGCGGTCGCGATACGAGTCCGGCCACACAAGAGGTTGCGGAGCAGTACGGGCCGACCTCGGGTGTCCGGTTGGCTGTAGATTTTCGGCTTTCGATCAATATGTGATCATTCGTTGACATCGACAACGGACGAACCGTGCAATGACGCCATGACGCAGCGAAGGCGGTTCACGCGAATGGTCCTCGTCGGCTTGCTGATCGGCGGGCTCGCTGCGACGACAGCGCCGGCGTCAGCGCGTCCGGCACCACGCCCTGACCGCAAGTCCACGCATGCGATCAAGCCGGTCATCGATGCCAACTTCGCCGACCCGGACGTGCTGCGCGTCGGCCGGGAGTACCACGCTTACGCGACGAACTCCGGTGGCCAGAACATCCAGCACCGCACGTCCACCGACCTCGTGCACTGGCGTAAGCGCGGCGACGTGCTGCCGCAGCTCGGCGCGTGGGTCGGGCCGTGCACGTTCACCCCCGGCGGCGCGACCGACCACTGTGTGTGGGCGCCGCAGGTGACGCGCGTGGCGGGCGGCTACGTCCTCTATTACACGGCCCGCGACGCGCTCGCCCCGCGCCAGTGCATCGGTGCGGCGTTCGCGAGCTCGGCGAACGGCCCGTTCGCGCCGATCGGCAGCGCGCCGCTGGTATGCCCGGACGGGCAGCGTGGCACCACCGATCTGGGCGGCGCCATCGACGCCACCACCTACCGCGAGAACGGGCAGCTCTATCTGCTGTGGAAGACCGACGGCAACTGCTGCGCGCAACCCGCGCGGATCTTCATCCAGCCGCTGACCCGCAACGGCCGGACGCTCACCGGCTCGGCGACCGAGCTGATCCACAACGATCAACACTTCGAGGGCGCCGTCGTCGAGGCACCGAACCTCGTCGAGCACAACGGCAGGTACTACCTCTTCTACTCGGCGAACGACTTCGGCGGCGGCAACTACCGCACCGGCTACGCCACCGCGCGCAACCTCACCGGTCCCTATACGAAGTCGTCGACCGAGCTCATGACCACCGACCAGTTTCACGACACGGTCATCGGTCCGGGCGGTGAGGCAATCTTCACCACGCCGTCCGGGCAGACCGAGATCGCCTTCCACGGTTGGGATCCGACGTACACCTACCGCGCGATGTACGTCAGCAGGCTGCAGTGGTCGGCGCCCGGGCTGCCGGCCGGGCCGCATGTCGCAGCGGCCGACCGCCGCTACCAGGCCGAGGACGGCGTCGTGCGCGATGCCAAGGTCGTCGCCGACGACACCGCCTCCAACGAGGCAAAGGTCGGCAACCTCGACAACGCGGACAGCTCGGTCAGCCGCCGGGTGTGGGCGGACCACACCGGCCGCTCGACACTCGGTATCCGCTACGACAACGGATCGCGCGACGCGGACATCGGCGTGCCGGCCACCGACACGGTGTCGATCAACGGCCGGCCGGCCGGCGTGCTCACGCTGCCCAACACGGCGTGGGGCAATTGGCAGACTGCGGAGTACCGCGTGCGCATGCACCACGGGTGGAACACCGTCAGGCTCGCCAAGCAGACCTGGTACGCGGAGATCGACGCGATCGACGTCTACGACACCCGACCCGCGCCGCCGCCGGCGCCGTTGCCGACCGGTCCCGCCACCCGCTACGAGGCGGAGAACGGCGTCATCACCGACGCACGCGTGGTCGACGACCCGCTCGCGTCGAACGGCGCCAAGGTCGGCGGGCTCGACCACCCGGACAGCGCGGTCACGCTCACTGTCACGGCGCCGAGAGCCCGTCTGGCGGCGCTCGGCATCCGCTACGGCAACGGATCGCTGGACAACAGCGGCTATGCCGTCGCGGCGACCGACGTCGTCACGGTGAACGGTCGCAGCGCCGGCACGATCACGTTCCGCAACACGACGTGGGACAACTGGCAGGTCACGCCGTACCGCGTGCGGCTGCACCGCGGCACCAACACGATCACGTTCACGAAGAAGACGTTCTACACCGAGCTCGACGCCGTCGACGTCTACTGATCGTCGACGGCGCCGGGCCGGTCGGGACTAGCGGATCCCGTCGAGCACCTCGGCCTGCTCGAAGGCGGTGGGCTCGGTGGTGGAGCTCGTGTCGCTGCTGCCTGGCGCTGCTGCCTGGCGCTGCTTGCTGACCAGCACGATCGACAGGACGGTTGCCAGGATCAGTGCGCCGAGGCCCCAGGTGAACGCGACCGTGTAACCGTGGACGACGCCGGTGGCGGCAGCGCGCGGGCCGTGATCGGTGAGGTAGTGCGCGGTCGCGGTCGCCGCGATCGTGTTCAGCAGCGCGGTCCCGAGCGAGCCGCCGACCTGCTGGGTGGTGTTGACCAGCGCGCTGGCCACGCCGGCGTCACGCGCATCGACACCGATCAGTGCGGTGCTCGAGAGGGCGACGAAGGCGAAGCCCATGCCGAGGCTCATCACGATCTCGGCGGGGAGCACGTGGCTCGCGTAGCTCGCATGTAAGCCGATCTGGGTGAACAGAGCCATGCCCACCGCCGCGGCAGCGGTGCCGCCGGCCATCAGCGGGCGCGGTCCGATGCGCGGCAGCAGGTTGCTGGCCGCGGCGGCGGCCACCACGATGCCGGCGCTGAAGGGCAGGAACGCCAGCCCGGACTTCACGGCCGAGTACCGCAGCGTGCCCTGCAGGTAATAGACGAGGAACAAGAACATGCCGAACAACGCGAGACCGATGAGCAGTGACACCAGGAACGCGCCGGCGCGGTTGCGTTCGCTGAACACGCGCGGCGGCAGCAGCGGCTCGGCGGTGCGGCTCTCGATCACCATGAAGGCGGCGAGCAGCACCACTGCGGCGATCAGCAGCGTGACTGTGGAACCGGCGGACCAGCCGCTCTCGTTCGCCTTGGTGAACCCGTAGACGAGCGCGACGAGGCCGAGCGTGCTGGTGATGACGCCCGGGATGTCGTAGTGCGGCTTGCCCTCCGCGCGGCTCTCGCGCACCACGAGGAATCCGCCGACGGCGGTGGCGATGGCGATCGGGGTGTTGACCAGCAGCGTCCAGCGCCACGACGCGTATTCGGTCAGGACGCCGCCCAGGATCAGGCCGAGCGCCGCGCCGCCGCCGGAGATGCCGCCGTAGACGGCGAACGCCTTGGCCCGCTCCCGCGGCTCGGTGAACGTGATGGTGATCAGCGACAGGGCGGCCGGGGCCATCAGCGCGGCGAACGCTCCTTGCAGCCCGCGCGCGGCGAAGAGCTCGCCCTGGTTCTGTGCGATGCCGCCGATCGCGGACGCCACGCCGAAGCCGACGAGGCCGATGACGAACGCACGTTTGCGCCCGATGAAGTCGGCGATCCGGCCGCCGAGCAGCAGCAGGCCGCCGAAGGCCAGCGCATAGGCCGTGATGACCCACTGCCGGTTGGCGTCGGAGATGCCGAGCGAGCGCTGCGCAGAGGGCAGCGCGATGTTCACGATGCTGGCGTCGAGCACCACCATCAGTTGCGCGATCGCGATCAGACCCAGTGCCAGCCAGCGCCGGGGGTCGGCGTCGGTCGTCGGCTCGGTGAGCGACATGGACATTGCGAGGTACCTCTTCCCCAGGTGGATCGGCCCGTGCGGACCGCGGACCACGTTACGAACCTAGATGGTCCGAGTCAAGACGATCTGTTTCGCATTCATCCGGGGTTGTCCGATCGGCCATGGGGCCGTAGGATGCGGACGCATGGGAGCGCGTCAGCCTGCAGTGGCAGCGGTGGCGCAATCCGACTGCTTCGCGCCGCTGTGGCCGGCCGATCTCACCCTGCTGCTGCACGCCGCGGCGGACCGGATGGTCGTCGAGCTGGACCGCGCCGCCGTCGAGCTCGGACTCAACGATGTGCGTGACTGGATGGTGTTGGCCGCCCTCGACGACGAGGTAGCGCGCACCCAGCTCGAGCTGAGTCGGATGATCTGCATCGACAAGACGACGCTGATCACCGTCCTGGACCGGCTGGAGAAGCAGGAACTGGTGGTGCGGGCGGGCGACCCGACCGCCCGCCGGGTCCGTATCCCGCGCATCACCGCCGCCGGCCGCCGGGCACACGCCAAGTTCGCGACGGCCCGTGACGCCGCCGAGAAGCGCGCGCTCGACGGCGTCGACACCGACCAGCGAGCCGTGTTGTTCGACCTGCTCGCCCGCATCGCCGACCGCAACACCGCCGACCAGACCGTCGAGTCGGCCGCGCGCGGACGAGCCACGGTCTGATCCGCTCGCATCGGCCGGTCAGGTCGAGACCGGCACCACCTGCGGCCAGGAGAATCGGGCACGGACGCCGGGGGACCACAGCGCGCGCAGTGGCGCGCCCGCCATCGGTACGCCCGCCGCGTCCACGAGACCGTCGGCGAGCTGCACGATGTCGGCGGCGTACAGCGGCCAGCGTCCGTGCCGGTTCGGCACCCAGATGGTCCGGCCGGCGAACGTCGAGTGCATGCCCCACCGCGAGACGAGAAACGACTCCAGCGGCGTCGGTTCGGTCGGCTCGCCGACGCGTAGGCGCAGCGACGACGTGATCGACCTACGCGCGAGGCGCCGCATCTGCCAGCTGACCTCGCCGCCGTTGGATCGCGACGCGCTGATGCGCGCCCAGCGGTAGGGCACGCCGCCGGCGTTGGCCAGTGCGACGACCGGCAAGCGGGTGGCGTCGAGGGACCGGAACACGACGCCGTGCCGCCCGGCATCGTCGACCGAGTACAGACGCACGTTCCACTCGAGGAACGACCCGAAATACGGCAGCGGCATGTTCGGGCCGAAGCCGGCACGGCGCATCCGGAACGGCACCAGCCCGACGTAGGTCATCCCGTCGCGCCAGACGTCGACGCGGACTCCCGGCGGCATGAACTGTTCGACGTCCCGAGGTCGGACCGGCCAGTGCACGAACACGAGGTCGCGCCATTCCTGGTCGAACACGACGCGTCCCGGCAGCGCGGGCGCGTCGAGCGGCGGCCCCGGCGCCGCTGCGACGTCGTGCTGCTCGCTCATCACCTGCAACGCTAGCGCCCGGCGCGCCGGCCGTCATGATCGGCCGGCGGGACGGCGCTGCGTCTCGACGTCCACGTCGGCGATCACTGCACGCAGCGCTTCGAGGCTGCGCCGCACGTCGTCCGGGCCGGTGGACCAGTTGCTCACGGACACGCGGAGCACGGCTTGCCCGCGCCACCTCGAACCGGAGATCCACGTCGTCCCGTCGGCCATCAACCGCCGACCGACCTCGGCCGTACGGTCGTCGGATCCCAGGCTCAGGCAGACCTGCGTGTACACGACGTCGTTGAGCACGCGTACGCCGGGCAGCTCGCCCGCGGCAGCGGCGAACGCCGCCGCGTTCGCGTGCAGGCGGTCGAGCAGTTCGGCGCATCCCTGCCGCCCGAGCGAGCGGAGCACTGCCCATACCGGCACGCCTCGCGCGCGTCGGGAGAACTCCGGGGTGCGGTCCGTCGGATCCCCTGCGCCGCGAATGAGGTAGGCACCATGCTTGCCGAGTGCGTTGTTCAACGCCGCGGCGTCGCGCACGATCGTGATGCCGCAGTCGTAGGGCACATTCAGCGTCTTGTGCGCGTCCGACGTCCACGAGTCGGCGAGCTCCATTCCGGCGGTCAGCTGCCGCAGAGCCGGCGAGCACGCCGCGAACAGCCCGAACGCGCCGTCGACGTGCACCCACGCGCCGACCCTGCGCGCCGCTGCGATCGCCTCGGGGAACGGATCGAACGCGCCGGAATGCACGTTGCCGGCCTGCAGGACGACGATCGTCGGCACTCCCGGGTCGAGCGCGGCGGCGAGTGCGACGGGATCGATGCGGCCCTGCGCGTCGGCGGCGACCCGGCGCGGCTCGCCGAGACCGAGATACGACAGCGCGAACAGCACGCTCTCGTGCACCTCGGTCCCGGCGAGCACCCGAACCCGCGGGCCGCCGGTCAACCCCCGCTGCGCGACATCCCACCCGGCTGTCCGCAGCACCGCGTCGCGAGCGGCCGCGAGGCACGACCAGTTCGACATGGTTGCGCCGGTCGGGAAGCCCACCGCGGCGTCGGACGGTAAGCCCAACAACTCGAGCAGCCAACTCCCGGCGAGCTGCTCCGCTGCCGTCGCCGTCGGGGCCAGCACACCCAGGCCGGCGTTCTGGTCCCACGCGCTGACCAGCCAGTCGGCGCCGAGCGCGGCAGGGTGCGTACCGCCCACCACCATTCCGAAGAACCGGCCCGACGGGCTGGCCACCAGCCCCGGCCCGCCGCGGGTCGCGAGCAGGTCGACGACCTCGGCGGGGTCGGTGGGCTCGTCCGGCAGCCGGGTGCCGAGTGCCGACATCATCTGCTCCGCAGTCGCCCGCGCGGGCACGTCGCGCGTGTCCAGCGACGTGATCCAGTCGTCGGCGTGCCGGTGAGCGGTTCGCAGGCTTTCCAGGGTGGGGACGCGGTCATTCATCGCTGCTCAGGGCCGCACTTCGTAGACGGCGTTGAACGGCGTCTCGGCCACCTGGCGGAAGCGGCCGAAACCGGCCTCTTCGATCACTGCTCGGATCGCCGCCGGCCCGGCCTGCGCACCGAGCGTGCGGGTACCGCCCTGGGCCACGGCGTTCGGCACGCACAGGAACGTGGAGAACGAGTAGTAGACGCGGCCCACCGGGTTCAGATTCGCCTCCACGGTGTCGCCGGCGATCGGCTCCACGATCATCCAGGTGCCGTCGTCGGCCAGCCGCTCACGGACGTGCTGCGCGGCGCGCACGGGATCGCCCATGTCGTGCAGGCAGTCCATCGTGGTGACGAGGTCGTACGGCCCGCCCGGGATGGCATCGGCCGTCGCGGTCTCGAACGAGACCCGGTGGGTCAGCCCCGCCTCTGCGGCACGCTTGCGCGCCAGCAGGATCGACGCGTCGTGGCCGTCCGATCCGATGAAGGTCGACTCGGGGTACGCCTGCGCCATCAGGATCGTGCTCGCCCCGAGACCACAGCCGATGTCGGCCACCACTGCGCCGGCGCGCAGCTTGGCGTCCACGCCGTCGAGCGCAGGCAGCCACGACGACACCAGGTTGCCGACGTAACCCGGCCGGAAGAAGCGTTCGCAGCCGATGAACACGTTCTCGTCCTGATCGCCCCACGCAAGCCCCTCGCCGGAGCGGAAGGCGTCGACCATTCGCGGTACCGCGGCCAGCGTGCCGAGCGCGAGCTGGAACGCGCCCGGCAGGAACAGCGGGCCGGTCGGGTCGGTGAGCGCGAACGCCTGCTCGTCCGACAACGAGTACGTCCCGCTCGCGGCGTTGTAGCGCACGTATCCGCCCGCCGCCTGACCACGCAGCCACTCCTCGACGTACCGCGGCGCGGTGTCGGTGGCCGCCGCCAACTCCTCCGGCCGCTGCGGGCCCGTCGCGAGCGCGCGGTACAGCCCCAGCGCATCACCGATCACGACGGCCCCCGCCGCCACCGTCGCCCCGAGGTCGCCGACGAAGCGACCCACGAATTCCATCAGGACGTTCTCGTCCATCACCGTTCCTCCGATCGGAGCCCCGTGCTCCACGCAGCGAAGGTTGCCGGCTGCGCGGCGCAGCCCGCTTCGGCGACGGCTACCGAGATCGGTTCGGTTGGTTACCGAGGTCAGGCGTCGATACCCGGTCGTGCTGCACGGCAGCAGCTTCGCGACGGGTCGAGACGCCGAGCTTGACGAAGATCGCCGCCACGTGGCTGTCGACGGTGCGGACGGAAAGCACCAGACGCTCGGCGATCTCGCCGTTCGTCAGCCCGTCGGCGAGCAGTGCCAGCACGGTTTGCTGCCGTCCCGTGAGCCCGGCCGGGTCGCTGCGCGAATCGCGCGACGGTCCGCGCGGCACCCGTACCTCCCCGAGGTCGCGCAGCCGGCGGCGTACCCGCTGCGTCAGTGGTGTTGCGCCGAGCCGGTCGGCGATGTCCAGCGCGGTGAGCAGGTCGTCGATGTCCGTACTGCACGCCAGAGCCTCGGCCTGTTGGTAGGGCCAGCCCAGCCCGGCCCACTGGGCCGCTGCGTCCTGCCAGCGGCCCTGGAGCATCGACGCGTACGGCAGATGTGCCGCCGACTCCAGCGGTGGCGGGTTCGCCCCATGTGCGGCGAGCCGGTAGGTCAGCTCGTCGGCGTACTTACCGTTGTCGGCCGCCCGCGCGGCCGGCAGCAGCGCAGCGGCATCGACGACGGGGTCGGTGCCCGTGAGCGTGGCCGCCTCGAGCGCCAGGCACGCCAACTGCGCCGTGCGCTGCATTTCGTCCAGACGCACCGCCAGTTCCCAACCGTCGCGGATCAATTGCGTGGCCTCGGGGTCACCACGGCGTACGGCCATGGCGGCGCGCATGGTCAGGCTGATGCACCAGGCCGGCAGCACCTGCGGTGTCACCCGCTCGAGCAGCGTCGTGACCTCGTCCCATCGACCGCGGGCGAGCGCGATGCGTGAGCGCAACGCGAGCAGGTACTGGTGGAACACCACGAACTCGGCCTTCTCGGCGTGTTCGACGCCGGCCAGCGCGAACGGTTCCGCGTCGTCGAGCCGACCGAAGTCGATCAACGACGAACTCAGGTTGACGTAGCCGCGGCACGCGTCCTCGTGGTCGTCAATGGCCAGGGCGACGTCGATGGCCTCCTGCAGGGCCTCGCGTGCGGCCGGGTTGTCGCCGTGCAGGTTGAACAATGCGCTGCCCAGGTTGGTCAGCGCATGTGAGAGCACCGCGTCGTCACCGATCCGGCGGGCTATCTCGATGGCCTGGCGCGCAAGCGGCAGGGACCGTGCGGCGTCGTCGCCGAGCATCGCGAGCTGCGCCTCGTTGCTCAACGCGAGCGCCAGCACGCCGTCGTCGTCTCCGCTGCGGGCGACCACGGTTGCTTCGGCTGCCGCATCGCGTGCCGCATCCGGGAAGCCGCCCGTCCAGCAGAAGCGCGAGAGCCAGCGCAGGCTGCGCGCGAGAGCCGACGCGTCGTGCAGGCCACGCCACAGGGAGACGGCCCGCTCGCCGGCCGGGACGCCGGCGGTGTCGTCGCCGATCGTGTACAGCTCGACGGCGTAGGCCTCCCACAACCTGGCCTGCTGCAGCAATGCGAATCGGCCCTCGTGCTCGAGCACGGTGCCGTAATGGCTGGCTGCCTCCCGGTGCGCGCCTGACGCCGCCGCCTCGCGGGCCGCGCCCGGGCCGTGGCGCACGACAGCGTCGTCGTCGCCGGCTTCCACCGCGTGGTGGACGAGCTGGCTGACGTCGGCCCAGGACTGGCCCTCGAGCACGCGTAGCGCGACGCGGTTGAGTTCGACGCGCCGACTGCCGGACAGGGAATCGACCACCGCGCGTCGCGTCAGCTCGTGCCGGAATGTGACAGTGCCACCCGTTGTCGTCAGCAGCCCGCGCGCCTCCGCCTGATCGAGTTGCTGCCAGGCGTCCGGGACGAGCGCGTCGGTCAACGTGCGGTCGGCCGCTCCGGGCAGCACGGCCAGTTGCTCGACGACGTCCTGCACCGGCGCCGGAAGGAGACGTAGCCGGCCGAGCACGCCGTCGACCACCGTCGCCGGAGTGGTGCCGGTGTCGGTGGTCGACGCGATCAGCTCGGTGACGAGGTACGGGTTGCCGTCACTCAGGTCGAAGACACTGCGGGCGTCGAGCTGTTGCCCGGCGACGAGTTCGGCGACGGCCGCCGGCGACAGGCGACGCAGCGGCAGCCGCACGACGTCCGAGCGGTGCCCCAGATCACCAAGCATGGCGGTGAGCGGGTGGTCCCGATCGAGCTCGTCGCGGTAGGTGAGCACGAGCAGGACGGGCAGGGTGTCGATGCGCCGAGCCAGGAAGCGCAACGTGTCCAAGGTGGCCTCGTCGGCCCAGTGGACATCCTCGACGACGAGCACCGTCGGTGCGCCGGAGGCCAGCGCGCCGTGCAGCGCCGTCATCACCGCGTCGCGCTGGCCTGCGGACACCGCGTCGAGGACGTCACCGCCGAGCGCATGCGCCGTGTCCTTGAAGGGGCCGAGCGTGCGCGGCGTGCTGAGCGCGTCGCAGTAACCGACCAGCAACCGGGCCTCGGCCGGGAAGGCGGTGCGCAGCGCGCGCACCACGGTCGACTTGCCGATGCCCGCCTCGCCGAAGACCAGCGCGATCGAACCGGTGCCGCGCGCGGCTGCGCGCGCGGCGGCACCGAGCGCCGCGAGCTCCCCGGATCGCTCGAGCACAGGCACATCCTTGCGCCGCCGCGCCCCATGGACAACGCCCAATCCGGACACGTCGGCATGATGGTGCTATGCCGACATTGCCTGCCACACGCATACCCGACCCGATGGACGCACCGGCCATCCGATGGGGTGTGCTCGGACCGGGCGGCATCGCCCGTGACTGGACGGCCGCGCTGCACGCGACCACGGCGTCGCGGGTGACGGCCATCGGCTCGCGCTCGCTCGACCGCGCGCAGGCGTTCGCCGCGGACTTCGGTGTCGAGCGGTCTCACGGCAGCTACGCCGAGCTCGTCGCCGACGACGGCATCGACGCGGTCTACGTGGCGAGCCCGCACTCCGAGCATCGCGAGCATGCGTTGCTCGCACTCGCCGCCGGCAAGCCCGTCCTGGTCGAGAAGGCCTTCACCCGCAACGCCGCGGAGGCGGCCGACGTCATCGACTCGGCGCGCGAGCGCGGCCTGCTCGCGGTCGAGGCCATGTGGACACGGTTCCTGCCGCACATCGACGTCGTGCGCCGTTGCCTCGAGGACGGCGTGCTCGGTGACATCCGCGCGGTCGAGGCCGACCACGGGCAGCTGCTGTACCCGGACGGCCCGCGGCGACTCGCCGCTCCGGAACTGGCCGGCGGTGCCCTGCTCGACCTCGCGATCTACCCGATCTCGTTCGCGTACTTCGTGCTCGGCGGATTCGCGGCGGTGCAGGCGACGGGCACGCTCACCGAGACCGGTGTCGACGCGGGCGAGACCGTTGCCGTCGTCGGGCCGCGGGACGCGATCGGCACACTCGGCTCGACGATGCTGGCCAAGACGCCGTGTGCGGCGTCGGTATCCGGTACCGCGGGCCGCCTCGAGATCGACGGTTGGTTCTACCAGCCGAACACCGTGCGGCTGATCGACACCGACGACCGCGAGCTCGACCGGTACGACTCGCCGAGCCGTGAGCACGGACTGGCCTACGAGGCCGCCGAATTCGCGCGGTTGCTGACTGCGGGCAAGTCCGAATCCGACCTGCTGCCGCTGGACGAGACGCTGCGGATCATGCAGATCCTCGACGACATCCGCGCACAGCTCGGCGTCGCCTTCCCGGGTGAGGGCTGACGCTCAGGCGGGCACCCGTCACAGCGGCGGCGGCGTTCGGCGCCGGCGGTTCGGCGCCCCAGCGGCGCAGTGCACGCGGGTAGCTTGTTGCCATGCCGATGCCGAAGCGGTCCAGTGTCGAGGACTTCTTCGCGCAGCTGACCGACGAACAGCGGCAGCATCTCGAAGCGTTGCGGGCGCTGAGCCGCAAGGTCGACGCGGATGCCCGCGAGGAGCTGAAGTACAACCTGCCGGTCTACGTCCGCGGCGAAAAGGCCAACCTGTGGACGCTGCAGAACTTCAAGCACCACTGCTCACTGCGATTCACGCCTGCGTTCTTCGGCGCACACAAGGCCGCGGTCGAGGCCGAGGGCTACGAAGCGGGCGCAGGTTTCGTGAAGCTGCCCTACGAACGCGAGCTGCCCACCGAGCTGCTCACGTCGTTGATGCGCGCCCGCATCGACGACTACGAGAAAACCGGGGACTAGCCAGATCTCGCCCCAACTCGGCCGACTTGCCTCCCGATACTTGTATCGGCTATAACAGTTGCTATGACTACAACTAACGAGGAAGCGTCGCATGCGCCGGACGCAGGGCGGGTATTGCTGATCGGGGCGTCCCGGGGCCTGGGCCTCGCGCTCGCCGAGGAATGGGCGCAGGGTGGCTGGCAGGTCATTGCCACCGCACGCAGTGCGAACAGCCCCGAGCTGCAGGACCTCGCCGACCGGTATCCGGGTCAGCTGGAGATCGAGACCGTCGACGTCACCGAGCCCGAGCAGATCGCCGCCTTGCGCGATCGCCTCGTCGGGCGCAGTTTCGACCTGCTCTTCGTCAACGCCGGGGTCACCAACGAGCCCGAGGGCACGGTGGCCGAGACCTCCACCGACGAGTTCGTGCGCGTCATGGTCACCAACGCCCTGGGGCCGTTGCGCGTCATCGAGGCACTGGCGGACAACGTCACGGCGACCGGGACGATCGGCGCCATGTCCTCCGGCCAGGGCAGCGTGGCCAACAACGAGCGCGGCGGCCACGAGGTCTACCGCGGCAGCAAGGCAGCGCTCAACACCTTCATGCGCAGCTATGCGGCGCGCCACGAGGGGGAGCGGCGCAGCCTGATCCTGATGGCTCCCGGCTGGGTGCAGACCGGGCTGGGCGGCCCGGGTGCCCGGCTGCGCATCGAGGACAGCATCCCGAACGTGGTCAAGACGATCGATGCGCTTCGCGGCCACCCGGGGCTGCGCTACGTGGACTACCGCGGTGAGACAGTGCCCTGGTGAAGAGCACGCCTGCCGAGCACGTGTGGCTGCTCATGCAGCAGTTCGTCGACGCACACAGTCGGCACGGCGACATCGCCGACGCGCTGGGCTTCCGTCTCGGTGCCGGGCGCGGACAGGTGCTCTTCCAGTTGCACGACGGGCCGCGCACGCTGTCCGAGCTCGCCGAGGCGAACAACTTCGACCCGCCGTACGCGACGCTGGTCGTCGACAAGCTCGAGGCCCACGGCCTGGTCGAACGCCGCCCGCATCCCGATGACCGGCGTCGCAAGCTGGTAGCGCTCACCGACGCCGGCCGCGCCGCCGTCACGACTGCGGAGGAGATCAGGCGCCGGCCGCCCGGAGCGGTCAGTGCCCTGCGCGCGGACGACCGGCGGCAACTCACCGCTGTCCTGCAGCGCCTGATCGATGCGGACGCGGAGGGCGCCGCAAGCTAGCTACTGTCGTCCGCCTTCTGGTCGGTCGCCTCCTCCCGGTTCTGCCGGATTCTGACCAGCCCGTAGACGCCGGCCCCGATCGCGCAGGTGCCGACGGTCAGCCCGATGATCCACGACCGCTCCGTCCAGTCGCGGGCGGCGACGAGGGGTGCCCAGCCGGCCACGAGAACAGCGACCGACACGACGAAGCCGAAGAAGACGGTGCGCGTGTTCTGCAGGTCGCGGTCCTGTTCCAGGCCGAAGGTCCGGCGGCTGACGTCCGCGATCTCCGACATCACCTCGACCAGCTCGACCTGATCGCTGATGCGCTGTTCGAGATCGGAAACAGTTCCCGTCGAGTCGTCGGTGCTCTGCGCCGTGTCCCCGGAGTCGGCCGGGACGTCCGTCGGCGCCGCGCTGTCAGCCTGCGGCGCCGCTGTGTCGTCCGGCGGCTGGGTCGGCTGCGCGAACGACCAGTCGACCCCCGGCGCGAGCGCCTCGGCCACGTCGATCTGCTGCCCGATCCGACGGGCGATGCGATCGAGCTGCTTGTCCGCGCCACTCGACGCGCGACCGCTCCGCGCACCTCGGGCGGACCGCTTGCGTTGCCTCGCCGACCAGTCGGCGTTGGTGAACTGCCGCGATACCCGTTGCGCAGCGGCGCCCATGACTTCGTGAACGGCTCTGTCGAAAGCCTGCTGTTCTTCCTCGTTCAGGACTCCGTTGCGGCGATCGGCCAGCCGCCGCAGGGTCGCGAGCGGCAGGTCACGCACCGTGTCGACGGTGAACTCATCGGGCAGGTCGGCGCGGGTGAGCGCGGACCGTCGGCCGGGACGTGGTTCGGACATGGCATGTTTCTACCGCCAATCCAAGGCGGTGCAGGAGATGCGGTCGACGGAGTGAGCAATGCCGGAGATCGCCGTCGACGGTTCAGTGTTCCCCGGGGCGGATGAGGCCGGTTTCGTAGGCGGCGATCACAGCCTGGACGCGGTCACGTGCAGGGAGCTTCGCGAGCAGGTTGGCAAGATGCGTCTTCACCGTGGCCTGCCCGATGTGCAACTGGGCCGCGATCTCGGCGTTCGACCTGCCGGTGGCCAGCAGCCGCAGCACGTCGAGTTCTCGCTCACTGAGTTCGGCGAGCGCCGCAGGTCTGCCGTTGGCGACCGGCTCCGGCGCGGCCGTGAAGCGGGCGGTGATGAACGCCGACAGTTCCGGCGAAATCGGTGCCTCCCCGCGAGCCGCAGCATGGACGGCGTGGACGAGCCGCTCGCGCGGGGTGTCCTTGAGCAGGTAGCCACAGGCTCCGGCGCGCAGCGCCTCCCAGACGCTGTGCTCCGCGCTGAAGGTCGTCAGTACGACGACCCGGGCGCGGGGATGCCGCTCGGTGGCACCCTGCACGCCCGACTGCGCGACGCCGGCCACCCGCGCGGCGCGGTCGTCGGCGGCGTCGAACTCGAGCTGCAGACGACCTCCACGGACTACCCGTCGACCATCCTCGAGTCGGGCACGATCCAGCTGCCACAGGGCGTGCTCGCCGTGCAGGGCGTGCAGAGCGAGGACACCCCGAGCGCGCCGCTCGCGATCACCGGGGCGACCGGCCGGTACCTCACCCACCAAGGCACCGTCACCATCGGCGACGACGGCACCCTGACGATTCGCCTCACGCGTCGCTGACTCGCGCGCCCGGCACCGGGCTATCGCCGGCGCAGCTCGGTCTCGGCTTCGTTTCGCGCTCTGCAGTGCAGCAGACCCGTCGCGGCACTGACAGTCAGGCCGAGCGCCGTCAGGATCGCGATCTCCACGAAGCGGTGCACGCCGAGTGGATGACACAGCTCGCCGACCGTAGGAGCAACTCCGTTACCAACGCCCGAGCTGTAGGAGATTGCGTGGAATGCGTTGCCGCAATCGATGTCGGTCCCGGACGGCGTCATGTGCCGAAAACTGATCCAGCAGGCCAACAGGACCGTTGCCAGCGCGATCCAACGGCCGATCCCACGCCGACGAGGCAACTCAGGTCAACGCCTGGACGCCGGCGACGCGCAACAGATCCATGCGCGACGCGTCGGGGGAGCCGGGCAGCGTCGTGTAGACGACGATGCGCAGATCGGTGCCCGGGGCGGTGAGCACGTCGCAGTCGACGGTGATCGGCCCGACGGGCGTGTTCGTCGCGGTCTTCGTGCTGGCCCGGTGCCGGGCCACGTGCGCCGCGCCCCACCGGCGGGCGAAGTCCGGTGACTCGGTACGCAGCCGGGTGATCAGGGTGGCCAGCGCCGGGTCGTCCGGGTAGCGGCCGGACGCCTCGCGCAGGTCGGCGGCCAGATCGTCGCTGAACTCCTCGGCGTGCCGATCGTCGAAGTCGATGGCGCTCGGCGACGTCATGAAGTGCCGCCAGGCGACGTTTCGCTCGATGCCCTCCAGGTGCGTCGGATCGCCGGTCAACGCCACCCACAGCGGGTTGCACCACAGCAGGTCCCACGCCGCGGAGTGCACGCCCAGCGGCACGTCGCCGAGCCGGTCGATGACGCGCTGGACGCCGGGTGCGATGTGCCGTGGCACCACACCTGTCGAGGGCACCGCTGCGCCCGCGACGCGGTAGAGGTGATCACGCTCGTCGTCGGTGAGGCGCAGCGCGCGAGCGAGCGCGCCGAGCAATTGGGCGGACGGATGCTTGGCCCGCCCCTGCTCGAGGCGGACGAGATACTCCACGCTGACGCCGGCGAGCGCGGCAAGCTCCTCGCGGCGCAGCCCGGGCGCGCGGCGTCCAGACCCGGCGGGCAGACCGACCTCCCGCGGGCCGAGCCGGTCGCGCCACGCGCGCAGCACCTCGGCGAACTCGTCCACCCGTCCAGGATGCCCGGTCCACCCGCGCGGTGCCTGGTACCGGCAGTGCCTACCCACGTCGGTGCCGGGCGGCGCACGGTGGAGGCATGACCACGACACTGATCACCGGAGCCAATCGCAGCCTCGGTCTCGAGACCGCCCGCCGGCTCATCGACGCGGGGCACACCGTCTACGCCGGAATGCGCGACCCGGACACCGGCGATGCCGCACGTCAGCTGGGCGCGCGGGTCGTCCGGCTCGACGTCACCGATCAGGCATCGGTCGACGCGGCCGTCGAGGAATTGACCGAACTGGACGTCCTCGTCAACAACGCCGGCATCCTCGGTGCGGCATTCGGCGTCGAGGATCTGGACGCCGCCGCGATGACCGACGTCCTGGACACGAACGTCGTCGGCATCGTGCGCATGACCCAGGCGGCGCTGCCGCTGCTGCGCCGCTCGGCCAGCCCGGTGATTGTCAACGTGGCGTCCGGCGTGGGCTGGCCGCGCTATCTCGTGGATCCGACGCACGACGAGTACCCGGTCCAGGGCGTGCCGTACGCGGCGTCCAAGGCAGCGGTCATCGCGCTGACCGTGCAATACGCGAAGAACCTGCCCGACATGCGGGTCAATGTGTCCGATCCCGGCTACACCGCGACGGACTTCAACCGGCACAGCGGCCACCAGACCGTCACGGAGGGGACGGACGCCACGGTGGCGCTGGCGACGCTTCGCCCGGACGGCCCGACCGGCGAATTCCACGACCGCACCGGCCGCGTCGCCTACTGACGTCGCGTGCCTCGCCCGCGGGAAGAGCCGGGGACGACGCAGTGTTGAGCCGGGCATGAAGCGCATCGGGTTCCTGTCCTTCGGCCACTGGTCGCCGTCGCCGTACTCGCAGGCACGGTCGGGGTCCGACGTGTTGACGCAGTCGATCGATCTCGCGGTGGCGGCCGAGGAGCTGGGCGCCGACGGCGCCTACTTCCGCGTCCATCACTTCGCCAACCAGCTCGCGTCGCCGTTCCCGCTGCTCGCGGCGGTCGGCGCGCGTACTCGGCGCATCGAGATCGGCACCGGCGTCATCGACATGCGCTACGAGAACCCGCTGTACATGGCCGAGGACGCCGGGTCTGCCGATCTGATCTCCGGCGGCCGGCTGCAGCTCGGTATCAGTCGCGGGTCACCCGAGCAGGTCATCGAGGGTTACCGCTACTTCGGCTACGAGCCGGGGAACGGCGGTACCGACGCCGACATGGCCCGCGAGCACACCCGCGTGTTCCTCGACGTCCTTCGCGGCGAAGGTTTCGCCGAACCCAATCCGCGCCCGATGTTCGCCAACCCGCCCGGCCTGCTCCGCGTGGAGCCGCACTCGCCGGGTCTGCGCGAGCGCATCTGGTGGGGCGCCGGCACCCGCGCGACCGCCGAGTGGACGGCCGAGCAGGGCATGAACCTGATGAGTTCGACGCTGCTCAGCGAGGACACCGGCGTGCCGTTTCACCAGCTGCAGGCCGAGCAGATCGAACGCTTCCGCAAGGCCTGGGCCGACGCCGGACACAGCCACGAACCGCGTGTGTCGGTCAGCCGCAGCATCTTCCCGATCGTGAACGACCTCGACCGCGCCTACTTCGGTGCCGAGGGCAGCTCGCAGGACCAGGTCGGCTTCCTCGACGGCGGCAAGGCGCGCTTCGGCAAGACCTACGCCGGTGAGCCGGACAAGCTGGTCGCCGCCCTGGCCGAGGACGAGGCCGTCGCGGCCGCCGATACGTTGCTGCTGACCATTCCGAACCAGTTGGGCGTGGACTACTGCGCACATGTGCTGGAAGCTGTGGTGCAGGACGTCGCGCCGGAGCTGGGCTGGCGCTGACCCGTACTGCGCGATCGCGCCCGTGACGAAGTGACTCACCGCGCCGGGTTCGAACACTGCAGCTGGTCCTGCAGCCAGCTGTTCACCCGCGGATCGCGGTAGACCGCTTAGCCCGCGGGCGTCGACATCGTCCAGCCCGGGATCGCTGCGAGCGGCAGCATCACCATCGTGCTCTCGCCGTACTCCGGCGCCACCTGGAGAACACCGTTGACGAGCCGCAGCAACTCGTCGACGTCGCATGCGCGCGGGCGGCTGCGGGTACGACGAGGACATGGAGCAAACCGATCCCGACGAGCGCACCCCGGACAACGACGCTGTCACCGCTGCTGAGCAGATGAACGATCCGGACGGCGCCCAACCCGGCGTCGTCGAGGAAGCGCCCGACCCGCAGAGCGACGAGCCACTACCCGAGCAGATGCCCTGACCCACGTGCTCGTCTTCGACGTCAACGACACGCTCACCGATCAGAGCCTGTTCGCTCGGCGCCTCGAGCAGGTCGGCGCCCCGGGACACATTGCGCACACCTGGTACGCGTCGACGCTGCGTGACGGCATCGCCCTGACGTTGCTCGACGCCGCGCGGCCGTACGCCGACGTAGCGGGAGACGTGTTGCGTGGCCTGCTGCATCACGCCCAGGACCTCGACCGTGATGTCGCCGATGCCGCGGCGTATGTGCTGGACGGGTTCGCGCAGGTGCCGGCACATCCGGACGTCGCGCCGGGTCTGCGTCTCCTGGCCGACGCCGGCCACCGCCTGGTGACCCTGTCGAACGGCAGTGTCGACGTCGCGCACGGCATGCTCGAGCGCGCCGGCGTCATCGACACGGTCGAGCTGCTGCTCAGCGCCGAGGACGCCGGTGCGTGGAAGCCGGACCCGCGGGCATATCGCTACGCCGCGGAGCGCACCGGGGTGCCGCTTGCCGACCTCGTCATGGTGGCGGCGCATCCCTGGGACCTCGCCGGCGCCGCGGCACTCGGCATGCGGACCGCCTTCGTGGACCGGACGGGCGCGCCGTGGCCGGACGTGTTCCGCCGCCCGGACCTGCACGTCGGCTCGGTCGGTGAGCTCGATGCGGCGTTGCGTAGGCCCTAACCGGCGCTCGCGCCGTCCACCAGGACGAGCTGCGCGATCATCTCGCGCCTGCTGCGCACGCCGAGCTTCGCGAAGATCGACTTCAGGTGATCCTGCACGGTGTGCGGCGACAGGTGCAGCGTCGCGGCGATGGCCTTGGTCGAAGCACCCTGCAGGACCAGCTGTGCGACGTCCTGCTCGCGGACGGTCAGGCCACGGGCGGCCAGCGCCAGCTGCCCGATCGACGTCGGGCTCGCGGCGTCGACGGTCAGCACCACCGCCCGCCGCCCGTCCGCGCCGTCCAGCGGCATGGCCTGGACCGCCAGCCATCGGCCGG
>NZ_CAXTQF010000030.1:33104-41508 GCF_964246335.1 uncultured Jatrophihabitans sp. | reverse complement strand
GCGCAGGCCCAGCCGGCAGCGCAGGCCCGGGCGCGCGCAAGCCCGGCGGCCGGCGGCGCGCCAAGCCGCAGAAACCCGACACCGTCGGGCCGGACGCATCCTGGACGGCAAAGCGGCTCGCCAACCGACGCCGCCGCAAGCGCGCGAAGAAGGCGCGACTGGCTGCCATGACGCGGCCGCGCCGCTACCTGCGCCGCGGTCTCGTCGCCGGCACCTGGCTGCTCGGATTCATCGCCGCGCTGATGGTGGCCGTGATCGTCGCCTTCTACACGCTCACCGACGTGCCGCGTCCGGAGACGCTGCCGCTACCGCAGGTCGCAACAATCGAGTACTCCGACGGCTCGACGCTGGCGCGCATCGGCAACGTCGACCGCACGATCGTCGACCTCAAGCAGGTCCCGGAGAGCGTGCGCTACAGCGTGCTCGCCGCCGAGGACCGCAGCTTCTACTCCGAAGACACGGTGTCCGTTCGCGGCACCGCCCGCGCCGCACTCTCCGACGTCACCGGCGGCAACACGCAGGGCGGCTCGGGCATCACGCAGCAGTACGTCAAGAACGCCTATCTGACGAACTCGCCGACGCTCTCGCGCAAGCTCAAGGAGCTGATGATCGCGGTCAAGCTGTCGCGCGAGTACTCGAAGAACCAGATCCTCGAGTTCTACCTCAACACCGTGTACTTCGGCCGCGGCGCGTACGGAATCGGCGCGGCTGCGCAGGCATTCTTCGGCGTCGACGTCTCCAAGCTCACCACCGCCCAGGGCGCGCTGCTGGCCGGCCTGCTCCGCGCGCCGTCCTACTACGACCCGCGCGTCAACGCGGCGGCCTCCCAGGGACGCTGGCACTACGTGCTCGACGGCATGGTCAAGACGCATCACCTGACCGCGACGCAGGCGGCGACCATGCGCTTCCCGACGACGATCACGCCGCGCGGCACCGGCCTGGGGACGTCGGGTTGGAAGTACCTGCTGGTCAACGCGGTGCTCGCCGACCTCGCCCGGCACGGCATCAGCCGCGACGAGATCACCGAGAAGGGCCTTCGGATCCGCACCACGATCGATCCGAAGGCGCAGCAGGCCGCGGTGAGCGCCGTCAACAGCAACTTCGACCACCTGACCAAGAAGCAGAAGAACTTGAAGAACTCGCTCGTCGCGGTGAACCCGGCCAGCGGCGGGGTGCTCGCCTATTACGGCGGCTCGGGGCCGGGCGCCAAGGGCTATGACGGGAAGGTCGACTTCAACGACTGGGCCAATGGCAACGCCAACGACCCCGGCTCGACGTTCAAGCCGTACGTGCTGGCCACCGCGCTCACCCAGACGCTGAAGCAGACGCCGGGCGGCGACGACTTCGCGATCAACAGCGACGTCGACGGCAGCTTCTGCCGCACGATCGACGGCACCAAGATCTGCAACGACCCCAGCGACAAGAAGCTGAGCAAGTCCAAGATCAAGCTGTCGCTCGCGATGAAGTACTCGCTGAACACCACCTTCGACCTGCTCGCGCTCGACGCGGGCCCGAAGGAGGTCGCGGCCATGGCGCACTCGGTCGGCGTCGCCACCGAGAACCCGAACGGGCAGAAGAGCCTGCAGGACGCCCACGGCGACACCTCGTTCGGCATCGGCATCGGCGACTACCCCGTCACCACCCTCGACCAGGCCTCGGGCTACGCGACGCTCGCCAACAACGGCGTGCGCAACGACGCGTACCTGGTGCAGGAGGCGACCAGTTCGGACGGCGGCATCGTCTACCAGCACAAGAACGCGCCGCAGAAGGTGCTCGACCCGCGCGTCGCGAACGACGTCGGCCTCACCCTCAAGCCGATCGCCGGTTACAACGACGACGCGCTGGCCAACGGCCGCGAATCCGCCGCCAAGACCGGCACCGAGGGCATCGACGGCAAGACGACGAACAACAGCGACGCCTGGATGGTCGGCTACACCCCGCAGGTCAGCGCCGCGGTATGGGTCGGCACCGGCATGCACCAGCCGATCTACGACGCCGACGGCAATCCGCTGTACGGCAAGGACCTGCCCGGCAAGACGTGGCAGACGTTCATGGATCTGTATCTCAAGCACCGCAAGCACATGGATCTGCCGAAGAAGCAGATGATCTCGGAGAACGGCACCACGCCGACCACGACGCCGACCCCGTCGACGACCGCACCCACCGACGAGCCGGCACCGACCGACGAACCGTCGACATCGGCCCCGTCCATCAAGACTGGCTTCAACTCACCGACGGCACGACCGTCGACGCACGCCAGCCACACCAGTGCGCCGGCGCCCACGACCCATCCGCCGTCGAGCCGCTCGACCTGTGGCACAGTCCTGCCCTGCCGGCAGTAGGTCCGAACCGCGGCATGTGAGGATCGCTCGGTGACCAACGCACCTCCCGGCCGCCAGCGGTGACCCGCGTCGTCGGCAACCGGTTGCCGAGTCACGTCGACCCGGTCACATCGCGGGCGAGCCGCGCGCTCGGTGGCGCGTGGGGTCGGCACGCCGGGGTCTCGGGACTCACGTGGTGGACGCCGTTGCGCTGGCTGCTCGCGATGACGATCGCGACCCTGCTGCTCGGCCTCGCGCAGAAGGCGCCGTGCGCGACGGGCGAATGGAACGGCAACAAGCAGTACACCCACCTCTGCTACTCCGACGTCGTGCCGCTGTGGAGCGACGAGCGGCTGGACGTCGGCGCGGTGCCCTACCGCGACACGAGCGTCGAGTACCCGGTGCTCATCGGCGGCTTCATGTGGTTGACCGCCGACCTGACGCGCGGTGTGCATGCGGTCGAGTCGAGCTGGCCGCAGGTGCTGGTGTTCGGCATGATTACCGCGCTGCTGCTCTCCCTCTGCGCGTTGGTCACGACGGCCGCCACCGCGCAGACCGCCCGCGGCCGACCCTGGGATGCCGCGATCTTCGCGTTGTCACCGCTGCTGGTGTTCCACGCGTTCTCCAACTGGGACCTGCTGGCCACGGCGTTCACGTCCGCTGCACTGTGGGCGTGGTCGCGCCGAAGACCGGTGCTGACCGGCGCCATGATCGGCCTCGGCACCGCGGCCAAGCTCTACCCGGTGTTCCTGCTCGTCGCCCTCGGCATCCTCGCGTGGCGCACCCGCAAGCTCGCCGACGCGATGTGGGCCGTGGGCGCCGCGGCGTTGACGTGGCTGGCGGTCAACGGTCCGGTGGCGCTCGCCTATCACCGGGCGTGGTGGGAGTTCTACAGCTTCTCCATCGACCGGCCCACCGAACGCTCGACGTTGTGGGCCGTGGGCCGCACGCTCACCGACGGCTCGCTGTCCGACACCGACGCGCCGTTCTGGAAGCCGCCGGGCGTCGCGGTGGCCCTCGCGCTGATCATCGCCCTCGCCGCGGTGGTGTACGTCGGGCTGGCCGCGCCGGTGCGCCCGCGGCTGGCGCAGCTCGCGTTCCTGTGCGTCCTCGCCTTCCTGCTCACGACCAAGGTGTGGAGCCCGCAGTACTCGCTGTGGCTGGTGCCGTTGCTCGCACTGGCGCGCCCGCGGTGGAAGCTGACGCTGGTCTGGCAGCTGTGCGAGGTGCTGGTGTGGGTGCTCACGCTCACCGTGCTGCTCGGCCTCAGCGTGCCGACGCACGGCATCGCCTACGGCTGGCTGGTGCTCGTGCTGCTCGTTCGCGACGCATTGCTGCTCGCGATCGCCGTCCTGATGGTGCGCGAGATGTGGCAGCCGTGGCGCGACGTGGTGCGCGCCGACGGCGCGGACGATCCGGGTGGTGGCGTGTTCGACGGCGCCCCGGACGCCGTCGACCGGCGAGCGCCGGCGTACCCGGGCACGCGGAACGATCAGACGTTCGCACGCAGGTAGTCGATGTCGGCGCCCTGCCCCTCGGGCCCGCCGGGCGTCTCGACGATGACGTCACTGCCGGCGGCGCGGCAGATGTCGGCGATCACCGCGGCGTCGATCTGGCCCGTGCCGAAGTTGGCGTGCCGGTCGGCGCCGGAGTCGAACGCGTCGCGGCTGTCGTTGGCGTGCACGAGGTCGATACGGCCGGTGATCGCCTTGACGCGGTCGACGACGTCGGAGAGCTCCTCGCCGCCGGCGTGCGCGTGACAGGTGTCGAGCACGAAACCCGGGCCGTACTCACCGATCGCGTCCCACAGCATCGCGAGGCGGTCGAAGCGTCGGGCCATTGCGTTGTCGCCCCCGGCGGTGTTCTCCACCAGGATCGGCAGCCCGAAACCGCCGGACTCCTGCGAGTACTCGAAGGTCTTGCGCCAGTTGTCGATGCCGACGGCGGGGTCGTCCTTGGCCGTGACGTGGCCGCCGTGCACGACCAGCGCCTTCGCACCGATGCCCATGGCGGCTTCCGCGTGCTGCGTGAGGATTTTGCGACTGGGGATACGGATGCGGTTGTTGGTGCTCGCGACATTGACGATGTACGGCGCGTGCACGTAGACGGTGAGGTCGGTGGCGCGGATCGCATCGGCGTGCTGGTGCTCGACCGGCTTCTTCCAGCCCTGGGGGTCGGCGAGGAAGAACTGGAATGCCTGCGCCCCGGTGGCCTGGGCCGCCGCGAGCGGGTCCGTCGAGTCGACGTGGGCTCCGATGACCGGCATGTCCAGCACCCTACGGCCGCGCTCCGACGCCCGCCGTGGGCCGTATCCCGGCCATTTTCGAGTCGTTGAAACAAGTGCCGGATGGGTACGATCGTTTCCTGGTACACCGTGTCACCGACTCCCGGGGGAGCAGCATGCGCCACAAGCACGTAGCCACGACGGGTCGCCGTCGCCGGCTGCCGCTTCTGGTCGGCGCGAGCGCTGGCGTCCTGGCGCTCGTCGGGATGTCCACCATCTTCGGTGGCTCCGCGAATGCCGCGGCACCGAAGAAGAACTACCACGCGGGCAAGGACACGGCCACGTTCACGGTCACCGGCGTGCTGGACGCCAACTGCCTGGTTTCCGTCGGCGGCAACAAGGTCTACATCAAGCCCGGCGACGAACTCGACTTCAAGTCCTCGGCGGCAGGCGTGGGAGTCAATTCCGGCGGCGGCGGCGGCCTCCTCGGCGGGGTCACCGGACTGCTCACCGGATCCAAGCTGACCGGTCTTCGCCTCTCGGCCTACCTCGACAAGGGCACCAAGCGCCAGCTGCACTTCGACCTGCAGCCGGGCCAGACGTACAAGCTGAAGGGGCTCTCGTCAGGCAGCCACTCACTTGCCTGGACCGTCACCGGCGTTGGGGTCGTCGGCGTCGGGACCGTCGGCACGTCGTCCGCGCAACTGAAGTCCGGCGCGAAGTTCAGCTGGACCGGGGGCGTGTACGTCAGCTCCGGCGCCCCGGACTGCCGCCTCGCCGTGTCGACGCCGGACACGCAGGTCTCGGCCGGCCCGGTGCACGTCCACGTCGGCCAGCGCAACATCACCACGCCGGTCGATCCGAACAAGATCGTCGGCAAGGTCAAGGGTGTCGTCAAGGGTGCGACGAACAAAGTCGCCGGCAAGAAGCCCGCTGCGAAACCGGCCACCACCAACAACGGCTCGAACCCGGGCTCGGTGAACACCGCCAACGGTCTCCTGCCGGTGCCCGCCCGCGTCGTGCCCGGCGGCTACGGCGGCACCGAATACGGCAGCGGGGGCGCCGGCGGCTATGCCGACAGTTCGACGTTGACCGGAGCCGGTGGCTCGAACGGCTACGCCGCGCTGACGATGACCAGCCCGAACGGCAAGACAACCACCGTCAACGGCGCGAACGTCGCCGACCAGCAGCCGAAGGCGGACGCCAAGAAGTCGGCATCGGCTGCGCAGTTGCCGATCGTGCTCGCCATCATCGCGGTCGTGGCGCTCGCCCTGGTCGCCTCGACGTACGCCCGGTTGTTCCTGCTGCGCCACCGCAGCTGAGCGGCCCGGCCCGCGCGATTTCGGTTCGGTCGCGGTCCTCGGTACTCTTGCGCCTTGCCGGCACCACGGCCGACCCGCGCGCATCGCACTGGTCAGCAGCCGGCACCTCCTGCCACGGACCGTCCGTGGCCGATCAGTCCACAGGAGGCTTTGCCGCGTCATGCGCAATTACGAAGTCATGGTCATCCTCGACCCCACCCTCGACGAGCGCACCGTTGCGCCTTCGCTCGACACCTTCCTCAATGTCGTGAAAACCGACGGTGGCAGTGTCGACAAGATCGACATCTGGGGTCGCCGCCGGATGGCCTACGAGATCAACAAGCACGCCGAAGGCATCTACGCCGTCATCGACCTGCAGGCCAACCCGTCCGCGGTGGCCGAGCTCGACCGGCAGCTGAACCTCAACGAGTCGGTGCTGCGGACCAAGGTCCTGCGCCCGGACGCACGGTAAGGGGCAGACATGGCCGGGGAAACGATCGTCACTGTCGTCGGCAACCTGACCGCCGACCCCGAACTACGGTTCACGCCGTCGGGCGCTGCCGTCGCGTCGTTCACCATCGCGTCCACGCCGCGCAACTTCGACCGCAACACCAACGAGTGGAAGGACGGCGAGGCGCTGTTCCTGCGCTGCTCGATCTGGCGGCAGGCGGCCGAGAACGTCGCCGAGTCGCTGACCCGCGGCATGCGCGTCGTCGCGCAGGGCCGGCTCAAGCAGCGCAGCTTCGAGACCCGCGAAGGTGAGAAGCGCACCGTCGTCGAGATGGATGTCGACGAGGTCGGCCCGTCCCTGAAGTACGCCACGGCGAAGGTCAACCGCACCCAGCGCGGTTCGTCGTCAGGCGGCGGGTTCGGTGGCTCGGGCGGTTCGGACGGCGGCTCCGGCGGCGCGTCCGACGACCCGTGGAGCTCTGCACCGGCGGCCTCCGGCGGCTCGTCCGGCGGCGGCTTCTCCGACGAACCGCCCTTCTAACTCTCTGTTACTCCCGCGATCTTGATGTGCTGACCGAGCCATAGCCCGTCCAGCACATCAAGATCCGACCACGACGAACTCACGGAAAGACGTTCACATGCCCAAGCCTCCGGTCCGCAAGCCGAAGAAGAAGTCCAATCCGCTCGCCTCGGCGAAGATCACCTACATCGACTACAAGGACACGAACCTGCTGCGCAAGTTCATCTCCGACCGCGGCAAGATCCGTGCGCGGCGCGTCACGGGCGTGTCCGCCCAGCAGCAGCGCCAGATCGCCAAGGCGATCAAGAACGCCCGCGAGATGGCGCTGCTCCCGTACACCTCGACTGCCCGCTGACGAAGGGAGCCACCAGCGATGAAGCTCATCCTCACCCGTGAGGTCGCCGGACTCGGTCTCGCCGGCGACATCGTCGAGGTCGCTGACGGTTACGGCCGCAACTTCCTCGTGCCGCGCGGCGCGGCGATCTCGTGGACCAAGGGCGCCGAGAAGCAGATCGTGCAGATCCGCCGCGCCCGCGACGCCCGCGAGATCCGCGATCTCGGACATGCCCGCGAGATCAAGACCGACCTCGAGAAGCTGACCGTCTCGCTCGGCGCGCGCGCCGGCAAGGACGGCCGGTTGTTCGGCTCCATCACCACCGCGGACGTCGCGAACGCGGTCAAGGACGCCGGCGGCCCGACGCTGGATCGCAAGCGCATCCAGATCGACGGCCATATCAAGACGACCGGCTCGCACGTCGTGACCGTGGACCTGCATCCGGACGTCGTGGCGTCCGTGCCGGTCACCGTCGAGGCGCTCTGACCGCGCCGGTCGAAGCACGTTCGGCCCGAGGCCCAGCACCCCTAGTGGGTGCCGGGCCTCGCCGCGTTCCGCAAGCCGCCCGCGCTGCAGGGTTACGCGCCGCGACTGTGCACCGATAACCGCGCGACACGCCGTTTTCCGCCTGCTGACAGTGCACAGTCGCCGACGTGTGGCCACGCTGCGGGGCGACACGCCGGCGAAAGACCCGCAGCGGCGCCACGCGCTCGGCGGGGTAGATCCCGCGCGACGGCTGCGTGCGGCTGCGCCTGCGCCCGCGACACGCCCGACCACGAATTTTGCGTCCACAGCGCAGCGGCACATCAGCCCGCGGACACGGGACTCACCCGGCTGAGGGCGGCCGAATCCACAGCTCCGTCCCCAACTGTGTGCACAAGCTTGTCGGCGATTCCCACAGCTTGCGCACACGGTCATCCACCGGCCGATTTTCGCCCGTCGGCAGTGCGCCCTAGCGTGGCGTTCGCACACACGGAATACGGCTCGGGCCTTCCTGTCAGTACCCGGTATTAGCGTTGTTGTGCGAATCGGGGTACTGGTGGGGAGGGTGGCGTCGATGACGCTGATGGAGCAGGCGCCGGGCGGCAGCCCGGCGCCGGGGGGCGGGGCCCGGGGCGGGGGAGTGGGCCGGCCCCCGCCGCGACCGTTCGCAGTTGGTGTTGCAGGTCGCCCCCCGCGGCCGTCCCGGCGATCTCCTCCTGGTCGAGGCCGAAGCCTCCCTCGTGGCCGACCGCGCCTGGCTCGAAGACCTCG
>NZ_CAXTQF010000030.1:0-33094 GCF_964246335.1 uncultured Jatrophihabitans sp. | reverse complement strand
GGGTGACTTCTACCGGCCGGCGCACGAATTGATCTACGACTCCATCCTGAACCTCTATGCGCGCGGCGAACCGGCCGACGCGGTCACCGTTTCGGCTGAGCTGACCCGCGGGGGGCAGCTCAACCGGATCGGCGGCGCCACCTATCTGCACACGCTGATCCAGATGGTGCCGACGGCCGCGAACGCCGGGTACTACGCGGCGATCGTCGCCGACCGCGCGACGCTGCGCCGGCTCGTCACGGCGGGCACCCGCATCGTGCAGATGGGTTACGACGCGGCGTCCGGCGCGAGTGATCTCGTCGGCACCATCGACGACGTCGTCGACCGTGCGCAGGTGGAGATCTACGACGTCACCGAGCGGCGCACGTCCGAGGACTACGTGCACATCGAGACGTTGCTGCAGCCGACGCTCGACGAGATCGAGAAGATCTCGTCCACCGGCGGTGTCGGCACCGGCATCCCCACCGGCTTCGCGCAGCTGGACGAGATCACCAACGGCCTGCACCCGGGGCAGATGATCACGGTCGCCGGCCGCCCCGGCTCGGGTAAGTCGACACTCGCGCTGGACTTCGCGCGGGCGGCCGCGGTGAAGCATCAGAAGCCCACCGCGATTTTCTCGCTAGAGATGGGCCAGCTGGAGATCATGATGCGGCTGTTCTCCGCCGAGGCGGGCGTGGCGCTGCAGAACATGCGGTCCGGGCACATGAACGACCAGGACTGGCGGCGGCTCGCTTTGCGCTCGTCCGAGCTCGCCGAGGCGCCGCTGTTCATCGACGACTCGCCGAACCTGACGATGATGGAGATCCGCGCGAAGGCCCGGCGGCTCGCGCAGCGCCACGACCTGCAGCTGATCGTCATCGACTACCTGCAGCTGATGACGAGCGGCAAGCGCGTCGAATCACGCCAGCAGGAGGTCTCCGAGTTCAGCCGCGCGATGAAGCTGCTGGCCAAGGAGCTCAACGTTCCGGTCGTCGCGTTGTCGCAGCTGAACCGCGGACCCGAGCAACGCACCGACAAGAAGCCGATGCTTTCGGACCTGCGCGAGTCCGGCAGCATCGAGCAGGACTCCGACCTCGTGCTGCTGGTGCACCGGCCCGACCTCTACGAACCGGAAACCGAGCGCGCCGGCGAGGCGGACCTGATCATCGCCAAGCACCGCAACGGCCCGACCGCCACCGTCGCGGTCGCCTTCCAGGGCCGGTACAGCCGCTTCGCCGACATGCCCAGCTGACGTGCTGTGCGGCAGCCATCTCGAGTAATTCGCGCGCAAGTCGAGCGGTGGCGAGCAGTCCCAGCCCCGCTGGAACTAACAGCTGGGCTCGGCGGCAATGCGACGGTGACCGGACAGGGGCTGCGTCGCGCGGGCCGTGAGGTGAAGCGTGCCATATGTGGATCTTCTGCCGGCGGCATTGACGGCCTTGCAGGTCGGCGCCAAGGCTGGATTCGTCGGAGATGTAGACGGACAGACTAGCGAGACGCCCGTCCGGAGACCCGGGTGCTGTTGGCTGCGGTGATCAGGAGCAGCAGCGCCGCGGTTCCGAGGCTAATGCGCATGCCGGTGAGGAAGTTGCCGGGGTTGGCGATGAGGGCGCCGAAGACAGCGATGGCGACGGCTCCACCGACTTGGCGGAAGGTGTTGAAGACTGCGCTGGCGGTGCCGGCGAGATCTTGGTCGACGCCGTCGAGGACGATGCCGGTGACGGCGGGCATGGCCATGGCTCCGCCGGCGCCGATGGGAATGAGGCAGGCCGCGGTGAGCAGGGGTGAGCCGATCTGGGCAGTGAGCAATGCTGCGATGAGGCCGGCGACCATGGCCAGTTGCCCGGCGACGATGGGGAGGCAGGGTCCTAAGCGGTTGGTGACGGGCCCGCTGGTGAGGTTGGCGGCGATGGCGAAGACGGCGGAGGGCAGGAACATCACGCCGGCGTGCAGGGGGGTCAGTCCTAGGTGCTGTTGGAGGTAGAGGCTGACGACGAAGACGTTGCCGTAGTTGCCGACCATGAACGCGAACCCGACGGGCAGGGCGAGGCGCACTCCTCGAGCTCGGAACAGGGTCAGCGGCATCATTGGGTGCGCGACCCGGGTCTGTGAGTAGACGAACCCGGCGACGGCGCACGCGGCGACGATGAGAGCACCCAGAACCTTTGCGGACGTGAAGGTGGTGTGGCCGCCGTCAATAAGCCCGTAGACCAGCGCGGTGACCCCGATGAGCGACAGAACCTGTCCGGTCCAGTCGAAGCTGGCCGGCCGGCGCGGCGAGGCTGCGACCAGAGTCAGCAAGACGAGCATCGCGATGCAGACCGGCAGGTTGATGCCGAACACCCACCGCCAATCCAGGGTGGTCAGCAGGCCGCCGAGGGGTTGGCCGATGAGACCGGCCACGGCGCCGCCGACAGCCCAGATGCCCAACGCGCTGGCGCGTTTGCGGGTGTCGGGGTAGGTCTCGCGGATCAGGGCCATCGAGGCGGGCAGCATCACCGCCGCCGCGGCGCCCTGCAGGCAGCGGGCGGCGATGAGCGCCGCGGCGTCGGGGGCGGCGCTGCAGCCGGCGGAGGCCAGCGCGAAGGCGCCGATGCCGATGGCCACTGCCTTCTTGGCGCCGATGCGGTCGGACAGGGTGCCGGCGAACAGCAGCAGTACGGCGAACAGCAGGGTGTACCCGTCGATGACCCACTGCTGCAAGGTGGTGCCGCCGCCCAGGTCATGGTCGATGTCGGCCAGCGCGACGTTGACGATCGAGATGTCCAAGGTGATGAGAAAGAAGCCCATGGATGCGATGGCCAGCACGATCCGCGGGCGATGTGATCGCTGCGTGTCGATTACCGCGGTCGGCGTTGCCGACGATGCGGTGGATGCCGTGGTGGGCACTGGCTGCCTCGTTCGTGAGATGTGTTGGCGTCGCTTACTGATGCAACCGCGGTTCGCGCACATGCGGGAGGGCGAGCTCATCGGGGGTAGAAGCTCAGCCCCCCACCCCCGTCGTCGGCGTCGTAGCGTCTGTCTCGTGGACACCAGAGCCGAGATCCGCGAGTTCCTGACCACCAGGCGCGCGAAGATCACTCCCGAACAGGCCGGACTGCCGGCGGGCGGCAGCCAGCGCCGGGTGCCGGGGTTGCGCCGTGAGGAAGTTGCCGTGCTCGCCGGGGTCTCGACGGACTGGTACGTGCGGCTGGAGAAGGGCCACATCGACGGTGTGTCCGACGATGTCCTGGACGCGGTCGCCCGCGCCCTGCAGCTCGACGACGCCGAACGCACCCATCTGTTCAACCTGGCCCGCGCGGCCAGGCCGCGGCGTGCGTCACGCCCCCGCCGAACCCCACGCCCGGTGGTGCGGGACAGTGTGCAGCGGATTTTGGATTCCATGTCCTCGGCTCCGGCGTTCGTCCGCAACGGGCGTCTGGACGTATTGGCCATCAATCCGCTGGCCGAGGCGCTGTACTCCCCCGCCTACGACCACGCCAACGGCCCGGTGAACCTGGCGCGGTTCTGCTTCCTCGACCCGGCCGCCCGCGACCTGTATCCGGACTGGGACGACGTCGCGCATTCCACGGTGGCCGTGCTGCGCGCCGAAGCCGGACGAGACCCGTTCAGCCGTGAGCTCACCGACCTCGTCGGCGAGCTTGCCACCCGCAGCGACTTCTTCCGCACCGATTGGGCCGCCCAGAACGTCACCTTGCACCAACACGGCGCCAAGCACTTCCAGCACCCCGTCGTCGGCCGCATCGACGTCACCTTCGACTCGCTGGACCTGCCCGCCGACCCCGGCCTGACCCTCACCGCCTACAGCACCGAACCCGGGTCGCCGTCCGCGGACGCGCTGGCGTTGCTGGCCAGCTGGAACGCCACCGACGCAGTGTCGTCGTCCGCCACCGCTGCGCCGTCGGACATGACGGTCGAGCATCCCGCAGAACAACCCGGCCAGTAATCCCCCGCGCGCGCCGGCGCGGCCCGAAGGAGTGACCACTACAGCTCGAAATCCGCACCGACACCATCATCGGACCCGAAGCCAGCTTCACCGGCACGGTGTACATCAACCTGCTGCACGGCAAGGACGAGCCGTCGCAGCTGACCTCGAGCACCGTCCGGTTCACCCCCGGGGCACGCACCCACTGGCACTCCCACGCCAAAGGCGCGACCAACCGAATCAACAACCCACGAAACCGTTGATGCGACCCGCATCGAAGGAGAGAAGGAAGCACCCATGGAGTACCGACAGCTCGGCCGCAGCGGCGCCCTGGTGTCCAGCCTCGCGCTGGGCACCATGAACTTCGGCACCGACGCCACCGGCGAGGACGAGGCATTCGCCCAGCTCGACGCGTTCCTCGATGCAGGCGGCAACCTCATCGACACCGCCGACGTCTACAACGGCGGCGTCGCGCAGCAGACCGTTGGCAAGTGGTTTGCCTCGCGACCGCACGAAGTCACCGACCGCGCCGTCATCGCCACCAAGGCACGCACCCGCACCGGCGACGCGCCCAACGACGAGGGCATCTCCCGCCGGCACCTCGACCGTGCGCTGACCACGTCGCTGCGCGACCTGCACGTCGAGGCCATCGACCTGTACCAGATGCACTCTTGGGACCCGCTCACCCCGATCGAGGAGACCCTGCGTTTCCTGGACGACGCCGTCAGCGCCGGCAAGATCCGCTATGTCGGGCTGTCGAACTTCACCGGCTGGCAGCTGCAGCTGGCCGTGTCCACCGCCCGCGCCCGCGGCTGGGAGACCCCCGTGACGCTGCAGGCCCAATACAACCTCGCCATCCGCCAGACCGAACTGGAGATGATCCCCGCAGCGCGCCACAACGGACTGGGCATCTTGGCCTGGTCGCCATTGGCCAGCGGGTTCTTGACCGGCAAGTACGACCGCGACCAGCCGCCCTCATCAGACACCCGCGCCGGCCAGGGCGATCCGCTGTACAACTTCACCTCGCACAACTACGAAGTCGACGAGCACACCTGGGCCGCGGTCGACGCGGTCCGTGACGTCGCGGCCAAGGCCGACGCCACACCGGCGCAGGTCGCGCTGGCATGGGTGCTTAGTCAGCCCGGGGTCACCACCGCCATTGTCGGTGCCCGTACCAGCGACCAGCTGAGGAGCAGTCTCGCCGCGGCGGACCTCACCCTCGGCCAGGACGCGATGGACACCTTGACGCAAGCAACCATGCCGGCCGCCGCTGCGTACCCCTACGGACCGTTCGGCACCGCACAACGCAGCCGCACCGCGAACGGACCGGAGGCGCTCAGCCAACTGATCAAGGCCTACGCCCGCGGCTAGTGGGGCGTCGTGATCGCGGACCGGGCGTTCTACCTCTGACGACGTCGTCATCTACCAGCAGCACGTTGAGCGCCGGCATGCCCCTGCGCACAGCCACTGAGTAATCAATCCGAGGTAGCCCCGCGCGAGCGATCTCAACAACCCCGGGCACGCGGTTCACAAGTTTGGGAACGCACGGCATGACGATGGTGCCGCACGCCCGCATCCACGTTGAGCTGCGGTTCAGTCCCGCACTATCTGGTAGATGCCGTAAATGACTCCGGGCACGTGCCCGAGCAGTTGCAGCAAGAACGCCCACAGCACCTTCCGGCTGAGTCCGTCATGGATCAGTACGGCCAGGAACGGGAAGAACAGGCACAGGATGATCAGCAGAACTTTGCCCACACGGACTCCTCGCGTCGAAAAGCGTCGACGAGAAGGCATCGTCGCCAGGTAAGTCTCCGACCGATCACTCGCGATGTCCACACGCTCCGGCCGGACAGGCCGGTGGGTACAAGTCGTTGTCGCTCGCTTCGCGGGCCGCCGGAGCTTCTTCGTCGACATCGCAGTCGATCTGGCCTCGCGCAGCGCTACCGTGTCGTCGTGCGCTTTCAGTCCGTGGTCGAGCTCGGCGGCAAGACCGCGACCGGCATCGCCGTGCCCGACGAGGTCGTCGCCGCACTCGACGCGGGCAAACGGCCGGCCGTCGCGGTGACCATCGGCGGACACACCTACCGCACGACGGTCGCCGCGATGAACGGTCGCTTCCTCGTGCCGCTCAGCGCGCAGAACCGCGCGGCAGCGGGCGTGGCTGCCGGAGACGCGGTCGAGGTCGACATCGCCGTCGACACCGGCAAACGCGAGGTCGACGTGCCGGCGGACCTGGCCGCGGCGCTGGCCGGCGACACCACCGCCGCGAGCTTCTTCGACGCTCTGTCCTACACCTACCGCAAGGAGTGGGTGCGCTGGATCGAGGACGCCAAGCGACCGGAGACACGAGCGACCCGCCTGCAGAAGACCGTCACGCTGCTGCACGCCGGACAGCGTTCCCGATGACCAGCGGTCCCCGTGAGTGAGCATCCGTCGTCCGGGTTCCCCGCGGCCGCCGTTGCCAAGGGCCATGTCGAGCCCGCGCCGCGTCGGGTGCGCGGCTACCGCGCGGGCCGCGTCGTGTTCGACACCGTGCGCGCACGGTACGTCTGGGAGTGGCCCTTCTACCCGCAGTACTACATCCCGAGCCAGGACGTGGTGGCAGATCACGGGCTCGGTCCGGAAGCCGTCCGCGTCTTCGACGATCCGGCCGACGAGCAGCTGCGCGGACTGGTGCGCTTCCGCTGGGACGCGCTCGACGCCTGGTTCGAGGAGGACGAGCAGATCGTCGTGCATCCGCGCAACCCGTACACGCGCATCGACGCACTGCGCTCGCATCGGCAGGTACGCGTCGAGCTGGACGGCGTGCTGCTCGCGGAGACGGGCTCGCCGGTGCTGCTGTTCGAGACCGGCCTGCCGACCCGGTACTACCTCGACCGGACCGACATCGCGTTCGAACATCTGATGGCTTCAGAGACGCAGACCCAGTGTCCCTACAAGGGGACGACGAGCGGTTACTGGTCGATCCGTACCGGCACCGGTGTGCACCCCGACCTCGCGTGGACCTACGACCATCCGACGCGCGAGGCCACCGCGATCCAGGGCATGGTCGCCTTCTACAACGAGAAGGTCGACATCACCGTCGACGGGGTGCAGCTCGAGCGCCCGGCGACCCACTTCAGCTGACCCACGCGTCGTCCGACGTCGCGGCGTTGACCTCCGCGTCTTGTGGTCAGGCCCCGCCGCCTGGTGAAGGTCGCCCGCCGGCTGTCGTCCTAGGCCGCGGTGGTGGCGGTGTCGGCGCCGACGATCCAGGTGACGTCGTAGCGGTCGGTGAGCATGCCGTACAGCGGCGAGAACGGCGCCGGCGCGAGCGGTGTCAGGACGGTCTTCGCGCTCTCGGCGAGGCCGTCCCAGAGTCCCTGGATCTCGTCGCCGTCGGTGCCGTGCAGCGTGATGTAGAAGGCGTTCGTACCCGGGTCGTAGTCCTTCGACGGTTGCACGTCGTAGGCCATGAGGCGCAAGCCGCTGGGGGCGTCGAGCCGGCCGAACGCGACGTGCTCGGCCTGCTCGGGAGACTCGACGGAGTGGATGTCGGTGTAGGTGGCGATCGAGGCCTCGCCACCGAACACGGACCGGTAGAACTCGAGGGCCTCCCGGGCCTGGCCGCGGAAATTGATGTGGGCAGTGGTCGTGACGCTCATCGGTTCGACTCCTCTTCAGGTGGTGCCGCGCAGGGCAGGGATGATCACGCCGTCGATGAGGGCGACGCTGAATTCGTAGGTGATGGGCAGTTGTTGGACGGCGCGGGAAACGCACATCATCGGGATGAGCTCGGCCAGCGTCTCGAGATCGGCCGGCGGCGCGAACTCGCCGCGGTCGACGGCGCGCTGCATCAGTGCCCGGTTGATGTCGATCCAGGGCCCGATGCCGGCACCGAGCGCCGCCTGCGCCAGTCGGTCGTCGGTGCGCGCGAGCACCAGCAGGCCGATGACGGCTTGGATGCGGATCTGCTGTTGCTCGTCGTCGAAGGGCCGGATCATCGCGATCATGTCCTCGCGCAGCGTGCCGGTGTCGGGCAGCTGCGCGGCGTCGATCTCTCCCACGTCGGTGCTGCTCAGCCGACCCACCGCGTCGAGCACCAGCTCCGCCTTGGTCGGCCAGCGCCGGTACACCGTGGCGCGGGCCATCCCGGCCCGGGCGGCGACGAGGTCGATGGTCATCCGGTCGTAGCCGTGCTCGGCCAGCACCGCCAGCGTCGCCTCCAGGATCACCGCGTCGCGCGAATGATCACGCTGCCGACCGGCCCGGCGCCGAGTGGCTGCGCCCGCTTCCGTTGCCATACGTAAACGATACTCACAAATCTCGATACAAGCAAGTATCGTAAGCGGTAATGACGGACGGAGGCAGCGTGCACACGATCTCGGTACGGGACCGACGGCGTGCCCTGGTGCAGCGCCATCAGCTCGCCGGTGGCGCAGCCGACCCCGAAGCGGTGGCCCGGGCGATGGTGGCTCTGCACGCGACTGATCCGGCCTCGGTGTACCTCTCGGTGCTCGCCCGCAGTGCCACTTCCACGCTGGCCGACGTGTCCGCGGCGATGTACGACCGCCGCACGCTGGTGCGATGGATGGCGATGCGCCGCACCCTGTTCGTGTTCCCCCGTGAGGACATCCCGACGGTGCAGGCCGCAGTCAGCGCGTCTCTGTCCGCCGCGCTGCGGCGCCGGCTCATCAGCCTGCTCAACCGCAACGGCACCGACCCGCCGGTGCGCAACGCCGACCTCGGCGCATGGCTCGCCGGGGTCGAGAAACGCGTGGAGCGCGCCGTGCTCGAGCGCGGATCGGCGACCGGTACGCAACTGGCCACGGACGTGCCGGACCTCGCGACCATGATCCCCGCGCGGACCGCGTCCGAGCGTCCGCATCGGCTCACCACCCCTCTGCTGACGCTGATGAGCGCCGAGGGCCGGCTCGTGCGCGGCACCCCGACCGGCGCCTGGACGAATCGTCAACATCGTTGGGAGCCGAGCACGACCTGGTGGCCGGCGGGGTTGCCGGCACTCGACGAGAACGAAGCGCAACGCGAACTGGCCCGTCGCTGGCTGTCCCGGTTCGGGCCGGCCACCGTCGAGGACCTGCAGTGGTGGACGGGCTGGACGAAGACCGCGAGGGCCAGGGCACTCGCCGGGCTGACCGTCGAGGACGTCGACCTGCACGGCCGACCCGGCATCGCGCTGGCCGAACCGGACCGCGCGCCTGACGAGAGCGACGAGGTGGCGCCGGCCGCGGCGTTGCTGCCCGCGCTCGATCCCACGCCGATGGGCTGGAAACATCGGGACTGGTACTTGAGCATCGACCCCGCGGCCGTGTTCGACCGCGCCGGCAACATCGGCCCCACCCTGTGGTGGGACGGCGAGATCATCGGCTCCTGGGCCGTCACCGCGACCGGCGAAGTATGCACTGCGATCCTGGTCGACCGTGGTCGCGACGCGAACGCCGCCGTCGAGCACATGGCGCAGCGACTGCCCGGCCGCCTGGGCGGCGCCGTCGTCACCCCGGCCGCGCGCACCCCACTCGAGCAGGAGCTCGCCCGGCCGTCGCACTGACGGCCGGCCCTGCGACGGTCAGGCGAACGCGGCCGTCACCGGCTCCGAGCTGATTCCGAGCGGGATCGTCTTGATGACGTCGCGCTGCGCCGTGTCGATCACCGAGACGGTGCTCGACACATTGCTGGTCACCCACATCTCACTGCCCAGGCGGCTGATGCCGGTCGGGATGCCGGCTACCGAGATCGTCTTGAGTACGCGCCGCGACCGCGTGTCGATCACGGACACGGTGTCGTCGTTCGCGTTCGTCACGTAGGCCGCGGAGCCGTCCTGGGTGAACGCGACGCTCCACGGTCGTGCACCGACCGGAATCCGGTCGAGTACCGAGCCGTCGAGCCCGTCGACCACCAGCACCCGGTTCTTCATCGTGTCGGCAACGTAGGCGCAGCGGCCGTCGGGCGAGACCGCGACCCCGTGCGCCTGCGGGCACTGGTCGGTGACCAGTCGGCCGCGCTGGTCGGCCGTGTGCGCCATGTACAGGCCCTCGGCGCAGGTGGCGAACAGCCGACGGGAGTCCGGGCTGATCGCGACGATCTGCGGTGCGGAGCCGACCGTGATCGCGCCGAGCACCGCGTCACTGGCCACGTGGATCACCGAAATCGTGTCGGCGGCCGCGGCGCCACCGTTGTCCGGGCCGGTGTTGGCGACGTAGGCACGGGCGCCGTCCGGTGCAACGACGATGCCGTGCGGATAGACGCCGACCACAATGGTGGTGCCGGCAACCTTGGAGGTCGCCGAGCGCAGCGCCGCGACGTCGAACGCGGAGACCAGGTTGGTGCCCGACTCGGTGACGTAGATCTTCGAGCCGTCCGGCGTGGCGGCGATGCCGTACGGGTTGGTCTCCGAGATCTTCGCCGACGACCACTGGTACGTAGCGGTGTCGACGATCGCGACCCCGCCCGCGCAGACCATGGTGACCCACGCGTACTTCGCGTTCGACGTGAGCGGCTTGTCGACACGCTGCTCGAGCAGGCCCGGGAACGCCGTCCCGCGGGTGCCGTTCGGGAAATCGGCGCTGTGGTTGGTGCGGTTCTCGGTGAGCCGGCTGACCGAGGCCGGCAACGCGTGCCTGCCCTGATGTGCCGCGGTCGCCGGTGAACTCGCGGGCGCGCTGCGGTGCCGGCGGGTGTCCTGCTTGGGTGGCGTCTGGTCCGCGCCGGGCACGGTCGCGGGCGGCAGCGTCTCGACCTCGTACTCGGCCTCCCAGAACTGGTGGATCGTGCCCGGCAGCCGCGGTGCCGCGTGCCGCCGGTCGCCGCCCATGCCCAACGCGGAGGTCAGGTCGCCGAAGGTCTGCCGGCGCCACTGCGAGATGTTCGACTCGCGCACGCCGGTGACCCGTTCGAGCAGTTGCAACACCGACGTGTGGTCGAACTTCTCGGTGGCGACCCAGCCGCCGACCGTCCACGGCGAGATGAGGATGCAGGGGACGCGGATGCCGCCACCGATCGGCAGCCCGCCGACGAACTCGTCGGGTGTGCCGGCCGGCGGCAGCGGCGGGACGACGTGGTCGAACAGACCGTCGTTCTCGTCGTAGTTGAGCACGAACAACGTCGAGTTCCACAGTTCGCGGTTCGCAGCGACCGCCTCGAGCTTGGACGCAATGAAGTTCGCACCGGACGCCGGCAGGTAGGCCGGGTGCTCGGACTTGCCGGAGGTCGGCACGATCCACGACACGGTCGGCAACGTGCCGTGCGCGCAATCCCACTCGAACTGGCCCGGCTGCGAGATCGTCAGCCCGCGCTCGTACAGACCCGAACCCGGCTTCGCGTTCTGGTAGTTCTGGAAGAACTCGAGGACGTTCGTGCCGTAGTCGTCCTCCTCCTGGTAGACCTGCCAGCTGACGCCTGCGCGTTCGAGGCGCTCGGGGTAGGTCGTCCACGAGTACGGCGGCGTCGGCACGATGTTGGAGATGATCGGGCCGCCGTTGCGGCCCTCGGGATCGATGGTGCCGGACATCAGATACATCCGGTTCGGCCACGTAGGGCCGAGCAGCGAGCTGTGGTAGCCGTCGCACAGCGTGAAGTTCTCGGCCAGCGCGAAGTGGAACGGGATGTCGTCGCGCTCGTAGTAGCTCATCGTGTACGGCCCGTGCGCGGCGCCGTCGGCCGCGAGGTGTGCGGGCATCCAGCTGTCGTTCGCGCCGTTGTTCAGCGCCTGGTGCTGCACCGACCAGGCGTGGCTGGTCGACGGGATCGCCTGCGAGCTCGTGGTCTTCGTGTCCAGGTGCCAGGGCAGCTGGTAGCCGTCGGGGTTGCTCGTCGTCGGCTGGTAGAACACCGACTTGCCGGTCGACAGCGTGATCGCGTCCGGATCGGAGAAACCGCGGACGCCCGCCAGGGTGCCGAAGTAGTGGTCGAACGAGCGGTTCTCCTGCATCAGCACGACGACGTGCTTGATGTCGCGGATCGAGCCGCGGCGCGGTTCGGCGGCTACCGCGCTGCGCAGATTCGGCGGCAACATCGACCCCATGACGGCGCCGCCGACGGCAGCCGCGCCGGTGGCCAATAGGTGCCGGCGGGAAATCTCTGGCATGCGGGTGCTCCTTCGCATTCGGGGCGACGCTCTTGGCGTTCGGTCGGCGCTCACGGGCTTCGCAGCGGTATCCCGGGTCGGGCAAAACGGTAAAAGTGGACGTGGGCCAGGGCGTGAACAACTCGTAATCGGCAATGAACGATCTGGCAGCCGGTGTGCGCGGGGGTTCGGAATAGTCGTTGGCCGCATGCGCGAGGATCAGCTGATGGCGACCGAGTTCCAGGTGACGTTCGACAGTGCCGATCCCGGTGCGCAGGCGGTCTTCTGGGCGCAAGCGCTGCACTACGTCGCGGCGCCGCCGCCGAGAGGTTTCGACTCGTGGGACGCGGCGTTGGACGCGTGGGGTGTCCCGGCCGAGCACCGCAACGACCGGGCGGCGATCGTCGACCCCGACGGCGTCGGCCCCCGCGTGTTCTTCCAGAAGGTGCCGGAGTCCAAGGCGGTGAAGAACCGCGTGCACCTCGACCTGCGTGCCGCAGCCGGCGCGCCGCCCGATGGACGCGCGGCCGCGCTCGAGGCCGAACGCGTCCGGTTGACCGCGCTCGGCGCCCGCGAGGCGTGGCGGTTGGAGCCGGACGGCATCGACGAACTCTGCATCGTCATGTGCGACCCCGAGGGCAACGAGTTCTGCCTGGACTGAACGCCCTGACACTTGTCATCGCGCACGCATGCGCGACGCACGACGCGATCGGGATCGCGCGCACTTCCGGTGCCCCGCGACCGCTGACAGGCTGTGCGACATCCGGATGACCTACCGTCTCGAGGAGTCGCGCCGTGGTCGAACTGTTGGATGTCGACGTCCGTCCTGCGCGGACCCTCACGGCGACGCCGTACCTCGGCGAAGCGCCGCAACGGCCACCCGCCGGGTGGCGCACGACGCTGCGGCCGCTGGCGGTCGACCTCGCCCTGCCGTTCGGTGCGTACTACGTCAGCCGCGACGTCCTCGGCACCACGATGATTACCGCGTTCGCGGTGAGTGGCGCGGTGTCGCTCGGCACGCTGCTCGTCTCGCTGCGCCGCGAGCGCCGGGTCAGCGCGCTGTCCGCGCTGGTGCTCGCGGTCAACGTCGCGGGTCTCGCGCTGACCTTCGTCGGGGGCGACGTACGGCTCGTCGCGGCGAAGGACGCGGTGATCAGCAGCGTGGTGGGCTTCGGCATTCTCGTCTCGGTGTGGCGCGGCCGGCCCGCGCTGGCCGAGGCGTTGCGGCCGTTCATTACCCACGGCCGGCCGCCGCTGGACGACGCCTGGGACCGGCTGACCACGGCGTCGCCGCGCTTTCGCCGGCTCGTCGCCAGCCACTCGCTGGTTCTGGGCGGCGCGTTCGTGGCTGACTGCGTCGTCCGGGTGCTGTGCGCGGCCTACGCGCCGCTCGGCGTGCTCGGCTGGATCGGCACCGCGGCGACCGTAGGTGCGTTGGTGCTCGGCGCCGTCGGCTGGGGGGCCGTGTTCGGTGACCGGCTGGCTCGCATGGTCATCGCCGAGAGTGGCGCAGACTGCGCCGACGCGCCTGGGCCCGGTTGATCAGCCGGGTAACTCGAAGGTCACACAGCGCATGCCGCTGTGCTCCGCGCGCCCGATCCGGGTGAAGCCGGCCTTCGCGAGCACCCGCAGACTTGCGGCGTTCTCCTCCGCCGCGAACGCCGTCAACGGAGCAGTTGTCGGCTGACCGCGATGCCACGTCACGAGCGCCGACGCGATCTCGGTGGCCAGACCCTCGCCCCACCGGTCGCGGCGCAGCGTGTAACCCAGCTCCCAACCCGAACCGCTACGGCCGAAACCCGCCCGGCCGACGAACGACCCGCGCTCGTCCGCGAGCCGCCATTTCGTGCGTCCCGGATCGACCTGTTCGGCCAGGTACCGACCGAGCAGCTCGATCGACTCGGCCCGCGTATCCGGACGCCCGTTGCGTACGTAACGCGTCGTCTGCGGATCGGAGTGCAGCAGGAACAGATCGTCGATGTCGTCAGGCAGCCAGGTGGTGAGCACCAGCCTGGCCGTCGAGAGCACGGTCCGGCGGGGCATGGGGCAATTGTCCGGCCGTTTGGTACCGGCGGATCGCGGTAATTCGACCGCGCTGACGGCGCGCGGGCGGTACCAAGTACCGATGTCAGGCCCCGTCTATCCAATTCGTTCGGCGCAACACGGGCTGCAGAAGGTCACGGCCGGCGACGCCATCGGCGACCTCCTGGAGCACCGCAGCCCGTGCCGAACCCGTCATGACGATGAGACTGTCATGCACCTGGCGAGACCCGCCTCGCCAGGTGCATGACGGTTCCCCACCGCTACCCGCAGAGCTGGGCCGCTACCCGCAGAGCTGGGCCGCTACCCGGAGAGCTGGGCCGCTGCCTGGCAGGCGGTAGCGCCGTGACAGCTCTGCAGTGCGGCGAGCGCCTTCGGCAGTGCGGGGGGCACCCCACCGCTCGCGATGTTGTGCAGCTCGTACGGGTCCTTGGTGGTGTCGTAGTACTCCTGCGAGCCGTCGGCGTACTTCACGTACAACGCGCCCGCGGTGCGTACCGCCTCGTACGTCGGTGGATCGGCGTGTTGGGCGTTCTGCCGGTCCGGGTCACCCGGCTGATCGTTCGGGCCGTGGTGCTCGATGAGGTTGGCCTGCTGCCAGTCCGCGGGACGCTGACCGTGCCAGATGTTCGCCATGCTCACTCCATCGACCGTCGAGCCGACCGCCGAACCGGTCAGCGTCTCGAAGGTCGGCGCGACGTCGATGTTCGAGACCAACTGGGTCGACGTCCGGCCCGCGGGGATGCCCGGGCCGCTGGCGATCATCGGCACATGGATGTCAGTGTCGAACGCGGTCTGTTTGCCGGCGAGCAGCTTGTACTCGCCCATGTGGTAGCCGTTGTCCGAGCTGAACACGATGTAGGTGTTCTTCGCCGCGCCGGACGCCTTGAGCTCGTCCTCGAGGTGGCCGATCATTTGATCGACGGCCATGTCCGCCTCGATGCGCTTGTCGTAGGACGCCTTGAGCTGCGCCTGCTGCTGCGTCGTCAGCGGAGTTCGGCCGGTCAGCCACTTCGGCGGGTTGGTCGGCGTCGTGTCGTACGCGGGGGTCTTCGGGTACGGGACGTTGCTCGCCTTGCCCGCGAACCGCGGCGCCGGCGTGTACGGCGCGTGCGGTGCGAACGTCGCGAGTTCGAGCATGAACGGCTTGCCCTTGGAGGCGTTGTCGTGGATGAAGTCGCCGCCTTTGTGCGACATCACGTCGACGAGGTAGTCCTTCGGGTCGTGCCCGAACTTGTACTGCTTGCCGTTCTCGTTGAGCGTGTAGTTGAACTCCGGGTAGCCATTGCCCGCGACGTCCCACTCGTTCCACCCCGCCGGCTGCTTGTCGGTCGGGTCGTAGCCGTTGAGGTACTTGCCCATGAAGCCGGTGGTGTAGCCGTGCTTCTGCAACGACAGCGCGAACGCCTTCTGCGGGTCGCCGTTCTTGTTGTACGCGGCGTATCCGCCGTCGGAGCCACCGTTGGTGAAGACGCCGTCGTCATGCGGGTACTCGCCGGTGAAGATTGCCGAGCGGGACGGGCAGCACAGCGAGTCGACGACGTTGTAGTTCGCCATCGTCATGCCGGACTTCTGCAGCGCCTGCACGTGCGGCATGTGGCTGATCAGGTTCATCGCCAGGTCGTCGGTCAACACGAAGACGATGTTCGGCTTCTTGGTGTCCTGCGCGGCGTTCGCGTGGCTCGACGAGCACGCCGCGAGTGTGGCGGCGAGAAGCGTGAGGACGCCCAGGACGCAACCGACGGACAGGGCTCGACGAGATCGCTGCATGCCTCGACGGTGCACGGCGCCTGTGCACGACCGATCAGAACGATGTCAGCGTTGTGTACGAGCTACCGTGCTGCATGGCCATTGCCGCCCGCCTGTGGGGCATCACCATCGACTGCATCGACGTGCCGACGGTGGCGGCGTTCTGGGCGCGACTGCTCGGCGCCGACGCGGTCCCGGACGAGGACCTGCCCGGCTGGCTGCGCATCGAGCCGTCGCAATCCGGCGCGCCGCGGTTGAATTTCCAGCCCGTCGCCGAGCCGAAGCAGGGCAAGGTCCGTATCCACCTGGACCTGCGCGTCGACGACATCGACGCCGGCATCGCGACAGTCCGCGAGCTGGGCGGCGCGACCACCGGGGAGCGACACGATCACGACGCCGGCGTGGTCGTCGTGGTGGCCGATCCCGAGGAGCACGAGTTCTGCATCGTGCAGCTGTATGAGTCGGCCCCGCCCGTCGTGCGGCTTCGCGAGATGACCGACGCGGAGTACGACGCGTGGGAGTCGGAGGCGATCGGCTACTACACGCAGGACATCGTCGACGCGACCGCAGAGTCGCCGCAGACGGCGGCAGTACGCGCCGAGCAGCAACTTCGCGAATTGCTGCCCGACGGGCGGCAGACGCCCGGCATGCACCTGTACCGCGTGCTCGACGCGGACGAGACGCCCGTCGGCATCCTCTGGCTCGGCCCGCACCGGCGTCGGCCCGGTGTCGCGTTCGTCTACGACATCACCCTCGACGAGGAACACCGGGGCCGCGGGCTGGGCCGGGCAGCGATGCTCGCGGCCGAACAGGCCGTGCGGGACAGCGGAACGCACACCATCGGGCTGAATGTGTTCGGCTTCAACGACCGCGCGCGCCGGCTCTACGACTCACTCGGCTACCGCGTCGAAGCGACGCAGATGACCAAGGACCTGTGACGCACCGGCGCGGCGCCTCGGACCGCGCACCCGAGCTCGGGGGCGCCTCGACCGCGCACCGCGATTAGGCCACGTCCCTGTAGTGCACGCCACCACCCAGGAACCTTGAGGTTTGCCCGCGGACGTGCGGGCAAACCTCTAGGACCGTGGTTGGGGGTGTGTGTGGGGTGCCGGCGGTGTGCCGCAACAGCACGCGATTCCTCGTCAGGCGCGCAGGTGGTCGGCCAGCAACGCGGCGAGCTCCTCGGGTGCTTCCTCTGCCATGTGGTGGCCGCTGTGCACGACGCCGCCGCGCAGGTCGGTGGCCCACGGCCGCCATACCGCGAGCACATCGCCGTACAGCTCCTCCATGTCGTCCTCCGTCGACCACGCGACGAGGGTCGGGCAGTCGATCGTCCGACCGGCCGCGCGGTCGGCGTCGTCGGCGGCGCGGTCGACGCCGAGGCCGGCGCGGTAGTCCTCGAGCATCGCCCGGACGACCTGCGGGTCTTGGATCGCGTCGAGGAAGTCGGCGTAGTTTTCCGCGCCCATCGCGTCTTCCCGCTCGCCACCGGCGTGGTACCAGGCGAGCGGGTCGGCGTTGATGACGCGCTCGGGGATGTCGGGCTGGGCGAAGAAGAACCAGTGCCACCACGCCTGCGCGAAGCGGGCATCGGCCCGGGCGAGGTGCTCACCGATCGGGATCGAGTCGAGCAGCGCGAGCCGGGTCACTTGCTCCGGGTGGTCGAGCGCGGCACGGTACGCAACGCAGTTGCCGCGGTCGTGGCCCACCACAGAGAACGAGTCGTGCCCGAGTTCGCGCATCAACGCGACGACGTCGCCCGCCATCGCGCGCTTGCTCGCCTGCGAATGGTCCGGCCGCGGCGGCGGGGCGGTGGACCTGCCGTAGCCGCGCAGGTCCGGGCAGACGACGGTGTGCCCCGCGTCGACCAGCAGCGGCGCCACCCGGTACCACGTCGTGTGCGTGCGGGGATGGCCGTGCAACAGCACCACCGGCGGGCCCGCGCCGCCGATACGCACACGCAACCGGACGTCCTCTGCCACGTCGATCTCGCGCAGCGCGAACCCGTCGAACACGGTCGGCTCAGCCGAGCTCGGCGAGCGCCTCGTCGTCCAGCGTGACGTCGCCGGCGCCCAGGTTCTCCTCTAGGTGCTCCACGCTCGACGTGCCCGGAATGAGCAGCACGTTGTCGCTCTGCGCGAGCAACCAGGCCAGCCCGACCTGCGTGGCGGTGACGCCGAGCCGCTGGGCGACCGATTTGACCGCGTCGTCCTGCGTGACGTGCACGGACACCCCGAAGGCCGAGCCGAGCGGGAAGTACGGCACGTAGGGGATGCCGCGTTCCCGGCACAGGTCGAACACCGGCTGGTCGTCGCGCTGGCGAAGGTTGTAGGCGTTCTGCACGCAGACGATGTCCGTGTAGTCGAGCCCTTCGCGCAGCTGGTCGACGTCGACCGTCGACAGCCCGATGCCGCCGATCTTGCCCTCGTCGCGCAGCGCGACGAGCTCGGCGAGTTGGTCGGCGAGCGGAACGTGCTGGTCGTTCGACTCGTCGGCGCCCTCGGTGTGTTCGTCCATCCGGCGCAGGTTGACCGCGTCGATGCGCTCGATCTGCAGGCTGCGCAGGTTCGCCTCGACGCCGGCGCGCAGCTGCTCGGGGCGTTGCGCGCCGATCCAGCCGCCCTTGTCGTCGCGGTCGCCGCCGACCTTCGTGACGAGCACGAGATCGTCGGGGTACGGGTGCAGCGCCGCGTGGATGAGCTCGTTGCTGACGTCCGGCCCGTAGTACTGGGCCGTGTCGATGTGATTGACGCCGAGTTCGATCGCCCTGCGCAGGACGGCCAACGCGGCGTCGCGATCGCGGGGCGGGCCGAAAACCCCTTTGCCGGGCAGCTGCATCGCGCCGAAGCCGATGCGGTGGACGGGACGGCCGACGAGCGTTGCGGTTTCTGTCACTCTGTCGAACCTAGCCCGCCAAGTCCACCCGGCGCAGCTGCTCGACGCGGCTGCCGCCGCCGGCAGGCTCCGCAGGTTGCCAACGGGTGAATTCGAGAAAAGTTCCCGCACCGGGAACAACCGGAGACCGCCACCGCTTAGATTTGGAGATGCCCGAAGAACCATCGACGGAAGACTTCATGACTGCCAAGCACGCACAACTCTCCCTGGCCGACCGCAAGGCGGCGCAGGCGCGCAGCGGTGACCACCGCTGGCTCGTCCTCGTGTTCGTCTCGATCGCCCAGCTCATGATTGTTCTGGACGCGACGGTGGTGAACATCGCGCTGCCGTCCGCGCAGGCCGATCTCGGCTTCGCCAACGACCAGCGGCAGTGGATCGTCACCGCCTACGCCCTCGCTTTCGGCAGCCTGCTGCTGCTCGGCGGGCGCGTCGGCGACTACATCGGCCGCAAGCGCTCCTTCATCGCCGGGCTGTTCGCCTTCGCGATCGCCTCGGCGATCGGTGGCGCGGCGCCGTCCTTCGGCGTGCTCGTCGCCTCCCGGGCGGTGCAGGGCGTCGCGGGCGCGCTGCTCGCGCCGGCTGCTCTGGGCATGCTCGTCACGACGTTCCGTGATCCGCGAGACCGGGGCAAGGCGTTCGGCGTCTTCGGCACCGTCGCTGTCGGCGGCGGCGCGGTCGGCTTGATTCTCGGCGGGGTGCTCACGCAGTACCTGTCCTGGCGCTGGACGATGTACGTCAACGTCGTGTTCGCGCTGGTTGCCGCGGCGGGTGCCCTGATCTACATGACGCACGAGCGCTCGCAGACGCGCCACCGAATCGACGTGCTCGGCACGCTGACCGCCTCGGCCGGGCTGTTCGGGCTGGTCTTCGGCTTCTCGCACGCCGAGACCGCCGGCTGGACGTCCGTGGTCACGCTGACCTCGCTCATCGCCGCCGCCGTCCTGCTCGTCAGCTTCGTGTTCGTCGAAGCCCGGGTCGCGGCCGCGCCGTTGCTGCCGCTGCGCATCGTCGCCGACCGCGCCCGCGGAACCGCGTTCGCCTCCGTCGGCATCGCCGGCATCGCGATGTTCGGCGTGTTCCTGTTCCTGACGTACTACCTGCAGCAGGTCAAGCACTTCAGCCCGGTGTCATCCGGCTTCGCGTTCCTGCCGATGATCGCCTGTGTGATGATCAGCTCGAACGTGTCGAACATCGTCACGCTGCCCCGCTTCGGCCCGCGCATAGTGATCACCATCGGCATGCTGCTCGGCACCGCGGCGATGGCGAACCTGACCCGCCTGGACGTCCACTCGTCCTACGCGAGCGGCGTGCTGCCGTCGCTGATCGTGATGGGCTTCGCGATGGGCATGGTCATGGCACCGGCGATGAACACCGCCACGGCAGGCGTGCAGCCGGCCGACTCCGGTGTCGCCGCCGCATTGGTCAGCACCATGCAGCAGGTCGGCGGCTCCGTCGGCACGGCTGTGCTGAGCACGGCCGCGGCCACGGTGACGACCAACTTCGCCACCGCGCACGCCTCTCTCGGCCGCACTCTCGGGCCGATCGCCGCAACGCACGGCTACACCGCGGTGTTCGTGATCAGCTCGTCGCTGTTCGCGCTGGGTGCGATCATGGGCGTGACGATGTTCCCGTCCCGCACCCGCCTCGAGCAGATGCGCGCCGAGGCTGCCGCGCAGGTGCCGGCGAGCGCTCCTGCCGCTCAGGAGTCCCAGCCCGCACTCGCGCACTGAGCGCTTCTCGATCGAAGGATGGCCGTGGTCGGATATCGACCACGGCCATTCTTCGATCATGAGTCCGGGCCGCCGCCTAGGCTCGCGGGATGACGATGCGTTTCGACGGCGCGATCGCCGGCGTCGGCACTGCGTCCGGAGTGCGACTCGTCGTCGGCATGTGGCCGGACAGCCCGTTCGGCCCCATTGCCGACGTGATGGTCGAGCACGCCGACGGCCACCGGCAGCTGATCGCGCCGCGCGCCGAGGTCGGCGAGTTCATCGCGTCGACGTACGGCTTCGACGACGTCCTGGTCGAACCCACGGCCCTGCGCATCGACGGTGACCGCTGGACCGTCACGACCACGAGCCTGACCGTCACGATGCACGTCGGGCGGCGGACTGCCGTCGGTCAGCTGCTGTCCCTGGTGCCGCGGGCGCTGGCGCGGCAGCGGTGGTGGTGTGTGGTGATCGATCCGGCGGCGCGGGCCGTTCGCCGCGGCGTCCGCACGCACGGCAGCGCCGGGCACGGCCGGCACGAGTACTACTGCGCGCTCGACGAGCACGCCCTGGCCGCGACGACGGCCGTGTGGCGCGGCGAGGATCTAGGCGCTTTGCGGCCGGTGACGCCGCCGGTGCGCTTCGGTTTCGGCTCGACGCCGAGCCGGCCGTCACTCGTGCGCGTCACCACGCTCATCGACGGCGCGGACGGCGGATGACTCACGTTCGCGATACCTGCACGTCAACCGCGGGCACCTCCGTGACATGAGCAAGCATGAGGGATCCGAATCGGACACCAAGCCGGACGACAAATTGGCCGAGAGCCGCGAGACCGGCGGGGTGCCCGACGCGGACGACCCGAACCAGGGCTCCACGACGAGCACGACACCGGACGGCGAGTACGTCGGCCGGGTGGCCGGCGACGACGTCGGCTATGCGGGAGAAACCGGAGCCGAGGCCCGCAGCAACGACAGCTAACTCACTCCCCGCCACCCGCCCGCCCGCTTCTTGCATGCCGAGATGACCAAATTGCAGGGCTGAATCTGGTCGTCTCGGCATGCAGAAGCAAACAGTGGTTACGAGGCGGCGCCCAGGCGCACGTCGGGGGCGCCGAGGCGCGCGGCGTCGGCGGTCTGGTCATCGGGCTGGTGCTGCGACTCCCGCTCGGCCTGCACGCGGTGCTCGTAGTGCTCGAGTTCGCGCGCGACGTCGTCCTCGCTCCAGCCGAGGGCCGGCGCCATCAGCGCAGCCACTTCCGGCGCCACCTTCAGCCCGCGATCGGGCACCTCGATCGACAGCCGGGTGCGGCGGGTCAGCACGTCCTCCAGATGCCGCGCACCCTCGTGCGTGGTGGCGTACACCGCCTCGGCCTTCAGGTACTCGGGCGCACCGGCCAGCGGCTCCCCGAGCTCCGGCCGCTCGTCGATCAACGCCAGCACCTCGTGCAGCAGCGAGCCGTACCGGCCGAGCAGGTGCTCGACCTTGCCGACCCGCAAGCCGGTGCGCTCCGCGATCAGCGCCCGCGAATTCCACAGCGCGTGGTAACCGTCGGCACCGACGAGCAGGACGTCCTCGGTGATCGAGTCCGGCACGAGGCGTTCCATCGCATGCACCGTGGCGTCGACGGCGTCCTTGGCCATCACCCGGTACGTCGTGTACTTGCCGCCGGCAATGATGTGCAGCCCCTTCACCGGGGAGGACACCGCATGCTCGCGGGAGAGCTTCGACGTCGACTCCGACTCGCCGGCCAGCAGCGGGCGCAGCCCGGCGTAGACGCCGACAACGTCCTCGCGGGTCAGCGGATCAGCGAGTAACCGGTTGGCCTGTTCGAGCAGGTAGTCGATGTCGGACTCGGACGCCGCGGGATGCGCGAGGTCGAGGTTCCAATCGGTGTCGGTGGTGCCGATGATCCAGTGACTGCCCCACGGGATGATGAACAGCACGCTGCTCGCGGTGCGCGCGATGATGCCGGTGGCCGAGTTGATCCGGTTGCGGTCGACGACGACGTGCACGCCCTTCGACGCGCGGACGCGGAACTGCCCGCGGCCGCCGACCATCTCCTGGATCTCGTCGGTCCACACGCCGGCGGCGTTGATGACCTGCCCGGCGTGGATCTCGAACTCACGCCCGCTCTCCAGATCCTTCGCGCGCACGCCGACGACGTGATCGCCTTCGCGCAGGAAGCCGACGGCCCGCACGCTGTTGGCGCACAGCGCGCCGTACTCCGCCGCGGTGCGGGCGAGCATCATCGTGTGCCGGGCGTCGTCGACCTGGCCCTCGTAGAAGCGGATCGCCCCGCGGATGGCCGTGCCCTTGCCGCTCGGGAAGGACTCCATCGTCGCCTTCTTGCCCAGGTGTTTCAGGTGGTGCGGCACCTTGCGGCCGCCGCCCATTACGTCGTACACGCCGATGCCCAGGCCGACGTAGGGACGGTCGTACCACTTCTCCAGCGGATAGATGATCGGGATCGGCTTGACGAGGTGCGGCGCCAGCTTCTCGAGCATCAACCCGCGTTCCTTGAGCGCCTCGAACACGAGATGGAACTCGAAGCTCTCGAGGTAGCGCAGCCCGCCGTGGAACATCTTCGTCGACCGGCTCGACGTACCCGACGCGTAGTCGCGTGCCTCGATCAGGCCGACTTTGAGCCCACGCGTGACGGCGTCGAGCGCGGCACCCGTGCCCACCACGCCGCCGCCGATGATCAGCACGTCGAGCTCTTCGACCGCCAGCCGGTCGATCGCGTTCGCGCGCTCGGCCGGCCCGAGGCCCACTGGTTGTGTCATCGCTTCCCCATCACGTCGTCACGTCCCCCTACCCACTCCTAGCTGTACCCCGTCTTCCCACCCGGGGTGGTCGTGATTTGCGTCAATGCAGCGACCATCTCGGGTGGGAAGACGAGGGGGACGCGCACGGGTCAGTCGACGTCCACCCAGTCCAGGGTGCGCTGCACCGCTTTCTCCCAGCCGGCGTAGCCGTCCTTGCGCTGCTCGTCGTTCCACTCCGGCTCCCAGCGCTTGTCCTCGTTCCAGTTCTCGCGCAGCTCGTCGGTGTCGTTCCAGAAGCCGACGGCCAGCCCGGCGGCGTAGGCGGCGCCGAGCGCGGTCGTCTCGGCGACGACCGGCCGGCTGACCGGCACACCGAGGATGTCGGCCTGCAGCTGCATGCACAGGTCGTTGGCCGTGACACCGCCGTCGACCTTGAGCACGTCGACGTGCACGCCGGAGTCGGCCTCCATGGCCTCGGACACGGCGCGGCTCTGGTAGCAGATCGCCTCGAGCGTCGCCCGCGCGAGGTGGGCGTTGGTGTTGAAGCGGGAGAGCCCGACGATCGCGCCGCGCGCGTCCGAACGCCAGTACGGCGCGAACAGCCCGGAAAACGCCGGCACGAAGTACACGCCGCCGTTGTCGTCCACCCGCTTGGCCAGGCCCTCGATCTCCGAAGCGCCGGAGATGATGCCGAGCTGGTCGCGCAGCCACTGCACGGCCGAACCGGTGACGGCGATCGAGCCCTCCAGCGCGTACACCGGCTTGTCGTCGCCGACCTGGTAGCAGACCGTCGTCAGCAGGCCGTTCTCACTGCGCACGAGCTCCTCACCGGTGTTGAGCAGCAGGAAGTTGCCGGTGCCGTAGGTGTTCTTGGCCTCGCCCGGCGCGAAGCAGACCTGGCCGAACATCGCCGCCTGCTGGTCACCGAGGTCGCCGGTGAGCTTGATGCCCTCGAATATCCCGGTGCCCTCGCCGTAGCCGTCCGGGTAGGACGACGGCTTGATCTCGGGCAGCATCGAGCGCGGGATGTTGAACAGCGCGAGCAGCTCGTCGTCCCACTGCAGCGTCTCGAGGTCCATCAGCATCGTCCGGCTGGCGTTCGTGACGTCGGTGACGTGCGCGCCGCCGTTGCGGCCGCCGGTCATGTTCCACAACAACCAGCAGTCGGTGTTGCCGAAGATCGCGTCGCCCTTCTCGGCCGCCTCGCGCACGCCGTCGACGTTCTCCAGGATCCACTGGATCTTGCCGCCGGAGAAGTACGTCGCGGGCGGGAGACCGGCCCGTTGCTTGATCAGGTCGGCGTGCCCGTCGCGTTCGAGCTTGCTGGCGATGCGGTCGGTGCGGGTGTCCTGCCAGACGATCGCGTTGTAGTACGGCCGGCCGGTGTTCTTGTCCCACACCACCGTCGTCTCGCGCTGGTTGGTGATGCCGAGTGCCGCAAGGTCGGACGCCTGCAGGCCGGCCTTGTTCAGTGCGCTCTGCACGACCGACGTCGAGCGCTCCCAGATCTCGACAGGGTTGTGTTCGACCCAGCCGGCCTGCGGCAGCACCTGCTCGTGCTCGAGCTGGTGTTTGCTGACTTCGTTGCCCGAGTGGTCGAACACCATGAAACGCGTGCTGGTGGTGCCTTGATCGATGGCACCCACGTAGTCGGCCATTACAGCTCCTCGCCTTCGTTGTGCCGCACGGTCGCGGCGGTGTCGGTCGGGTCGTCGTCCTCGGGTTCGCCCGGCGGCAGGAAGCGCGAGACGCCGAATTTGTACAGGGCGCCGCCGACCACTCCGCCGACGAGCGGGCCGACGATGGGCACCCAGAAATAGAGGTTGTGGTACTGGTCGCGCCAGGCGTCGTGATAGCCGGTGAAGTACTGCGCCAACCGCGGGCCGAAGTCACGTGCCGGGTTGATGGCGTAGCCCGCGTCGGTGCCCCACGCCATGCCGATCGCGACCACGAGCAATCCAATGATGAGCGGCGCCAGGTTCGCCAGCGGCGAGGTGTTGCGCGCGTCGGTGATCGCGAAGATCAGGAAGACCAGGATCGCGGTGCCGATGATCTGATCGCGCAGTGCGCCGAGCTCGCTGACCGGCAACGAGCCGTTGCCCGGCAGCGTCGAGAACACGGTCTGTGTTCCCGTCGTCGTGTGGTGCGGGTCGAACTTGGCGAGGACCTCGGTGTAGTTCCAGCGGACCAGCAGCGCTGCGACGAATGCGCCGGCCGTCTGCGCCACGATGTACGGCGCGATCTTCGCCTTCGGGAAGCCCTGGAACACCGACAGCGCGACCGTGACGGCCGGGTTCAGGTGCGCCCCGCTGGCCTTGCCGGCGACGTAGACGCCGAGGGTGACCCCGAACCCCCAGGCCCAGGAGATGCTGTCGTGGTCGCCGAGACCGCCCTTGGTCAGCCCGGATCCGGCCACCACCTGCGCAACGACGCCGGCCCCGAACAACAGGATGATCATCGTGCCGAGGAATTCGGCCGCCATTTCACCGACGAGACCCGGCGCCCACGGGATCGGGTCGCGCTTTCCTCGCGCAGGGCTCGCCTCGTGCGCTCCGGGTCGATCTGCTGCCACTTGTTCCGAAGCCACGTGCGTCTCCTCGTAGTCGACCGCCGGCGCGCCCCGGCGAGGCGCGTACCACCGACGCTATGAGCGTCGTCACACCGGCGCAACACCCTGTTGATCCAATCGACTTACTCCCCGCCACTGCTGTCCGGCCACCGAGGTCGTCAGTGCACGAGCGGTAGCTACCCGACACCGCCCGCCGTGGGCAGCAATGGTGCTGCCCACGGAACGCCAACTATCCGTCGCTGAGGCGACACATAGTTGGCGTTTGCGCGGGACGGTGCCCACCACCGCCAGGCGACGCGCGGAAAGCGCACCGCGGCACGGCACACCGACGGCCGGCGGCGGCCCGACCTATTCGTGCAGGTCGGCGGTGGGCAGGTCGCCGAGTGCGCGGAACGCGTCAAGGTACGGGCCGACGTCGCCGCGTTCGGTCCAGCTGCGCAGCTGCCGTTCCGAGCGCCGCGACATCAACGCCCGCGTGAGGTCGAAGTCCGATGCGCGCAGGAGCGTCTGCGCGCCGGCCAGCTCGCCACGCGACAGCCACGTCCAGCGATCACCGACGAACGCGATGGGCGGCAGCTCACGCACCGCGTCGGCGAAGCCGCCGACCATCCGTTCGCGCATGGCCAGCATGCCGTCGGTGTCCTGCGCGCCCGAGACGCCGAGGGCGCCCCGCAGGTCCTGCTCGTGGATGAGCACGTCGCCCATCGGTCGGCCGTTGTTGGCCGCCATCCAGGCAGTGATCGGCTCGGTGAGGCCGCGCCATTCGTCGAGCAGGGCGGCGATGTCGTGCTCGGCGCGCGCGTCGACCTGACGCTGCGTCCAGGCGTCGTTGTGGTCGTCCGGCTCGTCACCGGCCACCACGTCGGCGTCCAGCCCGATCATGTGCGCGAGCAGGTCGTGCACGGTCCACGCAGGCGTCGCCGGCACGACGGTCGCCGCCTGCTCGGCGCTCAGGTCCTCGACCAGCGCGATGACCCGCTGCTGCGATTGCGTCCACTCATCGATCGGGTCCATCGTCCTAGCCAAGCAGACGGATCAGGTCACGCGGACGGCGGCGCCGGGGCCGGCTGGTAGCGCAGCGTCCAGCGGTAGAGCACGCGCACCAGCCAGACGACCGGCAGCACGCGCATCGCGAGGCCGACGGCCAGTGACTGCACCGGCGCGTAGACCCACAGCAGCAGCATGAGGATGGCCGGCAGCTTCATGACCCGCGCGACGAAGCGGGCGCGCGGCGGATCGCGCAGCAGCGCCATCAGGCACGGCACCAGCGTGCTGATCGCGGCGCACGCGAGCAACAGTTGCACCTGCCCGAGCAGGCTGCTGAGCGCGCGGTGGGCGTCGTACACCCGGCCGGGCAGCAGCCCCAACACCAGCGCCTCGATGACGAAGACGCCGACGAGGGCCTCGCCGAGCCGGGCCTGCGAGCGGCGCAGCGGACGGTCGGGCACGTAGGACGGCAGTTCGGTGATCGGGTGCTCGGCCAGCATGCGGGCCCGGTCGCGGTAGATCGCCACGCTCGGGTAGCGCGCCGCGACGCTGCGCACGAGCGCGGTCGGCACCCTGCGGGACAGCCACACGGCCTCGATGCGGGAGAACTGCGCGCGGATGCCGCGCGTCCCGGGCGTCACCCGCCCCCAGCACGAGACGACCGCGACGACGTTGCGCGAGCGCTGCTGATCGCGCAACGCGGCCATCGAGCCGTAGGCCCAGAACCCGCACATGCACCCGGGCGCGCCCGCGACCTCGTGCTGGGAACACCGCGCCTCGTTCGGACCGTCCTGCCAGGCGCGGTCGGCGGCAAACACCGGCCACAGCGAACCGCCGGCGCGCAGGTCGAACGTGCGCAGCGCGGAGATCTCCCCGACCAGCAGCTCCGGACCGTCGAAGTCGGGCCTCACGCCGGTGCCGGCTCCCGCGGCGCAGGTGCGGGTTCGGGGGTGCGTTGCGGTCCGGCCGGCGCGCGCCCGGGCTCGCGAGGTTGCCGCGCGGGCAGCACCTCGATCTCGGGCTGCTCCTCGCCGATGTTGCCCATGCGCACCTCCGTGCGGCCGACGCGAACTACCGAAACGCTACGCCCGCCGGCTCCGCGCAGCGACCGTCTTCGCGGACCGACCGCGGCGACCCAGCTATCGCGCGACCGCCGGCTGCGCGACCTGCCGGCCGCGCCGCAGCCGGGCGCGGACGGCCGCGCCCAGGTAGATCAGCGCGGCGACGGTCATGATGTCGAAGCTCGCCGGCAGGCGGGGTGCCGCGTACGCGATCAGCAGCCCGATCCACAGCGCCACGACGGCCAGCACTACGGCGAGCACCATGCCGCGCCAGGGCCGGTCGGTGAGCAGCTGCGCCGCCGCGGGTGGCGCCGCCAGCAGGCCGAACAGCAGGAGCGCGCCGATCGCCTGGCTCGCCTCGGCCGCCGCAACGCCGACGACGGCGAGGAACACGGCACCGACCACGCGCACCGGCACACCACGCGCCGCGGCCACCGCCGGGTCGAGGCTGGCGAACAACAGCGGCCGGCCGATCAGCACGAGTACCGCGAGCGCGCCGAGCGCGATCCACGCCGCGCTCCGTGCGGCCGCCGCATCGATGCCGAAGATCGAGCCGAACAGCACGTTGACGTTGGCGGCGCTGTCGCCGGTGGCGCGGTGCGTCGTGTAGAGCGCGAGGAAGAACACGCCGAGGCCGAGGATCCAGGAGAACACCGTGCCGATGACGACGTCGTCGGCGACACCGCGGCCGCCCAGCAGGCCGAGCAGCAGGCCGACCACGACGCACGCGCCGAACAGCCCGAATCGCAGATCGACGCCGGCAGCCAGTGCCGCCAGCGAGCCGGCGTAGGCGACGTGCGAGAGCGCGTCGCTCGCGAAGACCTGCCCGCGCAGGACGACGAAGAACCCGACGACGCCGGACAGCACGGCGATCGCGGTGCCGGCGAGCAGGGCGTGCTGGACATAGGGTGCCGCCAGCATGTGTCCGAGCCCGGATATCGGGTCCGCCGCGAGCACCCCGCTCACGTGCCCACCGCCGCGACGGCTGTCCGCGCGAAGCGCCGGTTCCCGACGGCGTCGGCGACGGCGCGGTAGCCGCCGGCCAGTACGAACAGCCCGAAGGCGAACGTCGTCACCCAGAAACCGATCGGGTACGACGAGAAGAACGCGACGCCCTCCCCTGCCCAGGTGACCGCCACCGCGATGAGCACCGACAGGACGAGCCCGGTCAGCGGACGGGCCGTGAGCCGCGCGGCGGTGGCGGCCGGCGCGACGAGCAACGCGAACACCAGCAGGCTGCCGGTCACCTGCGACGTCCCGGCCGCCGCGACGCCGAGCACGACGAGGAACATCGCGCTGAGCAGCCGCACCGGTACACCCCGCGCGCGGGCGACGTCCGGGTCGATGCTCGCGAACAGCAGCCGCCGGCCGATGACGGCGAGCACCGCCAGACACAGCGCGCCCGCGACGAACAGCGTCACCACCTGCCCGTCGGTCACGCCGACGATCGAGCCGAACAGCAGGTTGTTCAGTCCGGACAGGAAACCCTTGTACAGGCTGACGAACAGGAACCCGCACGCGAGCGCGAAGCCCTGCACCGTGCCGACGGCCGCGGACTCACCGGCGAACCCGCCGGCCGACGCGCGCCCACCGGCCGGTAGTGCGGCGATGACCAGCGCCCCGGCGACGCAGAAGCCGAAGTAGCCCAGCGGTGTGGCCAGCCCGAGATACGTGGCCGCGGCGGCGCCCGGAAAGCCGATGACCGCGAGCGTGTGCCCGACGAAGCTCTGCCGGCGCAGCACCATGAAGTAGCCGATGGCTCCCGACACGACGGCCACGATCGTGCCGGCGCGCAACGCGTTGAGCATGAAGTGGAACGCCAACAGCTGCCGCGCGTCGTCGACGACGTTCCAGCCGAGCCCGGTGCTCACGCGCGTGAGCCGGGTGCACGGTGCTCCGCGGGTGCGTCCGGTTGCCCGACCACGACCAGCCGGCCAGTGCGGTCCGTGAGGACGTCGATCGGCGTCCCGTAGAGCATGGAGAGCGTGTCGGCGGTGATGACCTGCTCGGGCGGCCCCATGACGGCCCCGCCGCGCGCTAGGTAGATGACCTGGTCGAGGTAGGACATCAGCGGGTTCACGTCGTGGGCGACGAGCAGCACGGCGACGTTCTCGCTGTGGCTGACGTCGCGGATCAGCCTGCTCACCGCGGCCTGGTTGGTGACGTCGAGGCTGTCCAGTGGCTCGTCGAGCACGAGGAGTGCCGGGCGACGTACCAGGGCCTGCGCGATGAGCAGCCGTTGCTGCTCGCCACCCGAGCACTGGCCGATCGGCCGGCGGGCGTACGCGCTCGCCCCGACGAGTTCGACGACCTCGTCGACGCGCTGCGCGGCGGCCCGGCTGCGCGAACCGGGCACCCACGCGGGCAGCGGCACACCCCAGCGGTCGCCGTCCCAGCCCAGACGCACGATGTCCACGCCGCGCACGCGGGTGGCCGGGTCGAAGGCGCGCCGCTGCGGCAGGTACCCGATCCGCGTGTTGCGCCGGCCCGGCCTGGTGCCGAGGACCGAGGCGGTGCCGGCTGCGGTCGGCACCAGACCGAGCACGGCCTTGAGCAACGTCGACTTGCCGGCCCCGTTCGGCCCCAGGACGGCCACGAACTCGCCGGCCCGGACGGTCAGGTTCACGTCGGACCACACGCGGCGACCGCCGACGACGGCGGCGAGGTCGCGCAGCTCGACGACCGGCGCGCCCGTCTCCCGGCCATCGCTGTGCTGATCGGGCACCGCACCGCCGGACTCCCGGAGCTGTTCGCTCACCTGCCCGTCGCCTTGTGCAGGGCTGCGGCCAGCATCGTCAGCTGCGCGCTCTGCCACTGCTGGAAACTGGCGTTCGCCGGGGCGAGTGTCTCGGTCACCGTCGCCACCGGAATGCCCGCAGCCTTGGCGGCCCGCACCTGCGCCGCGATGTCCGGCGTCGCGTTCTGGCTGTTGTAGACGTAGACCTTGATCGTGTGCGCGGCAATCTGCGATCGAATCGTGTTGAGGTCGGACGTGGCCGGGTCGGTGCCCTCGCTGATGGCCTTGAGGAACGACGGCGGTGTGACGAGGTCGAGCTTCAGCGCCTGCGCGAGTGGCGCGAAGATCGACTCGCTGGCGCCCACGGGGACGCCCGCGTACCTGGTCTGGATCTGCTTGATCAGCGCGTCGTAGCGGGCCAGCCCGGTCGTCGCGAACCTCTGCCGCTGGGCGTCGAAGTAGGCGGCGTCACCGGGATCGAGTTTCTCGAGGTCGGCGGTGATGGCGTCGGCCACCGTGTTGACGTCACCCGGCGAGTACCAGCGGTGCGGGTTGTCGTCGTCCGGTACGTGCACGAGCTTGCCGACGTCGATCACCTGCCGGCCCGGTTCGGGGTTGGCGGCGAGCGACTTGGCGGCCCAGGAGTCATAGCCGATGCCGTTCTCGACGAACAGCTCGGCGCTCGCGACGACCGTGCCGTCGCGCGGCGTGGGCTCGTAGTCGTGTGGGTCGGTGTCCGGGTTCGTGATGATCGACGTCTCGCGCACGTGCGTGCCGCCCAACTGCGACAGGATGCTGCCCCAGGCATTGATGCTGGCGGCGACCGTGACGACCTTGCCGCCGCCGCCGTGCGCCCCGACGGATCCGGCGGCCGACGACGTCCCTGTGTCGGCCCCCGTCGATGCCGTGCTGCACCCGGCAAGGCCGAGCACCGCGATCAACGCGCCACCGACCGCGCCACTTCGTGTCCGTCGGGTCACCGCGCGCCCCCGTCCAGTCGTGCGTCGCCCGGTGGCAAGCGCTGTGCAACCGACCTTATCGGTATCGACAACCACTTTCAATAAAGCCTGAGCCAGGGTGGCACGACGATCCGGCGCTCGGTAGCTTCGTCGCGTGTCAGAGGGGACGGCGCGCGCGTCGACGGGACGGCAGCGCAACACGCGCCAGGCCGGGGCGATCGAGAGCGCGTTGGCCGAGGCCGACGGCTTCCGCACCGCGCACGAGCTGTTCACCCGGATCCGCGCGGGCGGCCAGCACATCGGATTGACCACCGTCTATCGGCACCTCGCGCTGCTCGCCGAGACCGATCGCGCCGACGTCGTACACAACGCGGACGGTGAGGCGCAGTACCGGTTGTGCGGCATGCACGAACCCACCGACGCCGGGGGCACTGCCGAGCACCACCACCACATCGTGTGCCGGCAGTGCGGGCGCAGCGTGCAGGTGTCCGGGCCGGAGGTCGAGGCCTGGGCCGACCGGGTCGCCGAGCAGGCCGGCTACACCGACATCACGCACACCGTCGAGCTGTTCGGGCTGTGCCCGGAGCACTCGCGCCGAACGTCGACCTCCCGCCGACAGCGCGCCGGCGCGTAGCGTCGGCCGGCGTGAGCCTGCCGCTGCCGGACCGCATCGACCTCCGCGAGGTCGGCATGCGCGACGGCCTGCAGCTCGAGGCGCCGATCCCGCTCGACGCCAAGCTGCGGATGCTCGACGCGATCGTCGCCACCGGCGTGCGGCGTGTCGAGGTCACCAGCTTCGTCTCGCCGAAGGCGGTGCCCGCGCTGGCCGACGCCGACGAGGTGGCAGCGCAGCTGGGCCAGTGGCCGGACGTGCACTTCTCCGCGCTGGTGGCGAACACCCGCGGCGCGGTGCGCGCCGTCGACGCCGGCGTGCCGAACCTCGAGTACGTCGTCTCGGCGGCCGATTCGCACAGCCTGGCCAACGCCGGCCGGCCGAGCGCCGAGGCGGCCGCGGCCATCGGCGACATCTCAACGATCGCGCACGACGCCGGTGGCACGCTCGAGGTCATCATCGCGACGGCGTGGGACTGCCCGTTCGACGGCCCGACGGACCCGGCGCGCACGCTGGACGTCATCCGCGCCGCGACCGCCGGTGGTGCGGACCAACTGTGCCTCGGCGACACGATCGGCACGGTGACGCCGCGGCGCACCGTCACGCTGCTCGACGACGTCCGCGCCGCCGCACCGGGCCTCGACGTCGGCGTGCACTTCCACGACACCCGCGGCACCGGGCAGGCCAACGCGCTCGCCGCGATCACCCACGGCGTGCGGCAGCTGGATGCGAGCGTCGGCGGCCTCGGCGGCTGCCCGTTCGCGCCCGGTGCGAGCGGCAACATCGCCACCGAGGAGCTCGTCTACTGGACCGCGGACAGCGGCGTCGAGTCCGGCCTGGACCTGGCCGCAGTGGTCAAGGCGGCGCGGGTCGCGGCGACGGAGGTCGGCCACGAGCTGCCGAGCTCGCTGCTGCGCGCCGGTGTGGGTCTTCCCCGACCCGGGCGGTCCCTGCACGAACAGCGCGGACGTGCCGAGCGACGCCACGTGCTCCTCGAGCGTCTCGCCGCGCAGCGACGGCGGGAGCCGGAGCAGCAGGTCGTTG
>NZ_CAXTQF010000029.1:0-41989 GCF_964246335.1 uncultured Jatrophihabitans sp. | reverse complement strand
GGCTGGCGGGGCTGCCCGGGTGCTCGAGCGCAGCCCGGCCGACGACTGCGCGGGCGCCCGCTCCTGCAGGGTCGAGAACTCACCGCACTTCGGGCAACGGCCGTACCACTTGGCCGACACCGCGCCGCACGCCGAGCATGCGTAACTGCTGGTCGACCTCGCCATGTGCGGGACGCTAGCGTGCGCTGCCGACACTGCCGGGGCGGCGCGACGACGCGGGGCGCAGGTCAGGCGGTTGCGCTCCCGCTGGGGTTCGCGGGCTCGGGCACGTACGAGCTGCCGATCTTGCCCGTGAGCTCCACCGGCACCGGCACGGTCACCTTGCCGGCTTTGGCGAAGGTGAACGTCAACCGGACCGCGGCGGCCGGGAACAGGCGCTGGCGGATCCCGCTGAGCACCAACGTCAGCTGGCTGTTCGGGACGCCCCAGGACGTCGCACTGCCGGCGGGGATCGCGACGGATCGGCTGGGCGTGGGCGGCGGTGGCAGCGTGCTGGTCGGTGCGGCCGTGGTCGAGGGCGCCGCCGACGTGCTCGCCGAGGAGCTCGAGGACTTGCCTGAGCGTGCCGGACTCTTGCTGCCCGACGAACTGCCCGAGGTGCTGGCAGCCGGCGTTGGGGTGGACGGCGCAGCGGTCGTCGACGGGGCCGTGGACGACGGGCTCGGCTCCTGCGCGGCCTGGGCCGCGGCCGGCGAGGAGTAAGAACCCCACGCGGTGATGGCGCTGGATGTGATCGAGGTCAGCTGATCGGGACTCTGGCCGTTGTTGGCCACGACCAGGTGCAGCTGAGCACTCGTGCCCGGCGCGTAACTCACGCCGGAGGGGGGCGCCGCGATGGCGATGCCGCGCAGGTCCAGCTGGCCGACCGACGCCTCGGTGCCGTCCAGCGTCGGCTTCTGGTCCGCGGTCTGCGCGTGCTGGCCCGCGGCGCACGCCGAACCGACCAACGTGCTCGCGATGGCCAGCCCGCAGCACACGCGGGAGAGGCGGCGCGAACGGGGCAACCGGGCTGTCACGCCAACAGACTATCGACCATCCGCGGGGTACTTGCGCGCGGCCACACGTCGCATGCGATGAAGCGCGCGAGCGTAGTGGTCGCGGGCCCGGACGGCCGGTAACCGCGCTTCGCGGCCGGCGGAGGTCTCTCAGCTGCGTGTTATCCTTGGGGTACCGAAAGGGGCTGCACCACATGACTTTCAAGGTCGGCGAGACCGTTGTTTACCCACATCACGGGGCCGCACTCATCGAGGCGATCGAAGAGCGGATCCTGCAAGGAGTCAGCAAGACCTACCTGCGGTTGAAGGTGGCTCAGGGCGACCTCACCGTGCTCGTGCCGGCCGAGAACGCCGAGATCGTGGGCGTGCGCGACGTCGTCGGCCAGGAGGGCCTGGACCGCGTCTTCGAGGTGCTGCGTGCGCCGCACACCGAGGAGCCGACCAACTGGTCGCGCCGCTACAAGGCCAACGGCGAGAAGCTCGCCTCCGGTGACGTGAACAAGGTCGCCGAGGTCGTGCGCGACCTCTGGCGCCGCGACCGCGACCGCGGCCTGTCCGCGGGTGAGAAGCGGATGCTCGCCAAGGCCCGGCAGATCCTGACCAGCGAGCTCGCGCTCGCCGAGGGCACCAACGAGGACAAGGCGGAGATCGTCCTCGACGAGGTGCTCAGCGAGGCCGTCGCCTGACACGTCCGACGGAGACGGTCACCGCCGTCCTCGTCGCCGCGGGTTCGGGACAGCGGCTGGGCGCGAACGTGCCCAAAGCTTTCGTGCACGTCGCCGGTGCGACGTTGCTCGAGCATGCCGTCGGCCGCTTCGCACGCCATTCCCGGGTCGACACGATCGTTGTTGTCGCGCCCGCTGCGCAGCTCGACACCGCGGCCGACCTGGTCGATCACCAGGTCGTCGCGGGCGGCGCGACGCGCCGCGACTCGGTGGCGGCCGGTCTGCGTGCCGCCGGTGGGCACACCGCGTTCGTGCTCGTGCACGATGTCGCGCGGCCCTTCGTGCCTGCGCACGTCATCGACACGGTGCTCGACGCGCTGCACGACGGCGCGGACGCCGTCGTCCCGGTCGTCGGTATTCACGACACCGTGCGCCGGCTCGACGCCACTGGCGCATTGGACGGCCTGGTCGACCGCTCGACGCTGGCCGCGATCCAGACGCCGCAGGGCTTTCGCCGTGACGTGCTCGAACGCGCGCACCGCGACGGCGCCCATCTCGACGTCACCGACGACGCCGCGCTCGTCGAGGCGCTCGGCCTGCGGGTCGTTGCCGCCCGCGGCTCCGACGAGAGCTTCAAGATCACGACCCCGGCAGATCTGGCCCGCGCCGAGGCGGTTGCGCGGCTAGGCTGACCGGCACTGCACGCGGACCGTCGGCGGAGGGCACATTTTGATCAACAGCACCATGCAGGACGACTTCCAGCTCACCGTCACGGCCGTGCTCGAGCACGGCACCACGGTGTTCGGCCGCAGCGAGTGCCGCACGTGGCAGGGCGACGGCACGAGCCGCAACGCCACCTTCGCCGAGGTCGGCGCCAACGCCAAGCGGTTGGCCAACGCGCTCACCGGGCTCGGTGTCGAACGCGGCGACCGCGTCGGCACGCTGTGCTGGAACTCCCAGGAGCATCTCGAGACGTACTTCGCGGTGCCCTGCATGGGTGCGGTACTGCACACGCTCAACCTGCGGCTGCCTCCGGGCCAGCTCGCGCACATCGTCAACCACGCCGAGGACAAGGTCGTGGTCGTCGACGCGTCGCTACTGCCGCTGCTCGCCGCGATCGCGTCGCAGCTCAAGACCGTCGAGCACTTCGTCGTCATCGGTGACGGCGACACCTCGGTGCTCGGCGACGACGTGCCCGTGCACGCGTACGCCGACCTGCTCGCCGACGCGGACGCGGAGTTCGACTGGCCGGAACTGGACGAGAAGACGCCGGCGTCGATGTGTTACACGAGCGGCACCACCGGCGACCCGAAGGGCGTCGTCTACTCGCACCGCTCGATCTACCTGCACGCGCTGGCGACGCTGTCGAACACCGGCACCGGGTCCACCGAGGCCGACCGCGCGCTGGTCGTGGTGCCGATGTTCCACGTCAATGCATGGGGCATCCCGTTCGGCTCGTTCCTGTCCGGCGCCACCATGCTGATGCCCGGCTCCCACATGACCCCCGACGCGCTGTGCGACATCGTGCAGACCGAGCGTGCGACGTTCGTGTCCGCGGTGCCGACGCTGTGGGGCGGCATGCTGCAGGTCGCGCAGCAGCGCGACGTCGACTTCTCCTCGGTGCGCATGGGCACGTCCGGCGGCGCGGCGATCCCGCGCTCGCTGATGGAGGCGTTCGAAGAACGCGGCGTGCGCATCATCCAGGGCTGGGGCATGACCGAGACATCCCCCGTGGGCGGCATGGCGCACCCGCCGGCCGACGTGGAGCCGGGCAGCGCCGACGAGCTGGACTGGCGGCTGAAGTCCGGCCGGCTGATCGCCGGCGTGCAGATGCGCATCGTGTCCGACGACGGCGACGTGCTGCCGTGGGACGGCGAGGCCGTCGGCGAGATGGAGGTGCGCGGCCCGTGGATCACCGCCGGCTACCACCTCGACGACGCCGCGGAGAAGTTCGACGACGGTTGGCTGCGCACCGGCGACATCGGCACGATCGACGACCGCGGCTTCTTCCAGATCACCGACCGATCCAAGGACGTCATCAAGTCCGGCGGCGAGTGGATCTCCTCGGTCGAGCTGGAGAACCTGCTGGCCGCGTCGCCGGACGTCGCCGAGGCCGCGGTCATCGGCATCCCGGACGAGAAGTGGACCGAGCGGCCGCTGGCGTGCATCGTCGCGAAGGGCGATGCCGTCGACCCGCAGCAGCTGGCCACGTTCCTCGACGGCAAGGTCGCCAGCTGGCAGGTGCCGGAGAACTGGGTGTTCGTCGACGAAGTGCCCAAGACCAGCGTCGGCAAGTTCGACAAGAAGGTGCTGCGCGCGCGCTACGCCGACGGCGACTTCGAGGTCTCGCACACCAAGGCGCCCGGCAGGAAATAAGTGCCCGAGCTGCGCACCGGCGTCGGCGTCGACGTCCACCCGGTCGAGCCCGGCCGGGACTGCTGGCTCGCCGGGCTGCTCTGGCCTGGCGTGGACGGATGTGCCGGCCACTCCGACGGTGACGTCGCGTCCCACGCCGCGTGCGACGCGCTGCTGTCCGCCGCGGCGATGGGCGATCTCGGTGCAGTGTTCGGCACCGATGACCCGCGCTGGGCCGGGGCGGCCGGGGTGACGCTGCTGCGCGAGGTCGTGCGGCTGATCTCAGACTCGGGGTGGCGGATCGGCAACGTCGCGGTCCAGATGATCGGCAACGAGCCCAAGATCGGGCCGCGCCGGGCCGAGGCGCAGGCGACGCTGAGCGCCGCGGCGGGCGCGCCCGTCTCGCTGGCGGCGACGACCACCGACGGCCTCGGTCTGACCGGCCGCGGTGCGGGGCGCGCCGCGATCGCCACCGCGCTGCTGACCCGTTAGACGCGGCGTCCAGCCGGAAAAGGGACACGCATGACCCCCACCCCGACCCGCGACGACCACTTCAGTTTCGGCCTCTGGACCGTCGGCTGGCGGGCCAACGACCCGTTCGGCGACCCGACCCGGCCGGCGCTGGATCCCGTCGAGGCGGTGCACCGGCTCACCGAGCTGGGCGCGTGGGGGGTGACCTTCCACGACGACGACCTGATCCCGTTCGGCAGCTCGGCCGCCGAACGGGACAGGCTCGTCGCGCGCTTCCGCCAGGCGCTCGGCGACACCGGGCTGACCGTGCCGATGATGACGACGAATCTGTTCACCCACCCCGTGTTCAAGGACGGCGGGTTCACCAGCAACGACCGGTCGGTGCGCCGGTACGCCGTGCGCAAGGTGCTGCGCAACCTCGATCTCGCCGCCGAACTCGGCGCGCAGACTTACGTCTTCTGGGGCGGTCGCGAGGGTTCGGAGTACGACGGCGCGAAGGACGTGCAGGCCGCGCTCGACCGCTATCGCGAGGCGATCGACCTGTTCGCCGGTTACGTCGTCGAGCGGGGCTACGACCTGCGCTTCGCGCTCGAGCCCAAGCCCAACGAGCCGCGCGGCGACATCCTGCTGCCGACGGTCGGCCACGCGCTCGCGTTCATCGCCGGCCTGGAGCACGCCGACATGGTGGGCGTGAACCCTGAGGTCGGGCACGAGCAGATGGCCGGGCTGAACTTCGCGGCCGGCATCGCGCAGGCGTTGTGGGCCGGCAAGTTGTTCCACATCGACCTCAACGGCCAGCGCGGCATCAAGTTCGACCAGGACCTCGTGTTCGGGCACGGCGATCTGCTCAACGCCTTCCACCTCGTCGACCTGCTCGAGCACGGCGCGCCGGGTGGTGGTCCGGCGTACACCGGGCCGCGGCACTTCGACTACAAGCCGTCGCGCACCGAGGACATCGCCGGGGTGTGGGAGTCGGCGGCCGCGTGCATGCGCATGTACCTGGTGCTGCGCGAACGCGCGCAGGCCTACCGGGCCGACCCGCAGGTGCAGGAGGCGCTCGAGCGCGCGGGAGTGCCGTCGCTGCGTGAACCCACGCTCGCCGCCGGGGAGACGACGAGGGATCTGCTCGCCGACGCGAGCGCATACGAGGACTTCGATCCGCAGGCCGCCGGGGAGCGCGGCTACGGCTTCGTGCGGCTGAACCAGCTGGCCGTCGACCACCTGCTCGCAGCGCGCTGACGCCTGGGCGTCAGCCGAGCGCTCGGCCGAGATCGGCCCAGAGATCGTCGACGTTCTCGATGCCCACCGACAACCGCAGCAGCTGCTCGGGCGTGCCGAACGCGGCGTCGACGGGGTGCCGCGCGCGGCGCTCGATCAGCGACTCGACGCCGCCCAGGCTGGTGGCGTGTGTGATCAGCCGCAGTGCGGTGCACACCTGCTCCGCGTCGTCGGCGCTGCCGTCGATCTCGATGCCCAGCATCGCGCCGAAACCGTTGTGGTCGCGGGCGGCGACGGCGTGGCCAGGGTCGTCGGGCAAGCCGGGGTAGCGCACGCGGGTGACGCGCGGGTGGTCGGCAAGGCGCCGGGCGAGTTCGCCTGCATTGGCCTGCGCGCGGTCCATCCGTAGCGCCAGCGTGCGGATCCCGCGCGTCGTCAGGTACGCCTCGAGCGCCCCGGGGACGGCGCCGGTGAGCGTGCGGCGATCGTGCAGTTGCAGCGCCAGCGGTTCGTCGCGGACGACCAGCGCGCCCATAAGCACGTCCGAGTGGCCGCCGAGGTACTTGGTGGCCGAGTGCATGGTGATGTCCGCGCCGAGCTCGATCGGCCGGGCGATCAGCGGCGTGGAGAACGTCGCGTCGACGGCGACGAGCGCGCCGGCCTGCCGCGCGGCCGCGGTAATCGCCGGGATGTCGGACACCGCCATCAGCGGATTCGTCACCGTCTCCAGCCACACCAGTGCAGCACCGTCCACGGCTGCCACAACCGCCTCGGTGTCCGCGAGATCGACGCGGCGCACCGTCAGCCGGCCGAGCCGCTCCTGCTCGGCGAAGATCGACACCGTGCCGGAGTAGGCGTCCGACGGCGCCACCACGACCGAGCCGGCGGGCAGACCTTCGACCACCGCCGCGATCGCGGCGACACCGCTGCCGAACGCGAGGGCGTGGCCGCCGTCCAGCTCACCGAGGATGGTCTCGAACGCGGCGACGGTCTCAGTGACGTCGTGCCGCGCGTAGCGGTTGGCGCCGGCGTCGCTGTCGACCGGGTCGTGCCGGTAGGGCGCGGCGAGCACGATCGGCGCGTTCACCGGCCCACCGCCGGTGTGCGGCCTGCCGAGTGCGACGACGAGGGAGTCCGGGTGCAGCGGGGAGTTGTCCACGCAGGCCACGCTAGGACATCGGCCCGACCGCCCTCGTCCGTACGATGGCGCGGTGAGTCAGCTGCACCTCTACGACACCGCGACCCGCTCGCTGCGGACGTTCGAGCCGCTCGAGCCCGGCAAGGTGTCGATCTACCTGTGCGGGCTCACCGTCCAGGGGCCGCCGCACATCGGCCACGTCCGCAACTGGATCGACATGGACATCCTGCGGCGCTGGCTGACGCATTCGGGTTACGAGGTGTCGTTCGTCCGCAACGTCACCGACATCGACGACAAGATCATCGTCAAGTCGGCGGTGAGCGACGAGCCGTGGTGGTCGCTCGCGTTCCGCAACGAACGGGAGATCATCGCCGCGGAGCAGGCCCTCGGCTGCCTGCCGCCGAGCTACGAGCCGCGCGCCACCGGTCACGTGCCGGAGATGATCGAGCTGATGCACCGGCTGATCGACTCCGGGCACGCCTACGTCGCCGGCGGCGACGTCTACTTCGATGTCGCGTCGTACCCCGAGTACGGGTCGCTGTCCGGCCAGCGCGTCGACGAGATGCAGCCCGCGGGCGACTCCGTCGGCGACGACCGCAAGCGCGATCCGCGCGACTTCGCGCTGTGGAAGGCCGCCAAGGAGGGCGAGCCGTACTGGCCGACGCCGTGGGGCAACGGCCGCCCGGGTTGGCATCTGGAGTGCTCCGCGATGGCGACGAAGTATCTCGGCCCGATGTTCGACATCCACGGCGGCGGCCTCGACCTCGTCTTCCCGCACCACGAGAACGAGCTCGCGCAGTCGCGTGCCGTGGGTGACGGTTTCGCGCGGTACTGGATGCACAACGGGCTCGTCACGATGTCCGGCGAGAAGATGAGCAAGTCGCTCGGCAACACGCTGCAGGTGCGCGAGATCGTCAGGCAATGGCGCCCGGTCGAGGTGCGGTACTACCTCGGCGCGGCGCACTACCGGTCGACGATGGAGTTCTCGCCCGAGGCCCTCGACGAAGCGGCCGCCGCATATCGGCGCATCGAGAACTTCCTCGCTCGCACGCAGTCTCCGGACGAGGAACCGAGTTCAACCGACTACCCACTCCCCACCGAGTTCGTCGACGCGATGAACGACGACCTCGGCGTGCCATCGGCCCTGGCGGTGCTGCACACCATGGTTCGCGAGGGCAACGCGCAAGTCGACTCCGGTAAGTCGGCCGCGCATCATCGGCGCCTGGTGCAGGAGATGTCTTCCGTCTTGGGCATCAACCCGGCGCAGTGGCCCGCCGCCGCCGGCGACCGCACCGACGTCATCGACGCACTTGTCGGCGTCGCGCTCGAGCAGCGAGCCGCGGCGCGTTCGCGCAAGGACTACGCCGCATCGGACGCGATCCGCGATCGTCTAAGCGCCGCGGGCGTCAAGATCGAGGACACGCCCGACGGCCCACGCTGGAGCGTCGACTGATGGCCGGCAACTCGCAGCGCCGTGGCGCCATCCGCAAGTCGAAGAAGGGCCCGCAGGTCGGCTCCGGCGGCCAGTCGCGCAAGAAGTTGCAGGGCAAGGGCCCGACACCACCGGCGTCCGCGCGCAAGGGCCATCCGGCAGCGCGGCGCGCGGCATCGGCCGAGCGTCGCGGCGAGGCGAGCAGCCGCGACCCACGCCCGTCCACCCATCGCGGCGACACGAAGCGCAGCGCACGCGACGCGCCGGCCTTTGAGCTGCTGGTCGGGCGCAATCCGGTGGCCGAGGCGCTGCGCGTCGGGGTTCCGGCAACGGCGCTGTATCTCGCGCACGGACTGGACGCCGACGAGCGCGTCACCGAGGCGGTGCGCCTGGCGAGCGACCGCGGCGTCGCGCTGCTCGAGGTGAGCCGCGCGGAGATCGACCGCCGGACCAACGGGGTGCTGCATCAGGGCATCGCGCTGCAGGTGCCACCGTTCGCGTATCACGCGCTGCCGGACCTGCTCGCCGAGTCGCTCGAGGCGGGCGTGCCGCCCCTGCTGGTCGCGCTCGACGGCGTCACCGATCCGCGCAATCTCGGCGCGGTGATCCGCTCGGCGCTCGCCTTCGGCGCGCAGGGCGTCGTCGTGCCGGAGCGGCGTTCGGCGGGTGTCACCGCGACGGCGTGGCGGACGTCGGCCGGCATGGCCGCACGGCTGCCGGTCGCACAGGTGACGAATCTGGTGCGCGCGTTGAAGGACTGCCGCGACGCCGGCCTGTTCGTGCTCGGTCTGGACGCGGACGGCACGACATCGCTCGACGATCTCGAGATGGCGACCGAGCCGGTCGTTGTCGTCGTCGGCTCGGAGGGTCGTGGGTTGTCGCGACTGGTGGGTGAGACGTGCGATCTGACCGTCTCGATACCGATGGCGGCCGCTGCGGAATCGCTCAACGCCTCGGTGGCCGCCGCGGTGACTCTCGCCGAGATCGCTCGGCGGCGGCGCGCCGACTGAACTGCTGCTTGCTCGTGCCGGTTCTGTCACCGCAGCCGCCGACTGTGCACCGGCTGCGCGCGTTTGACGGCGTGTCGCCCTGCAGGCGGTGCACAGTCGCTTAGTTGGGAACGAGGACGCTGCGCGCCTGCCGTACCAACAGGTTCGCGTTGGCGGCCGGGCCCGGGACGGCGCCGGGGATCTGCTGCGCTGCGCCGCCGTTCACGGTGAACGCCGCGGTCCATTGTGCGGTGGCGGTCAGGTGCATGTCGCCCGTAGTGGCGTAGACGTGACCGAAGTAGCCGGGGCACAGACGGGTGCGGCACGGCGCGTTGGTCTGGTCGTACGCCTTCCCGGGTGACGATGTCGACGCGCCGTGCTGGTCGCCGAAGGACCACACCACCTGCGCCAGTCGCAGGGTGATGGTGACCTGTTGGCCGAGGATGCGCACGCCGGGCAGCGTGCGCGCGCCGGGTGCGTCGACCCACATGACGGTCTGGATGTTGACCAACGTCGCGGTGCGCGGGGCGAGCCCGATCGCTGCCGCGGGGATCAGCCGGACGGCCTGGGCACGCACCGCCGCCGCGGTAACCACGGGTCTGGCCGGCGCCAGCGGCGCCACGCACTGCTGGCCGTTGTACGTCCAGCGGCCGTCCGTGCCCTTCTGCACGCGTACCGCAGCGTCGGTGTTGCCAGGCACAGTCGCCGACTGCGCGCACTGTTGCGTGATCTGCCCACACCACGCCGCGTCACCTTGTGCTTCCGGATCGCCAAGTTGCCCAAGCGAACCAGCCGCGCCCGCCCCACACCGCACCAACGTCGTAGCGCCGACCGGCGCTGGCCGGCGAGACGACGCAACGCCCGCGACTTTCTCGTGGCCGCCGGTCTTGGTTCCAGAGACGGTTACTCGACCCGGATTCGTGGTTCCCGTGTAACCGCCGCCGTTGCCCACTGGGGGAGCTTCCCGCGCCAGCGCTATGCCGTTGGCGCACGCGTATCCAACGACTAGTGCAATTACGAACGGCACGATTCGCTTCACTTCATCACCACTTGTTTGAAGTCAACGACAGTGAATCCGACGCCGCGCCAAGCGAGCCAGTTGCGAAAGGTGATCGTAAGTGGCTTCGCCGAGGACACAGCAGCACCCTTTGCGTCCACCGTCTTCAGTGGTGCGACCGAAATGGTTATGTCGACTGCGTACTGAGCGCCATTCCGCTTGTCGTTGTCTGCGATGGCGGAACTGGTGATGCTTGATCGGCCGCCAACGAAATGATCTCCCGCCTTGCTCGTGAGGTCGTAGGTGGTTACAAACCTCGCACACCCAGTGCACACCGGCGAGAATGCAGTTCGGGCCAACGCCGAGCTCGTGGTGGCATAGCCCCAATCGAGTGTCTCAATCCAATAGCGCGCGTAGAAGTCGGCGCCGATCGGCTTGTCTTCGTGGCCCACCGCCGGGAGCGTTGGCGGTCTTTCGCCGGGGCGGACGTTGGGGCCGGTGGTGGGCACCACGGGTGCCGGCGGCGCAGTGGAGCTCGGCGCAGCCGACGTCGATGGAGTGGTCGGCACCGGCGAATGAGTGGGGCGCGGTGTGGCCGATCCGGTGCACGCCGTCAACGCAGCAGTGATCGCGAGTATCGCCGCGCACCACCACATACGCACCCACGAATACTGGCACGAGAATCGATCTTGCGCGCGTTGTCCACAGGCCAGTCCGGCGAGTGAATTGCAGCGTTCGATACATCAGCCTCGGCAGTCACTCGCGCCACATGGAATCGTGCCGCGTGGCTGCTCTGCGGGCGGATCCTCGGCGTGTCATCCCGCAGGGTCGCCACGCGACGAGGAGGGGTACTTCGCTCGCCAGAGAAACGCCAAGAATCTTTCGCCGAACCGAAAGATTGTTGGCGTTTGCGGGACACCACCTATACGTCCCGGCGCGCGCAGCGGAACGCCGCCGAGCTAACATCAACCCCGCTCCCGCATCGCCGAGAAGGGCAGAGCGCTCAGCGACGCCCTTTGTCCACGTAGACCCGTTTCGGCACGAAGAACGTGTCGGGCGCCGGCTCGCCGCGCAGCTCGGCCACCTGCTCGCGCACCGCGCTCATGATCTCGTCGGTGATCTCGCGCAGCAACGCCGGCGTCGGCTCCTTGCCGCGGAAGCGGCTGAGGTCCAACGGCTCGCCGATCGACGCCTGCGCAGTGCGCCGCCGACCCAGCCGCCGCAGGCTCGGACCGCCCATCCGGTGCGCGCCCCACTGCCCGACGGGCACCACGGGGATGTCCGGCGCTAGCAGGACGAGGCGCGCAATGCCGGTCTTGCTCTGCATCGGCCAGTTGGCCGGATCCTTCGTCGTCGTCCCCTCCGGGTAGATGACGACGGCCTCGCCACGTTCGAGCGCACTGACGGCGTCGCGCAGGGAATGCGCGGCGTCGGCCGTCCCGCGGTAGACGGGGATCTGCCCGGCGCCCTTCATCATGTAGCCGACGATGGGCCAGTCGAAGATCCCGGCCTTGATCATGAAGCGCGGCACCCGGCCGGACTGCCATACAAGCCGCGCGGTCAGCACGGTGTCGACCTGCGAGACGTGGTTAATCGCGATCAGCACGCCACCCTGCGACGGCGCGGGCACCCGTTCGAGATGCTGCCAGCGGATCTTGAAGAACAGCCCGTCGAGCGGATAGAGGATCGACACCCATACGCGGATCCACAAGCCTGCCTTCGGCCGGTGCAGTCGGCTCACGCGCATCCCCTCGACGGTTACGGACCCGTAGGCAGTCTGCCCGTCTATTCGTCTTCGACCGCGCCCGGGGTTTCACCCAAGCCGGCGAGCGAAGCGACACCGGTAATCTCAGGCGCAGCGCCGCCTTAGCTCAGTTGGTCAGAGCAGCCGCCTTGTAAGCGGCAGGTCGTCGGTTCGACTCCGACAGGCGGCTCCCAGACGTTCCTTGTGTCGCAAAGTGACACGTCCGCAGCAGACCCTGCCGCACACGATGAGGCGAACCATCCAGCCAGTCGCACCTGGAGATGCCATGCCCGACATCGAGGACGCCCCCGACATGTTCCAGCCGATGCCGGACGTCGACCCCAACGACGCGTCGGGTGAGCAAGCGGCGGCGGCGGCCGACCAACACCACAGCGAGGTGGATGGCATCGCCGAGGACGCCGACCCGGACGGCCTCGGCCACGGCGCCACCGAGTAACGCAGCCGCACGCCCGCGGAGTAGCTAGACCTGCGCGCTCACCGCTGCGCGCATGGTGTCGAGCGCTGCGTCCTGCTCCGGACTGCGTCGCCGCGGGGTCGCCGGCGCGATGCCGTCCTCGTGCGCGATGAGATAGACGTCGTCCTTGCCGGCGGTGGACACCTGCGCCATCGACCAGTGCGGGAACGCGCGGGCGGGCACCGTTGCGGTGTCGAGCACGGCGACGTCGTCGTGCCGGGGATCGGTGCTGATGCGTTCGAACAGCGAGCGCACGGCAGCCTCGTCGCCCTCCAGCGTCTGCACGAACCACTCCGCGTCCAGCATCAGGGCGCCGGTGATCCCGAGCTTCTTGTTGTTCGATCGCGCGACCGAGAACAGCGCGCCGAGCTCGGCCTTGCTCGACTCGGCCGGGATCAGACTGTGGCTGCGGTACATGAGGCGGAACGCGGGGCCCTGCAATCCGTCACTGCTCATCCGGGTGCCTCCTCATGCGAAGAACTCGATGGACCAACCCACGGCCTGCGCGCTCATCGTCCGCGCACCGGCGGGATCTGCGGTCTCACTCTGCGACGACCCGGCCGGCCGGCACCGTCGCGGACGTCTCGGATTGAGACGTGCACCGTCGTTTCCGGTGGTGTGCGCGGGACGTCCCAGAGTGAGACGCAGCCGAGGCGTCCACGTTGCGAGCATCGTCGGCGATCTCGACAAGAAGATCGTTCCGCACCGAGGAGTTCGTCATGACTGCAACCCACGCAGGCGTCGAAGGCGCCTCCGGCGACCACATCGCCACCGAACGCAGGCCCACCCCGACCGCCGAGGCGCCCGCACCCGATCCGACCCCACCGTTCCTGTCCGGCAATCCCGCGGCCCTCGGCCTGCCGGTCTTCGTCGCAGGCACTGTTGCCCTCGCGCTGGTGCTGGTGGGCTACGTCCCGACCGGCGGCCTCGGCTCGTCGATGCCGATCATCGCGACGGCGACGGGATTCGGTCTCGCGGTCAGCACGGTGTGGGCGGCAGCCCTCGGGCAGAGCGCGGTCGCGAGCATCTTCGGCATCTTCTCCGGTTTCTGGCTCAGCTACGCCGCCCTCGTGCTCGGGCTCACGCACAACTGGTTCGCAATCACGCCGAACGCGGCGCTGCACACGCAGGCGGCGTTCCTGATCACCTGGCTGGTCATCATCGGCATGCTGACCCTGGCCACCCTGCGTCTGCCGTTCGCGTTCACGCTGCTGTTCGTGCTGGTCGAGGCATGCCTCGTGTGCGTGCTCATCTCGACCGTCAACGCCTCGAGCACATGGTCCAAGATCGCCGGCATAGTCGCCTTCGCGTTCGCCGCAGTGGGCGTCTACCTCTACATGGGTGTTTCGTCGGTGGCTACCGGCGGCAAAGCGTTGGCGCTCGGCCGACCCGTTGTGCACTGACCGGCCGGTCTCAGACTGAGACAGTCGGCGGATTGCGACGGCGCCACGATTACCGGGTACGCACCGCGATGCCGACGAAGGAGCCGACGCATGTCACAGACCGCGGTGGCGCTGCTCGCGGTGGCCGCGCTCGTGTCGTTGGTGCAGTGGTCGTGGAGCGTCGCCGTCCACCACGTGGACCCCCGGCTCATCCCGGCCTGTCACCGGCCGCACGTGCGCTGGCTGCAAGCCCATACCCGGGGCGTGCAGCTCGCGTCGGCCCTCGTCGCGATCAGCGGGGTCTGCCTGCTCGCGACCTGAACCGCAGCCGCGGCCGCGTTACAGGACGATGCCGAATTCGTGGATCTTGCGGTAGATCGTCGCGCGGGACATGCCCAGCGATCGCGCGGCCTGCACCTTGTTGCCCCTGGCGTCGGTGAGGCTGCGCACGATCGCGTCCCGTTCCATCTGCTCGAGCGTGGACAGCACTCGCCGGCTGATGGAATGCATCTCCGGCGGCAGGTCCTCGACGCCGACCACCCCGGATCGCCGGTGCTGCAACAGGTCGTGGACAAGCTGCTGCAGCTGACGGACGTTGCCGGGCCACGGTGAGCGCATGAGCACGCGCAGGGCGGCGGGGGCGAGCTGCACATTGCCGCCGGAACCCAGCTTGCCGAGGAAGAAGGTGACCAGGCCCGGCAGGTCGTCGATGTGCAGGCGCAGCGGCGGCACGGCCAGGGTGGTGGGGAAGAACGGCATCAACCGGGCCAGCGCGTCGTCCCCGGCGCCGGGTCGACAGGTCGCGGCCACCCACAGGTCACGGCGTTCGGGATCACGCCGGGTGTCGTCGAGCAGCGCGTGCAGTGCGCGAACGCGAGCGGGATTGAGCTGGTCGACGTGCGCGAAGATGACGGTGTCGTTCGCGGCGACGGCGCGCCGTGCCTCGTCCATCCAACCGGGCCCCACGTCCGCGGCGTCGAGCACGACGCTGCGCGCGGGCGGCTGCCGGCGCACCTGGACCCCGCGCAGCAACGCGACCTTGCCGGTACCGACCTCACCCTCGAGCATCAGCCAGCTGCGCGCGTTCATCGCTTCCTGCACCTGCCGACAGACCCGTCGCCACGACGACGTGTCGCCGACCAGACCGGGCACCGACATCGAGGCGTCGGCCATCCCGGTCGGCGCACCGGCGTCCTGGACGAGCTTGACGTGGACGACCAGACCGGCCGGCGCACCGTCGTAATCGACCTGCTGGCAGTACAGCTGCGCCGCAGCGCCGCTCGGCAGCACAAGGGAGAGTGAGTGCCGCCGGCCGGCCAGGGCCGACGACGCCGTCTCACCGGCCATCGTCTGCAACGCCGCCTGGTCGGCCGGGTCGAGCTCGGCCTGCGCGTAGCTGTTGAGCATCATTGCGTCGTTGGTGACGGCGAACACGATGCCGTTGGTGCGCCGACAGGTCTGCCGGTATGCCCGCAGCACCTCGAACTCACGAGCGCTCGACGACTCCACCAGGGCGTGCTTGATCTGGTCGGCCGTCGAGGTGGCCAGCGTCAACAGCAGTGACTCGGCGTCTTTTCGCCAGCACGTGAGGTCGATGACCCCGAGCAGCCGCCCGCTGATCGGGTCGTGGATCGGCACGCCGGCGCACGCCAGCCGCTCCAGGTCCTCGGCGTAGTGCTCGTGGCCGAAGACCTCGGCCGCCGAACCGGCCTCCAACGCGGTACCGATTCCGTTGGTGCCGACGAATTCCTCGGCGTAATTGAATCCGGGCGCGAGTCGGACGCTGTCGAGGTATCGCTCCAGTTCAGCGGTGCCGCTGCGGCGGCTGAGCACGAGGCCGGCGGCGTCGGTGAGGACGATGCTGATGGGCTGGCCGCTGAGCTGTTCGGCGAGCCGGGCCAGCACCGGCTGTGCGCTGCGCACGAGCGGCGTGTCGATCTGGAGGTCGGCGCGGTAGGGCAGTTCCAGCGAGTCCGGCGCGACCGAGAAGTTCCGGGACCGCCGCCACGACGCCAGGATCAGCGGTCGTACCCGCTCGGGGCGGCCGTCGTCGGTCAGGAAGCGCAGCCGGTTCGCTGCCACTCCGCCGGCGTCGGGCGTCAGCGACGGAATAGGCGGACCAGTCATGGTCGAGCCGACCTCCGATCGCCTCCCACCGGTCGCTTCCCCGCTGTCGACTCAGCACGGACCGGATCGGCGCCTGGCATGTACTCAGGCGCAGTGGTCTACCTCACAAATGTACGCAATGCGACCGCCTTCGGTGTCTCAAATTGAGACTTTTCGGCCCCTCGGCGGGGGTCTAGACCGGCAGGTGCGGCCGGTCGACCAGTCACCGGACGCACGTCCGAGGTATTGCTGTCCGGAGGTGAGCGCGTGCGAGTCGGGGACAGTCAGCTGAGCAACTTGCCGGCCGACGAATCGGATGTCGAGACGTACAACCCGTGGACAGTGGTCCACACGGTGTTCGCGCAGCTCGCCGACGAGGGGTTGCACCCGGTCCTCGGCGAGGCCGGCGATCCCGCCGAGCCGGCTCGGGCGCTGCTGCGCTCACTCGGGATCGAGCCACTCGCCGAGGGCAACCGCGAGGTGATGCGTCAGGTGCGCAGGGATCTCGACGAGATCCGCGCCGTCGTCTTCGAGCGCGGGACCGAGGCGTGATGCCTCGACGACAGGTGTCTCGTACTGAGACTTGGCGACCGTCCGCGGCCGGGTCTGATTGCCAGATGACGCACCTGTCTACCCGAGGAGTGTGGCAATGAGTCGTCAGAGCGTGGCCAAGGCCCACGAAAAGATCCAGGAGCTGTCCTGGGATCCGCTGTACCACACGCCGGTCTCGCAGTACGGCACCGACTACACCTTCCAGAAGGCGAAGAAGAAGGACCCGCTCAAGCAGGTGTTGCGGTCCTACTTCCCGATGGAGGAGGAGAAGGACCACCGCGTTTACGGGGCATCCGACGGCGCGATTCGCGGCAACATGTTCCGCCAGGTGCAGGAGCGGTGGCTGGAATGGCAGAAGCTGTTCCTGTCGATCATCCCGTTGCCGGAGATCTCCGCGGCGCGCGCGATGCCGCTGCTGTTCAACACGGTGCCGAACCCGGAGCTGCACAACGGGCAGGCGATCCAGATGATCGACGAGGTTCGCCACTCGACGATCCAGCAGAACCTCAAGCGCCTGTACATGAACAACTACATCGACCCGGCCGGCTTCAACAGCAGCCTGAAGAACTTCCAAAACGACTACTGCGGCACCATCGGGCGGCAGTTCGCGGAGGGCTTCATCACCGGCGATGCGATCACCGCCGCGAGCATCTACTTGACCATCGTCGCCGAGACGGCGTTCACGAACACGCTGTTCGTCGCGATGCCGGCCGAGGCGGCCGCCAACGGTGACTACCTGTTGCCGACGGTGTTCCACTCCGTGCAGTCGGACGAGTCGCGGCACATCAGCAACGGGTACGCGACGCTGCTGATGGCACTGTCGGACGAGAGCAACCACCAGCTGCTGGCCCGCGACCTGCGTTACGCGTGGTGGAACAACCACCGGGTCGTGGACGCCGCGATCGGCACCTTCATCGAGTACGGCACGAAGGACCGCCGCAAGGATCGGGAGAGCTATGCGGAGATGTGGCGTCGGTGGATCTACGACGACTACTACCGCAGCTACCTCGTCCCGCTGGAGAAGTACGGCCTGGAGATCCCGCACGACCTGATCGAAGAGTCGTGGAACCAGATCTGGAACAAGGGCTACGTGCACGAGGTCGCGCAGTTCTTCGCCACCGGGTGGCTCGCCAACTACTGGCGCATCGACCCGATGACCGACGAGGACTTCGAGTGGTTCGAGTACAAGTACCCGGGCTGGTACGACAAGTACGGCGCCTGGTGGGAGAACTACGCCCGCCTGTCGGTCGCGAACGGGCACAACCCGATCGCGCTCGAGGACGTCGACTACGTCTACCCGGCCCGGTGCTGGACCTGCATGGTGCCCTGCCTGGTCCGTGAGGACATGGTCATGGCCGAGGTCGACGGGCAGATGCGCACCTACTGCCACGAGGCCTGCCGGTGGACGGACACCGTCGCGTTCCGGCCCACGTACGAGGGTCGCGATACGCCGAACATGGGTCAGCTGATCGGCAAGCGCGAGTGGGAGACGCTCTACCACGGCTGGAACTGGGCCGACGTCGTCTCCGACATGGGCTACGTGCGCGACGACGGCAAGACGCTCACGGCACAGCCGCACCTGAATCTGGACCCGAAGAAGATGTGGACGCTCGACCACCTGCGCCGGTGCCCGCCGCTGCAGAGCCCGAACGTGCTGCTCAACGAGATGAGCGCGGACGAGCAGAAGGCGTACCACGCCGACTACGTCAAGCAGGGTCCCGCCGGCCGCCCGGCGCCTGCCGACGCCTGAGGAGGAACAGACCGCACTCCGGAGGAGGCCCGGTGCAACACCGGGCCTCCTCCTTCGGACCAGATCACGACGACGAGCGAGGAGCGAGGTTTTGGCTGACAAGCACTCAGTACGCTTCGAGCCCGTCGGCATCGAGATCGAGGTCGACGAGGAACAGAACGTGCTGCGCGCCGCTACCGAGCAGGGCATCATGCTCATGCACGGCTGCAAGGAAGGGCAGTGCGCCTCCTGCAAGTCCTTCGTCCTCGACGGCGACGACATCGAGCTCGACAAGTACTCCACCTTCGCGCTGCCCGACTTCGAGAAGGACGAGGGCTTCACGCTGCTGTGCCGGGCGCACGTCTACGAGGACGTGACGATCGAGCTGCTCAACTACGACGAGGAGATGATCCGGTCCGGGCACCCCATCCAGCGGGCCAAGGCCGAAGTCGTCTCGGTGGATCCCGTCACCCGCGACATGCGACACGTCAAGGTGAAGATCGTCGAGCCGGAGAGCGTCAACTTCTTCGCCGGCCAGTACTGGGACTTCACCGTTCCCGGCACCGACGAGACCCGCTCGTTCTCCGTTGCCAACACCCCGTCTTCCGGCGGCACCGAACTCGAGTTCGTCATCCGCATCTACCCGGGCGGCCTGTTCTCCGGATATCTCGACACGCAGCTCAAGGTCGGTGACGTCCTCGAGCTGACCGGCCCGTTCGGCGTCTTCACCCTGCGCGACGGGCGCGACTCGGACATGGTGTTCCTCGGCGGCGGCGCCGGGATGGCGCCGATCCTGTCGGTGCTGCGCTCGTTGGCCGAGCGGGGCAGCACCCGCAAGGCGACCTACTACTACGGCGCCCGACAGGTCCCCGATCTGTGCTTCACCGAGGAGCTGGCGAACCTGCAGGGCCAGTTGGCGAACTTCCGCTTCGTCCCTGCGTTGTCCGATCACGAGGGCGACGGGTGGGACGGCGAGACCGGGCTGATCACCGACGTGATGAGCAAGAACGAGACCGACCTGTCCGCCGCCGACTGCTACGTCTGCGGGCCGCCGCCGATGGTCGAGGCGGCGATGGAAGCACTCGTCGCGCTGGGCGCGGACGAGAAACACATCTACTACGACAAATTCACCACAACCGGCGACCCGGGGAGAGAGTAGCCATGACCGAGACCACGGAACGCAGCGCACCGAGACCGGAATTCACCGACGCCGAGGCAGGCGCCAAGGAGTTCCCGGACTCGACCGCGCGCAGCTACAACTACTTCACCCCGGCGAAGCGGCGTCAGTCGCACTACGAGGACGTCACTGTCGAGGTCCAGCCCGACCCGCGCCACTACCTGTCCCAGGGGTGGATCTACGGCTTCTCCGACGGCCGCGGCGGTTACCCGCTCGACTGGACGGCGCTCAAGGCCTGGGGCAGTGACCGTCCCGAACCCGAGCGCTACCCGGGATCGGGCGGCAAGGGTTACGACTGGCCGGCCCACGGGTGGCACGAGTTCCGCGACCCGAACGAGGAGTGGGAACTCACCTTCTACCGCTACAACTCCAACGTCGTGCGGCAGATCAACCAGAACGTGGAGACCGCGCGCCAGACCAAGGCGTTCAGCCAGTGGAGCCCGAACTGGGTGACGTTCGTCGAGCGCAACGTCGGCGCCTGGATGCACGTCGATCACGGTTTCGGGCTGTACGTGTTCGCGAACGCCAACCGGCGGGCGCCCACGAACATGCACAACAACGCGATCTCGGTGAACAGCATGCACCGGATCCGCTTCGCCCAGGACCTCGCGCTCTACAACCTCACGCTCAGCGAGGAGATCGAGGGCTTCGACGGCTCGGCGCACGTCGAGACGTGGAACAGCGACGACGCCTGGCAGGGCGTGCGTGAGGTCGCCGAGCAGATAACTTGCATCGACGACTGGTGCGAAGCCGTGTTCGCGGTCAACGTCGTGTTCGAGCCGCTAGTGGGTGAGCTCCTCCGCAGCAACCTGGTGCAGCAGGCCGCGCCGCGCAACGGCGACTACGTGACGCCGACGGTCGTCGGCGCGGGCGAGTGGGACTACGCCGAGCGCGACCTGCGGTACACGAAGGCGATGTTCGAGCTGCTGACGAACGACAAGGAGTTCGCCGAGCACAACAAGTCGATCCTGGACGGCTGGCTGTCGAAGTGGACGGAACGCTCCATCGCGGCTGCGCGCCGGCTACAACCCATCTGGTCGCAGCCGGACGCCAAGGCGCCGCGGTTCGAGGATGGCCTCGACCGGGCCAAGAGCCGGTTCGCCGAGATCCTGTCCGACCTGTCCCTGAAGTCGCCGAAGGAGCTGTCGCAGTGACCGAAACCAGGTTCAAGACGAGCGAGAGCCCGTTCAAGTCCGACAAGACGTTCTCGAACATGTGCGGCTTCACGCTGATGAACAACCAGATCGGCGCCGTGATGGCGAAGGTGCTGTCGCGCATCGACAACGTGACGGTCACGCCGCTGCCGTCGATGATCCGCGTCGACGGGGTCGGCCGTTTCGACGTCGTCTACGACGACATGGACGCGGCGCTCGGTGAGGAAGAGGGCTTCTTCAGCGCCTCGGAGTTCGAGAACAACATGTCGACGCACTACGGCCGCATGGTCCACCTGGACGACAGAACGATCATGTTCTCGAACCCGGAGGAAGCAGCCGAATATCTCGGGTTCGACCTCAAGGCCCGCTGACCGTCCATCTGCGCTGCGGCGCAAGTGAGGAGACGTACGTGTACGAGAAGGACGGCGAGAAGTACTTCGTGGTCGACAGCCACATGCACTTCTGGGACGCCACACCGGAGAACTGGGTCAAGGGCCAGGAGCAGTACGCCAAGGGGTGGATCGAATGCTTCCACGCCTACCAGTCGCTCGGGCCGCCCGAGACGCACTGGTCGATCGAGCACTTCGAGGGGTACTCCGAGGACGACCTGATGAGCGACGTGTTCGACAAGGGGCACGTCGACGTCGCGGTCTTCCAGCCGACGTACCTCAAGGAGTGGTACTCGGAAGGCTTCAACACCACCGAGAAGAACGGCGCGCTGGCCGAGAAGTACCCGGGCAAGTTCATCGTCAACACCCGGTTCGACCCGCGTGACGGTGACAGCGGCCTGAAGGAGTTCGCCGACAACGTCAAGCGGTGGAACGCCAAGGGGATCAAGCTCTACACCGCCGAGTGGAACAACGGTTCGCGCGGCTACAAGCTCAGCGACCCCGACTGCTACCGGTTCTTGGACAAGGCCCGAGAGCTGGGGATCAAGAACGTCCACGTGCACAAGGGCCCGACGATCTGGCCGTTGGACAAGGACGCTTTCGACGTGTCCGACGTCGATCACGCGGCCACCGACTTCCCCGAACTGAACTTCATCGTCGAACACGTCGGCCTGCCGCGCATCGAGGACTTCTGCTTCATGGCGACGCAGGAGCCCAACGTCTACGCGGGCCTCTCGGTCGTCATCGGTGGCCTGATGTACGCCCGGCCGAAGTTCTTCGCGAAGGTGATGGGCGAGCTGCTGTTCTGGGTCGGCGAGGACAAGATGACCTTCGGCAGCGACTACGGCATCTGGGAACCGAAGTGGCAGGTCGAGGGGTTCGTCGACTGGGACTACCCGAGCGACGAGTTCTCCGACTACCCGCGGGTCAACGTCGACACCAAGAAGAAGATTCTCGGCCTCAACGCGGCCAAGCTCTACGACATCGACGTCCCGGCCGAGTGCCAGATCGCCGACCAGAGCGAGCCCGCGAGGCGCGACGACGCGGAGCTCGTCCAAGGCCAGGCATGACGCAGCCCAACCAGGGGAGCGTGCTGGCACTGCCGGCGCGCTCCCTGGTGCTGCGCGCTCTCGACTCCGTGATCGACCCGGAGATCGACGAGCCGGTGACGTCACTGGGTTTCGTCGCCTCCTGCGAGGTCGGCGACGACGGCGTCGCCGAGGTGCATCTGCGACTGCCGACGTACTTCTGTGCGCCGAACTTCGCGTTCCTGATGGTGGCCGATGCCTACGAAGCGGTGGCCGCGGTGCCCGGCGTGACGCGGGCGGTGGTGCTGCTCGACGACCACTTCGCCTCGACCGACATCAATGCCGGCGTCGCCGCGCGTGCCGGCTTCGTCGAGTCGTTCGGCAGCCTGGCCGACGGTGAGTTGGACACGCTGCGCGCGGACTTCGTCCGCAAAGCCGTCCTGGCCGGCACCGACCGCGTCGTTCGGCAGCTGCGCCGCACGCCGGCCGAGCTGGCCACGTTGACGTTGGCCGACCTGCCGCACAGCGACGACGTCGACCGGCTGCGCGCACGCCGTGCCCAGCTCGGGCTACCGGCCGGCGACGACGCGCCGCTGCTGATCGACGTGCGGACCGGCGCGGCCGTCGCACCCGACGACCTGCGGCTGCACCTGGGCAAGGCGCGGCTCACGCGGGTCAACCTCGAGGCCAACGGCCACGTGTGCAAAGGCATGCTCGCCAACCGTTACGGCCTGCCCGTGGACCCCGAAGGAGATGACTGATGAAGGCCGTCCGGTTGCACGCCTACAACGAACAACCCACCGTCGACGAGGTGGACGAGCCGACCGTCAAGGGGCCGACGGACGTCGTCGTGAAGATCGGTGGCGCCGGTGTGTGCCGCACCGACCTGCACATCATCCTCGGCCAGTGGGACGAGGCGATGCACCCGACCCTGCCGTACACGATCGGGCACGAGAACGCCGGCTGGGTGCACGAGGTCGGCTCGGCGGTCACCAACGTCGCGGTCGGCGACACCGTCATCCTGCACCCGACGCCGACCTGCGGGCTGTGCCGCGCGTGCCGCGCCGGGCAGGACATGCACTGCGAACTCAGCGTCTTCCCCGGCCTGGACGGCACCGACGGCGGGATGGCCGAGTACCTGCTCACGTCGGCGCGCGCGTGCATCAAGCTCGCCCCGTCGACGCAGCCGAACGCCCTCGCCGCGCTGGCCGACGCCGGCATCACCGCCTACCACGCGGTGCGCAAGGCGGTGCCGCTGCTCTATCCGGGGACGACCGCGGTGGTGATCGGGGCCGGCGGCCTCGGCCACATCGGCGTGCAGTGCCTGACCGCGCTGACCGCGACCAACATCATCGTCGTCGACCGCAATCCCGCTGCGCTCAAACTGGCCGAGTCGCTCGGCGCGAACCAGACCGTGGTGGCCGACGGCAAGCACGTCGACGCGGTGCTGCAGCTGACCGACGGTGCCGGCGCCGACGTGGTGTTCGACTTCGTCGCCGAGGAGGGTGCGGAACGCGACGGCTGGGCGATGACCCGTCCGGGCGGCTCGTACTACGTCATCGGCTACGGCGGCGAGCTGCACGTCCCGACGCTCGACGTCGTCAGCACCGAACGCAACGTGATCGGCAACATCGTCGGCACCTACAACGAGCTGGCCGAGCTGATGGTGCTCGCCCAGGCCGGCAAGGTCACGCTGCACACGAAGACCTACCCGCTCGACGCCGCCCAGGAGGCGCTGCACGACCTCGACGCGGGCGAGGTCCGCGGCCGGGCGATTCTCGTTCCCTGACCGACCCGCCCGACTCGAGGAGTAACCATGGCCAAGGACCTGCGTTTCGGCAGCGATGCGCGCACGCTGCTGCTGTCCGGTGTCGATCAGCTCGCCGACGCGGTGAAGTCGACGCTCGGCCCGAAGGGCCGCAACGTCATCCTCGAGAAGATCACCGGTTCGCCGGTGGTGACGAACGACGGCGTGACGATCGCGCGGGAGATCCACCTGCGCGACCAGTTCGAGAACATGGGCGCCCAGCTGGTCAAGGAAGCCGCGATCAAGACCAACGACATCGTCGGCGACGGCACCACCACCGCCACGGTCATCGCGCAGGCGATCATCCGCGAGGGCATGCTGGCCATCAACTCGGGCGGCAACCCGGTGCTGGTCAAGCGTGGTGTCGACCTCGCGGTGGCCAAGCTCGTCGAGCGGCTGCACGCGGCCGCGCATCCGGTGCAGAGCGAGGCCGATTTCGCGCGGGTCGCGGCCATCTCGGCCAACGACGACGACGAGGTCGGGCGGGTGCTGGCCACCGCGCTGCACACGGTCGGCGACGCCGGCATCGTCACGGTCGAGGAGTCCGTGACGCACGGCATGAGCGTCGATTTCGTGGAGGGCTTCGAGTACGACAACGGCTACGTCTCGCCGTATCTCGTCACCGAGCCGGCCAGCCTCGAGGCGGTGCTCGACGACCCGTACATCCTGCTGTGCAGCGAGAAGATCACGCAGGTGCAGCAGCTGATGCCGGTGCTCGAGAACGTCATGCGCTCACCGCGTCCGTTGCTCGTCATCGCCGAGAACGTCGAGGGCCCGGCGCTGTCGATGCTGGTGCACAACCACGTCAACGGCATCTTCAAGTGCGTGGCCACCAAGGCCCCCGGTTTCGGCGACCGGCGGCTGCGCAAGCTTGAGGACATCGCGAGCATCACCGGTGGGACGGTCATCAGCAAGACGTCCGGCGTGGGGCTGGAGACGCTCAAGCTCGAGCACCTGGGCCGGGCCCGGCAGGTCCGGGTGACCGCCGACAGCACCGCGATCATCGACGGCGCGGGCAGCGCCGATGACGTCGCGTTCCGCATCGGCCAGCTGCGTGCCGAACTGGAGCGGGCCACCTTCGGCATCGACGAGGACGTGCTGACCGAGCGCATCGGCGCACTGTCCGGCAAGGTCGCGGTGATTCGGGTCGGTGCGCCCACCAATGCCGAGCTGACCGAGTTGCAGCACCGCGTCGAGGACGCGTTGTCGGCCACCCGCGCGGCCATGGCTGAGGGGATCGTGGCCGGTGGTGGCGCAGCGTTGGTCCATGCCGCGCCGGTACTCGACGAGCTGAACGTCGAGAAGGACTACGCGATCGGCGTCGAGATCGTGCGCCGCGCGCTCACCGAACCAGCGTTCCTCATCGCGGCCAACGCCGGCTACTCCGGCAAGGAGGTCGTGGAGCGGATCACCGGGATGAACACCGACGAGGGATTCGACGCGCTGCGCGGCGAGTTCGGGAACATGATCGACATGGGCATCATCGACCCGCTGCGGGTGAGCCGGTCAGCGCTGCAGAACGGCGCGTCGGTCGCCGGCCTGTTGTTGACCACCAACACGCTGATCGCCGAGGAGCAGACGCCGTGGGGCGGCAGCCGCGCGCTGATGACCGAGTTCGGTCCGTTGGACGAGGGGTTGCACCAGCCGTCGCCGGACTCCAGCACGCCGCAGTCCATGGGCCTCGGACCGTCGGTCGGGTGATCATGGGTGTTCGACACGAGGACGGCCGGACACCGCGGTCCGGTCTCCGACGACGCTGAGCCCTCCTCGACCGCGGCGGATCCCGCAGTCGGGGAGCGCAGCCGGTGGCGTGTCGCCGCCGGCCTCGTCGGCCCGGCGTTCGTGGCCTCGGTCGCCTACATCGACCCGGGCAATTTCGCGACGAACTTCTCCGCCGGCGCGAAGTACGGTTACACGCTCATCTGGGTCGTGGTCGTCGCCAACGTGATGGCGATGCTCGTGCAGTACCAGTCGGCGAAGGTCGGCGTCGTCACCGGCCGGGACCTGCCCGAGCTGTGCCGGGAGAGGTTCCCGCGGACCGCGTCGACGCTGCTGTGGGTGCAGGCCGAGGTCGTCGCGATGGCAACGGACATCGCAGAGTTCGTCGGCGCCGCCATCGGGCTGAACCTGCTCTTCGGAGTGCCGCTGCTGCCTGCCGGACTCATCACCGCGGTCGTCGCCTTCGTCATCCTCGGGCTCGAGCAGCACGGGCGCCGGCGCTTCGAGCTCGTGGTCGTGGCGCTGCTCGCGCTGGTGCTGTCGGGGTTCCTCTACGACCTGGCGTCGGTGGGCGCGCATGCGAGTGCGGTCGCCGGCGGTCTTGTGCCGCACTTCGCCGGCGCGGACAGCGTCGTGCTCGCCGCCGGGATCGTCGGCGCGACGGTCATGCCGCACGTCGTCTACCTGCATTCGGCGTTGACCAAGAACCTGTCTCCGTTCGTGAACGATCGGGAGCGGCGCTCGGTGCTGCGCGTCCAGCGGCTGGACGTCGTCGTCGCGCTCGGGCTGGCCGGCGTGATCAACGTGGTGATGCTGGTCGTCGCGGCGGCGGTGTTCTCCGGACTGAGCGGCCAGCACGCGGACTCCATCGTCGCCGCACACGCCGGGCTCGCCGAGCTCGCGGGCGGCGGCACCGCCGTCGCGTTCGCGGTGGCCCTGCTCGCGTCCGGGCTCTCGTCGTCGAGCGTCGGCACCTACGCGGGACAGGTGGTGATGGCGGGTTACCTGCGGCGCCAGGTCCCGCTGTTCGTCCGGCGCGGCGTCACGATGCTCCCGGCACTCGTCGTGCTCGGCCTCGGCCTGCCGTTGACGTCGACGCTCGTGGTGTCGCAGGTGCTGCTGTCCTTCGGGGTCCCGTTCGCCCTCGTCCCGCTGACCATGCTCAGCCGCCGCGCCGACGTCATGGGACCGCACGCGAATCGAGCGACGACGACGGCGTTGATGTCAGCTGTGGCCGCCACGATCATCACGCTCAACGCCTACCTGCTCTATGCCGTCCTGCACTGAAGACCAGCACCGTCCCCGACCGAGGAGCCAGCTGATGAGCGATCGAGCCGACAACGACGCCATGCCGCAGTCCATCCGCCGCCTCGACAATCCCGACGCGATCCGCCTCGTGCGGTTGGTCGGCGCTTATGACGACCTGCAGACCGTGCTGGTGACGTGCGAGCAGCTGCTCACCGTGCTCGGCGATCCCGCACGCGGGGGCGCCGACCCGACCGCCGAGGCGCTGTGGACCTTCGTGCTGCTGTGTTACGCCCGGGCCTTCGGTGCGGCCGAAGCCTCGGCCGCAGCGGTCACCGAGACCGACCTCGATCCGGCCGAGGGCGAGGAGCGTGACGATGTCGTGCGTCGGCACCGGGTGTTGATGCACCTGCGCGACCATCACGCCGACCCGCTCGTCAACCCGCGCGAGACCTACACGGTGGGTGTGGCCCAGGACGACGACGGTCAGGTGAACGCGGTCGCCGTGACCTCCGTGCCGTCACCTGCGGTCGATCCGGAAGCGGTGCGCCACGTCGGACGCCTGGCGTACCGGTTGTGCGCGGTGCTCGACGCCCGGATCGGTGAACTGCAGAAGGCGATCCTCGCCGCCGTCCGGGACACGCCGAAGGACGAGCTCGAGGCGATGGACCGGATCGAGGTCATGGCGACCTGACGCACCGCTGCATCCGTCTTCCCACCCGACATGGTCGCGATTCCGGTCGACGCAACGACCATCCCGGGTGGGAAGCGCAGAAAGTGAGCCGGGCGTCGTCTACTACGCGGGCAACGTCCTGCTCCGAGGTGTCCGGCTCCGCTCCCGAAGCCGGCCGCGACGGCGTGGCGCTGTGGCTGCAGGTACGCGACGTCGACGCCGAGTACCGGCGCATCGCGGCGGCCGGCGTGCGCACCGTCCGCGCGCCGCGACAGGAGCCGTGGGGACTCCTCGAGGCGTGGATCGAGGATCCCGACGGCGTGCCCATCGTGCTGGTCGAGATCCCCGCCGACCACCCGTTGCGCCGCGACCAGCGCTGACCGCTCACTCGGTCAGGCCCTGCTCGATCGCCCAGCGGGTGAGCTCGACCCGGTTGTGCAATTGCAGCTTGCGCAGCGTGTTCTGCACGTGGTTCTGCACCGTGCGGTGCGACACCACCAGGCGCTCGGCGATGTCCCGCGCGGACATGCCCGTCGACACGTGCCGCAGGATCTCCGTCTCGCGCTCGGTCAGCACGGCGGTCGGCGCCGGCTCGTCCCGGCCGATGCGCCGGTACTCGCCGAGCACCAGCGCGGCCAGGCCGGGGGAGAACACCGCTTCGCCGGCTGCTGTGCGCGCGACGGCGTCGAGCAGCTCCGCCCGGTCCGCGGACTTGATCAGGTAGCCGCGCGCGCCGCTCTTGACGGCGGCCAGCACGTCCGCGTCCTCCCCGGACGAGGAGAACATCAACACCCGTACCGCAGGGTCCACGCGCACCAACTCGGCGACCGCGTCCACGCCGGTCATGCCGGGCAGCTGCAGGTCCATCAGGACGACGTCGGGCCGCACGGCCGGCGCGATACGCACCGCGGTCTCGGCGTCGGCCGGGGCGCCGACGACGTCGTAGCCGGCGTCGACGAGATCGCGTTCCAGCGCATCGCGCCAGATCGGGTGGTCGTCGACGACCATCACCCGCACGGCGTCTGCGGTCATCGGGGGATCACCATCCGTACCTCCGTGCCGCGCGCCGGTGCGGACGTGATGTCGACCGTGCCGCGCAGTTCCGTCACCCGACCGCGGATCGAGCGGGCCACGCCGAGCCGGCCGTCGCGCGCCGCGGTGTCGAGCCGGTCCGGCGCCATCCCGGCTCCGTCGTCGCGCACGCACACGTGCAGCTCAGCCTCGAGTGCGTCGAGCAGCACCCACGCGCGGGCGCCGTCCCCGGCATGCATCACCACGTTGTGCAGCGCGGCGCGGACCGCGGCCACGACCTCCTCGGCGACCTGTGCGTCCAGCAGCACCGGCTCGCCCGGCGCCGCCACCGTGACGCGCGGCCCGGCGAGGCCACGCAGGTCGGTCGCCAGGTCGCACATTCCGTCGCGCGGTGCCGGCGCGTCCTGCCAGGCGAGAAGCCCGCGCAGTGCCGTCTCCTGCTCCGCAGCGGCCGCGGCGAGTTGCGCCCATTCGCCGTCGGCGCGCGCGCCCGCGCGATGCACCAGGGCGAGCACCTGCAGCACGCCGTCGTGGATGGAGCGCGCGATGCGCTCACGCTCGGCCGTCGCAGCGCGCGTCGCCTCGGCCACTCGAAGATCGTCCTCGGCGCGGGTGGCCAGCTGCACGACGAACCCGACGACCGCGCCCGTCACCAGCAGCAGCACGCCGCTGTAGAGCGTGCGCCCGTCCCACTGCTGCGCGATACCCGCGGCGACCGCGTACTGAACCGCACCGACCGCGAGGCCGCCGAACGGGCCGGCCACGAACGCCGCCTCGACGGTCGGCCCGGCGGCCCAGATCGTCGTCAACGTGACCATGCCACCGTGCTGCTGCGTCGCGGTCTGCGCGGGGATGCTCAGCAGCGTCAGTCCGAGCGTCACCACCGCGTCGGCCAGTACGAAACCCCGACGATGCGCGTACCCGCGCCAGCCGAGGACCAACACCGCTGCCGTCACGACCGCCATCCCGACGGCGGCCAGGACGGCGATCGACGGACGGCGGTAGATCGGCTGCCACAAGACGATCAGGAACACGCAGACCGCGAGTCCGACCACGCGGAACACGCAGGCCGCCCGCCACAGCGACAGCCGCACGCCGCTGACCGGGGCGGACAGCACTCTCGGCCGGGCGGTGGGCATGCGCCGAAGACTAGAAGACAGCAGGACGGCCCGGCCCGTCGAAACGGGCCGGGCCGAATGGTCGGTGGGCGAAGTGATGACGTCAGCTCACGGGTGCGGGCATGGGAGCCGGTGCGTAACGCGGCTGCTGTTCGGTCGGGGCGGGTTCGCCGGGCACCCGGTAGGGGTCGAACTCGGCGAGCAGCCGCTCGACCCGGGCGGCGTCCAGTCGCCCGACGACGCTCTCGGTGTCCTGATGGTCACGAACGCACTTGGCGAGCGTGAACGTCGAGCTGACCAGGAAGACGGTGCCGATGGCGAGGAACGCGCGTGCCCACGGCGCCACCGGCAGGTAGAGCTCGCCGATGACGACGACGGCGAGCGCGATGACGAACGACAGAATCGCCTGGAGGTAGAAGGCGGGAGTGGTCTTGGCGGACGGGTTCGTGTTCATGCCGATGACCTTGCCGTCCGGCGCCGGGTGCGCGCGTGAGCACACCTACTCAACCGGGCCGGCTGATCCCCGTGTCAGCCCGGCGAGCGCATCACGGATCTGCGTCGGAACGGAGGTGGGGCGTCGGTCCGTGGCACCCACGTAGACATGCACGAAGCGACCCACCGCGGCCGGCGTCTGCGCGTGCTCGCCGAACAGGGCCAGCCGGTATACGACGCTGGACGTGCCGAGCCGTTCGAGCGCGAGCCCGGCGGTGACGACCTCCGGGAAGCGCAGTTCGGCGAAGTACCGGCAGGAGGTCTCGACGACGAGGCCGACGGCCGGGAGTGCCCGGATGTCGACGCCGCTGGCCTCGATCAGCCAACCGTTCACGACGGTGTCGAACATCAGGTAGTGCACGACGTTGTTCACGTGGCCGTACGTGTCGTCGTCCGACCAGCGGGTGGGTACCTGCCGCAGCACGCCGAAGTCGTGCCGGCGCAACGAGCGCGGATCGTCGACGAACGCGTCGCTCACTCGGGCTGGCCCAGCTTGCCGACGCGCAGCACGCACGCGCGCAGCTGCGCCGGCCGGACGGTGTGGATCGTGCTGCCGGGCACGACCACGCGAACCGAGTCGGACAACGGTGCCTGACAGCTGACGTAGTCGACGAGCCGGCTCTCGGCGGTGCCGCCCGGCGCGAGCTTCATGGCGGACGTCGCAGTCGTCGCCGGCTGTGCGGGCGTCCCGATCTGCTTGCCCTGCAGACGCAGTGTGGCCATCGGATAACCGTAGAGCTCGCACGCCTTCTTACCGGCGTTGCTGAACTGCAGCGCTGCGAACTCGATGCCCTGCGCCGCCGACCCGCGGATGACGCGGACCGTGACGTTCGTGCAGGTCGAGCGCGGCGCCGCACTGCTCAATGGGGCGGCCGGCGCGTTCGTCGACGCGACGGACGTGCTGGGCGGCGCCGCGGGTGACGTCGGCGTCGTGCTGTTACTGACGGCCGGTGCGGCGCTGGTCACCGCCGTACTGCTGGGACGGGACGACTGAGTTGCGTGCTGCCGCACCGCGGCCGGGCTCGCGGTGCATCCGGCGAGCACGCCAGCGCCGAGCAGTGCTGCCGCGATCAGCGTTCGTCGCTGCCGGGCACCGCTCACGAATCGATCCGCAGGTCGGTGGCCCACGGCAGACTGCTGACCCGCACGCGCGAGTCCGACTGCAGATCGCGCCACAACGTCGACCACGCGCTACCCCCACTGAGGCTGCCGCAACTGTGTGCCTGGCGGCATGCGGTCAGCTCGGTGAGCGTGCCACCGAAGCGGATGCGCGCCTGGCGCGACACGACACCGGTCAGCGAGATGTATTTCCACTGCGCCGCCATCGTCGTGTTGTAGATCTGCGGCAGGTTCCACGACCGGGTGGGCGCGGCGCCGGTGGCGAGCGTGTACAGGCCGGCCATCGTCCAGCCGTTGTTGCACCGGCGGCCGGTCGCGGTCCAGGCGCAACCGTCCGCGGAGCCGTTGAAGACGAACGTCGCGCTGGTGCTCGCCAGGTACCCGGACAGCCAGCTGCGCGTCGCCGAGTACGACGCGCGGAAGCCGGGCTCGATGTCGTTCGCCCCGGCCACGCTCATGCCGCCGTACGAGTGGGCGTGCGATCGCACCGGGTTGACGACCCGCGTCGCCCATGCCGCGCCACTGCTGTACGACACGTCCATGTCGTTGTTGGTACCGAGTGCGATGACCACCGGCGCCACGCCGCGCTGGCCCTGGTGGTAGCCGTCGGTGTACGCCTCGACGTCGCGCACCAGGTTCCCGTAGGACACGAACCGGACGCCGGCGCTGAGCACGACACCGCCGTCGCTCTGATCCTGGCCGCCGATGTCGAGCAGCACGACATAGCTGTGGCCGGACGGGTTTCGCCGCGCGTCGGCCAGGCCCTCGGCCCGCATCGTCGCCAGCTCACTCGGTGACGAGCCGCGGATGTTGCGGATGTAGCGGCTGATGGACACCGGCGCGGGGCTGCGCTGCGGCGCCGGGCCGGTCAGCGTCTTCACCAGTCCGGTCCCAGCGCGGGCGGAACTGCCCGCGACGTTGACGGCCTCCACGCTGAACAGGTAGGACGTCGAGGACTTCAGGCCGGTGACGGTGGCCGACCGCGCCGTGGCGGCGGCGTTGATCACCGTGCCGTTGCTCGTGCGCACGATGTAGCGGCTCACCGGTGCGCCACCGTCACTGACCGGCGCCGTCCAGGTGACGGTCACCGCGCCATAGCCCGGCGTGCCGTGTGCCGAAAGCGGCACGCTCGCGGCGCGCGGGTGCACGGCATTGATGATTCGGCAAGCGAATGTCAGATCGCTGCCGCCGCCGACGTTGCGCGCCATCAAGCAGACCCGGTGTTCGCCGTCGGTGGCCGCCAGCGAGGCGGTGAATCCGTGCTCGGCGCTCGTCCCGGGATAGGCGCGTGCGACGTCGGTGCGTGTGGCCGCAGCCGTGAGGTCGGGGCGGGCCACGCCGTCGACGGTGACACCGATCTTCAGCGGCGCCGCGGTGTCCGGGTCGAAAGCCCAGCCGCGCACCGCGATGGCGGTCGAATGCGCCACCCGGGTCAGCGAGTTGACGTCCGCGACCGGACGCAGCGCGAGCGTCGTCGTCGTGCAGGACGCGGGCGAGTCGTGCGTGCCGTAGAGCTCGTTGACAGCGACGAGGCACACCGCGTGCCGCCCCGAGACCGAGCGCACGCCGACGGTCAGATAGTGCCCGCGGTGCGCGGCGTGCACGCCCGTGTGGTTCGCCATGGTGGTGCCGGCGCCCCTGCCGTCCACACTGATCCGAACCGCGGTCGGTGCGGCGGTGTCGGGGTCGACGGACCAGCCGACCACGCGCATCCCGGTCGCCGTCGCACTCGGTGTCCCGATCGAGGCCGTCGGCGTGTAGTTCATGACCACCGTCTTGCACGGCAGGACCGCGTCCACGCCGTAGCCGATGTTCGCGGCGCGGACGCACACGGTGTGCGTGCCCTCGGCCACGGTGACGGAGTGGTCGAAGCCGTGGTGCGTGCCGGTGTTCGGATACACCCGGCCGACGTCCGGTCGGCTCGTGTTCGCGGCGAAGGAGCTCGGCCGGCCGTCGACCGTCTCGGTGACAGTCACCGCCCGGGTGGGTGCGTCCTCGTCGATGGCCCAACCGGTCACCCGGATCTGGTTGCGGCTGCGCGTCGCCGAGCCGAAGGCGAGCAGCGGGCTGTTGTCCAGCACTGCCGTTCGGCAGCCGTAGCTGTTGTTCGAGCCGTAGCCGATGTTCACCGCGGTGCCGCAGATGCGGTGTGCGCCCTGGGAGGTCGGGAGCACGACGTCGAAGCCGTGTGCGGTGCCCGTGCCGGGGTAGACGCGGGCGACGTCGGTGCGGGTGCGGTTCGCGACGACGGTGTGCGGCGTGCCGTCGATGCTGATCGACATCGTGACCGGCGAGGTGGGTGCATCCCGGTCGATGGCCCAGCCACGCACGTCGAGTGCGCCGGGCCGATTCGTGACGGGGTTGAAGCCGCCGAACGGGCCGTAATCGAGTGTCATCGTCAGGCATTTCAGCGTGCGGCGTGCCCCGGCGCCGATGTTGAACGCTCCGACGCAGAGGACGTGCTTGCCCTCGGTGGCCGGGATGACGAAGTTGAAGCCGTGCGCGGCGCCGGCGTGCTTGTAGACCCGCGCGACGTCGGGCCTGTTGCCGTTCGCGGTCACCCGGACGCCGTTCGCGTGGTCGACGGTTCCGTAGGTGGCGACCGGCGACGTCTGCGCGCTCGGGTCGATGTCCCAGCCGATGACCTGCACGCCACCCGGTACGACGCGCATCGAGTTGATACCGCCGTACGGCGAGCCCGGGACCACCGAGCTGGTGTTCTCGGTGGTGAGCGTGGCCGCGGCGCCGCTGAGGGCGAGGGCCAGGCAGGTCAGGACGGCGGTGGCGCCACGGGGGATCGTGAACAGGCGGGAGCGCTTCATCGAGGGTCTTTCGTCGGCCACGCAGGCGGGGGACTGCGGGTCGTGGCGAGCGAAGCCGCGATCGTGCCGTGCATGCCGCGCTCGACCCCCGGGGGAAGGGGTCGGTCGATGAAACCATCCACGTTAAGGGTGTGACAAGTGTTGCTTGTGTTGCGACACGCCGAAGCGGGCGATTTGGTCAGGTTTGCGGCAGTTGATAGTCCGCGAACCGGTCACGCAGCGTCTTCTTGGAGAACTTCCCGACGCTCGTCTTCGGCACCTCATCGATGAACACCACATCGTCAGGCAGCTGCCACTTGCTGAGCCGGTCGCGCAGGAAATCGAGCACCTCGGCCGCGGACAGCTGTTCGCCGTCCTTGATCACGACGCAGGCCAGCGGCCGCTCCGCCCACTTCGGGTGCGGCACCGCGATCACCGCGGCCTCGGCGATCTTCGGGTGCGCCATGATGTGGTTCTCGAGGTCGACCGAGCTGATCCACTCCCCGCCGGACTTGACGAGGTCCTTGGTGCGGTCGACCAGCCGGACGTAACCGAGCGGCGAGATCGTCGCGACATCACCGGTGCGCAGCCAGCCGTCGTCGCTGAACTGCTCGCCCGGCTCGTCGGTGCGGAAATACTGCCGCGCCACCCAGGGCCCGCGGGCCTCGAGCTCGCCGGACGCGGCGTCGTCCCACGGCAGCACGTTCCCGGTGTCGGCGTCGACGATGCGCAGCTCGACGCCCTGCGGCGCAATACCTGCCGTCGCCCGCACGTCGGCTTTCTGCTGCTCGTCCGCGCCGGCGAGTTCACCGCGTTCGACGGCGACCGAGCCGATCGGCGAGGTCTCCGTCATGCCCCAGGCCTGGCGGATCGGCAGACCGATCGCGTCCCGGTACGCCTCGGACAGTGAGCGGGGCACCGCGGAACCGCCGCAGATGATGAGCCGCAGCGCGGAGAGGTCGTGGTCGCCGAGCAGCGGCAGGGCGCCCATCCAGATGGTCGGGACGCCGGCGGTGACCGTCACGTCCTCGGTGTCGAGCAGGTCGAGCACCGCCGCCGGCGACAGGTCCGGCCCCGGCATGACCATCGACGCGCCGGCCATGAGGCATGCGTAGGGCAGGCCCCACGCGTTGGCGTGGAACATCGGCACCACCGGCAGGACGCGGTCGCGGTCGCTGAGCGCGAAGACGCCGGTCGTCGTCGCGGCGTTGGAGTGCAGCCACGCGGACCGGTGCGAGTACAGGACGCCCTTCGGGTTGCCGGTCGTGCCCGTCGTGTAACACAGCGACGCCGCCTGCTGTTCGTCGGTGACCCGACCGTCGAAGTCGATCGGGTCCAGCGGCTCGACGACGTCGCTGTACCGGACGACGCGCGGATCGTCGGGCAGCTCGCAGTCCGCGCCGTCGTCGGTGACCACGACGTGCCGGACGCCGTCGAGCTTGGGCAGGTACTGGGCGAACTGCGGCAGCAGCGAGCGGTCGACGAACACGACCTCGTCCTGTGCATGATCGACCGTGTAGATCAGCTGGTCGGCGAAGTACCGGATGTTGATCGTGTGCATCACCCGGCCGGTGCACGGGATGCCGACGTACAGCGCGAGATGCCGCGCGGTGTTCCAGCCGAATGTCCCCACCCGGCCGTCCGCCGAGACACCGACGGAGTCGAGGTACGCGCCGATGCGCCCGGCGTCGGTGAGCACGTCGCGCATTGTCGCGCGTTCGATGCCGTTCGCCGTGCGGGTGACGATCTCCTTGTCGGCGTAGTACTGCCCCGCCCGCGCGGCGATCCAGTTGACGGTCAGTGGCAGGTCCTGCATGAGTCCGAGCATGCGGTGATCGTGACCCGTCCGGCCGGGCGCGGCAAGACGTCACGAGTAGCTGCGACGTATGCGGTACGTGTGCGTGGTGACGCGCGACGCGTGGAAGTAGCCGTTCGCGCTGCGCTCGTACTGCCTGACGGCGACGTCGTGGCTGGCCTGCGTGTCCGCCGCGATCGGCAGGTAGCTGCCGTGCACGTCGTGGTCGCCGACGACGGTGCCGTCGCCGCGTAGGCCGGTGACGGTCGTGACGTTGCGCGTCTGCGGATTGTCGGCGGCGTCGAGGTGCGGCACCACGTCATTGCGATTCTCCAGCGCCAGCACGTTGACCTGCGCCGGCAGGCCGCCGACGGTGCGCCCGATCGGCGCGCCGGCCGTGATCACGTGCGTGACGTCGAACTCGCCGGAACGCACGGCATCGCGGGCGGTGTTGACGGCGACCATCCCGCCCTCGCTGTGCCCGACGATCATCACGTCGTCGCCCTTGCGCACGCCCGCGGTGCGCATGGCGGCGAGGACACCGCCCTCGTAGGCGGTCCGCCGGCCGGCGATCGCGCGTTCGTTGGTCGTCAGGCTCGTGACGTCGCTCGTCGGACCGGGATTCCAGGACTTGGTGCCGGTGACGTCGACGATCGCGCGTCGCGAACCGTCCGGCATCGTCAGGATCCGCACGTCGATCTCGCCGTCGTTCGGACTGTTGTCCCGCTGGGCGAGATCGGCGACGATGTCGGTCAGCCCGCGCGGCGGCTGCGCGGCCACGCCCTGTGCGTCGATGCCGGGGTCGGTCACGACACCGTGCCCGTCCGGGACGACGCCACCCAGCAGCACGCCGACCTGCAGGCCACCGGCGGCCATGGCGACGTCGCCGACCGCCGGGTCGGTGGTGATCACCGCCTGTCCGGCGTCGGCGAACCCGGCGCCCTGGACGAGCTCGGCGATCCCCAGGCCGAGCGCGACCGGCAGCCCGACCAGCCCGGTGAGCAACGGGGAGCCGCCCGACCCGAGACGGCGCACGAGGGCGTCCACCTGCTCGTAGGCGGTCACGGTGCCGCGTAGCTCTCGGGCGAGCGCGTCCGCCTGCGCGACCGCCGACCCCAGCCCGCCTGCGGTGCCGACCGCATCGAGCAGAGCCGACTCGAAGCGGTAGTACCCGCCCGGGTCGAGCAGCTGCGAGGAGTCCAATTCGGGAGTGAGCAGGTACCCGCGAACGGTGCGCGCCGCCAGTTCGCATTCGTGCGCGAAGGCGTCGAGCCGGGCGGCCAGCGCGGTCAAGTCCGCCAGATGCGCGTCGATCATCGTGCTGCCGCCGGCGACGGTGACCGGCCGGGTGGGCGCGGACATTCAGTGCGCTCCAGGGGATCGGCCCAGCCGCACGTGGTCGGCGTGCACCCGCAGGGCGTCCGCGGCGATCTCGAGGCGGTCGGCGGACGCCAGCAGCACGGCCAGCACCTCACGGGCGGCGCCGTGATACGCCCGGGAGGCGGGTCCGGTCCACCGCACGGCAGCGAAGGTGGCGGACAGGCGTGGCAGCTGTGCGCGCAGTGCCGTCGCCTGGGCGTCGATGCGCGCGGCGACGGCCGCGAGGCCGCCGGCGTCGAAAGGTGTGGACACCAGCGAAGGATGACGCTGCGCGCACCCACAACCGCGCGTACGCCGCCCGGCTGTGGACGACACGTCCCGGTGTCCACAGCGCGGCGTGAACGCTTGACGTGCGTCAACCGTGGTTGAATGGCACCGCGAATTACACGGGTGCAATTTCGCGCCGCGCGAGCGGCCGGGGCCGTACGCAACTTTTCACGTCGGAGGGCCGGAACACCGATGCAGTCAGTGCACGCCGCCGCAGCTGATGACGACTCCGGGTCCGATGCGCTGACCCGTCGGGACCGCGAGATCCTCGCCTTCGAGCGGCAGTGGTGGAAGTACGCCGGCGCCAAGGAGCAGGCCATCCGGGAACTGTTCGACATGTCCGCGACGCGTTACTACCAGGTGCTCAACGCCTTGATCGACACCCCCGCAGCACTGGCCGCCGATCCGATGCTGGTGAAGCGTTTGAGACGCTTACGGGCGAGCCGGCAGCGTCAGCGGTCGGCACGTCGACTGGGTATCGAGGTTTGAGCACTGAACGCACAGCTTGGCGGCTCCGGCCGTCTGGCCCGACAGCAGGCGCGTCGCCGGCAGCGTGAGCGGCTGGCCGGCATCAGTGTCGTGCTGGTCGGTGCCATCGTCTTGGTGATCGCCGTCCTGGCGCTGCGCCACCCGAAGACGCATGTCGCCGCAGTGTCGGCCAGCGCGTCGGCCGGCGCATCGTCGTCGCAGTCGTCGTCGAAGCCGTCCTCGTCCGCCACGAAGTCGAAGTCGAAGTCCAGGTCCACGGGGAAGTCCTCGCACGCGTCGTCGCCCCCGCACACGTCCTCGACCGCCGCCGCGGGCGACGTCAAGAGCGTGCCGCTGATCGTGCTGAACAACACCGAGACCTCCGGGCTGGCCGGACGGGCTGCCAAGCGCTTCGAGGACGGCGGGTGGAACGTCAGCACCACGGGCAACCTCACCAATAACATCGTGTCGACCTGCGCCTACTACGACCCGGACTCGCCGGGGTCGAAGGCGGCAGCGCAGGCGCTGGCGCAACAGTTCCCGTCCATCCAGCGGGTCAAGAAGCGATTCGCCCAGCTGCCGAGCGGTCCGATCGTGGTCGTCCTCACGTCGGATTACACGTCCGGTTAGAGCTTCGCCGGCCTGTGCCATCATCAAGGGCACAACCGAATAGCACCGCTCATCCAGAGGGGCAGAGGGACCGGCCCGACGAAGCCCCGGCAACCACGGTGCGGTGACTTGCGTCTGACGCGAGCTCGCCGCGCGCAGGTGCCAACTCCGCCCCGCCACGTTCGTGGCGGGAAAGATGAGGAGACCTCGTAATGACTGCTGTCGCTGATCGCACTGCAAACCCCGCCTCGCCGGCCTCGGCACTCGTGTGCCGCAACTGCGGCGCCGAATACCCGCTCGGTGCCCAGCACGCGTGCTTCGAGTGTTTCGGCCCGCTCGAGATCGGCTACGACGCCGACGCCCTGGCCCGGGTCACGCGCGCCGACATCGAGGCCGGCCCGCACTCGCTGTGGCGCTACGCCGGCCTGCTGCCCGTCGGCCAGACCGACGCCCGCGTCGAGTCGAACACGGGCATGACCCCGCTCATCCGCGCCGACCGCCTGGCCGACGAGCTCGGCTTCACCGCGCCGGTGTGGATCAAGGACGACTCCGCCAACCCGACCCACTCGTTCAAGGACCGCGTCGTGTCGGTGGCGATCACCGCCGCGCGCGAGCTCGGCTTCGAGCGCATCGCCTGCGCGTCGACGGGCAACCTCGCGAACTCCGTCGCGGCGCACGCGTCGCGCATCGGCATGCCGTCCATCGTCTTCGTGCCCGCCGACCTCGAGCCGGCCAAGATCGTGCAGACCGCGGTGTACGGCGGCACGCTCGTCGGCGTCGAGGGCTCCTACGACGACGTCAACCGGCTGTGCTCGATGCTGGCGGAGGAGGACGCGTTCGAGAACACCGGCTTCGTCAACGTCAACATCCGTCCGTACTACGCCGAGGGGTCGAAGACGCTCGGCTTCGAGGTCGCCGAGCAGCTCGGCTGGCGGCTGCCGGGGCAGTACATCGCGCCGATGGCGTCCGGTTCCATGCTTACCAAGATCAATAAGGCTTTCAAGGAACTGGTCGGCACCGGGCTCGTGCCCGAGTCGTCGTGGACGGTGTTCGGCGCACAGTCGGCCGGGTGCTCGCCCATCGCGACGGCGTTCGCCGACGGGCACGACAACGTGCAACCGGTCAAGCCGACCGGCATCGCGAAGTCGCTCAACATCGGCAACCCCGCCGACGGCCCGTACGCGCTCGACGCCGTGCGTTCGAGCGGCGGCGCGATGGCCGCGGTCGGTGACGACGAGATCCGCGAGGGCATCCGGCTGCTCGCCCGCACGACCGGGGTGTTCGCCGAGACCGCCGGCGGCGTGACCATCGCGGTGCTGCGCAAGCTCGTCGAGCAGGGCCGGGTCGACACCTCGGTGGAGACCGTCGTCTACAACACCGGGGACGGCCTCAAGACAATCGACGCGGTGAGCGCCAGTGGGCGGCCGAGCGCCGTCATCGCCCCGACGCTCGCCGGCATGCGCGACGCCGGCCTGCTCTAACCTGGCCCTCCTTTCCTCGCGAACCTGGGCGCCTTGCCTGGCTGGTGGTCGCTGGTCGGGTGCCTTTCCTGCACTGCGGTCGCTCTGGGACCTCTACAGCGACCATTTCCGAGGAAACCCGGATCGGTCGCGGGCGCGTCCACGACCGAAGGCCGACAGGACGCGTTCGCGGATGAGCCGCGGACGGTGCCAGGCCTCGTCCCAACCCCAGCGCGCCGCGACGAGCCCGAGTCGGCCTAATTCGTCCTCCCGCTGCTTCTCCAGCCACAGAGTGGCTCGGTCGACGTACTTGGTGCGACCGTCCGCCTCGCCGTAGACGCCGTACTCGTCCCAATAGAAGTCGACCCGAGTAACGAACCTGCCCCGCGTATCGAAGATTGACTTCTGCAATTCGGGTGCACAGACACCCAGCTCGCGCAGCCGCAGCCTGCTCGCTGATTCCAGGGCTGACTCCGACCTGGCGTCGACAAGGGACCAGGCCAGCTTCGCGCGACGTGCTCCCGTCCAGTTCGCACACTCGTGCAGGACGCGGAGGATGTCTTTCTCGTCGGCCAGTTCGCGGTGCAGCACGTCGTCCATCGCGGCAACACCGGTGACCAACGGACGGTTGCGAGCGATGTCCACGACCGTGCGTGCCGCGCTGGTTACCGGTACGCCGCTCATCGGATCGATGTCTGTGGGCGGAAGGTGGGCACGGTGCACGTGCACGCCGGCACGGTTTGCGCCGGCCCCTGGCGCGAACGTCATCTCAGCCAGATCCGGACGGCCGCCGACAACGGGCGTGTCGCGCATCAGTGCGGCCGTTCGGTGGCTGAGCACGCCGTCCGCGTGGCGCAGCGCAGCCGCTACCGCGATCGCCCGCACGTCGGCGGCCTCCGGGGCGCAGAACACGCCTGGTCCCATCCGCAGCACGCGGCCGGTGCGCACGCCGTGCCGCAGAGCGGATCGTGTCCACCCGTACTGCGCGGCGGCATCCGCGGTGAACACGAGACCGGGAGGCAGCTGCCGCATAGGCGCCACGATCGCGGGACCAGCACGGCCCTGCGGCGTTCCCGCACGCGATGTGGATGCCGCAGAGCGATGTGGACGGCGCACCGCGTCAGGGCCTTTCCTGTGTTATGGCCGCGCGAGCGACCAATCTGCGGCCACCAGGCAGGAAAGGCGAGCCGTTACGGGCGGTTGCGCGTTCCACTAGGCCGGGCGTGCCCTGCCGTGTAGCTTTTGCCGGACCGATCGACGAGAGCTTGGAGAGCACGGTGGCGCAGGGCAGCGTGAAGTGGTTCAACAACGAGAAGGGCTACGGCTTCATCGCCGTGGACGGCGGCCAGGACGTGTTCGTCCACTACAGCGCCATCCAGTCCGACGGCTACAAGTCGCTCGAGGAGAACCAGCGCGTCGAGTTCGAGGTCGTCCAGGGGCCGAAGGGCCCGCAGGCCGACGCCGTGCGCCTCGCCTGAACTCTGCGGGTCCGCAGAGCGTAGGCGCCGCGTAGCTCGCGGCGCCATTTCCTTGCACTCGCCGGGGCCGAGTGCCAGACTCGAATTGGCACTCGGCTAGGCTGAGTGCCAGCTGGCTTCCGATGAGGTCGCCGACGCCGGAACCGAATCCGCGCGCGGCAGCCGTCCGTCGCGGGCATCGCCGCCGGCCTGTTCGAGCCAATCGAAAAGTGAGGACCACCGTATGGCCAAGTTGATCGCGTTCGACGAAGAGGCCCGTCGCGGCCTAGAGCGCGGCATGAACCAGCTCGCCGACGCCGTGAAGGTGACGCTCGGCCCCAAGGGCCGCAATGTCGTGCTGGAGAAGAAGTGGGGCGCCCCCACGATCACCAACGACGGCGTCTCGATCGCCAAGGAGATCGAGCTGGAAGACCCGTACGAGAAGATCGGTGCGGAGCTCGTCAAGGAGGTCGCCAAGAAGACCGACGACGTCGCGGGCGACGGCACCACCACCGCCACCGTGCTCGCCCAGGCGCTCGTGCGCGAGGGCC
>NZ_CAXTQF010000028.1:0-42460 GCF_964246335.1 uncultured Jatrophihabitans sp. | reverse complement strand
GCGTCGACGAAGGAGACGACGTCGACGGAGCAGCACTCTTGGGTGCTGAGGTGGTCGGCGTTGACGACTTCGCGGCGCTGGGCGCGGCGACAACCTTGACGACCGGCGGCGTCGTAACAACGCGACGGTAGATAGTCAGGTACCCGACGCCGTAGTGTCGTGCGGCACTGGGCGCAGCGATCGATGCGGTCCCAGGCGACTTTGTTGTCAACGTCTTAAGCGCGATGTGCGTCTTGCAACGCGTCTTGGTGCACGACAAGTAACCGAGGTCCAGTCGGTAGGTTCCGGCGCGATCAACATGCACTCGGTACAGACCCGCGTTCACGCGGGTGCGGCGGAACAACGTGCCAACGTGCTTGGTGGCCTTACCGGTGTGGGTGACGATTCGGCCGCCGGCATGCAGGCCCCTGTCCGAGGCCCAGGTGTTATGGGAGCTGTCGCGCATCGTAGGGCCGGCCTTGAATCGGCCGATGAGAACCAGTCGGCTTGTCGGCTTGGCGGTGGTGGCCTGCGCCCCGCCCGGAAGGGCGTAAGCAGTGAGACCGGCAGCCAGAGTCGCGACTACCGCAATTCCGACGGCAGTGTGCCGGTGCGACTGACTCGAAGACGCGCGTCCTACGGCGGTCGACGGACGAAGAGTGGGAGACATGGCAACTCACTGATGTGCTGGGGGGTCGAGGTCGCGGGGGACGACATGCCAGGTGTGCCCAGACACGCACAGTAATCAAACATGTTTTTTACATTGACCGCGCGCAAGGAACTCGGCGGCGCAGGTGCACCGCAATCGACGCCAATCCGTCCAATTTGTTACTTTGTGTGATCACGCCGTACTTTGGCGTAACACATCGCCGTGTTGGGCAAGTCCTGGTCAGACGACAGCCGCAGCTGAACTCGTTCGACGCACCTAGCTGCGTGGCACAGCGACGGTGGTCAACAAAGCGCGGTGATCGCTGCCACTGATCTGCACGGTGCTCGCGGCCTGCGCGACAGCGCCGCGGGTCAGCACGTGATCGATCGCGATCAACGGCGGGAACGAGCGATCGCTCGGGTAGCTGCGGGTCGTGCCTGCTCCTGCCTGATCGGCAGCGTCCTGGAACCCGCTGTGCAGCACGGCGCGGAACTGCGCCGAGTCCGGGGTCGCGTTGAAGTCACCGCCGACCAGCGCCGGTGCACCCGGCGCGAGCTTCGGCAGCACGGCCGGCAGGTGCGTGATGTCTTTCTGCCACGCCGCTGACTTGTCCGGGTACGGCCCGTTCGTGTGCAGCGCGACCGCCAACGGCGGTACGCGAACGCCCGGCACGAGGACCCGCGCGTACACGAACTCGTAATTGAAGTCCGGCCGGTGTCCCGCCCCGCGCAGGGGATAGCGCGACCACATACCGGTGCCGAGCGCCGAGACGTTCGGCCGCGACACGTGATACGGGAACAGCCGATTCAGTCCCGCTTTGATCAGGGCTGCCTGCTCCTGCGATGTCAGCTCCTCGAGCATCAACAGATCGACGCGATGCGTGCGTACGGCCGCGATCACCGAGGCCGGACGCGCCGAGCCCAGGAGCAGATTCGACGTCATCACCGTGACGTTGACAGGATCGCGCGGCAGATCGGTCGACGTGTAGAGCCGCGACTGCGTGCTCACGCAAAGCGCAACGAGCACCACGGCGAGCACCAGCGCCAACCAGCGGCGTGCAATCAGCAGCAAGATCGCGCCGAGCAGCGCGCCGACCATCAAGTACGGCGCCACCGCCACGATGCCGAGTAGGTAGACGTTGGTGACGGTGACGAAGTGGGCAATGAACCCGATCAGCCCGATGATCAGCAACACCACCGCTAGCAACACCGTCTTGCGGTGGTGGTCGCGGCGCGGCAGCACGCGGCGGTACGCGCGCGAAATGGTCCCCCGATCCATCGCCTCACCCTGTCCTACGTGGCTTCGCCGACGTCGCAGGGCTTGGCAACCTCCCAGCTACGACGCTGCTGCGCTCAGCCGGACTGGCTGAGCAGGAAGCGGCCGAAGTGCGGCACGGTGAAGGCGACCTGCCCGCGCTGCGCGGAATACACGAGCCCCTTCTTCAGCACGCCGTCTCGCGCAGGTGAGAGCGACTGCGGCGGCCGGCCGAGCCGGCTGGCAACAGCGGATGTCGCGACGCCGGTGTCCGCGCCGTCGCCGTCCTGCGCGACCTCGGCCATCGCGCGCAGGTACTCGCGCTCGGCCGGCGTGGCGCGCTCGTACCGCGACCCGAAGAAGCCGACACCGAGCTCTGCCTGCGCCTCGGGCGCCGCGACCGCCACGTCGGCGGCGGTGATCGGCGAACTCGGCGCGACATCCCAGGTCGTCTTGCCGTACGCCTGCACGAAATACGGGTAGCCCGCCGTGGCGTCGTACATCGCCTCCAGCGCGTCAGCGGTCCAGTCCGCACCTTCCTCCTGCGCGGGCGAGCGCAGCGCGAGCTCGGCCGCGGTGCGGTCGAGACGATCCACCCGCACGTAGCGGAAGAGTCGCTCCGAGTACGACTTGGACGCCGAGAGCACCGCCGGCAGATGTGGCAGACCCGCGCCGACGACCACCAGCGGCAGCGACTGCTGCGAGATCTCATGACACGCGGCGCACAACGCCGAGACATCAGCTGGCCCAAGGTCTTGCATCTCGTCGATGAACAGGGCGATGCCGTGGCCACTGCTGCCGGCAAGACCGGCCAGGTCGGTCAGCAGCTCGACGAGATCGATCTCGATGTCCCCGGAGTCGGCCCGGCCCGGCACGGCCGGAACGTCGATGCCCGGTTGCCACTGCCCGCGGACGTCCGCGGACCGCTGAGCGAAACTCTTGATCACGCCGAGAACGTGCCGGGCCTCGTCCTCGTTGCGCCCGGCGAGCTCACGCACGGCCAGGTGCGCCGCGCCGGCGAGTGCGCGGCGCACGTCGTGGTCCGGTCGGGCCTCGAGCTTGCCCGTGCCCCAGCCCGCGCGGACGGCCGCCGAACGCAGAGCGTTGAGCAACACCGTCTTCCCGACACCGCGCAGACCGACGAGCAGCAGCGACCGCTCCGGGCGACCGCGCATGACGCGGGTGAGGACAACGTCGAACGCGGCCAGTTCGGCGTCCCGGCCGGCGAGTTCTGGTGGCCGCTGGCCGGCGCCGGGGGCGTAGGGATTGCGGATCGGGTCCACGATTGCAGCCTATAGCGCTATCTAGCGAAATCGGCAGAATGCCGCGGGAGGCCGGAGCTCGACGACGGTGGGCGTCGACGTCGCGGTCGGGCGGTGTGCCATGCTGATTGGGCGCAGCATGCGAAACCGATGCATGGATCGCGCAGCCCTCCGGCGATCCACGTTCAACCTTGACCGCTGGACGCCGCCGTCGGCAGATGGCCCGACAGTTGCGTAACCGGCGCCAAACATTTCTGGTACGTGTTCGACGTGTCGGTCGGCGACTGTTGTTCTCGAAACGTTCAACACACCTTCACCGCAGTTGACTCGTTGTACGGATGGGAGCAGGTCGCGAACTCCATACTCGTCAGCCGTGATCATCCGGGGGGGATGGCATGACTCAGACAGACACGCGACACGTGTCTGTGACCGACACCAAGACCGAAGTGACCTATCGCGTGCGCGAAGCGCGCGAGAAGCAGGTATCGCACTGGAGTGCTCGGTATCGCCTTGGCTTGATCGTCTTGGACTCGATTGCGATTGTGCTCGCGACGTGTGCTGGCTACTGGATGCGCTTCGGTGTCTCCGGCAGCCTGGCTCTCACGGACTACTTCGCCATCGGTCTGCTGATCCTCGCCGGCTGGACCACGGCGCTGCAGTACTGCGGTGGATACGAGATCCGGCACATAGCCACCGGTGCGGAAGAAATGAAGCGGGTTCTGCGCGCGAGCGCGCTCACGCTCAGTCTGCTGGCAATCGGTTGCTACGCGACGAAGACACCTGTGGCGCGCGGCTTCGTCGTCGGCGTGATCCCGCTCGGAGCGCTGTTCATCCTCGCCTCGCGTGCCTTTGTGCGTCGCTTCGTCGAGGCGCAGAGGGTCAAGGGACGCTGGTCGTACCGAATCCTTGCGGTCGGGACTTCTGAATCCGTGCGACACCTACTCGAGACCACCGAGCGGGTGAACAGCGCCGGCCTGCAAGTGGCCGGGGTATGCGTCGAGGACGTCGAGCGCGGCACCGAACTAGCGCCCGGCGTGCCCGTGCTCGGCGGCGTGCTCGATGCTGCTGCGTGTGCCGAACGGATCAGCGCCGACGTCGTGGCGGTTACCGGCAGCGGGCTGGGGCCGCACGGAGTGCGCGAGCTTGGTTGGGCGTTGGAGGGATCGAACCGCGGCCTCGTGATGGCACCGGCGTTGACTGAGATCGCCGGCAGCCGCGTGCATGTCAGTCCGGTCGAGGGTCTGCCGCTCGTCTGGCTCGAGCGGCCGCAGCTAGGCCGATCATCACGCGTGCTGAAGCGGATGCTGGACCTCGTGGTCGCCACGCTGGCTCTCGTGGCAGCCGCACCGCTGCTTCTCGCCACCGCCGCTGCAGTCAAGCTGACGAGCTCTGGGCCCGTGCTGTTCCGTCAGCCCAGGCTCGGCATGGGAGGCGCGGAATTTCGCATCCGCAAATTCCGCTCGATGACATCCGACGCCGAGAGCCGCCGCAATGACCTGCTGCAGCACAACGAGCAGGACGGCGGCGGCGTGCTCTTCAAGATCCGCGACGATCCACGCATCACCGCTGTCGGGCGCTGGATCCGCAAGCTGTCCATCGACGAGCTGCCGCAACTGCTCGATGTCCTCAGCGGACGCATGTCGTTGGTCGGTCCGCGCCCGCTGTCCGCGGAGGATTCCACGTACGAAGGTGCCGCGCGCCGCCGGCTGATGGTCAAGCCGGGGATCACCGGGTTGTGGCAGATCAGCGGGCGATCCGAGACGACCTGGGACGACGCCGTGCGTTTCGACCTGTACTACGTAGAGAATTGGAGCCTCGGTTTGGATCTGTCGATCCTCATCCGGACGGTGTTCGCGGTACTCGGGCGAAAGGGTGCGTTCTGACGACAACGAGGCCGCGAGCGCTCAGAAGCTGCTGATAGGGTGCAGCCATATGCCAAAGCCTGCCGATATTTCTGGCAAGGTAATACGTCTGTTTTGGACATGTGCGGCGCGAATTTTGTCGCTCACCATCCCGCGCCGTAAAGATCTTTGGGTGTTCGGCTCGTGGCATGGTAATCGGTACGCTGACAACTCGAGAGCCCTTTACGAATATGCGCTCTCTGAGCCGCGCATCGAAGCCGTGTGGGTGTCCAAGCAGCCGCAGATTGTCGATGAACTGGGGCGAGCGGGTTACCCGGCAGAACTTACCAGAAGCCTGCGAGGTCTGTGGACATGCGCGCGGGCGGGTGTGTACCTCTACGACTGCGGGACATCGGACATCAACGCAGCGTTGTCCTGGCATGCCTTGCGGATCAACCTCTGGCACGGGGTCCCGCTGAAGAGAATTGGCTCCGATATCGTCGTAGCCAGTCATCCCGCTCGGACGCTCTACTCATCCACCGCGGCGCGTTGGGCGCGTTATTTTAGCTCCCCTGCAAACCTGGACCGTCCGGATTTCGTGATCGCAACCAGCGAGACGATGTTAAGCCGGTACGAGTCAGCATTCGACCTCTCTTCGGGCCAGGTCAAAGCGCTGGGTCAACCCCGCACCGACCCGATTCGTGCCATGGGTCTCACAACCGACGCGGAACGACAATTACTTGACAGCTTGCGAGACTCGCATAGCGCCGGGCGGCAAACCCTGCTCTACGCCCCAACTTTTCGTGAAGCCGAGAAGCTCGATCTCGCCGCAATAGTCGAGTCAATGGCCAAGGTTTGCAACGCGGTCGGATGGCGGCTGTTCGTCAAGCTGCACGCGGGCGATGTCGTGCACGTGCCGAAGGAGTCGACGGACTTCCACCTCATTCCGGCGTCTCTTGATCTGAATCGCATCCTGCCGGAAATCGACGCTCTCGTTACCGACTACTCTTCGATCTTCATCGACTACCTTTTGTTGGACCGGCCCATCGTGTTCTTCGCGCCGGATATTGGTCATTACGAGTCGGCCGAACGGGGTTTTTACGATGACTATCGTGAATCCGCACCCGGACCGATAGCGGAGACGCTCGACGAACTCACGTTTCAGATCCAAACCCTCGCTCGGGGTGATAGTGCAGGGCATTGGTCAGCCCAGCGGGCCCGCCAGCGTGACTGGTACCACAGCTTTGCCGACAGGAGCTGCGAACGCGTGGTGGACTTCGTCTGGCAAGCCGCGACGAACGAGATTCCGCTGAGGCGCCGGATCGCTACGTTTCCGCACCGTTAACTTTCGCGACGTTTGCAGGCCACGAGTTGGATAGCGCTGGCTAACCACGTAGCCTTAACCACGCGTCTGCAGGGCGACGCATTTGTGGGGAGGGAGTCTACGGGGGGTGGACCCAGGGCGCGGCGAATTCGCTGCGGCTGGGCAGCAGCGAGCGCGCGACAATGTAGTGCGCGCCGGCTCCGGCCTGCGGTATTCGAGTTTCAATTCGTGGCCTAAACCTGGCCGATAGTCGCTTCCATGCGTGTCGGGGTCCCTTGATCTTGCTTGCTCGTTCTCGGCTGGAATTGCAGCCGCCAAGCGTCTTGTCAGGACCCGACACCGTTGTACAGAGCACGTGCGATACCGGGGGGGAATCGTGACGGTTACGACCGAGCCTTCGTCTGTCGGCGGGGCACCGGGCTTAAACATGGCGCGGACCCGCGTGTTGTTCGACCGCGGCCGCCTGCCTGTTGATCATTTCGACCTAGCTTCGTTGGTCGACTCGGTCGAAGATCAGTTGACTCGACGGTCCGGACCGTCGATGACCATCTGTTCAGTTAATCTCGATCATCTATACCGATATCGGGACGCGTCACTGCCCGGCTACTCGAACCGGGGAAGCGGGAAATGGCTCTACGTCGCCGATGGGTGGCCAGTCGCCCGTCGTGCCGGCAAGGTCTCCGGGCTCGCATGGCCGAGGCTCACGGGTGCGGACCTGCTGCCGCAGATTTTGGCTATGGTGGACGACCGAAAAGGTTCCGTCGCGCTTCTGGGTGGCACGGACGAAATGCACCGCAGCTTCCACGCTGCGTTGTCGACAACTTTCCCGAACATCGAACTCGCTGGTGCCTGGGCTCCTGACAAGCACGAACTCGTCGCTGCAGGCGGGCACTCGGACATCGATCAACAGCTGCACCAACTGGACCCTGACGTCGTCGTGGTCGCCCTACCCAAGCCGTTCTCCGAGCGGTGGATCGCCTCGCATGCCGACGATTCGTCAGGGAGGCTGTACCTCCCTTTCGGTGCTGCGGCAGATTTCATGTCCGGACAGGTCCGCCGGGCGCCTGCGTTCATGCAGAAGCACGGCATGGAGTGGTTGTACCGGCTTTGCCTCGAACCACGACGTCTCGCCCGGCGATACCTCGTCGAGGCACCTAAGACTGCAAGCATGTTGAACGATTTTGAGGTTGGCGTAATGCCGGACGAGCTGAAGGTGGGCGGCTCCGCCCGTGACAACGCCCGTCCCCACGGAGCGGACCACGTCGGATCGGCGCACGCACGCCGTGGCGACCCGGCCTCGGTGAATATCGAAGGGTCGGTAGTCATACCCGCCTACAACGAGGCCGGCGTCATTGATCGCTGCCTGGAAGCGCTGGCGTGTCCTGAACTGCACGTTGTGGTCGCGGCAAACGGGTGCCAGGACGACACGGCGGCCCGGGCGCGGGCCCACGGAGTCGACGTTGTTGAGGTCAGCGAGGCATCGAAAACAGCCGCGCTGAACGCCGGTGATCACGCAGCCGGTGACTTGCTGCCGCGCATCTATCTGGATGCCGATGTGGTGCTGAGTGCCGACGACGCGTTGCGCCTCGTGCGTCGGTTGAAGTCGTCGCCGGAACCGACGGTCGCAGCCCCGCGCGCCTTCTACAACAGCGCGCGGTCCTCGCGTCTGGTTAAGCAGTTCTACGACGTCTACACATCGCTGCCCTATGTTTTGAACGGCATGACCGGCTCCGGGTGCTACGCCGTCAATGCCCCGGCTCGACGGCGTTGGGCCGACTTCCCGGCAGTAGTTGCCGACGATCTGTTCGTGCAGGGTCTGTTCGACGACGAAGAGCGGTTCATCGACGACAGCGGCGTCTTCGAGATCACCCCTCCGAGAACGTTGCGGTCGCTGCTTCGCGTGCGCACCAGGTCATATATCGGGCGCACCGAAGTCGCGGTAAAGGGCGTCGCCGGCTCTACCGGAGGCGGCCGCGGCGGGTCGTTGCGTGCGCTCGGCGATCTGGTCCGCGGTCGTCCCTCGCGCATCGGTGCCGCGATCTTTTACCTGGGCCTGAACACGATCGCGGCGTTGCGCGCTCGGCGCCGGGGATTGAACGGCGTATGGCTCACCGACGAGTCGTCCCGCATGCCTGGCCGAGCAAGCTGAGTGAGGACCCTCCGGCGATTCGGCACGTCGCATTGCTCGATGGTCTACTGAATCCGCGAAGCCAGCGCACAGCAGTTGCCGTCGGTCGACGCGCAGGTTCGACGGCAGTGTCACGGATGCACTTCGGCCTATGTCGAGACCTAACCAGTGCACCGGTGACGGACGGTCTGGGAGGAATCGTGCACGACGGCAGGACCGCCGGTAACGCGTGCGGCTGCTGCGCGGTGCCCGATCCTGGGTCTGAGCGCACCACGGCCACCGGTTGGAAGGTGCCGCGACTGTGAACGAACACGTCTTGACCCGCCGCACAGGCGCGGCCGCCACTGCACCTACCACCAGGCGGCGGTCGCATCGAGCGGTCGCGATACCGGCTTTTCAGATCTGCTTGTTGCTGTTCGTGGTGGCCGATGCTTTCTCGCAACAGAAGTTTGGCCTACCCATCCCGGTGAGTCCGGATCGTATACTTTTCGCGGCGTTCTTCGTGCTGCTCGTCGTAGATCCGCGCGTGCCGTGGCGCAGCTGGCGGATTCACTCGGCTTCGTGGATCGCGCTCGCGGCGCTTGTTTGGGCTTCGTTGTCCGCGTTGTACGCCGGCACGCTGACGACGAAGCTTGGCGCTTTTGCGCTGCTGGACCGCCTCGCGATCCCCTACTTGCTGTTCGTGTTGGCCCCGGTCGCACTTTCGACAAGGCGCAGCCGGGTGTTGATCCTGCAGGTGCTGTGCCTGCTCGGCCTGTACCTGGGACTCACTGCGGTGTTCGAGGTGGTCGGTCCGCATTCGTTGGTCTTCCCGTCCTACATCATGAACCCGCATTTCGGCATCTCGTTCGGGCGGGCCCGGGGGCCTCTTGGCGGTTCAGACGCAGACGCAAGCACCATGGCGATCTGCCTCTTCGCGTCAGTGGCGCTACGCAGCGTCACGACGCCCCGGACGGGGTGGCGTGCCGTCGGTGCCCTCTCGGCGGCGGCCAGCCTCGTCGGCGTACTTCTCGCTCTGACCAGGGCCGAGTGGATAGGCACGGGCATAGCGATCGTGGTGGTCGGACTGCTCACCCCCTCCGTCCGGCGGCGGCTACCAGCACTGATTCTCGCGATCGCGATAGCGATCGGTGCCGCGCTCGTCGTGTCCCCGGCCTTGCGAGACGATGTCTTCCACCGCGCCTCAACGAGTCGTTCCGTCTACGACCGCGAAAACACGAACTCGGGAGGCGTTCGTGCCCTCGAGTCCAACCCGTTGTTCGGAATCGGCTGGACTGAATTTCTCAGCGAGTCCGCGCGGTACGTGCGCCAGTCGGATCGTTATCCGCTGACCACCACGGACATCGAGATTCACAACGTTCCGCTGTCGCGACTAGCCGAGTTGGGTTTGCTCGGCGGCACCCTGTGGATTCTGTCCGTATTGTGCGGACCGGTCGCAGCGATGTTCACGCGTCGTAGAGACGACCCGCTGGACGAGGCATACCGGGTCGCGTTCGTCGGTATCGCGATCGTCTGGCTCATTGCCATCCAGTTCAGCCCCTTCCCCTACCCTTTACCGAACGCCTTGGTTTTCCTGCTTGCCGGGACGGTCCTTTCGCCGCTCGGCCAGCCACAGCCCACTGACGCCGAGGGGAGGTAGCCGTGACGTCAGGTCGGTACGGTCGTTGGTCACTTCAGGAACTGCCGCGGACGGCGCGTCGGACCGGGGGGGCTGTCAATGACCAACCAGCGGAGGACAACACATCGACCGCTGCCGGCCGGTGCTGCCGGCATGGCGCCTACTCCCCGTCCGAGGAAGAACATGACTGATCTGCAATTGCGCAATGACCGCGAAGGGCCTGTGTTCAGCCTTCTCAAGCGCTGGTGGCTGGGTGTGCTTCTTCTTCTCGTCGGCGCTGCGGCCGGCCTCGGAATCGCGTTGCCCAAAGCGACGCACTACACCGCAGAGTCGCGGCTAGTGGTAGGCAGCAACAACTTGTCGTCCTTCCAGGTCCCTGGATTCGCCGAAGCCGCACAGGAGTTGGCGAGCAACTACGCGCGCTACGTCGATAACAGCTCCGTTGTGTCGGCGGACCTGTCCAAGGCGCTGGGCCCGGATACCAAGTCGATCGTGTCGGTCTCGGCATCGCCCATCCCCAGTTCCGCTGTAGTCAGCGTCGAGGTAGTCGCGGCCTCGCAGGTCGCTGCGCGCGAGGGCGCGCAAGCGGTCGCGAACACCCTGATCCGCCTCACCGCGACGACGACGGCAACGCAGTCAGCCGCCCTGTTGAAGACCTACGAAACGCTGACGGCGCAGGCGCAGAGTGCATCGAGCAAGGTTGGCAAACTCACCAGCGATATCGCCGACGCCCAGAGCTCACACAACTCCACCACCGGGTTGAGGCGTCAGTTGGCGGCGGCCCAGACCAGCTTGGCGTCGCTGCGGCTGCAGGCGACGGCGGCAGGCAACAAGTACGAGACCGCGGTAACCGACCCGCCGTCGCAGAGTCAGCTCAATCTGGTCCAGACCGCCGCGATCATCGCCGATAGTTCGCGCAAGACCCGCGAGATCTACGCAGTAGCCGGTGCCATTGTCGGCCTGCTGGTCGCGCTGGTGTTGGCCAGCGTGCTTGAACGTCGCAATCGGCGTCCGGGCCGACGACGGCAATCGTCGGCGGAGCCGGTGAAGGACTACGACGTCGATTTCCCCTTCGACCAGACCACCTTCCATGGTGAGGCGGTCACTCGGCAAGCGCCACGCTGAAGATGTCGGCCAGCCGCGCAGCGTTGATGGTCGCAGTGTGATTTTGCATCACCAGCGCAGCAGCGTCGCTACTTAGCGCTTGCCGAGTTGTCCAGCTTCGCATTGCGCGCAATGCCTCGACGAGCGCGTCGAGGTCGCCGGGTGGGACGAGCGAACCGGTTCGTCCGTCGCGCACCAGTTCCGGGATTCCTGCGATCTGCGTCGAAATGACGGGCAGGCCGGTAGACATCGCTTCCATGATCACGACAGGCAAACCCTCGGCGAAACTCGGCAGGCAGAACACGTCCGCCCACTCATACTGTGCCAAGATCTCGTCCTGATTGACCGCACCCCGCAGTTCGACGTAGTCCTCCAGGCCGTTGGTGATGATGTCGCTGGCAAGCTGGTCGGCCAATGGGCCACCGCCAACGATGCGCAGCTCGAACTCGCCGAGGGGCAAGCGGGCAATAGCCTCTACCAACATTTGCGGCGCCTTCTCGGCCACCAGACGTCCGACGAAGAGCACGCGGGTCGGACTGGTCTCGGGTCGCTGCGCCCGATCGATGTGCCCGAAACGTGCGGGGTCAATGCCCATCCGAACGACGTGCACATCGCCCCACCGTGAAGCGGGGAGCAGCATCAGGATCTGACTGCGACAGTAATCGGAGATGCAGGACGTGAAGAGGGCGGAGCTGACTTTTCGACGCAGGTTGTACGCCCGGATGTCGGACAGTTCATTCGGGCCGTGCACGGACAAGCTCCATGTCGCCGGGTGCCCGTCGACGTGGCGTCCCATCGCCACAGCAAGGTGGGCCACGTCGGCCGCATTGTTGGCCAGGTGCACGTGAATGTGTCGAATGTTTCGAGCGGACAGCTCGCGCACGAGTGCCAAGGCCTCGAGAAGGTAGAAGAAGCGCCGGCCGCGCGCGTCCCCCGAGCAGAATCGCAACGCCTGCCAGACGCCGACGGCCAGCATCGCTGGGTGCCGCAGCGCGAACGCTGCCAGCGCGGGCAGTTGCCGGCGAACTGTGGGGATCAGATATGTCGTGTGCGTTGCTTCATCCTGATCACTGGTGGAGCGCAGGTCACCGGGGGGCGGGAGTCGGACGCTGAAGGTGTCGACCTTCATGCCGGCCATCCGCAGTCCACGGATCTCCGACGCTATGAATGTGTGCGAGAGCTTCGGGTACTCACTGACGAGATAGGCGATAGGCGTGCCATGCGCGACGTTCGGGGTCACGTCCGCAGACTGTATGCGGTTCCTGCGAGCGCCGTGTTTCGCGTGGCCGGTAAATTACAGACACCAATCGCACGCCCAAGAGCGCATCACGGAGGACGACATGTCGGTCAAGCTCGGCCCAGCGGCCCGGCACCGGCTGACCATGCTGACCGACTCACGCCAGCTTCAGCGGGTTCTGGCCTTCGCGGTCTACACGCTTCTCGGTCGACACCTTCCGTGGTCCAACCGTCCCTTCGGTCAGTACGCCCGCCGCTTGCGTGCTGCATTGGGCGAATGGATGCTCGATGAGTGCGGCGACGCAGTGAACATCGAGCACGGTGCGCTGTTCGGGTCCGGGCGGGGTATTCGCCTTGGCGACCGCTCGGACATCGGCATGGACGCGCTGGTCATCGGTCCGGTGCATATCGGTGCCGACGTCATGATGGGCCCGCGGTGCGTCCTGATCGCCGGTGCGCACAACCACGCGGACCCGGACGTCCCGATGAACACGCAAGGCATGCTGGATGATCGCCCGATCGTCATCGAGGACGACGTCTGGATCGGCGCCGGCAGCACGATCTTGCCGGGGCGCAAGCTGGGCAGCGGCTGCATAGTCGGCGCCGGTTCAGTCATCACACGCGACGTGCCGTCGATGGCTGTGGTGGGCGGCAACCCCGCGCAGGTCATCAGGTACCGCACGGACGAGCAGGTTCCATCGATGCTTCCTGCTGCAGCGGACGACACGGAAGCCTCCAAACCATTACCGAATCGGCCGAAAACGTAGCGAAGTTTGCCGCTGACAGACCGGTATGCTCGCCGTCGTGGGGCCAGAAGCCGAGCAATACGCGGTCGATTCGAGCGCCGGGACGCCAGGTGAGTAATCATCTATTCGACGTGCAGAGCAGCCTGAAAATGCGTGCTGGCCGCGCTTTGCGGATGGGTCGCCGTCACATCAGTCGGGTAGTGCAGTCGACAAGTGCGGTTGACCCCGGAGCTGCTCTGTTCAACTCTTATGACGGGTCGTATTCAGACAGTCCACGCGTACTCAGCGAGGCACTTGCCGTTGGTGGGGCCACGCAGCGGTATTGGGTTGCGCAGCATGACGCCGCCGGGCTCCCGAGCGATGTACGAGGCGTTGAGCCCGGCACGCAGCGCTACGCCCGAACCCTCGGTCGAGCCGGACTCGTGATCGCCAACACGTATATGTCGGAGAGCTTTCATAAACGTGACGGCGTGAGTTACCTGCAGACATGGCACGGCACTCCGCTGAAACGCATCGGGTGGGATAATCCGCAGTGGGACCGTAGCGGTCCAGGATTTCGGTGGATGACCAACGACGTCGCGAAGTGGACCTACTTGCTCTCGCAGAGTTCGTACTGCACGCAGGCACTGCGTAGCGCCTTCCGATTCGACGGTGAGGTACTCGAACTGGGATATCCGCGAAACGACGTGCTGAACTCCGCGGCCAGCGCACAGATCAGGCACCGGTTGCGAAAGCAACTCGGGGCGTCAGAGCACGTCTCGGTAACGCTGTGGACGCCTACCTGGCGCGATGATTCATTGAGCTCTGCGCGACCCGACCACCACTTTCCTCTTGACTTCGAGCGTGTTCATCAAGCGTTAGGTAATGATCACATCCTGCTGCTTCGCTTGCATCGGAATGTTTCCGCGCTGCGGCCCGAGCTGCCCTCCAGTGTCATCGACGTCTCGTCGTATCCTGATATTAGCGAACTATATCTGGCAGCGGATGTCTTAATGACCGATTATTCTTCGACTATGTTTGATTTTGCGGTGACATCGAAACCGCAGATATTTTATATGTGGGACCTGGCGCGTTACCGCGACATCGTGCGCGGCTTTTACTTCGATATCGTCGAGGAGGCGCCGGGACCTATCGTCCGTACGACCGACGAAGTCATCAAAGCCATACATGAGGCCACGTCCGAGCGGTCGACGTATGCCGGCGCGTACGACGCGTTTCGGCAGAAGTACTGCCCAGTGGACGACGGCGACGCGACCCGACGAATACTGTCCGCTCTGGGTGCGCAACCGTCATCCCGGGCGAGCGAGAGTGGGAAGGCCGGTACGGATGTACGACACAGCTAGTGTTCGTGCCTCGTGCTGGGGAGCCGATGGCCGCGCTGTCGTTGGATCAGCGGCCGGCAGGTCGCGCGGGCAAAGGACCACCGCCGCGTCGTACAAGTGGCGGACCTCGTGACCGCGTGGAGGGCGCGTTACTGGCGCCTACGTTATGCGGCGTGGCGCCCTGCGCGACCGTTTCGCACGCGGACGAACGGGTATGCGGTGCTGGTCCCAGTGCCGGGCGATATGCCCGTCATGACGGACGCGGCCCTGGCCGTGCTGCGGACCGTGAACAACACGAACCGTGTCGAGACCATCGTCATTGCGGATCAACCTTCGCCGGCGGTTCGCAAGATTGTCGGTTCGTACGCGTCCCGATGGGATGGGCCATTGCGCCTCCTGGACCTGGCACTGCCTGAGAAAATTTTGCTACCTCGGCTCGGTGATCCCGGCAAGAATCATCCGGCGCAACTGCTGCGCGGCGCGACGGCCACACTTGCCTCGCACGTCGTGTTCCATGACGCGGATCTCTTCCCTCTCGACCCAGACCTGCACGAGGCCGCTTGGGCGGCATGCGTTGATCCCGGCGTCGACGTTGCGGGGATCGACAAAGCGTGGGATGCGTGGTTCGCAGACCGAGGGCGGGACCTCATAGCGACGTGGGAAATGTGTTGTCGTGTCGACTGGTTGCGGTCGTTCGCGCCGTGGCGCCACTTTGCGCACGAGGTGGCTACGGACGGCGGTGAGCCGCACGTCTTCGACACCACATTTGAACCTCAGTGGTGCACACCGCAGGAGCGCCTTGCTATCACCGACCCGCTCCCGGAATTCGTTCACTTCAACTACGTCATCAGCACCTACCGGAATTTTCAGCGCTCGTCGACACCGTTCCGCGATCGCCACTTTCGGTTGTTGCTGCTGCGCGTGATGGCTGACGTCTTCGGAGACTCTGAACAGCTCCCGGACATCCCGACGTTGCACGAACTGCAGAGCAGCATCAACGACACCAGCAGCAGAGTTCATCACGTCGACGAGGACGCCCCGAGGTTCTTCGCCATGGCCGGGAAGCTGCGCAAGATCGTGGAGGGTGAGTGGGCGGCGGCGAACAAGGGCAAGGTCGAACAACACCTGGACGTCTTCGAGCAGTGGGCCAGGCGGGTACGTACGGACGCGTAGCGGAAACTGTCCCCGGCCACTGCCGGCTCCGCCTCAGTCCGAGGGCTCAGACTCGGTATCGCTGGAAGTAACCGCCGGGCGGGTAACCGTATTTCTCGATGTCGTCCGGTGCCACGAAGTTGAACCGCTTCGCGGGCCGCTCGACAGCCTCGGGCCAATTGAGGATCGGCCTCTCGTGGACGCGCAGGATCGCAGAAAGCACGGCAGAAACGTCCATAGACGAATCGACCGGTAGAGGATCCTCGATCCGGATCGTCTGCACTTTCCCGCCGCGATGCGCGGTGACCGGAACGAGCGCCGCACCGGTTTCCTTCGCTAGCCGTGCAGCACCCGAAGCCGCTTTCACGGGTCGCCCCAGAAATGTTGTCGGGGTGGAACCGGGCAGATCACTCGCGATTGCAATGACGTCGCCGGCCCGGAGCATGTCACACATCGTCGTGTACACGCCGCTCTCCGCAACTAGCGCGCGAACACCGTTGCTGCACACCGTCGCGATGTGCTGGCGGGCCCGCAGGTCACCCCAGCTCATGGACGACGGGGTGCGGTACCACTTGTCGCCAACTATGTGCAGAGATATCCCATGTCGGTTGATCGAGGGGAACACTCCGCCGTACTGACCGTGGTGCATGAAGTTCAAGATCACACCTCGACCCCCGGCATGCGCCGCTCGGAGAACGTCCAATCGCTGCACTGGCATTGCTGTCGTGAGCCAGGGACGGAAAGCCATCTCGTCTCGGCGCAGTGTCTCGTACATGTATTGCCGACCAAGCTGGTCGAAGTCGTACTGACTGCCGGTGTGTCGGAGCAACACCTCCATCTGATCGCGGGCGTCCGTCTGGGCGCGCGGGTCCGCGGTCCACCACCGCTTCGCACGCCACCTGGCGTAGGAGCTGCCGGCCTGACGAGGAGCCAACCGGTGCACGGCGGGCTTTGCGAAGATGCGCAGGCGGAGCTTGGCTGGCATTCGAGCCGCGTTCTGTTCGGTCTCGGTCACGAGAAGGATCCTCCCGCCTCCAACGGCAATTCTGGGGGGCGGGCTCGCTGCATAACGAAGACCGTACTTGTGACGCCGAGGAGCGCAACTGCGGAAGGCCGCGTTGGCCGCACCGCAGCGAGGATCCGCGCCGGCGCGGATGCGCTCAGACGCGGTAGCGCTGGTAGTAACCGTCGGGCGGGAAGCCAAACCGTTCCACGTCTTCAGGCCGCACGAGGCCGAACCGCTTCGCCGGCCAGTGGTACGCCTCGGGCCACTCACCGACGGCGCTCTCCTGAGCACGGAGGATCGCGGCCAGCACAGTCGAGACATCCATTGCAGGGTCGACCTGCAACGCGTCCTCGATCCGTAGTATCTGAACCCGACCACCTCGGTGCACGGTGACAGGAATAATCGGTGCGCCAGACGAAAGAGCGAGGCGCGCAGCACCCGAGGCCGTCTTCACCGAACGGCCCATGAACGTCGTCGCCGTATTGCCGGCGACATCGCTCGCTATCGCCACGATGGCGCCGGCCGCCAGCATGCGGCCCATGACAGCCGACGCCCCGCTTACGGCAGGAATCACACCAACCCCATGGCTTCCGACGACCTTGACGTGTTGCCGCCAGAAGCGACCGTTATAGGTCGGCGTGTTCTGCGTGTGCAGCCACTCAGCTATCGCGACGTGAAGCTTCAGCCCGTGACGGGCGATTGAGGGGAAGACGCCGCTGTATTGGCCGTGATGGGCGAAGCTCAAGATCACGCCACAGCCTTGCGCATGGGCTTCCCGCAGAACGTCCAGACGTTGCACCGGCAGGGCCTTAACGAGCCAGGGACGCCACATCAGCTCGTCTCGACGCAGCGTCTCGTACATGTAGCGTCGACCAAGTTGCTCGAGGTCGAGCGGTCGACCAGTGCACCCGAGCAGCATATCCATCTGGTCCCGGGCGTCAGCTCTCGCCCGCGGGTCCGCCGCCCACCAGCGGTTAGTCCGCCATCTGGCGTACGCGTCGCCAGCTCGCCGAGGAGCCAGTCGGTGGACGACGGGTTTTGCGAAGAGGCGTAGGCGTAGCGCGGTCCGGGCCGGAGTTGCAGCCCGTTTGTCTTCAGCCGCGAGGACAACCTGCATCAGTTCAAGATCTGTGGATCGCGGCCTGCTTGCATGCCACACACCGTACTTACGACGGCATGGCTTGCAACCGCAAGCCAGAAATCTCACGCTTTGGGCACTGCGCCGAAACGCCACCGGCTGTATTCAGTCGGGCTTCGCCAGCAGCCCGACGCGGATGGTCGACGCAGGGAAACGCCGTACTACAGCCAGACGCCCGGCTTTACGTGTCTTGCTATCACCCGCGCCATGTACTTGGCCCGTTGCGTAGGACTTCCGTACGACGCACCGTCACGCCCACGTACGCCGCTGATCCGCGGCTCGTAACGCAGCCTCGGTGTAATGGGTTCGCCGGCTTCGATGAGCGTTTCGATATGCGCGGACATGGTCTGCTCGCCTGTGTATCCGACGCCGGCCCTGATGGCTTCTGTCGCGTCTTCCAGGTAGCGCCCGTAGCCGGCTCGGGTGAACGAGTAGGCGTAGGTGTCGCACCAGGCGTGGGGTCGTCGGCGCACGTTGATGTAGAGATCCGTGGTGGGTGCTGTCGCGACTAGATGCTTCATGTTCCGCACGATGTAGCGGCCCGTGACTTTCCATACCTGCTGGTGGGCGTCGAGTGTCATCAGCGCGGGCACCGAACCCATGGCGACGCGAACGATGTGTGCCTCACCGGCGCTGCGGCCAGCTTCCGGATCAATCGGTGGCACGTTGAGGGTGGTAAGACGATCCCGCATGTCGTGGCGGTCCGCGATTGCCTCGATGGCGCCGAGGTCTGCACCCGAGTTCTCCGCAAAGATCACTGCCGAGAATGTTTGCGGGATGAGCGGGAAGTAGAACGCGGCGGACTTCAAGTATTCGTCGAAGCGCTCCGTCGGGTTGCGGCGCACCAGCGTGCTCATGGCGGGGTCAGGCGTGACCGTCGCTGTCATCAGCAGGACAGGCAGCGTGCGGTCAACAGGCTTCATTCGCGGGCTCCCTCGCGATGGCAAATGTCTTCTTCCCGGGCTTGGCTGCGGGCAGACTTTCCCGGCGAAGACCTGAAGGGCCAGGTCGGACGGCCTCTACACGCGCAGTGCTCAGGTCGGACTTGCCCACTAAGTACACAACACGCCTCAGACCGATAAGGAGGAGCAGCCGGGGCTGAGTGAGCTGCGCCACCGACGCGTCACGATTACGGTTGAACGGGGCCACGGTTCCCAGGCTTCGCAGTCGGGCCGGTCTCGCGTGCCCACAGTAGGGGCGGATGCAGTGACTACCCGCCTAAAGCGACAACGTTTGCCAGTGATCAACGGCAGATCAAGCACTTGCAGATACCGCGGTTCGGTGTCGGATAGCGGCTTCACACCGTCGGTGCGCTCGGACCTGTAATGCGCTTGCTGGACACCTTTTCGGAGCAGGCGCTAAAGCTCGGCTGAGATCACGCGTTACGCCGCACACGGTCGTCGGCTACGATCCAGTGAGCCCCGAGCAACGCGCAATGAACATCGCTATCGCAGCTTGGACTAGGTCAGTAACCGAGCCAACACGCCCGCGACCCGAAAGCTCTCGGAGTTAATGCCAGCCCAGTCTCGCAGGCGTCCGCTGCCCAGGCACCGCCCGTTGCCTGCTCGCGACCGGCCTGTAGCTCTCGAATCCCGCGCCGACACCGGCTTCAAAGCTCGCGGGGTGCGTGGGTTCTTGTGGACCGGTGGTCAAACGCTGGTAAATCAGACGTTGAGCCTTCTCGGGTTTGTGATCCTTGCTCGCTTGTTGGATCCACATGACTACGGTATCGCCGCCACTGCGAACGTGTTTGTCATTGTGCTGTCCACGCTGGCGGCAGCCGGGTACAGCCAAACCTTGGTCCAGAAGTCCGAGGTGGACCAGCGCGATTACGACACCACCTTTTGGATCGGGCTCGGTACCAGTTCTGTGTTGGCCGTTTCCCTCTGTATCGCGGCGTGGCCGTTGGCCGACATCTATCGCCAACCGCAGTTGCGTCCGGTATTGCAGGTTCTCTCTGTTGCGTTGGTGTTCGTCGCATTGGGCAGCGTGCCACAAGCTATATTGCAACGCGACCTAGGCTTTAAGGTGCTCGCTCGGGTGTCGATGTTCGCAAACGTCGCCGCGACCATTGTGGGCATCTCCTTCGCATTTCTGGGCTTCGGCGTGTGGTCACTGATCGTCCAGACCGTGCTGAGCCTCGCCCTCAGTTCTGCTGGCGCTACGTGGCGTAGCGGGTATCGACCCGGCAAGCAGTTCGACCCGACCCGGTTCAAAGGTTTGTTTGCCTCGAGTAGGCACTTCATGGGCGTGAGCCTGCTTTCCGCTCTCAACGGTCGAACCGACGACTTCCTGATCGGTGCGGTGTTGGGCCCGGTCGCGCTAGGTATCTACTCGGTCGCCTACCGAATTCTGACCGTCCTGGTGGAGGTGTTCGGAACGACGATTCAAAGAGTCGCCTTCCCGGTCTTCAGCCGCCTGCAGGGAGACAAGCAGAGGTTGATGACCGCCTACCGCTCTGCAGTTCGGATGGGCGCACTGGTCGGCATGCCGGTCTTTATCTTCTGCCTCATCGCGGCTCCCGAGATCGTGCAAGTTGTGTTCGGCCCGCAGTGGGCGAAGAGCGTGCCCGTGATGCGCATTCTGTGCTTGTTCGGCGCGCAGCAGGTCATCTTCAGCTATAACGGCGCACTCATGCAGGCCGTTGGCCGCGCGCGACTTGTGTTCCGGATGGGACTGGCGAGCACCCTGCTGCAGGTTGCCGCGTTCGCGGTCGCGGTTCCGTTCGGCATCAAATGGGTCGCCGCGTCTTTCGTCATCCGGGCGTATCTCACGATGCCGATCTGGCTTTCCACGGTCGCGAAATCCATCGGGACGACGGTCTGGGCGACGCTGCGCGACATCGCCGGCCCGATCGTGAGCGCCGCGATCATGCTGTGCACAACGTTCCTCGCGGAGCCGTCGCTCGACGGCTTGTCTGCGACGATCCGGCTCGTCCTGCTCGGACTCATCGCTGCGAGCTCGTACCTCGCCGCGCTGCTGCTGTGTGCACGATCGGTGGTCTTTGAGGCGATCAGCTATGCGCGCGTGCTTGCCCCGAGCAAGTCGGTCGCCTAGCCCGTCGTGTCGTCTGCTCCGGTGCGTCCTGCTCGTGCCACGTGTTGTACGAGGTCGGACAAGACGCGGGTGTTCTTCGCGGCGTCGTAGTGTTCTTCGACCCGGCGGCGCCCCGCGCTGCCCAGGGCGTGGCAGCGGCGCAGGTCGTGGCTGAGCTCGCGCAGCGCCTGACCCAGCTGCTCGGTGTCGCCCGGATCGACGAGTACTCCGCCGTCCCCGACCATCTCCGGGATGGAGCCCACGCGTGTCGCCACGACGGCGGCGCCACACGCCATCGCCTCCAGGACGACCCAGGGCACTGCGTCCACGGACGTCGGGAGGCAGAAAATGTCCGCGCGCTGGAAGAGCGCTGCGATCTCCGAACTGCCCGGTTTGCCGCGGTGCTGGGTAAGCCCGGGCGTTGCAGGGAGCTCGACGCTGGTCACCACGTCGAGCGTGAGCGTGCGGCCGAGCTCGCTCCCCACGGCGTCGAGCAGCGCAGGTCCGCCCTTGCGCTCCCAGTTGGCGCCCACGAACAGGATGCGCGCCGGCCGGTCGTCGGCCGACCGTTCGCCCAGTGAGAAAGCGGCTGTGTCCAGCCCCGGATGGACGGTCTGCACGTTCGCGTCCGGTGCGAGTTCCGTCAGCCGGCGGCCGACGGTCTGAGTCCACGCGATGACCAGCGGCGCGCGTCGAAGGGCACGACGCTCGAGCACGACGATGGGCCGCAGGTGAGCCGGGGTGCGTGCACCAGCCGGCACGCCGTGGGTCATGCGCGACCAGTCGATCAGCGGCGTGTCCACCGACAGGACGCACGGAACGCGGCGCTGCAGTCGTCGGAGCGTGAGGGCCACTTGATGCGTGGTGATGTGCACGACGTCCGGTTGCTGCCCCGTCACCGCTGCCCGGATCGCGCGACGCGACACCCAATTGCGCAGTAACAGAAAGCGGACGGTCCAGAAGTTCAGTCCACGCAGCCGCGGAACGGACTTCAGGAACCGTCGTTCCGTCCGGGTGAACGGTCGGATGTCCAGCCGCAGCGGGTCGACGGTTTTCTGATCGAGGCCCGTGGCGAGTGCATGCTTGACCCGGACGTGACCCATCGCGGAGTCGGCGAGCGCGCGGCCCTGGTCGACGAACAGGACGCGCAGGCGTCCTGGTGCGGGCGTCGAGGTCACGTTTCCCATACTTCTTGCACGACGCGCTGGGCCGCGTGACCATCCTCCAGATGACAAAAACGGTCGCGGAACGCGGCAAGGTTCCGCTGAGCGTCGGGCGACGTGTGCAACCCCTCAGTGAGAGTGGTGACGACCTGGTCCGTGGTGCGCACGACGACGCCCGGGGGCTCCTCGGTCAGGTCGAAGTAGACGCCGCGTTCACGCTCGTACTCCTCCCAGTCCGGCGCGAAGATCACGATCGGCTTGTCCAAGATCGCGAAGTCGAACATGGCCGACGAGTAGTCCGTCACGAGAACGTCAGCAGCAATGTAAAGCTCCTCGACAGAGGGATAGGCGCCGACGTCGACGAACCTGCCCGCCCTGCCGGCATGCGCGCCCGACGACGTATAGCGGTGATGGGGTCGCCACAGGGCCACCCATTCGTCCCCGAGCCCGGCGAGCAACCGATCCCGATCGAGTCGATCGACGTGGGTGTCCTCGTCGTCACGATGGGTGGGCAGGTAGAGCAGGACCTTGTCGCCCGCCTCGAGCCCCAGGGCTTCCCGGTAGCGCTGACGGTCGTCCGCGGTGGCGCGCGAGAGAACATCGTTGCGCGGCTGTCCGGTCAGCAGGGTCCGGTAGGTGCCGGGGAAGCTGCGGCTCCAGATCTCCGCCGCGTAGGCGTTGCCAGCGATGGAGAAGTCCCAGCGCGCACACCGAGTTCGCAGCGCGTCGAGATCATGCGGAGCCGTGGCCAGATCCTTGCCCTGGAGGTCGAGCCCCATGCGCTTCAGCGGCGTTCCGTGGTGTGTCTGAACATGCAACGTGTCAGCACGTTTGACGAAGTAGTTGGGGAAGTTGACGTTGTTCACCAGGACTCTCGCCTGCGCCAGTACTCGGTAATACGCGGGGCTGCCGGCGACAACGAATTCGACGCCGGCCGGCATGTTGTTTGCATGCTCCCTGTCGACGACCCACACTCCCCGGAAACCGGAAACCGTCTGCGCGGCACGTTCGTAGATCGCGGCGGGATTGCAGCCGTACCCGCGGTACCAATACGTGGCGAACACCGCAAGGGACGGGTCCACCGGCCGTCGCCGCAGCCAACGGTAGAGAACGCGTTGCAGCAGAATGCGGCGGACGGCACCCAAGCCGCTGCGGCCGACGAGCGAGCGAATGGCACTCAACTGCACACGCCACAACGTTTGTCGTCCCTCATGCTTGCCCTCCGGTACACCGATCTGCGATCAAAGTTGGGCGCGACGTCGATCGTCATTCGGCAAATGTTTCATTTTCGCTGCTGGACTGGAGCGCATGTACTGGTGGGAAATGACACTCATCGTATGGGTTGGCCTGTCTGCGCCGACCGCGGTGCTCATCGGAAAGGTGCTCGGCTCCGCGGAGAACGAGACCGCCTCGGCGGCCGCCGTGACGGCCGGTCGGCGCCGGGGATTGGCAGCGGCTGGGGCGGCCAACCCGTAGGTCGGCGGCTGCCGGGCACCGAACTCGCTCGGACTCAGATGACGCGGGCGCTGCGGGACGGGCTGAAGGACGTCGCGTACCGCGAGTCGCCGCTGACGACGACGCGGTAGGTCGCCGTCCCGCGATGTCGGCTGGTGACCGAGAACGTGTACGCACCCGCGCCCATCGTGTGGTGCGTCACCGTCACCCAGCCGGAGCCCGACCGGCGCTGCAGGTAGGCGATCCGTCCTGTCGGGTTGGGTGAGGCAGACACCCGCACGTGCAGGACGTGGCCGGCGCGGACCCGCGTGGCCGACGCCAACGACACCGCGCGCTGCACGGAGATCCGCGCGGTGCCCGACGTCGCTACGGCGTAGGGGCCGGCGGCCGCGAACACCAGCCGCACCTGCACCGAGTACGGCGGCCTGAACGACGTGAACGAGACAGCGCCGGTCGAGGCCGTCCGCGCACGTGCCGACAACGTGCTCCACGCACCGGTGCTGGTGATCGGTCGGTACTGCAGCGAGACGAGTTGACCTGGGGCGGCGCGGCCGTGCGAAGTGAGCGTCGCAGTCACCTGATCCGCCGACCCGTACCGGACGGTGCCCGTCACACGGGGCGCTGACACAGCGGTGACCGAGCGCGGGATCGCCGAAGCGGAGATGGCTGGCGCACCGGGGCCGACCTGGTTCGTCGCGACGATGCGGAACGCGTACGCGATGCCGTTGACCAGTCCGGTGACCGTGCACGACGTGCCGGCCGCGCTGCACGAGTGGCCGGCGCCGTCCGACGCCGTGTACTCGAGCGCGCCCGCGCCGCCGTCGTCGAGCGGCGCGCTCCAGCGGACCGTCGCCGTGCCGTCCCCGGCGCTGACGCTCACCGCACGTGGCGCGGACGCGACCGTCGCGGGCAGGACCAGTGGCTCGGTGGTGCGTGCGGCTGTGCCCAGGCCGGCCACGTTGCGGGCCGCGACCTGGAATGTGTAGTCGACGCCGCGTTGCAGGTTGCTGACCGTCGCGTTCGTCGCGGTGCCGACGTCGGTCGCGGTGGCCGGGACGCCCTTGACGAGTGGCGTGACGACGTAGCCGCTGATCGCCGAGCCGCCACTGGACGTGGGAGCCGTCCAGCTGACGAGCGCGGTGTTGACGCCGCTGCGCACGGCCGTGACGGCACCCGGCGCGGACGGCGGCCCGGTGGGTGTGGTGGCGGCGGCGCCGGTGGCCGAGGCGGGGCCGGCGCCGATGCGGTTCGCGGCGGTGACCGTGAACGTGTACGCCGTGCCCGGCGTCAGATTGTCGACGACGCAGGCCGTCGCGGTGGTGGTGCACGCGCCGCCCGGTGCGCCGCTGACGGTGTAGCCGGTGATCGCCGCGCCGCCGGTGTCGGCAGGCGGCGTCCAGTCGACGAGCATCCGCGTCGCCGAGGTCGGCCGGGCGGTGACGTTCGTCGGCGCGCCCGGCGTGCCGGCCGTCGTGACCGCAAAGCCGCTGCTCAGAGCAGCACGCTGCGTCGCGTTGTAGGTGGTGGAGTTGCCGGCCGCGTCGACGACTGTCAGCGAGTTGAGCGTCCACTGCCCGGGGTCGGCACCGGGCGGCAGCAGCGCGCTGCCGGTGAACGTTAGCGCCCCCGCCGTGCCGGCGTTCTTCGACGTCAGCGACGGCGTGAGCGTCCGGCCGCCCGGCGACGTGAACGTCGCACTCACCGACGCGACGCCCGACTCGCTGTCGGTGGCCGTGGCGCTCACCGAGACGCGTGGGTCGGCAGCGTCGGCGGTCAGCGCCGACGGGCTGACGCTCAGGGCGGTGACCGCCGGCGGGGTGTTGTCGGCAGTGCTCGTGATGCTCAGCGTGCCGCCCGCGCCGAGGTGCGCCGCGTCGACGGTTGCCGTGTTGCCGGCCGCATCCGCCACGGACAGCGCAGCCGACCACGTGCCCGAGTCGAGGTAGCGCGGGAAGGTCAACTTCGCCTGCCACCAGCCGTCGGCGGCCGTCCCGGCGATCAGCTGCAGGGCACCGCGAAGCGCCTGTTGGCCGCGCGGGCCGGTGACGCCGACCGATGCGCTCGCCACGCCGGACGCGTCGGTCAGGTGCACCAGCGCCGCCGCGTCCACCGCGCCGGCCGAGGTGTTGAGGGTGCCCGGCGTCAGCGTGAACGACGTCGCGCCCGGCGGGGTGGTGTCGGTGCGGCCGGTCACCGACACGACGTGCGTGCCGCCGAGGCCGGTCAGCGCGGCGCCGGTGTAGGTCTGCGTGTTGTGCGCTCCGTCGGTGACGCTCAACGTGGTGACGGTCCAGGTGCCGGTCGTGTTGGTGGCCGGGAGCTGGACGTCGACGGGCACGGTGGCGGTTGGCGACGGCGTGCCGATGCTGCCCGTGCCGGTGATCGTCCGGCCGCTCTGGTCCGTCAGGGAGAGCGACGCGGACAACACGCCCGCCCCGCCGTGGTCATCACCGGCCGCGACGTCGAAGGTGACCGGCGCGCCGGCGCTCACGTCAACCGAGGACGCGCGCGCCGCCACGCTCGTCGCGCTCGGCGCGGTGGTGTCCGCGGCCGCGGCGACGACCACGGTGCGCTGCAGAGCGCTCGGCAGTGACGTCGCGTCGTAATCGGTCTCGTTGCCGGCCGCATCGGTGACGCTGGCCGACACCACCCGCCACGTCCCCGCCTCGGCGAAACGGCCCAGCGACTCGTGGTCGAGGAACGTGCCGTGCACCGTGTCGCCGGACGCGGGTGGTCCGGTGAAGGCAAACAGCACGTCGTCGCCGGACGGCGACTCGAGCGTCACGTCGGCGAACGCGACGCCGGACGCCGTGCTGCCGGAATCGTCGACATCGAGCGTGGCCGTCACCTGCGGGGCGCCCTGGCTCGCGTCGACGCTGGCCGGCGTCAGCTGCAGCGCGGAGATCGTTGGCTTGCTGGTGTCGGCGCCGGCCGCGGTGACGGTGAACGACGTATGTGCCGTCACAGTCGGTGTGAACGTCTGCGCGTTGCCGGCCCGGTCGGTCAGCGTGACGCTCGCGACGTGCCAGCCGCCGCTGGCCGGCGCGGACAGACTCGCGGCGAACGCGACGGTGCCGTTCTTCGCCGTGCCGTCGACGAGTGCGCCGACATCGTCGGTACGTACGACCGCGGTCTCGTCGGTGTCGGGGGTGCCGTCCGGGCCGGCGAAGACGACGTCGGCCTCGGCCACGCCGGAGACGTCGTCGGCGAAGCGCACGTGCCCGACCACGCTCGCCGAGCCGTCCGGGTTCGCGCTCGTCGACACCTGCGACGGACCGACGTCGACCGAGGTCAGCGTCGGGGCCGCGGCGTCCGGCGCGGAGCTCACGTGCAGCTCGGCGCTCGGCGGCGGCACGTCCGAGATGTCGTAGCCGCGGTCGTTGTCCTGCGCGTCGCGGACGTCGGCGTAGGCGAGCGTCCAGGTGCCGCTCTCGCTGCGGGCCGGCACGTCCACCGAGACGTTCCAGACGCCGTCCTGCGCGGTACCGAAGTCCGGTGCGCTGCCGAACGAGCCGAAGGCCGTCTGCGTCCCGTCCGGCGAGGTGAAGGTCAGCGAGCCGTCGGTGACCCCGGAGAGGTCGTCGGTTGCGTGTACCGGCACGACGACGCTGACGTCGCCGCTCGAGGTGTCGACGACGGCGCTCGGCGGCGTGACTGCCGTGATCCTCGGTGCGGCGCTGTCGGTGGTGTTGTGCACGGTCACCGCGGCGCCGAGCCCGGTCGTCTGATTGAGCGCGTTACCGACGGCGTCGTGCGCGGTCAAGGCGGAGATCGTCCAGGTGCCGGCCGGGTCGTGCGGGGTGAACGGTTCGTCGGCCGCCCACATGCCGTCCTGCGCGCTGCCCGATGTCCGGTCGAGGGGGACCGGCGTCGTGCCGCCGGCCGGGTTCGTGAGGACGACCGTCGCGTCGGTGACGCCGGACAGCGCGTCGGTGAGCCGCACCGCGAGGTGCGTGTCCTGGCCGGCGGACGTGGTGTCGAGGCTCGACGGCGTCAGCGACACGGTGCCGGACATCACCGGCGGTTGGCTGTCAGTCGTGGCCACGACGGTCAGTGACGCGGACGCGGTGGTGGTGGCCGACTTGTTGGCCACGTCGGTCAGCGTCACGGTCGGTGTGTAGGTGCCGGCCGGCGTGCCCTGCGGCACCGGGACGGTCAGGTCGTAGGTGCCGTCGACGGCCGTGCCGGCCACGCGCTGGTCGCCGCTGAACGAGACCGGGCCCAACGTCGTCGTGCCGTTGACAAAGGTCAGCGTGCCGGACGCGAAGCCGCTCTGCGTCGCGGTGGGGCTGCCGCCGGTATCGACGATGCGGGTCACGACGGTGGCGCTGGCGTCCTGGTACCCGTCGTCCACCGTGCCGGGGACGATCGTGAAGCTGGACACGGACGGCGGGGTGACATCGCCCGACGCCGCGAAGGCCGGGGTCGCGGCGAGGGTCAGCGCGAAAGCGAACGCGCAGCCGGTGGTGACACCACTGACCAGGGCTCGCATGCGCACGGCGGGACTCCGAACATCGCCCCGCGCTCTGTCACCGGCAACGTGCCCAATCTCACGAGAATCTAACAAGCATCGTCGACCGGACGCCGGCTATCGAAGTATCGGCGTCTCTACTGCCGTCGCAAGACGACGCTAGATTTCGCTACCCGCCGGTGGGCAGCGTCAGGATCTCGGCGACGTCGTCCGTGACGACGAGGCTGTGCTCCCACTGCGCGACCCACGAGCCGTCCTTGGTGAGCACCGTCCAGTCGTCGTCCCACATGAACCAGTCGACGCCGCCCAGGGCCAGCATCGGCTCGATCGTGAACGTCATGCCCGGCTCCATGATCGTGGTGGAGCGCGGCTCGTCGTAGTGCAGGATCGTCGGCGCGGTGTGGAACGACGGCCCGACGCCGTGACCGGTGTAGTCGCGCACGACGCCGTAGCCGAAGCGCTTCGCGTAGGACTCGATCACCCGGCCGATGACGTTGATCGGCCGGCCCGGGCGCACGGCGCGGATGCCGCGCATCATCGCCTCGTGGGTGCGTTCGCCGAGATCGCGGATCTCCGGTGCGGGCGTGCCGGCGTAGTACGTGGCGCAGGTGTCGCCGTGCACGCCGTCGATGTAGGCGGTGATGTCGACCTTGACGACGTCGCCGTCGTCCAACGGCCGGGAATCCGGGATGCCGTGGCAGATGACCTCGTTGACGCTGGTGCACAGTGACTTCGGGTAGTTCTTGTAGCCGAGCGTCGACGGGTACGCGCCGTGCGCGATCAGGAACTCGTGGCCGATGCGGTCCAACTCGTCGGTGGTGACGCCGGGTGCGACGTGCCGGCCGACCTCCACTACAGCGTCCGCGGCGATGCGCCCCGCGACGCGCATGCGCGCGATGGTGTCGGCGTCCTTGACCATCGGGTCCTGGCGGTCGGCGGGCGTGTCCGGCCAGGTGCCGACGTAGTGCGGCCGCACGATCTCGCGGGGTACGGCGCGGCGCGGCGAGAGTTCGCCGGGCCGGATCGAGGTCGTTGCCGTCATGACGTCGATTGTGCGCCATCTCGTGCCTCGCGTGTGCCGCGGATGTCCGCCCTGTGTCGACTTGTCCATGGTGCATGCGACCGAATTTGTCCGACTCGATGCACGGTTGTTGTCGGCGATCTTGCGCTGATACATGATCTGCGGGCGCCGTCCCCCGAGTCCTGGTCGGCGCCTACGGGGGAGGGCTTTTGTGAAGTCGATCATGCGCGTCTCGGGTCGGGTTGCCGTCGTCGGGGCTGTCGTCGTGGGGTGTCTGGCCGGGGGCGCTGCGCGTGCCGCCGCGGCCGGCAGCGCGCACGCGCCGGCGACGCCGACCAAGCTGACCGCGAACGGGCATACCACGTCTGCGCACCGGGCGCATGTGACGATCAATTGGTACGAGTCGAAGCACGGGCTGCGCGGGGTGAGCCTGTACCGCAACACCCACGACGCGCGGCACGGCGCAAAGCGGGTGGCGCACAACGTGCGCCGGTCGTCGTTCACCGACAGCTCGGTCAAGCCCGGCAGGACGTACTGGTACTTCGTGCAGGCGACGAGTCGCAGCCACCGCACCTCGGGTTACGCGGTGTTGCCGGTCGTCACGTCCCGGACGCAGTACCGGCGCGTGATGTCCGCACGCGTGACCGACTCGCGCAACACGCCGATCTACGACGCGGACGTCGACGTCGAGGGCAGTGACACCGGCAGCGGCTTCGGTATCGGCGGCGGTACGGACCGTCACGGCTTCTTCTCGGCGCACATCCCGACGACGAAGGTCGTCACGGTGTGCTTCCAGTCCGGCGACCCCGACCAGGGCGGCCTGTCCAAGGGCGGCTACCGCGATGGGTGCTACCACCGCGGTCATCAGTTCGTCGGCGGCCACAGGAGCAAGCTGCGGCTGGGCGAGGGCGAGTTCCGCGCCGTAACCGTGGCATTGCCCGCGGCCGGCGGCATCAGCGGCACGATCACCGGCACCAGCGACGCGAATGTCTACTTGTACGACACAGCGGCGCACCACGTGGCCACGCAGTACACAATCCCCGAGGACCGAACCTTCAGCTTCATCGGTCTCAAGCCGGGCCGGTACCTGCTGGTGGCGCGCGACCGCGACGGCGGTGCTGCGCCGCAGGCCTGGGACAACCGCGATCGCACCGGCGTGGACTGGGACGGCAGCCCCGATGACGCCTACGACTTCTGGTACGTGCCCACCAGTGCCGGGCGGAACACCGGGCACATCGACCTGCACCTGCCGGCGTACGGCGCGATCAGCGGGACGGTCAGCGGTGCGGTGGCGAGCACCGTCAAAGTCCACGTCACCTCGGACGACTTCGAGCAGCAGGACTTCGGCACATCGACGGCCCCCGGCGGCAGGTTCACGTTCGGCAGGCTGGAGGCGGCGGACTACACGGTGTGCGCGACGGCGAAGCACACCGCGGGCGGAGCCGCCGAGACGTATTGCTGGGTCGGCGGTTCCGGCGGCCACCAGGTGGACGCCGGCCCCGGTTACGACGGGTCAGCCGACGACGCCGTGCCCGTCACTGCCGGGCACACGACGTCGGGCCTCGCCTTCGACTTCTCGCACTGAATCATCAGCTGGCGCGTCGCGCTCGGGGGAGGAAACGCATGCATTCAATCATTCGGTTCGGCGGGCGGACGGCCGTCGTCGGTCTCGTGGTCGCAGGCTGTCTGACGGGTGTGGCCGCGACCGCCACCGCGAGCTCGGCTGCGCACACGCCGCCGGCCGCGCCGACCAAGCTGACGGCGACCGGCCGGACGACATCCGCGCACCGTGCCCACGCCAAGATCGCGTGGCACGAGTCGAAGCACGGGTTGCGCAGCATGCGGGTGTACCGCAACACCAGCGACTCGCGGCACGGCGCGAAGCGAGTGGCGAACAACCTGCACCGGTCGTCGTTCACCGACAGCTCGGTCAAGCCCGGCAAGACGTACTGGTACTTCGTGCAGGCCGTGGGCACCAACCACGCCGCGTCGGCGTACGGCGTCGTGCCCGTCGTGACTGCCCGCAACACCCACGACCGGGTGTTCGCCGGCCGGGTCACCGACGGTCGGGGCCGCCCGCTGCACGGCGTGCCCGTCGTCATCACTCGCGGCAAGACGAAGAACGCGTACACGGTGCGCACCAGTTCGACCGGGCTGTGGGCCCGTCGGGGCATCTCGCATCCCAGTGCGCACGTCGCGGCGTGCTTCGAACCCTCCGGAGCCGGACAGGGCGGGTACCGCTACGGCTACCTGCGCGGCTGCTACCACAGCGGACACGCCTACACCGGTGGTTCGCGCAGCCGGTTCGCGCTGAGTCGCGGCGGCTTCCGCTCATTCAGCATCGCGCTGCCTGCCGGGGCCGGCATCAGCGGCGTGATCCACGGAAGCACCGACGCCACGGTGCAGGTGTACGGCAACCGCGGCTTCGTCGACAGCAGCGTGCGTCCGGCGAGCAATGGGTCTTACGCCTTCACCGGTCTGTACTCGGGGTCCTACGAGGTGGTCGTCGTCAGCCACGATGCCGGGCGCGGGTCGACGATCTGGAACGGACGCAAGCAGCCGGCGAATTACTTCGACGGCAACACCTCGTACACCGGTGACCCCTTCGGGCTCGAGGGTGGCGACGACGTCTACACCCCGCGCGCCGGCAACACGAGCGGTATCGCGCTCGACGTGCTGAAGTGGGGCCGGGTGACAGGAACGGTCGCCCACGCGGATCCGGCCACGGTGGAGGTCGACGTCATCACGACGGGCAGCGGCTCGGTTCAAACGGTTGCAAGTGTCCGGCAGCACAAGGGTGACGGCGCCGGCTTCACCGTCCCGAAGGTGCCGCAGGGAGCGTTTGCAATCTGCGTGGGCGGCAAGAACACGGCGCACCACGACGTGTTCGCGTGTTGGGACGGCTCGAACAACACCCAGGACGACAACGACGACCCGTCGAACACCGACGGCACGAACAAGGTCTACTGGGACAAGACCAACACCTCGGTCCACTTCGATCTGAACAATTAGGGGACGGATGGCCGCTCGGGCGCGGTTCGACCTCGTGTAGCGGTCAACTCGAGCCCCAGCGCGCTGCGTCGCTCGGTCGCGATGTCAACCGCGACGGCGGCTCGGTCGGCTGCGGATCACCCGGGCGTACCGGGCGCGGTCGGCGCCGGCCGCCTGCCACTCGCGGAACCAGCGCGGCGGGGTAATCACGGCTGCGGCCGGGACTGCGCGGTAGGCATCGGAAGATCCTTGAGTAGGTCAGACCTCGACGATCATCGGGATGAGCATCGGCCGGCGGCGGTACTCGCGGTCCACCCAGCGCCCGACCGTGCGCCGCGTGAGCTGCTGCAGCGCGGCGGTGTCGGACACGCCGTCGGCCAGCGCCTTCTCCACGACCTCGGTCAGCTCGGCGGTGATCGGGTCGAGTGCCGCCGGGTCGTCGCTGAAGCCGCGCGCGGTGATCTCCGGGCCGTACGTCACCTTGCCGGCCGCGAGGTCGACGGCGACGAGGATGGTCAGGAAGCCGTCCTCGCCGAGGATCAGCCGGTCCTTGAGCGTGGTGTCGCCGATGTCGCCGACCTCGAGGCCGTCGACGTAGACGTAGCCGACGCCGATCTTGCCGGTGACCGTGGCCAGTCCGTCGACGAGATCGACGACGGTGCCGTCCTCGGCGAGCATGATCCGCTCGTCCGGCAGGCCCATCGACCGGCCGATCGCGGCGTGCGCGCGCAGGTGCCGCCACTCGCCGTGCACCGGCATCAGGTTGCGCGGGCGCACCGCGGTGAGCAGGTAGCGCAGCTCGCCGGCCGGCGCGTGGCCCGAGACGTGCACCAGTGCGGTGGACTTGTGCACGACGGTCGCGCCGAGCCTGGACAACCCGTTGATCACCTGGCCGACAGACGTCTCGTTGCCGGGGATCAGCGATGACGCCAGCAGGATGGTGTCGTCGCTGTCGATGCGGATGCTCTGGTGGTCGCGGTTGGCCATCCGGGTTAGCGCGGACAGTGGCTCACCCTGCGAGCCGGTCGAGATCAGCAGGATGCGGTTGGACGGCAGGTCGTCGATGGTCTTGAGGTCGACGAGCAGGCCGTCGGGCACGTGCAGCAGGCCGAGCTCGCGCGCGATCTGCATGTTGCGCACCATCGAGCGGCCGACGAGCGCGACGACCCGACCAGCCTGTGCTGCGGCGTCCATCACCTGCTGCACGCGGTGCACGTGCGAGGCGAAGCACGCCACGATGATCCGCCCACGCGCCTTATCGATGACGTCGTTGACGACGCGCCCGACGTCGCGCTCGGACGGGATGAACCCGCCGACCTCGGCGTTCGTCGAGTCGGCGAGCAGCAGGTCGACGCCCTCGTCGCCGAGCCGCGAGAATCCCGGCAGGTCGGTGAGCCGGCCGTCGAGCGGCGTCTGGTCCATCTTGAAGTCACCGGTGTGCAGCACCGTGTGGCCGTTGACCCGGATCGCGACGGCCAGCGCGTCCGGGATCGAGTGGTTGACGGCGAAGAACTCGAGATCCCAGAGGTCGTTCGCGCCGGTGCGCAGGCGTTCGCCTTCTTCGACGCGGCGCAGGTCGGCCTTGATCTGGTGCTGGTCGAGCTTCGCGGCGACGAGCGCGAGCGTGAGCCGCGAGCCGTAGACCGGGATGTCGCGCCGCTCGCGCAGCAGGTAGGGCAGCGCGCCGATGTGATCTTCGTGTCCGTGTGTCAGGACGATGGCGTCGATGTCGTCGAGCCGCGCGGCGAAGGCGGACCAGTCCGGCAGCGTGATGTCGATGCCGGGGGAGTTGGTCTTACCGAGCAACATCCCGCAGTCGACGACGAGCAGCCGGCCGCCCGACTCGAACATCGTCATATTGCGGCCGATTTCCTTGATGCCGCCGAGCGCGACGACGCGCAGGCCGCCCTTCGGGAGCTTGCGCGGCGTGCCGAGCCCGCGGCCGCCCTGCCCGTCCTGGCTTGGTGCGGTCGCCACCTGCCCGCCCGATGTCACGGTTTTCAGGCTAGCGGGCCGCGCTGTCGCCCCGTCCGCGCCGTCCCTGGATCGCGTGCAGCACGACCGGGATGAGCGTCAGCACCACGACGACGAGGATCACGTAGTCGATGTCGCCCTTGTGCTGCTGCACGAAGTGGATCTTGCCGAGTGCGTCGCCGAGCAGGATGACGCCGTCGGCCCAGAGGATGCCGCCGACGGTGCTGTAGAGCGCGTAGAGACCGAAGCGCATGCGGCCGACGCCGGCCATGACGGTCGCGACCGTCCGCACGATCGGCACGAAGCGGCCGATGATCACCGTCCACGACCCGAACCGCTCGTAGAACCGGTGCGACCGGTCGACGAACTCCGGCCGGAAGATGCGTGATCGCGGTCGGTCGAACACCACCGGGCCGGCACGGTAGCCGATCGCGTAGCCGACCAGGTTGCCGATGATCGCGGCGATCGGCGCGACGATCAGGAACGCGGCGAGCGACGTGGACGTGTCGCCGGTGGCCACCAGGATGCCTGCGGCGAACAGCAGCGTGTCGCCGGGCAGGAAGAACCCGAGCAGCAGCCCGCACTCGGCGAACAGGACGACGGCGAGCACGACGAGGGCGCCGGACCCGGAGAGCAGGGAGTCCGGGCTGATCGGGTTCGCCAGCAGCATGCGGCGACTCTACGGAGCCTCGTCGCCCGCGCGGGGCCGGCGGTCAGGTGCGGTTCAGCCTGCGTTCGCCGATCGCGGAGTCGGCGGTGCGCGATACTCGGGCGCGAACCGCGCCACCGCACGACCGAGGAGACGCCGATGCCGATCGCCACGCCCGAGACCTACGCCGAGATGCTCGACCGCGCCCAGGCAGGCGACTTCGCGTATCCCGCGATCAACTGCACGTCCTCGGAGACGATCAATGCCGCACTGAAGGGTTTCGCCGACGCCGGCAGCGACGGCATCATCCAGTTCTCCACCGGCGGGGCCGAGTTCGGCTCCGGGCTGAGCGTCAAGGACATGGTCACCGGCGCGGTGGCACTTGCCGAGTTCGCGCACGTCGTCGCCGCGAAGTACGACATCAACGTCGCGCTGCACACGGATCACTGTCAGAAGGACAAGCTGGACACCTATGTCCGGCCGCTCATCGCGATCTCGCAGGAGCGCGTGGACGCCGGTCGGCCGCCGCTGTTCCAGTCGCACATGTGGGACGGCTCGGCGATCGACCTCGACGAGAACCTCGACATCGCCGAGGAGTTGCTCGCGAAGACCGCCAAGGCGCGTCTCGTGCTCGAACTCGAGATCGGCGTCGTCGGCGGCGAGGAGGACGGCGTGCACGGTGGTGACGACAACGAGAAGCTGTACACGACACCGGGCGACGCGCTGAAGACCGCCGCGAAGCTCGGCCTCGGCGAGAACGGCCGCTACATCCTCGCCGCGACGTTCGGCAACGTGCACGGCTCGTACAAGCCCGGGGCCGTGAAGCTGCGTCCGGAGATCCTGCGCGACATCCAGCGCGAGGTCGGCGAGGAGTACGACAAGACGGAGCCGTTCGACCTCGTGTTCCACGGCGGGTCCGGCTCGCAGCTGTCGGAGATCCGCGACGCGGTGAGCTACGGCGTGGTCAAGATGAACGTCGACACCGACACGCAGTACGCGTTCACCCGGGAGATCGCCGGGCACATGTTCACCAACTACGACGGCGTGCTCAAGGTCGACGACGAGGTCGGCAACAAGAAGGCCTATGACCCGCGCTCGTACCTGAAGCTGGCCGAGCAGGGCATGGCGGCGCGGGTCGTCGAGGCGTGCGAGGCGCTGCAGTCCGCAGGGAAGTCGGTGGCGGCGTGACGCACCACGGTGATCTGCTGAACCCGCCGACGCGGCTGCCCATCGACCCGGCCGCCGACCGGCTCGAGGCCGGCGACGACCCGGAGTCGGTGGCCGCGGCGTTCCCGACGTCGTCGCTCGCGTGGGCGACGCTCGCCGAGCGTGCGTTGGCGCGCGGCAGTGCGATCGAGGGCTACGCGTACGCGCGCACCGGCTACCACCGCGGGCTGGACGCGCTGCGCAAGGCGGGATGGCGTGGCCAGGGTCCGGTGCCGTGGTCGCACGAACCGAATCGCGGCGTGCTGCGCGCCATCTACGCGCTGGCCCGTGCAGCGGCCACGATCGGCGAGGACGACGAGGCGCAGCGCTGCACGAAGCTGCTCGACGACAGCGATCCCGAGGCCCTCGCCGCGCTGAGCGACTGACCAGCTATCTCCCTCGCTGATCAACAGCAGGTTCTGGTCGCCCTGGTGCGCATTTCCTGCTGTTGATCACGGGGATGTCAGCGGCGACCGAGCAGGCCGTCGACCTTGTCCACGTACCGCGTCTTCGCATCGGCGGCCGAGGTGCCGGCGAGCTTCGCCCAGGCGTCGTACTTCGCCTTGCCGACGAGGTCGAAACGCCCCGGCTTCTTGCTGCCCGACGCGTCGCCCGCAGTGCCCTGCTTGAACAGTGCGTACAGCGTCAGCAGGTCGTCGTTGCTCGGCCTGCTGGTCAACGTCTTGACGTCCGCCTGCGCCTGCTCGAACCGAGCGTCCACATCATCCGGCACGGTGCACCCCTCTCGTCCCGGTGAGCTTAGGACCCGCGCACCGGCGGTCGTCTACCCTTTCCGGGGCCGCGAACGTGGCGAACGCGAGGTGAGCACATGCCGGCAGTCGTGCTGGTCGGCGCCCAGTGGGGCGACGAGGGCAAGGGCAAGGCGACGGATCTGCTCGGCAGCCGGGTGGACGCCGTCGTCAAGTTCAACGGCGGCAACAACGCCGGCCACACCATCGTCATCGGCAGCGGCGAACAGCGGGAGAAGTACGCGCTGCACCTGCTGCCGTCCGGCATCCTGACGCCCGGCTGCATGCCGATCATCGGCAACGGCGTCGTCATCGACCCGAGCGTGCTGTTCGAGGAGATCGACGGTCTCGAGGCGCGCGGCGTCGACACCTCGGCGCTCGTGGTCAGCGCGTCGGCGCACGTCATCGCGCCGTACAACCGCACCATCGACAAGATCACCGAGCGGTTCCTCGGCAACTCGCGGATCGGCACCACCGGCCGCGGCATCGGCCCGACCTACGCGGACAAGATGTCGCGCATCGGCATCCGCGTGCAGGACCTGTTCGACCACGACGTGCTGCACGCCAAGGTCGCTGGCGCGCTCGAGCTGAAGAACCAGACGCTCGTCAAGATCTACAACCGCAAGGGCTTCGAGATCGACGCCGTGGTGGACGAGTTGGCGTCCTACGCCGACCGGCTGCGGCCGATGGTCGCTGACACGTCGCTGCTGCTGTCCCAGATGCTCGACGACGACGCAACCGTCGTGCTCGAGGCCGGTCAGGCCACGCTGCTCGACGTCGACCACGGCACGTACCCGTTCGTCACGTCGTCGAATGCCACGGCCGGCGGCGCGTGCACCGGCAGCGGCATCCCGCCGACGCGGATCAGCCGGGTGATCGCGGTCGTCAAGGCGTACACGACGCGTGTCGGCGAGGGGCCGTTCCCGACTGAGCTGCTCGATGCCAAAGGCGAGGAGCTGCGCAACGCGGGCGCCGAGTTCGGCACCACCACCGGCCGGCCGCGGCGCTGCGGCTGGTTCGACGCGGTGATCGCGCGATATGCCTCGCGCATCAACGGCGTCACCGACTTCGTGCTCACCAAGCTCGACGTGCTGACCGGCATGGACGAGGTGCCGGTGTGCGTCGCCTACGACGTCGACGGCGTGCGGCACGACGAGCTGCCGATGACGCAGGCCGAGTTCGCCCGCGCGGTGCCGATCTACGAGACGTTCCCCGGCTGGCATGAAGACATCTCCGCTGCACAGTCCCTCGAGGAACTGCCGCGCAACTGCCGCGACTACGTGCAGGCGCTCGAGGACATGAGCAAGGCGCCGATCTCCGCGATCGGCGTGGGCCCGGGCCGGGACGAGACGATCGCGGTCCGCGACCTGCTCGACTAGGTTGCCGGTGCTCCGCTCGGCGAGCCGGCGACCCGGTTCCGTGGGGTTTTGGCACCGGGTACGCACCGTGCCATTGCGGTCCTAGAGGATTGCCCGCACGGACGCGGGCAATCCTCTAGGACCGGCGTCAGCCGTTTGTGGTGCGCCGCCCTCGGCCGGCCCGCGCGGACCGCGCGGTCCGTCGCAGCGCGAACCGTCCCGCTAGGCTCGCGTGCCGTGCGCGTCCTCGTCATCGGCTCCGGCGCCCGCGAGCACGCGCTGTGCCTCGCGCTCGCCGCCGACCCGACGGTCACCTCCCTCGCGTGCGCGCCCGGCAACGTCGGCACCGCTGCCGTCGCCGAGCAGTACGCCGTGGACGTCACCGATCCCGCCGCCGTCGCGGCGCTCGCGACGCAGTGCGGCGCGCAGCTGGTCGTCGTCGGCCCCGAGGCGCCGCTGGTGGCCGGCGTGGCGGACGCGGTGCGCGCCGCGGGTATCGACTGCTTCGGCCCGTCCGCCGAGGCGGCGCAGCTCGAAGGCAGCAAAGCGTTCGCCAAGGACGTCATGGCCGCGGCCGGGGTGCCGACCGCCGGTGCGCGCGTGTGCACCACAGCCGACGAGGTGGCCGCCGCGCTGGACGAATTTGGCGCACCGTACGTGGTCAAGGACGACGGGCTCGCCGCGGGCAAGGGCGTCGTCGTCACCGACGACCGCGCGCTCGCCGAAGCGCACGCAGCGGCCTGCGGGCGGGTAGTGATCGAGGAGTTCCTCGACGGTCCGGAGGTGTCGCTGTTCTGCGTCACCGACGGCACGACGGTGCTGCCGCTGCTGCCCGCGCAGGACTTCAAGCGCATCGGCGACGGTGACACCGGGCCGAACACCGGCGGCATGGGCGCCTACGCGCCGCTGGACTGGCTGCCTGCGGGGTTTGCCGACGAGATCGTGCGCAGCGTCGCGCGGCCGACCGTGGCCGAGATGGCGCGCCGCGGCACGCCGTTCGCCGGGCTGCTCTACATCGGGCTGGCACTGACCGGCGCCGGGCCGCGCGTCGTCGAGTTCAACGCACGCTTCGGCGACCCGGAGACCCAGGTCGTGCTGGCGCTGCTCGACTCCGGGCTCGGGTCGCTGCTGCGCGCCGCGGCCACCGGAACGCTCGCCGACGTCGCCGCGCCGCAATGGCGCGACGGCGCGGCCGTCACCGTCGTGCTCGCTGCCGCCGGCTATCCCGCGGCGCCGCGCACCGGCGACGTCCTCACCGGCACCGAGCAGCCGGGCATCGTGCACGCGGGCACCCGGCGGCGCGACGACGGCGCCGTCGTGTCCAACGGCGGCCGGGTGCTGTGCGCCACCGCGTACGGCGACGATCTCGCGGCGGCGCGGTCGGCCGCCTACGAGTTGTTGGCCCGCGTCGAGCTGCCCGGCGGCCAGTACCGCACCGACATCGCCGAGCGCGCGGTCCGCGGCGAGGTCAGCGGCTGACCAGCCGCCGCGAACCGGACCTACGCTGGTCGGGTGGCCGGCGACGAGCGTGCGACCGCCGCCGGATCGGGCGGCGACGTCGGCACCAACATTGCCGGCGATGCCGAGGTCGACTTCGTCGTCGGTGAGGCCGCGCCGCCGCGGGAACCCGATCGTTCCGCCGCAGGCGTGCGGACCGCCGACCCATCCGTCGGCCGCCACACGCCACCGTGGCTGCGCCGCCGCGGGCCCATCGCCGCGGCCGCGGTCGTGTTCGTCCTGCTGGGGCTCTTTTCGCGCTCGTTCGCCACGCACCGGCACGCCGCCGACGGCTCGCCCTCGCCGCAGCGCAGCGATTACACCGCGCCGGTCGTCGCTGCGCCGTCGCCGACGACGAACGAGATCGCGCCCGGGCAGTGCGCGTACCGCCTGCAGCCGGTCACCGTCCACGAACTGCCGGGCGAGGTGACCTCCGCGCTGTCGTCGCTGCTGCCCGGCGTCGACGTGCAGACGTCCTCGACCGCGCTCGGGCACGGCCGCGCGCCCGGCCCGTGCGTCGTGCAGCGCGAGATCCTCGCGGTCGACCACGGCGTGCTGTTGCAGATCGAGGTCCGGCCGGCTGCCGCGGGCGATCACAACGATTCCGGCAGCGGCGCCGGTTCGTCCGGCGAGAACCTCTACGTCGACGTCGTCGCCGAACACCACACCGTGCACATCAGCGCCAGCCAGCCGTACGGCGCGCAGGGCAGTTCGGCCGTCACCGTCGCTACGCTCGGCCGGCTGGCCGCCGACCCGCGGCTCGCGGCGGCATGAGCGATCGCGACACCGGCGACCACGGACCGGTCGACTTCGTCGTCGGTGACGACTCCGCGCCGCGCGAGTTCCCGCCCGAGCAGCCGCGCGACGCCGTGCCCGCGACGCAGGCGTCGACCGAAGGGCTGGCCGAGCCCGCACCGCGCCGGCGCTCCCGGCTCGGTGTGCTGGCCGCCGTGGTGGCGCTCGCCCTGGTCGTCGTCGGCGTGATCGTGCACGGCCGGACCGGCCCGCGGCCGACCGCGGGCCCGTCGTCCACGAGGACGAGCGTGCGCCCCTCGCCGGCGTCGACCACGCCGTCGCCACCGGCCCCCGTGCCGGGCCAGAACCAGGTGTTCGACGCGCTGCCGGTGCTGACCAAGCCGCCGGTGTGTCCGGAGGCCGACGACGGGCAGTCCGCGTGCTACGCGCAGCAGCAGGTGCCCGCGGCGTTCCGACGCGCCGTGCACGCGTTCTTCCCGCAGGTGCGGCAGGCGTCCGCGGCCACGCAGCTGCTCCGCCCGGGCCTACCGCTGTCGCCCGGTGGCCTGTGGTCGCGCACGTACACCGCCCGCGGGCACGGGCTGACGGTGCAGGTGTTGGTGCGCCGCGGCGCCACCGGCCAGCCGGTCACCCTGGCCGAGCTGGACAACGGCGCGAACGTCACCGTCTACGCCGAGCACGCCGCCGGCCGGTACGTCGTCCAGGTACAGGTGGCCGGCGTCAGCGGCACGGACATCGCCCAGGGGGCGGTCACCGGACTCGCCGGTGACGCTCGGCTGGTGAGCCTGCGCTGACCCGGGACAATGGTCACGTGACCACCTCGCCGCCGAGTGACAGCTCGTCGATACCGAACGTGCTGGCCGATCGCTACGCCTCGCCGCAGCTGCGCGCGACCTGGTCGCCGGCGCACAAGGTCGTGCTCGAACGGCAGCTGTGGCTGGCGGTGTTGCGGGCACAGGCCGAGCTCGGCGCCGAGGTGCCGGCCGGCGCGATCGAGGCGTACCAGGCCGTCGTCGACCGGGGCACGGACGCGGTCGACCTCGCGTCCATCGCCGCCCGCGAGCGGGTGACGCGGCACGACGTCAAGGCACGCATCGAGGAGTTCGCCGCCCTGGCCGGGCACGAGCAGATCCACAAGGGCATGACCAGCCGCGACCTCACCGAGAACGTCGAGCAGCTGCAGGTGCGGTCGTCCCTGACGCAGGTGCGGACGAAGGTGCTCGCCGTGCTGGCCCGTCTCGCGCGGCGCGCCGCGGAGTACGACGCGCTGGTGATGGCCGGCCGCTCGCACAACGTCGCCGCCCAGGCGACGACCCTGGGAAAGCGGTTCGCCACCGTCGCCGACGAGCTGCTCGTCGCGCTCGCCCGCCTGGACGACCTCGTCGCCCGCTACCCGCTGCGCGGCATCAAGGGCCCGGTCGGCACCGGTCAGGACATGCTCGACCTGCTGGGCTCGGCCGATGCGCTGGCAACGTTGGAGCAGCGCGTGGCCGAGCACCTCGGCTTCGCGCGCACGCTGACCAGCGTCGGGCAGGTCTACCCGCGTTCGTTGGACTGGGACGTCCTCTCCGCGCTCGTGCAGGTGGCTGCGGCGCCGTCGTCGTTCGCCACGACGCTGCGCCTGATGGCCGGCAACGAACTCGTCACTGAGGGCTTCCGGCCGGGGCAGGTCGGCTCGTCGGCGATGCCGCACAAGATGAACACCCGGTCCGCGGAGCGGATCAACGGCTTCGCGGTGATCCTGCGCGGTTACGCCTCGATGGCCGGCGAGCTGGCCGGCGACCAGTGGAACGAGGGTGACGTGTCGTGCTCGGTGGTGCGCCGCGTGGCGCTGCCCGACGCGTTCTTCGCGCTCGACGGCCTGCTTGAGACGACGCTGACCGTGCTCGACGACTTCGGCGCGTTCCCGGCCGTCATCGAACGCGAACTCGACCGCTACCTGCCGTTCCTCGCGACGACGAAGGTGCTTATGGCCGCGGTGCGCGCCGGCGTCGGCCGCGAAGCCGCCCACGAGGCGATCAAGGAGAACGCGGTCGGCGTCGCGCTCGAGATGCGCGAGAAGGGCACCGAGCGCAACGAGCTGTTCGACCGCCTGGCTGCTGATTCGCGGCTCGGGTTGACCGCCGAGACGTTGCAGGGACTGCTGGCCGAGCCGCTGTCGTTCACCGGGGTCGCGCGCGACCAGGTGCGCGCCGTGGTCGGGCAGGTCGACGCCGTCCTGGCGAGCGACCCGGACGCCGCCACGTACACCCCCGCGCCCATCCTCTGACCGCCTCCCGAGTGACCGGTCTCGACTGACCCCTGCCGCTCGCGCCGCCTTCTCCGTGATCAACAGCAGATTACGGTCGCCCCAGCGGCCAAAATCTGCTGTTGAT
>NZ_CAXTQF010000027.1:27802-43709 GCF_964246335.1 uncultured Jatrophihabitans sp. | reverse complement strand
CTGACAACACCCTGGGCTTGCCCGGCGGCGACGTGGGGGAATACCGGGCCCAGCGCTTCGCCGGTCAACCCGGTACGCGGACCAGCCGCCGCGGCAGCCTTGACCCGGTCATGGGCGGTGGTGGAATTCACCCGCAGCATCTGCTCCAACAGCCGCCCCGTGGTCTTGCAGCCGTGCGCATGCGGCAGTCCGCGCCGCTCAGCCTCGTGAATCCCCCGGTAATCGACCGCGTCCAGGCGCCGGCGCAGCCGCTCGGTTTCGCGCAGCACCGCGAGCACCTCGTCGTCGGTGTCGCCAGTCCTATCAACGGTCAATAGGTCGTCCAGCAGCGTGTGCGCAGCGGCGAGCAGGCCCAGCGCGTGCCCTGCCACCAGCGTATCGCTCATGTATTCGATTCTACCGGGTTGACGGCACGTTGACAACCCTCTACCCCAACAAACACGGGGGGTAGAGCCACGTGAGCGAAGCGTGACCGCCACCCGAAGGCGGCAACAGGCCAGCCAGTCAACTCCTCGTCGCTGCGCTGTTCAACAAACCAAACCGAACGCAACCGCAACCCGATACCGCCCGCGGCCAATTGATCAACTCTCGTGGCCCAGCCAAGCTTGTGGAACGCTCGCCTCAAGCCACCGAGGAGTTCCGCATGACCGATACGGCAACATTCGTCGACAGCGACGGCGTCGAGATCTTCTACCGCCACTGGGCTCCCGACGGGCCACCTCGCGCTTCGGTGGTGGTGGCGCACGGCGCGTCCGAGCACTCGGGCCGCTACAGCCGATTCGCGGGCGCGCTGACCGCAGCAGGCTTCGCGGTGTTCGCCCCGGACCATCGCGGTCATGGCCGCACGTCGGAAAGCACCGGAGTGGGTCTCGCGGGAGCGCACGGCTTCGACGGCATCGTGGCCGACGTGCGCCAGCTGGTCGATGTCGCGGCCGAGACCGCTACGCCCGTGCTGCTGTTCGGCCACTCGATGGGCTCGATCATTGCGTTGCGTTATGCCGAACAGCACCCGCAGACGATTGCCGCGCTTGCCCTGTCCGGCTCACTCGGTGTCATGGCCGGCGCCGAGCAGATGCGCGCCGATCTGCAGCAGGCCGTCGACGCGGGCATGGCCGACCAGCCGATGGACGCCCTGGGTCCGTTCAACGAACCCTTCGAACCAGCTCGAACACCCTTCGACTGGCTGTCGCGCGACGACGCGGAGGTGGACAAGTACCTCACCGACCCGTACTGCGGCACGAATCATCTGCTCACCTACGGCTACATGGCGCAGATGGTGCAGTGCCTGCTCGACGGCATTGCCGACCTCGACGCGCTGCCGTCGACGCTGCCCGTGTTGCTCGCGTCCGGCGGGCGTGACCCGGTTTCCAACGGCGCGACAGCCGTGCGCGAACTCGCCGACCGCCTACGCGCCGCCGGCATCGAAGACTTCAGTGAGGCCTATTACGCCCACGCGCGGCACGAGATCCTCAACGAGACCAACCGCGAGGAGGTCACCGCGGATCTGGTCGCATGGCTCGAACGCGCCGCGCCCCGCTGACCGACAGTCCGCACGACGAAGCGGCGCGCATCAGTTCCGCCCGGACGCCGACCGGATGGCCTGGGCCAGTGCCGCGTTCAGCGTGTTCTGGAAGGACGGATCCCCGTTTCCGTACAACGCGATCACGTGTCGCAGGATGGGGAACGACGCGCTGCCGCTGGACTTCGTGTACACCGGCTCGACATAGAGGATGCGACCGGCCAGCGGAACCGCTGCGAGAGCGCCGAGCACGACCTTCGAGTTACCGCCACGCTGCAGTGTCAGCGCCTCGGTGATCGCGGTGTTCGACTCGATGTCGTTCTGCACCTGCGAAGGTGCCTCTCCGCCGGCCCCGGCCGGGAACCGCAGCACGGTGAACTTGCCGTAGTCGGGTCCGGGTTCGGAATCGACGGAGACGAACGCCGCGAGTTGGTGGCCGTTGAGCGTCACCATCGGACTGGACAGCGAATAGCGCTGCGCTCCGTACCCGTCCGCGGACATCGAGATGTAGCGCGAGGGCAGCGGCGCGCTCGCCGACCCCCCGGACGTGGCGTTGATCGAGTTCGTAGCCGTGGTCGTGGGATCCGTGGGCACCGACCAGAAGTCGTTGCCGCTGTAGAAGTTGCCCGGCTGGGTCACGTGGTAGCGGGCCAGCAGGGAACGCTGCACGTTGAACAGATCCGTCGGGTACCGCATCTGCGAGAGCAACGCGGACGGGATGTGCGACTGCGGCTGCACGAGCTTCGGGAACGCCGACTCCCAGGCGTGCAGCAGGGCGTCCGGGTGCTGTTGCTGGTTCCACTCGTAGAGGGACACGCGGCCTGTGTAGGCGTCGACGACGGCCTTCACCGAGTTGTGCAGGTAGTTGACCTTGGTGTTCGGTTGCGCCTTGGACGCGCCGTTGGCGACGAGCGTGGTGTTGGTCGCCGAGTGCAGGTTGATCTGTTGCGAGTCGGGATAACTGTTCGATGTCGTGTAGCCGTCCACAATCCACTTGATCTTGCCGTCGACCACCGCGGGATAGACGTCACCGTCGAGGGTCAGCCATGGCGCCACCTTCGCGACCCGGGCCGCGGGATTGCGAACGGTCAGCAACTGGGACGCGCTGTTGAGCTCCGAGCTGAACAGGATGTTCGCGTTGTGCATTTGGACGGCGAACAGCAGTCGACGGAAGCCCGAGCCGATCGGGATGCCGCCGTGCCCGGTGTATGTCGTGTGCGCGGACTTGCTCGAGCCGCTGCCCGCCGGGTGGTCGAACTCGAGCTTCTGCTTGCTGCCGGCCGGCTGGCCGACGATCGCGTACGAGCTTCCGGAAGCCTGGCCGAAGTAGATCTGCGGACGCGAAACCGGGATCTGGCGCGCCGGTGGCATGCCGCCGTCGAGGAACACCGGGCTCTGCGTGCTGGGGTCCACCTGGGTCGTCGGTGCGGCGACGATGCCGTAGCCGTGCGTGTACACGAGATGTGTCTTCACCCAGCTGTTGCCGGGGATGCCGCCGGCGCGTAGTTCGCGCGCCCCCAGCACGACGTCCTGCGACTTGCCCGCGACGGTGTAGTGGCTGACGTCCAGGGTGGACTTGAATCCGTAGTAGGCCTGCAGCTGCTGCTCGACGTTGAACGTCGGCGAGATCTGGTTCGGGTCGATCACCGGCGTCTGCGCCGTCGTACCGGCCAGCTGCGTGATCTGCGTGCTGTCGCCGGTGTTCGAGGAGTTGGAGTTGTAGCCGACGGTCGTGACATCGCCGTCGAGACCGAAGGCGGCGCGGGTGGCCTGCTGGTTGTGTTTGATCTCCGGCAGGTCCAGCTTCGACGCGCTCGGTGCCTCGCGGAAATGGAAGAGCAATCCCGGCCACGCGCTGCCGGCCAGCAGCGCGACGACCACGAAGAGGGCGACGACGCTGACGTAGCCGCGGACATGTCCGAGCATCCGGCGACCGCGGCCGACAGCGACGGCGTTCACGATCAACGCCGCCGCACCGAGGATCGCCAACGACATCAGCACGTAGGCCGCAGGCAGCGTCGCGTTGACGTCCGTGTAGCCCGCGCCGGTCACCGGCCCGCGAGCCGACGTGGTGATCGAGTACCGCGACTCCCAGTAGCCGAAGGCCTTGAGTACCAGGTACCCGGCCGTCAACACCGACATCAGCCGCACCATGCCTGCGGTGACCTTCTGCCGCCCGCGACGCAGCCGCCAGGTTCCGTACCAGTAACCGGCGATCAGCGCGATCAACAGGCTGTAGCCCACGGCCTGGAGCAGGAGCCCGATCACCATCTGATGGAACGGATAGACCTCGACGAAGAACGCACTGTCCTTGTGGAACGTCGGGTCCGTCGTGTGGAAGGGCGCACTGTGCGCCCACAACAGATAGGTCTGCCACCCTGCGGCGGCGCGCTGGCCGACGAGGATGCCGGGCACGATCGCGGCGAGGGCGACGAGCAGCCTGCCGTAATGACGTTCGTAGCGGCGGAACGTCCAGCGGAAGGTGTCCAGATCGGCGGAGAACTCCAGGCCGGGACGGACCCGGCGCAGTGCGATGAGCGTCGCGGCGCCGATCGCCGCGCCGATCACGCCGAAGACGACGAACAACACCACCTTGGCCTCGATGGTCGTGGTGTAGACCGAACCGGCCCGCACGGAGTCGAACCACATGTAATTCGTCGCGATCGCGATGAGGACACGGAGCAGCACCGCCACGACGAGTAGCGCGATCAGCGCGATCAGCAGGCGGGCGCCCCACCGCTTGAGCGCGGTGCTGCGGCGGGTCAGACGGCGCAGCATCGACCCGCCGGTGGCGAGCTTGGGGAAGCCGCCCGGGACCGTCGGCCTAGAAAGAACTGGGCTCGGCGTGGACACTCTGTTCTCCGGACTTCGCGTAGGGGCCGGGCGCGTGGGGGCGACCTCGGTCGTGACGGTTCTCGTAGGCGTCGACGACAGTGTCGGCGTCGCCGTCGAGGATTATGCGGCCCTTCTCGAGCCAGATCGCGCGAGTACAGGTCTCACGGATGATGCCGAGTCCGTGACTCACGAGGAACACCGTGCCGGCCTGCTCGCGCAGTTCGAGAATGCGCTTCTCGCTGCGCCGCCGGAAGCTGGCGTCACCCGTCGCCAGCGCCTCGTCGATGAGCAGGATCTCGGGGGCGCGGGCGGCGGCGATGGCGAACCGGAGCCGCGCACCCATGCCCGAGGAATAGGTACTCATCGGCATGTGCACGAACTCGCCGATGCCGGCGAACTCGGTGATGGCGTCATACTCCTCGATGATCTCGTCCGGCGTCATGCCGATGGCCAGGCAGCCGAGCACGATGTTCTGGTCGCCGGACATCCCCGCCATCATGGCCGCCGAGACGCCGAGCAAGGACGCCTGGCCGCGGGTCCAGACCGCTCCGTGGGACGGCGCCATGAGCCCGGCGATGGCACGCAACAGCGTGGACTTGCCCGAGCCGTTCGGTCCGATCAGACCGATCGCCTCGCCGCGATAGGCCGCGAAGCTGACGCCGCGGACCGCATGGATGGAGCGTTGCCCCGGCTGCGGTTCGCGCAGCAGCAGCCGCCGCGCTGCCGCCGGGCCGCCGCCCTTCTTGCCCTTGCCGACGACCCGGTAGACGAGGTGCACGTCGTCGACGACGACGGTCTGCTCGGCGGGTTCGGCCGTGGGCTCGAGTGCGACACTTGCCGCCAGCTCGTGGATGCGCTCGGCCCGTGCGGGGTCAGACATTGCCGTACTCCTCCTCTCCGCGCCAGAAGTACAGGTAGCTCGTCGCGAGCAGTCCGACCCCCCACGCGAATCCCAGGAGCCAGTCGGTCGGCGTCGCGGGGTTGCCGGTCAGCAGCGCGCTGCGGGCCAGCTTGAGGTACACGGTCCCGGGGTTGACGTTGAGCGCCGTGCCGACCCACTTCGGCGAGTTCTGGGTGAACACCGCAACGCTGTACATCACGCCCGAGGCGTACATCCACATCCGCGCGACGAACGGCAGGACCTGGGCCGTATCGGGGATCTTGGCCCCCAGGCGCGCCGCGACGAACCCGAGCCCGAGGCAGAACATCGACTGCAGCGCGATCGCCGGTATCAGCTCCAGCCAGTGCCAGGTGATCGGCTCCCCGCTGACGAGAAGAATGGGGATCATCACCACCAGCGAGTAGAGCAGCTGCAGCAGTGCGACCAGGGTGGTAGACAACGGCAGGACGGCGCGCGGGAACTGCAGTGCCCGCACCAGCCCGAGGTTGCTGGTGATGGCCCGGGCGCCCGACGTGAGCGAGGACGTACAGAACGCGAAGACGAAGACGCCGACCGTCAGGAACGCGATGAAGTTGGGGACACCCCGGTTGGTCTGCAGCAGCAGCCCGAAGACGAGGTAGTAGACCGCGATGTTGAGCAGTGGCGTCAGCAGCTGCCATGCCTGGCCGAGGAAGCTGTCCTGGTAGCCGACCGAGTTGGACGCGCTCGCGTACGCGTTGATGAACCACCGGCGGTGCCACAGCCGGCTGGTGTACTCGTCGATCGGCAGCCGCGCCCCGGCTCGTTGCAGGCCGGGAGCGGGCCCGATGCGCGTCACGGGGTGCCCCGCAGGCGTTCCGAAGGCACCTGCCCGCCGCTGCGGTGGTGCATCGCCGGCGACGGTAGGCGGCGCATTCCCGGGTTCACGTGTCTCAATATCCATACCAATGCGGCGTCCGGGCCAGACCCGCACAGCCCGGCAACAGCGTAATTCGCGGCGCCAGCCTACTGGCCGGTGCGCGGATCGGCCGCGCGCATCGCCGCTGCGCGGCGTTGCAGAGACGCGACGCTGCCACGTTGCGCCCGGCCCCGGCACGGGCCGTCGCTGCCCGAAATCTCGGCTAGGCGAAGTGCCTACTCGCTGGTAGGAACACGAGGTGGACATCTTCGCCCTCGCGCGTCAGGTAGTCGAACGAGCCGGTCAGGAAGCCGCCTACGCGGCCACCCTGCTGCAGGCGCGCGGGCCGGGCGTGGCGCTGACCCCGCCGCACAAGTTGGTCGGGCCGCTGCGTGACGTCGCCGAGTACGGCCCGGCCGGCGGTGCCGTGTCCCTCGCCGTCGCCAGCTACGGCAACCGCGCTGCGATCATCGATGAACTCGGCGAGGTGACCTTCGACGAGTTCGACAAGCGCAGCAACGCGCTCGCCAACGGACTGCTCGACCAGGGCTTCCAGAGCGGGGACGGCCTGGGCATCCTGGCCCGCAACCACCGCTACCTGTTCGAAGCGATCCTCGCGGGCGCGAAGCTGGGCGCGCGAACGCTGTTGCTCAACACCGACTTCGCCGGCCCGCAACTGTCCGACGTCTGCGACCGCGAGGACGTCACCGCGCTCATCCACGACGACGAGTTCACCAAGGTTGCCGATTCCGTCGACCCGTCCGGCGGGAAGTGGGTGGCCTGGACCGACGCCGACGAGCCCGGTGAGGGCACCGTCGAACACCTCATGGCGAGCGCGAAGGACAGCCGCCCGCGACGCCCCGGCAAGAAGCAGAAGATCATCCTGCTGACCAGCGGCACCACCGGCACGCCCAAGGGCGCCCCGCGCGACATGGCGATCTCGCTCGCCCTTCCCGGCGGCTACCTGTCGAAGATTCCGCTGCGCTCGGGGCGCAAGATCGTGCTGTCCTCGCCCGGGTTCCACGCGTGGGGGCTGCTCAGTTCCATGCTCTCCCTCGGTCTCGGCAACACGATCGTCACCGCCCGCAAGACCGACGCCAAGTTCACCCTGCAGGCCATCGACGAGCACGATGCCGACGCGTTGATCACCGTGCCGATCCTTCTTTCGCGCGTGCTGGAGGAAGAGGACGAACTGAAGAAGCGCGGCCACGACTCGCTGCGCGTCATCGCGCTGTCCGGGTCGGCGTTGTCGCCCGACCTCGCCGAACGAGCGATGGACACCTTCGGCGACATCGTCTACAACCTGTACGGCTCGACCGAGGTCGCGTACGCCACGATCGCGACACCGCAGGACATGCGCGACGCACCCGGCACGGTGGGCCGCCCTCCGCAGGGCACGAAGATCAAGCTGTTCGACGAGGACGACAACGAGGTCGCGCAGGGTGAGTCGGGGCGCATCTTCGTCGGCTCGTCCATGCAGTTCGAGGGCTACACCGGCGGCGGCAGCAAGACGACCGTCGAAGGCATGATGTCGACCGGCGACATGGGTCATTTCGACGAGCAGGGCCGGTTGTTCGTCGACGGCCGCGACGACGACATGATCGTGTCCGGCGGCGAGAACGTCTTCCCGGCCGAGGTCGAGGACCTGCTGGGCAGCTACGACGGGGTGCAGGAAGTCGCGGTCGTCGGTGTCGACGACGACGACTACGGCAAGCGGCTGCGGGCCTATGTCGTGACCACAGACGGCGCCGACCTAGACGAGCAGAAGCTCAAGGACCACGTCAAGAGCAACCTCGCCCGCTACAAGGTGCCGCGCGAGATCAAGTTCATCGACGAGATCCCCCGCAACCCGGCCGGCAAGGTGATGAAGCGCAAGCTGCCGGACATGGAAGGCGAGAGCGAAGCCGAGAACGACAAGGCCAGCTCCGACAACTCCGGATCCAGCGAGGACTGAGCGCGAGCGCTCGCCGCGCGCTGGGTCAGCCGACGGACTCCAGCGCACTCATGATCTCGGCGGTGACGGCGTCTTCGTCCTGGTCGGCGTTGACGACGTGCAGCAGTCCGCGTTCGCGGTAGTACTCCACCAGCGGGTGCGTCGCCTCGTCGAACACCTTGAGCCGGTTGCGGACCGTCTCCGGGTTGTCGTCCGAGCGGCCTTCGACGTCGGCGCGAGCGAGGATGCGGCGACTCAACTCCTCGCGCGGCACGTCCAGGTAGATCACCGCGTCCGGACCGGCGGACGCCATCTCGGCCAGCTTGCGCGCCTCGACCGCCTGCTCCACGGAGCGCGGGAAGCCGTCGAGCAGGTACCCGTTGCGGTCGGCGGCCGCCAGCACGCGCGGCATCAGCAGACTGATGATCACCGCGTCCGGGACGAGGTCGCCCTTGCGCATGAGTTCGCCGACACGCTCACCGAGCGGGGTGCCGTTCTCGACCTCGTCGCGCAACAGGTCGCCGGCCGCGATGTGCGCGACGTTCAGGCGTTCGGCAAGACGATCGCCCTGAGTGCCCTTACCCGAGCCGGGCGGACCGATGAGCAGCACATTCATGGCGTAACCCTGCCATTGCGGAACTGCCATACCGACACCGGGTCGCGAAGGCCATGATCGCCTCCACCTGATCGCCACGCCGTCACCGGCTGGACACCCACGCGCCATCCTTCCACGCCATACTTCGGGCGAATCACTCGAAACATGGAGGAATCGTGCGTCGTATCCGTGGCCTCGTCGCGACCGGCACCGTCGCCCTCACGGCAGCCGGACTCGCCTGTGCCGTAGCCCCTCCCGCACAGGCAGCCCCGTCGCACACGGTGGTCGTCAGCGAGGCCTACGGCGGGGGCGGCAACAGCGGCGCGACGCTGAAGAACGACTTCATCGAGCTGCAGAACGTGCAGTCGACGGCGCAGGACCTGTCCGGCTACTCGGTGCAGTACCTCTCGGCTGCACCGAGCGCGTCGTCCAGCTGGCAGGCGACACCGCTGTCCGGCAGCGCCCCGGCCAGCGGCCACTACCTCGTCCAGGAAGCGGCCGGCACCGGCGGCACGGCCGACCTGCCGACCCCGGACGCCACCGGCACCATCAACATCAGCGGGACCGGCGGTACCGTCGCGTTGGTCCGCGGGACGACGCCCCTCACGTGCAAGACCACCGCCGACTGCGCGAACGACACCTCGATCCTCGACCTCGTCGGCTGGAACGGCGCTGCGGTGCACGAGGGCACCGCGGCCGCGCCGACCACCAACACGACCTCCGTGCAGCGGGCCGCGGCGGGCACCGACACCGACGACAACTCCGCGGACTTCACGGTCGCGACGCCGACCCCGCAGAACTCCGGCGCCGGGAGCACCGGCGGCGGTGGCACCCCGACGCCGGGCAGCACGCGCATCCACGACATCCAGGGCAGCTCGTTCGTCTCGCCGCTGGACGGCAGCACGGTGACCAACGTCCCGGGCATCGTCACGGCCTTGCGCACGTCCGGCAGTAAGGGCTTCTGGTTCCAGGACCCGACCCCGGACACCAATTCCGCCACGAGCGAGGGCGTGTTCGTCTACACGTCGAGCGCGCCGACGGTGCAGCCCGGCGACTCGGTGCTCGTCAGCGGCACGGTCGACGACTACTACCCGCTGGCCAGCGGTGACTCCGCCAGCACCACCTCGAACCTGTCCGTCACCGAGATCAGCAAGCCGACCGAGACGGTGCTCTCCAGCGGCAACGCGCTGCCGGCGGCGCTCGTGCTCGGCCCGGACACGGTGCCCGACACCTACGCGCCCGACCTCGGCGGCAAGAACATCGAGAACACGCCGATCACGCCCAGCCGCTCGGCGCTGGACTTCTTCGAGTCGGTCGAGGGCATGCGCGTGGAGGTCGACGACGCCCGCGTCGTCGGGCCCTCGGACTCCTACGGCGAGCAGTACGTGACCACGAAGCCGAACCAGGACCGCACGTACCGCGGCGGCACCGAACTGCTCGGGGAGAACCAGACGCCCTCCGGCCGGCTCGAGGTCGTGCCGCTGACCGGGCCGAACCTGGGCCTCGACGTGGGTGACGTCCTGCAGGGCGCCACCGTCGGACCGCTCGACTACTCCCTCTACGGCGGTTACGACCTCGCCGCGAGCACGGTCGGCACGGTGCAGCACAACGGACTCGCGCCGGTGACGGCCACGGCCGCGAGCAAGAAGCAGCTGTCGATCGCCACCTACAACGTGGAGAACCTGTCGCCCAAGGACCCCCAGACCAAGTTCGACGCGCTGGCGAAGGGCGTCGTCACCAATCTGGCCACGCCGGACATCGTCGCGCTCGAGGAGATCCAGGACAACGACGGGCCGACCGACGACGGCGTCGTGGCGGCCGACCAGACGCTGAACCAGCTCACCTCGGCGATCATCGCGGCCGGCGGCCCGCACTACGACTATCGCGAGATCGATCCGGTGAACGATTCCGACGGCGGCCAGCCGGGCGGCAACATCCGCGTCGCGTTCCTCTACAACCCCGCGCTGGTCACCTTCGTCGATGCCGGCTCGCCGTCGACGAACCGGTCCACGAACGGCACGGATGTGGTCAAGAAGCACGGGCAGCCGGCGCTGACCCTCTCGCCGGGACGCATCGACCCAACCAACCCCGTGTGGAACTCCAGCCGCAAGCCGCTGGTCGGCCAGTTCACCTTCCGCGGCAAGAACGTGTTCGTCGTCGCCAACCACTTCGACGCCAAGCTGGGCGACCAGAATGCCGACGGCCGCTACCAGTACCCGGCGCAGGCATCCGCGACGCAGCGCGCCGGTCAGGCCCAGGTCGTGCACGACTTCGTCGCCAAGCTGCTCGCCGTCGACAAGGGCGCGCAGGTGGCCGTCGTCGGCGACCTGAACGACTACCAGTTCAGCCCCGCGCTGGCGGCCCTGCGCACCGGCACGGCGGACGGCTCGGGCAAGGCGATCCTGACCGACCTGATCACCGGGCTGCCGGTCGACCAGCAGTACACGTACGTATATGACGGGGTCAGCCAGGTGCTCGACCACATCCTGGTCACCCCGAAGGTGCGTGGGGTGCAGTACCAGGTCGTGCATGTTAACGCGGAGTTCCACGACCAGGTCAGCGACCACGACCCGCAGGTCCTCGACTTCGTTCCGTAGCCAGCGCCCGGGCACGTACGGTGAGCGGAATGGGCGGTTTCGGCACCTCGCCCAGAAGGTGCCGAAAGCTCCCGGCCCCCGAAAAGCGGGGGCTGCGCGCCTCTCGGCGCGTCGCAAAAAAATTTTCCGGGTTAGGTGTTAGAGCGCTCGGTTACGCTGGGTACTTGTAGCTTCGCCAGACGTTAGGTTATCGTTAGGAAAATACCCTAGATGTCCGGTTTAGCTGGACAGATGGACCAAGCTAAACAATTCCATGAAAAAAGTTCAGAACTCACCTTGACTTTATTTCCGGACTAAGTCATCGTAGTTCTCGTCACCGGGCAGAGGCCGCGGATGACACAAAAGCAATCGTTCGGTGCCGGTGAATCCCCCGCTTACCGGAATCGGACGATGGCGACGGCAGCGCCCCGGTGAATCCCCCGCTTACCGGAACGATGTCGACGCGAAGCACGGGCCCCCGGTGAATCCCCCGCTCACCGGGGGTTTGTGCTGTCTGCGGTCTGTTCGGCCCGCAGCGTCTCGGCCTGCAGCGTCCTCGGCCCGCAGCGTCAGTCGAGCTTGCGGCCGCGCCGCGCGGCGGCCCGGATCTGTGCCGGGGTCGGCTCGCCCGTGCGGTGGCGCTGCACCTTCGGCCCTCGGCGCGTGGTGCTCCCCGCGTCCTGCTCGTCGGCGTCCCCGACAGCCGTCGCGTCACTGTCCTCGTCGCTGTCGTCAGCGCCCGCCGCGATGCGCACCTTCCCCGACTCCAGGTCGATGCGCCGACCGCCGGAGTTGTCGCCGACCTCTTCCCGGGTGGACTGCAGGCGGCGCTTCTCCTCGTCCATGTGCCGCTTGGCGGGGTTGAAGATGGTGTCCAGGCCCCACTGAGTCATCAGCAGCTCCCGCCGCGCGCCGTCACGAGCGGCTCCCGCGACACCTTCGGTCCATGGCACCGAGCGTACGTCCTGCGTAGCCTCGGATACATGCTGTTCTCACGTCACAAGACCGAGCTCGTCACCCCGGATCGCGCGCTGGCCGGCCGTGACCATTACGAGTTCGACGTGCCGGACACTCACTACGTCACCGGCCGGCCGATCAAGGCGCCGTTCCCCGAGGGCTACCAGCAGGCCGTCTTCGGCCTCGGCTGCTTCTGGGGCGCCGAGGAGGTCTTCTGGCAGCAGCCGGGCGTATGGACGACGGCGGTCGGCTACGTCGGCGGCGTCACTCCGCACCCGGACTACGAAGAGGTTTGCTCCGGCCTCACCGGGCACACCGAGGCTGTGCTGGTGGTCTTCGACCCGGCCGAGACCGACTACGCCACGATCGTCGCCAAGTTCTTCGAGGTGCACGACCCGACTCAGGGCATGCGGCAGGGCAACGACGTCGGCACGCAGTACCGCTCGGGCATCTACTACACCGACGAGTCCCAGCGCGAGATCGCCGAGCGGGCGAAGGCGGTGTTCGCCGAGACGCTGGACGGGCTCGGCTACGGCGCGGTCACCACCGAGATCGCCCCGCTGCAGGAGTTCTACTACGCCGAGGGCTACCACCAGCAGTACCTCGCGAAGAACCCGTTCGGCTACCGCTGCCACAGCACCACCGGCATTACGTTCCCGCTCGAGAAACTCGCCTGACGCAGGCCATGCCGGAACTTCCCGAAATCGAGGCGCTGGCCTCCTACCTGCGTGAGCGCGCGGTGGGACGCACCATCCGCCGCGTCGACGTCGCCGGGCTGAACACCGTGCAGACCTTCGACCCCCCGCTCTCGGCGCTCACCGGCGCAATCGTCGTCGACGCTGCACGGCACGGGAAGTACCTCGACCTCGTCGTCGCGTCCGAAGCCGCAGGGGAGGTGCTGCACGTCGTCGCGCACCTGTCGCGGGCCGGGTGGCTGCACTGGCGCGAGTCACTGCCGGCCGCTGCGCTGCGCCCGGGCGGTAAGGGCCCGATCGCCTTCCGGTTGGCTTTGGATCCCGAGTTCGAGGACGGCCCGGTCGCCGGGTTCGACCTCACCGAGGCCGGGACGCGCAAGCGGCTCGCGGTCTGGGTCGTCCGCGATCCCCTCGACGTACCGCGGCTCGCCCAGCTCGGACCGGACGCGCTGACCATCAGTCGCGACGACCTCGCCCGGCTGCTGGCCGGCCAGCGGGCGCAGCTCAAGGGGGCATTGACCGATCAACGGGTACTCGCCGGTGTCGGCAACGCGTACTCCGACGAGATCCTGCACACGGCGCGCCTCTCGCCGTTCAAGAACGCCGCCAAGCTCACCGACGACGAGGTCACCCGGTTGCACGAGGCGATGTACACGACGCTGCACGACGCCGTCGAACGGTCGGTCGGCCAGAAAGCGGCGACGTTGAAGTCGGAGAAGCGCAGCGGAATGCAGGTGCATGCCCGCACCGGCCTGCCCTGCCCGGTTTGCGGCGACACCGTGCGCGAGGTCAGCTTTGCCGACCGCAGCTTCCAGTACTGCCCGACCTGTCAGACCGAAGGCCGCCCGCTCGCCGACCGGCGGCTCTCGCGGCTGGTCAAGTAGCTACGCTCGATTTCGTGCAGCCGAACAACGTGCCCGCCGTGGATGTCGCCGCGGTCGCCGGCGACCCCGCCGAGCGCGACGTCGTGCTGCTCGACGTGCGCGAGCCGCAGGAGTGGTCGGCCGGGCACATCGACGGCGCGCTGCACGTCCCGATGGCGCAGCTGCCCCAGCAGATGAACCACGACCCCGGCCCGCTCACCCCGGATGCGTCGATCGTCGTGGTGTGCAAGGTCGGCGGACGGTCCGCGCAGGTCACCGCCTGGCTGCGCCAGCAGGGCTACGACGCGCGCAATCTCGACGGCGGCATGCTGGCCTGGGCCGCCGCGCGGCGACCGATGGTCAGCGAGGACGGCGGCCCGGCGCACGTCGCCTGAGCTCAGAGCGGCCACGCGACCGAGTCGGACGCCGACTACCGCTCACCGGGCGATAACCTGATGATCACCAATTGGCCACCCGTGCGAGCGACCGTGATGACGTGCTCTCCCTGGCAGTACGCCGGAGCGGTCCGGTGAGGCCGGCCCGGCAGCCTCCGACACGGCCGATGCTCGTCGCGCACCGCGGCGCCTCGGACACCGTCGCCGAGCACACCCTCGCCGCTTACGAGGCGGCCATTGCCGCGGGCGCCGACGCCCTGGAGTGCGATGTCCGGTTGACGCACGACGAGCACCTGGTGTGCGTGCACGATCGCCGGGTCGACCGCACGTCCGACGGGCACGGCGCGGTGAGCGACCTGGATCTCGGCACCCTGGATGCGTTGGACTTCTCGTCCTGGCACGGCGACCTGCCGGCGTCGGCGGACGCGCTGCTCGACGATTCGCCGTACCACGCCGGCGTCGCTGCTGACCGGGTGGAACACGGCGGCGGCGTGCTGACCCTCGACCTGCTGCTCGGGCTGGTCCGTGACTCCGGCCGCGACATCCGGCTGCTGATCGAGACCAAGCACCCGACCCGGTACGGCGGCCTGGTGGAGAAGACGCTCGTCGACACCCTCGCCCGCTTCGGCTGGGCCGGCCGCTCGGGCCCGCCGGCCAGCCTGCGCGAACCCGCGGACATGTCCAGTCCGGTCGTGGTGATGAGCTTCGCGCCGACCGCACTGCGCCGGGTCCGGCTGATGGCGCCCGACGTGCCGACCGTCCTGCTGCTGGAGCGCCTGCTGCCCACGCACCGCGCAGCCTTCCTGCCGGCCGGCGTCCCGATCGCCGGGCCCGGCCTGCAGGTGCTGCGCGCCGACCCGCAGTTCGTCGAACGCGCCCACGCGCGGGGGCTGCCGGTGTACGTGTGGACCGTCAACGAGCCCGCCGACCTGGATTTCGTGCTCGACCTCGGCGTCGACACGGTCATCACCGACCGGCCCAGCGAGGTCCGGGCCGTGCTCGACGCCCGCGTCTGAGCGTCCCGCCGCCGCCCGCGGGCGGCGCGATCGATGTACCAAACGCCCGGATAGTGACGTGCGCACTGTTTACCTCTGGATGACGTCCGGGCACAACTGTCCATGACGAAAACGGGGAGGAGCCATGGACGTGGGTGCATTGGCGGTGAAGCACGATGCGGCGAGCGCTGCGATCGTCCGAGCCGCTATCGCCGACGACCTCGCGCGTCACGCGGTACCCGACGACGCGATAGGTGACGTCCTGTTGGTTGCCAGCGAGCTCGTCGGCAACGCCGTGCTGCACACCTCGGGGGAGATCGGCGACGGTCTGGACGTGCACTGGGACGTGTTCGACGACCACGTGTTCGTCGAGGTGCACGACCCCAGCTCGGACCTGCCACAGCAACGCGTCGCTGCCGACTCGGATTTCGGCGGGCGCGGCCTCGCGATCGTCGCGGCGATCTCCAGCGACTGGGGGGTACGCAGCACCCGCACGGGCAAGCGCGTGTGGGCACGGGTGCCGGTCACCCCGGCGGCCTGATCCCCGGACTCGCCTAGGACTCGCCCGGGCCCGAGCGCGTCAGCTGATCTCGAGCTGACCGGGCAGGCTGCGCAGCATGCGCAGGACCACCGACAGCGTCGCGAGATCGGCATCGTCCTTGATCATCGCGCCGCGGATCGTCGCGGGGGGGGGCGGGCCCCCCCCCCCGGGGGGGGGGGGGGCCCGGGGGGGAGGGGGGGGGGGCCGGCGGGGGGGGGGGGGGGG
>NZ_CAXTQF010000027.1:0-27792 GCF_964246335.1 uncultured Jatrophihabitans sp. | reverse complement strand
GAGGTCGGCAGCGGCCTTGGTCACCCCGCCGCGGACCGTCGCGCGGGTGCGCTGCACCCGCGCGGCGTTGTTCTCGATCCACGTGTCGATGCGCTGGTCCGCAGGCTGCGCGGGGTCGGTGTCGTTGAGCACGGCCAGCGTGATCGAGGACAGCGCGGCGTACAGGTCGTGCCGGATCGCCGAGCGGGCCAACGTCGACCAGCGGTCGTCGCGGGGGAGCGCCGTGATGAGGGTCAGCAGGCTGTCGACGCTCAACCGTTCGGAGATCGCATAGTGCACCTGCGCCACCGACTGCCGGTCCTGGCCGCTGCGCGCTGCAATCTCCACGACGTCGAGCAGCAGGAACGCGCTGAGCAGCTCGGCGAGCTGCAGTGCGAGCTCGCGCGGGATGCCGAGCTCGATGAGTGAGTCGGCGTCGGCGTAGAGGGCGTCGCGTTCCACGCCGCGCAGCAGCTGCGGGCAGTCCGAACCCAGATCGCGCACGATCGGCCGGTAGCGCTCGATCTCCGCGGCGACATCGGTGATCGGGTAGCGCACATCGACGAACCAGCGCGTCGCGCGGTCGACGAGCCGGCGGATCTCCTTGTACGCCGCATGCTGCGCGGCGGTGGGCACCACGTTGTCCAGCGACTCGATCTGCGCCCACAGACTCGGTAGGTCGAACACCGTGCGCACCACGCTGTACGCGCGGGCCACCTGCGAGGCAGGCACACCGGTCTCCTCGATGGTGCGGTGCACGAACGTGGTGCCCGAGCGATTGATCATGTCGTTCACGAGCGCGGTCGTGATGATCTCTCGCTGCAGCGGGTGCTTGTCCAGGTCGGCCGCGAAGCGCTGTGCGATCGCCTTCGGGAAGTAGTCGGCGAGCACCCGCTGGTAGTACGGCTCGTCGGGCAGTGTGGAGTCCTCGACCTCCTGCGTCAGCGTCTTCTTCGCATAGGCGACGAGCACCGCGTTCTCGGGGGGCAGCAGGCCCAGGCCGTCCGCCTCGCGACGGGCCATCTCGGCGTCGTCCGGCAGGAACTCCAGCGCGCGGTCCAGCTCGCCGGCGGCCTGCAGGTCGCGCATGAACCGCAGGTGCACGCCGCGCAGGGCCGGGCTGAGCATCCGCGCCATGCCCAGCAGCACGTTCTGCTCGTAGTTGTCGCGCAGGACGTGCGCGGCCACGTCGTCGGTCGCGGCCTCGAGCAGCTGATTGCGTTCGTCACAGTCGATCTCGCCACGGGCCACCGCGCGGTCGAGCAGGATCTTCAGGTTCACCTCGTGGTCGGACGTGTCGACGCCCGCCGAGTTGTCGATGGCATCGGTGTTGATATGGCCACCGTGCCGCGCGTACTCGACGCGCGCGCGTTGGGTCAGGCCGAGGTTGCCCCCCTCGCCGACGACCTTGCAGCGCAGCTCGTCGGCGTTCGCGCGCAGCGCGTCGTTCGCCTTGTCACCGGCGTCGGCGTTGGTCTCGGCGGACGCCTTGACGTAGGTGCCGATGCCGCCGTTCCAGAAGAGGTCCACCGGCGCGAGCAGGATCGCGTGGATCAGCTCGGCGGGGGAGAGCTCGGTGACCTGGGCATCGAGGCCGAGTGCTCGCGCGACCTCAGGCGTGATCGGCACCGACTTGACGGTGCGCGGGTGGACACCGCCCCCCGCGGAGATCAGCGACCTGTCGTAGTCCGCCCACGACGAGCGCGGCAGTTCGAACAGGCGTCGGCGTTCGGCGAACGACGTGCCAGCGTCCGGGTCCGGGTCGAGGAAGATGTGCCGGTGGTCGAAGGCGGCCACCAGCCGAATGTGCTCGGACAGCAGCATGCCGTTGCCGAACACGTCGCCGGACATGTCGCCGACGCCGACGACGGTGAAATCCTGCGTCTGCGTGTCGACGCCCAGCTCGCGGAAGTGGTATTTGACCGACTCCCACGCACCGCGCGCGGTGATGCCCATGGCCTTGTGGTCGTAGCCCACCGAGCCGCCGGAGGCGAAGGCGTCACCGAGCCAGAAGCCGTAGTCGAACGCGATCTCGTTGGCGATGTCGCTGAACGTCGCCGTGCCCTTGTCCGCCGCGACCACGAGGTACGGGTCGTCGGCGTCGTAGCGCCGGATCTGCGGCGGCGGCACGACCTGCTGGGTGCCGTCCTCGGCGGTGCGGTAGTTGTCGGTGACGTCGAGCAGGCAGGAGATGAAGGTGCGGTAGCACGCGGTGCCCTCGGCGAGCCAGCGGTCGCGGTCCGTGCCCGGATCGGGCAGCCGCTTGGCGACGAAGCCGCCCTTGGCGCCGGTGGGCACGATGACCGCGTTCTTGACCGTCTGTGCCTTGACCAGGCCGAGGATCTCGGTGCGGAAGTCCTCCCGGCGGTCCGACCACCGCAGGCCGCCGCGGGCGACCGGCCCGAAGCGCAGGTGCACGCCTTCGAAGCGCGGCGAGTAGACCCAGATCTCGTAGCGCGGGCGCGGCTGGGGCAGGTCCGCGATGCGGCGCGGGTCCAGCTTGAGCGCCAGCGCGGTGCGCCGTTCGCCCTCGACCTGCCCCGCGGCGGCGCCAACCGGCGCGTCGGTGCGGTAGGCATTCGTGCGCAGCGTGGCGTTCACCAGGGCGAGCAGCGAGCGCAGGATGCGGTCCTGGTCCAGGCTCGCGACGTCCGCGAGCAGCTGCTCGATGTGCTCGACGCGGCTGGTCTGCCCGTCGACGACCGGCGCCTCGCCGTCGCGGTGCGGAGCGAAGCGGGACTCGAACAGCTCCACGACGGCAGCGCTGATCTCGGCGTTGTCGACCATCGCCTGTTCGAGGTAGCCCTGGCTGAACATCGTGCCGACCTGCCGCAGGTACTTGGCGTAGGCACGCAGGACGTTCACCTGCCACCACGTCAGGGGGCTGCGGACGACCAACGCGTTCAGCCCGTCCTGCTCGATCTCGCCGCGCCACAACAGCCGCACGGTGTCGATGACGTTGCGCGCGCGGTCGTCGTCGAAGTCGACGCCGGCCGGCAGCCGCAGGCCGAAGTCGTAGATCCACGCCGACTGCTCACCGCCGAGCGCGATCTCGTACGGGCGCTCGTCGAGCACCTCGATACCCATCTGCGTGAAGATCGGCAGCGCCCGCGCCAGCGACACCGCGCCGCCGGTGCGGAACACCTTGAGCCGCCGGTCGGCCGCGTCGTGCCCGCCGGGCGTGTACAGGTCGAAGGCCAGACCGTCGTTGGTGGGCAGCGCACCGAGCCGGGTGAGGTCGCGCACCGCGGTGGCCGCACCGAAGTCCTCCTTGTACGCCTCGGGCAGCGCGGCGGAATACGTGCTGACCAGCCGTTCGGCCTCGTCCTCGCCCTTGACGAGGGCGAGCAGGTCGTTCAGGTCGTCGCTCCACCGGCGGGTGACCTTCGAGACCTCGTCCTCCACCTCGCGACGCTCCGGCGACGGCGGTTGGGTGCCCGGCCGCACCGCGATGAGCAGCTGCATCCGCGCGAAGTTCATCTCGACGATGCGGTCGTCGCGGCCGATGATCTCGCCCGGCCAGTACTTGGTGATCACCTTGCGAACGGCGCGCCGCGTCTCCGGGCCGAACCGGTCTGCGGGGAAGTAGACGAGCACGCTGACGAAGTCGCGGTTCAGGTGGATGCGCGCGAACACGCCGACGTCGCCGTGCTCGGCGCGGTCGGCCACGAGCTGCGCGAGCCGCAGCAGGTCGGTGGTCGGTGCCTCGAGCAGCTCGTCGCGCGGCAGCGTGCGCAGCGCAGCGAGCAATCGGCGGCCGGTGTGACTGGACGCCCGTACGCCGGAGCGCTCCATGATCTCGCCGATCCGCCGGCGCACGACCGGCACCCGGCCGACGGTGCCGTCCTCGGCGCTGGTGATGAGGCCGAGGAAGACGTGCATCAGCGACGGTTCGCGCTCCGTCGCCGGGGTGATGACGGTGACGCAGTCGTAGTGCGCCGAGCGGCGCACCGTGGACACCAGCGGCGACTTGAAGATGACCAGCGGCACACCGCTGCGGTAGGCGGGCAGCAGTTCGAGCGCCGAGATCCGCGCGCGGCCGCGCAGCACGCCGGAGCTCGCGACCTCCCGCTCGGTATGGGTGCTCGCGAGGTCGTTCGCCGAGTACGCGGCGTGGCCGAGCACGAGGTAGTTGCCGTCGGCCAGCCAGCTGAGCAGGGCGCCGGCCTCGGCGCTGGTCTCGCGGTCGAAATGGCCCGGATCGGTGCGCAGCTGCTCGGCGAGCTCACGCACCATCCGGTACATGTGCGGCATGTCCGCGACGGCGTGCAGGACGTCGTCCAGGACCCGCTCGAGGTCGTCGGCGAGCTGTGCGCGGTCGTCGGCCGGTACGTGCGCGCACTCGATCCGGATCCACGACTCGACAGCGGAGCCGTCTGGCACGTCGCCGTTGTCGTCGATGTCGAGGACGCGCGTCATCGCGCCGTGCGGGTCGCGGGTGACGACCAGCTGCGGGTGCAAGACCCGGTGCACCTGGTAACCGTGCCGGGCGAGTTCGGCGAGCAGCGACTCGACGATGTACGGCGCGTCCTCCGAGACGATCTCGATGACCGTCAGCGGGTCGACAGCGGCGGGGTTCGCGCCCGCGGCCACCGTGCCCCCGCGCGGCACCGGCCGGCGGGTGTCGCTCCACTCCTCGGCGTCCACCACCCGCAGCCGCGTCGTGCCCCAGGGCCGGCTGCGGCCGAAATCGAGTGCATCGCGGGCGATCGACGCCAACGCGGTGCTCGACCGGCCGCGCAGCTGCGCGTCCGCGTGGATCAGGTATCGCCGGGCGAAGACCGCGGGATCCGGACCTGCGGGGTCGTCGGGGGGTGCGACGGGCTCGCCGGCGTGGGCGCCGGCGTGCGTGTCAGTCATCTGCGAGTCACCTCGTTGTGACGGCCAGACGGGTTCGATCAGGCACTCCTCCCATCTTGTCACTGCGGCTGCGGGCCGGGCAGGCGGGACTCAGGCGCGGCGCGCAAGGATGGGGACATGGTCGACTCCGTGCCGGCGGCGACGCAGCCGCCGAGAGCTCTGCCCACGAGTGCGTCGTACGGGATCACGGTGCGGGTGTACGCGCCGCCGTCGGCGTCGGTCGTCGGAGAACTCGCGACGGCGGTCGGCGCCGCCGGCGGCCTGGTCACTGCGATCGACGTCAGCGAGTCGCGCGCCGATCGGATCACTGTCGACGTCAGCTGCTCAGCGGCCAACGGCGAGCACGCGACGCAGCTCGTCGAATCGTTGCGGGCGGTGCCGACCGTCACCGTCCACCGGGTCAGCGACCGCACCTTCCTGCTGCACCTCGGCGGCAAGATCGCGGTGCAGCCGAAGGTCGCGCTGCGCACCCGCGACGACCTGTCGATGGCCTACACGCCGGGCGTCGGCCGGGTGTCGATGGCGCTGGCCCAGCACCCGGAGGACGTCGCGAAGCTGACCGTCAAGGGCAACGCCGTCGCGGTGGTCACCGACGGCTCGGCGGTGCTCGGGCTGGGCAACATCGGCCCGGGCGCGGCGCTGCCGGTGATGGAGGGCAAGGCCGCACTCTTCAAGCGCTTCGCCGACATCGACGCGTGGCCGATCTGCCTCGACACGCAGGACACCGACGAGATCGTGCGGACGGTGCGGGCGATCTCGCCGGGCTTCGGCGGCATCAACCTGGAGGACATCTCCGCGCCGCGCTGCTTCGAGATCGAACGGCGGCTGCGCGCCGAACTCGACATCCCGGTCTTCCACGACGATCAGCACGGCACCGCGATCGTGGTGACCGCGGCGCTGACCAACGCGTTGCGCTGCACGGACAAGCAGCTGGACACGGCACGCATCGTCGTGGCCGGCGGGGGAGCGGCCGGCACCGCGATCGTCGGCCTGCTGCTCGCCGCCGGCGCACGGCACGTGCTGGTGTGGGACCGCGAGGGCATCCTGGCGCCGGACGACACCCGGCTCGGGCCGGCGAAGCGTGAGCTCGCCGCGCGCACCAATCCGCAGTGCGTCACCGGTGATCTGCACGACGCACTTCGCGGCGCCGACGTCGTGATCGGCGTCAGCGCGCCGAACGTGCTGCCGGCGCAGTGGATCGCGGACATGGCGCCGTCGCCCGTCGTGTTCGCGCTGGCCAACCCCGACCCGGAGACCGACGTCGACGCCGCACAGCATTTGGCCGGCGTGCTCGCCACCGGGCGCAGCGACTACCCGAACCAGATCAACAACGTGCTGGCGTTCCCGGGCGTGTTCCGCGGCCTGCTCGATGCGCGAGCCCGCGACGTGACAGTGCCGATGATGCTGTCCGCAGCCGAGGCGCTGGCGCGCTGCGTGTCGGACGAGCAGCTGAACGCGAGCTACATCGTGCCGTCGGTGTTCGACCCCGCCGTGCCCGGCGCGGTCGCCGCCGCGGTCCAGGAAGCTGCCGCCGCTGCGCCGTCGTGACCTGACCGCAACCGGGTTTCGCGAACGCAGTCGCCGCGCGGGCTCGTCGTGATGGGCATGACTCGCCTTCGTCAATTGTTGCCGGTGCTCGTCGCGACGCTGACGCTGTGCGCGGCTTGCTCGGGGTCCGCGACGTCCGAGAGCAGCGGCGCGGACGAAGCAGCGGCACGTCACGGAGCGGCCGCCTCGGCTGCCGGCGGTGCGACCACGGCCGACCGGCCGCGCACCGCTGCGACGACACCGCTCGAGCGGCAGCTGATCCGGACCGCAGAACTGACCGTCGCCGTCCGCGGCGCGTCGCAGCTCGGCGCGCAGGCCGACGCAGCCGGCGCGATCGCCGAGCGGACCGGCGGCGAGATCGACTCCGACGACCGCAGCGCGGGTGCCCGTCCTGCCGCGACACTTCAGCTGCGGGTGCCGCCGATGCAGCTGGACCAGGTGCTGCACCGACTTGCCGCGCTCGGTGTCGAGCAGTCGCGCTCGTCGTCGACCCAGGACGTCACCGAGCGCGTCGCCGACGTGACGTCACGGGTACACAGCGCGCAGGACTCCCTGACCCGGCTGCGCGCACTCTACGGTCGCGCGACTCGGGTTGCCGACGTCATCGCGATCGAGTCGGAGATCAACAACCGCGAGGCCGATCTCGAATCGTTGCAGGCACAGCAGCGCGCGCTGGACCGCCAGACCGCCCTTGCGAGCGTCACCGTCCATCTCGTTGTCGCGGCGCGACACCACCAGCCGACGCCGCCGCGCGCGGGCGGCTTCGTCGGCGGCGTACAGCGCGGCTGGCACGCCTTCGTGACGGCTGCGGTCGCGCTCTCGGCGGCGTTCGGGGCGCTGCTGCCGTTCCTCGCCCTCGCGTTCGTCCTCGGCCTGCTTGCCCGGCTGCTCGGCCTGCGGTTGCCGCGCGTCGCCCGCCGGCGCACGACGCCGTCGGCCGACTAGACGAGGTCGGCTGCGGCGGCGAGGAACCGGTCGTTCTCCTCCGGCGAGCTCACCGTGACGCGGGCACCCGACCCGGCGAACGCACGGACGATGACGCCGCGCGCCTCGCACCCGGCGGCCCATGCCGTGGTCGTGTCGCCGAGCGGCACCCACACGAAGTTCGCCTGGGTCGGCGGCACCGCGTGCCCCAAACGCAGCAGCTCGGCGCGGACCCGTTCGCGCTCGGCGACGACCTCGGCGACGCGCTCGCGCATCTGCTCCTGCGCCGGCGCCTCGAGCGAGGCCAGCGCGGCCGCCTGGGCCACCGTGGTGACCGCGAACGGCACCTGCGTCTGCGCGATCGCCGCGGCGACCGCCGGATCGCCGGCGATCGCGTAGCCGACGCGCAGACCGGCCAGCCCGTACGCCTTGGAGAACGTCCGCAGCACCACGACGTTCGGGAACTCGTCGAGCAGGGTCAGCCCGTCCGGCACGGCGTCGTCGGCGACGAACTCCCGGTAGGCCTCGTCGAGCGCGACGACGACATCGGACGGCACCGCGCGCAGGAAACGGACCAGCGCGTCACGGTCGACGGCGGTGCCGGTCGGGTTGTTCGGGTTGCAGACGAACACCAGCCGGGTCTTGCCCGTGACCCGCTGCGCCATCGCGTCGAGGTCGTGCACGTACCCACCGTCGAGCGGCACCTGCACCGAGGACGCGCCGCTGACCGTCGTGATGATCGGGTACGCCTCGAACGAGCGCCACGCATAGATGACCTCGTCGTCCGCGTCGGCGACGGCCTGCACGAGCTGGGTGCACAGCGACACCGAGCCGCAGCCCACGCGCACCTGCGCGGCGTCGACGCCGTTGCACGCCGCGAGTTCGCCGACGAGCTGGGTGGAGTTCGAGTCCGGGTAGCGGTTCGCGCCGGCGGCGGCGGCCGCGATGCGCTCGAGCACGTGCGGCAGCGGCGGGTAGGGCGTCTCGTTGCTGGCCAGCTTGATGGCACCGGGCACGGTGCGGCCGGGAACGTATGCGGGCAGCGTGCTCAACGCCGGACGCAGCTGCGGGCTCATGATCGGTGCTCCGTCCTGGCCTTCGGTGCGCGATCCGACGTGCGTCGGTCCGCCTTCGACGCGTGCCGTTCCGCCGGCGGCTTGTAGCGCTCGACGCGGGCCTTACGGCCCTTGATCAGCGTGTTGCGCAGCGCGTCGATGACCTCGCGCTCCGCGGCCTGCGGGATCTCGACGGTCGAGAACTTGTGCGTGATCTCGATGGCGCCGATCTGTCGTCCGGACAGGCTGGTCTCGTTGGCGATCGCGCCCACGAGATCCTGCGGACGGATCTTCGCGGCGTGCCCGAGGCTGACGAACACCGTCGACGTCGGGCCGCGGTCGCGCGTCTTCGCCGTGCGCTCGCCCGCATCCTGCCTGGCCGCCGAGTCGGCACTCGGCGAAGGGATCTCATCGGTCTCGTCCGCGCCGCTCGCCTCGTGCACCAGACGGACGGCAGCCAGCGCGACCTCCATCAGATCGTGCTCGTCGGTGAGCGTGTCCACCACGACGCGGTACTGCTCGCTGTCGCCGTCGGCGAGCGTCTCGGCCAGCGCGGCGCGGGTGAGCTCGAGACGCCGGGCGCGCAGGTCGGCGACGGTCGGCAGCGTCTCGACAGTGATCTTCTGCTTGGTCGCCTTCTCGATCGTCTTGAGCAGGCGGTGCTGACGCGGTTCGACGAGCGTGATCGCCACGCCGTCGCGACCGGCACGCCCGACCCGGCCGATCCGGTGCACGTAGGAATCCGGCGCGGACGGTAGGTCGTAATTCACGACGTGCGTCAGGTGGTCGATGTCGAGTCCGCGCGCGGCCACATCGGTGGCGACGAGCAGTTCGGCGGTGCGGTTGCGCACGCGCGACATGACGCGGTCGCGCTGGTCCTGCGTCATACCGCCGTGCAGCGCCTCGGCGCGGTAACCGCGGGCGGCGAGCGTCTCGCCGAGCGAGTCGACCTCCTCGCGGGTACGGCAGAACACGACGGTCGCGGTCGGCGACTCGACGTCGAGGATGCGGCCGAGGGCGGACGCCTTGTGCTGGCGCGGCACCAGGTAGGCGACCTGCCGGACGTTGGCCGGTCCGGTCTCACCCTTCTCGCGGTGGATGCGCACCTTGACCGGCCGGGTCAGGTAGCGCTGCACGAGCCCATCGATGCGCTTGGGCAGCGTGGCGGAGAACAGCACCGTCTGCCGCTGCCCCGGCACCTGAGCCATGATCGCTTCGATGTCCTCGGCGAAGCCCATGTCGAGCATCTCGTCCGCCTCGTCGAGCACGACGGTGCGCAGCTGCGCGAAGTCGACGGTGCCGCGCGTGAGGTGGTCGATGGCGCGTCCGGGGGTGGCGACGACGACGTCCACGCCGGACTCCAGAGCACGGATCTGCCGGCCGATCGGCTGGCCGCCGTAGACGGCAAGCACCCGCGCGCCGAGTTGGCGGCCGTAGCGGTGCGTCGCCTCGGCGACCTGGATGGCGAGTTCTCGCGTCGGCACCAGCACGAGCGCCTGCGGCGCAGCACCGCCGGGCGTCAGTTGCTGCAGCAGCGGTAGGGCGAACGCGGCGGTCTTGCCGGTGCCGGTCGCGGCCTGGCCGACGACATCGCGGCCGGCGAGCAGCGCGGGAATGGCCTCGCGCTGGATCGGTGTCGGCTCCTCGTAACCGAGCGCGTCCAGCGCGCGCTGCAGCTCGTCGCGCAGCGCCAACTCACCGAAGGACGTCACGCGTCGAGTCTGTCACCGACCTCGCACGCGCCGACGGTGCACTCAGCCGATGCCGAGAGCAGCCACGGCTCGCGCACTGCGTCGACTCGCGTAAACGGCGGCGCAGGCGCACGCTGCGGTGGCCAGTTCGAGTGCCGACGCCGCGATGTCGAGCGGTCCGAACGCTTCCTTCTCACCGGCCGCGGGACCCAGCGGGATGCCGACCGTTCGGGTGGCGAGCCACAGCACGACGACGGCCAGCGACGCCGCCGCGCCGCCCAGCAGCAGCGCGCGCTGCGGTCGGGCGACGACCCACGCAGCCCAGCCTGCCTGGGCGGCGGTCAGCACGAGGAAGAAGTACCCGTAGAGCAGCGACTCGGCGAAGTGCTCGCGGATGACGACCAGGTGGATCACGCCGCTGGCCAGCGTCGCGCCCGCGGCGGCGAGCAGCCACGGCCCGCGTGCCGGTGCCGGCCGACGCGTCACGCGCCGGTCGCGCTGCTTGCGCGGCCCGGACAGGTAGACCACGACGACGATCAACAACCAGGTGGCGAGCAGGACCAGATGCCCCAGGTGCAGCTGCACGAGCGATCTGTGGTCGCCGTCGGCGAGGCCCATCAGACTGCTTCCTCGGCTACGCCGTAGCGAGCCGTCTCGATCGGCGTCACGACGCTGTCGTCGAAGTCGGCGGTGCGCGCGAAGTCCGGGAACGCGGCGACACTCATCGGGCGCGCATGCAGGAAGCCCTGTGACCGCGCGCAACCGAGCTCGTCGAGGATCGCCTGCTGCTCGACCTCCTCGACGCCCTCCGCCTGAACCTCCAGGTCGAGCGCGCGGGCCATGTCCAGGATGGCGCGCACGAGGGCGACCGAGCTGGCGCCGCTGGTCAACTCCTGCACGAACGACCGATCGATCTTGACCTGGTCGGCGGGCAGCCGAGCGAGGTAGCTCAGCGACGAGTACCCGGTGCCGAAGTCGTCGATGGCGACCCGTGCGCCCATCGTGCGCAGCGCATCGAGCTGCCGGTGCGACAGATCGAGGTCGGACAGCAGCATCGTCTCGGTCACTTCGAGGACGAGGCAGCTCGCCGGCAGCCCGGCCACGTGCAGGGCTTCGGCGATGCGCGGAAGCAGGTCGGGGTCGCGCAGCTGGGCAGCGGACAGATTGACCGCAAGCTCGAGGTCCGCGCACCCGGGCAACGCGCGTTGCCAGGCCGCAACCTGCACCGCGGCCGTGCGCAGCACCCAGGCGTCGATGGCTTTGATGTCGCCGAAGCGTTCGGCGAGCGGGATGAACCGGTCCGGCGGAACCAGGCCGTGCTCCGGGTGATTCCAGCGGATCAGCGCCTCGACGCCGCACATGCGACCGTCCTGCCGGCCGAACACCGGCTGGTAGTGCACCTCGAACTGCGCGAGCTCGAGCGCTGCGCGCAGGTCCTGCGCGAGCGCTGCCTGGGCGCGCACGTCCTTGTCGATGCCGGCGGTGTACGTGACGACCTGGTCCTTGCCGCGCGACTTGGCCAGGTACATCGCCAGGTCGGCGTCGCGCAGCAGGTCCTCGGGCTCGCGCGAGTCGGCCAGCTCGTCGTCGGCGACGCCGATGCTGGCGGCGACGAAGACCTCGCGGTCTCCGACGGTCAACGGCGCCTGCAGGGCGGTCGCGATCCCGTCGGCGAGGGTCATCGCCTGCGCGGCGGTCGTCGGCGTCAGCACCGCGAACTCGTCGCCGCCGATGCGCGCGACGAGATCGCCGGTCCGCAGCACGCCCGCAATCGTCTGCGCGGCATGGTGCAGCGCCAGGTCACCTACGTGATGTCCGCCGGAGTCGTTGATCGCCTTGAAGTTGTCGATGTCCACGAAGAGAACGGACACCGGGGTCGACTCCCGGCTCAGCAGCTCGCGCATGCGATCGAGGAACGCGGTTCGATTGGCAAGCTGGGTCAGCGGGTCCCGCTGCTCCTGCACCTCGGTCGCCTTCCACGCAATCATGTGCGTGACGCTCGCGGCGAGGATGAAGCCGCCGTGCACGATCGCCCATTCCACGGGGTGTGCCTGCTGGGTGCCGCTGGCGTACACCGTGCCCGGGGCGAGCAATCCCATGACCGCGTGATGAAGCACGGTGATCAGCACGCACAGGCCGAAGGCCGACCATTCCTGGTAGAGCGAGACGACGCCGACCATGACGAAGAAGTGGAAGTGCGCCTCGGTCAGCCCGTTGGTCAGGTCGACGAGCGTGGCCGACGCCGACATCAGGCTGAAGACGACCGAGAGCATGCGCATGGTGCGCGGCAGCGTCGTCATCAGCCCGACCAGCGCGGGAGTTCCGACGATGAGCACGGACAGCACCGCGGTCGCCATGTCGTAGCCACGCAGGAGCGCGAAGACGCCGATGCCGAGCGCCTGCACGATGGCGAACGCGGTGATGCGCTGGTGCCGGTACGTCCATGCGGCGGGGCGCAGCGTGTGGCCGCGCGGCAGCCATTCGCGGATCCGTCGAAGCGCACCGCCCGTAAATGGTCGGCGCGGACTGTGCGCACCGCTGCCGCTCGGGGGCAGCACGACGGTCACGGCGTACCCATCGGCAGCGGACGACTGAACTTGACCGTCAGCGCCGGTCCGCTCCGGCGCGGAGGTCCCGGTGCGGCGCCGGTTACGGATCAGAGGTTGCCGCGCCGCTCCTGTTCGCGCTCGATGGCCTCGAACAGCGCCTTGAAGTTGCCCTTGCCGAAGCCGAGCGAGCCGTGCCGCTCGATCAGCTCGAAGAACACGGTGGGGCGGTCACCGACGGGCTTGGTGAAGATCTGCAGCAGGTAGCCATCCTCGTCACGGTCGACCAGGATGCCGCGCTCCTTGAGCTGCTCGACGGGCACCCGCACCTCACCGATCCGCGCCCGCAGTTCGGCGTCGTCGTAGTACGAATCGGGTGTGTCCAGGAACTCCAGGCCGCGCGCGCGCATCTCGTCGACGGCGCGCAGGATGTCGTTCGTCGCGATCGCGATGTGCTGGCAGCCGGGGCCGGCATAGAACTCGAGGTATTCGTCGATCTGCGACTTGCGCTTGCCCGGCGACGGCTCGTTGAGCGGGAACTTGACGCGGTGGTTGCCGTTCGCGACGACCTTGCTCATCAGCGCGCTGTACTCGGTGGCGATGTCGTCGCCGACGAACTCGGCCATGTTCACGAAGCCCATGACGCGGTTGTAGAAGTCGACCCATTCGTCCATCCGGCCGAGCTCGACGTTGCCGACGCAGTGGTCGACGGCCTGGAAGAAGCGCTTGTCCGGCGGCGTCATCGTCGAGCTCTGCGGTACGTAGCCGGGCAGGTAGACGCCGCGGTAGTTCGAGCGGTCGATCAGCGTGTGCCGGGTCTGGCCGTAGGCCGCGATGGCCGCGCGGCGGATCGTGCCGTGCTCGTCACTGACGTCGTTGGGCTCCTCCAGCACGGTGGCGCCCTGCGTGCGGGCGTGCGCGATGCACTTGTCGACGTCTGGCACCTCGAGCGCGAGGTCGACGACGCCGTCACCGTGGATGCGGTGGTGGTCGGCGTACGCGCTGGCCGGGTCGACGGCGCCGATCAGCACGAAACGGGCGGAGCCGGACTTCAGCACGAACGCCCGGTGGTCGCGGTTGCCCGTCTCGGGTCCGCTGTAACCGACGAGCGTCATCCCGAACGCGTGCTGGTAGAAGTGCGCGCTCTGCGTGGCGTTCCCGCAGACGAACACCACCGCGTCCATGGCCGTGACCGGGAACGGGTCGGTGCTCTCGTCGTACTCGACGAGGCCGACAAGCTGCTTGAGCCGGTCGACGGTCAGCTGGGCGTCACGCTCTTCGGGGGTGAGTTCGACGGTGGTCATGCATGCAGCCTGGCGCGCACAACCCCGACTGGGCAAGTGGCTATGCCCGAGACAGACACACTGCGCACAATGACCAGACACAAGCCTGGATTACCAGACACCTTGTGCAGTCCGCCGATCCTGCGCGGGAGGCGCCCGCAATCCCGTCCCGCGCCCGTCGTGTCTGCGCGGTCAGGGCGCTGTACGGCCCTAATCTCAAGGGCAATGTCCACTTACGTCGCGGTCTTCGCGCTGGTCCTGGCGTACGTCGCCCTGGTCGGTGCCTATTTCGCGCTGCGCACGTTGGCGAAGCTGCGCCGGGCGTCGGCCATTTTGGCCCGCGGCGGCCGCGGGCCGGAGGGGCAGGCGTCGCTGCTGGAAGCGACGCACCGCAACACCGAGCGCACCGAGGTGCTGGCCGAGCAGCTCGCCGAGCTGCGCGCGCAGGTCGCGAGCGGCCCGGCGGCCGGCGCCCCGGCAGCGAGCGGCGCTGCGCAGGGAGCGCTGCGCAATGTCGCGCTGGTGCGCTACGACGCGCTCGGCTCGATGTCCGGACACCTGTCGTTCTCGCTCGCACTACTCGACGAGCAGGGTGACGGCGTGACCCTCAGCGCCATCGCCGGCAACGCCGACACCCGCGTCTACGCCAAGGGCGTCAGCGCCGGCAAGGGCGCGCAGGATCTGTCGCCGGAGGAGGCGCAGGCCGTCGCGGCGGCGCTGGACAAGCGGCGCGGACTGCTCGGCCGCCGCAGCGCCTGATCCCTGCCCCTGGATCGAAGTAGGGTTCGCGCGTGCGCACGATCGCGTTCCTCGGCCCGGAGGGCACGTTTGCCCACGCCGCGCTGCGCACCCTGCCGGTGGCCGACGACGCCGTCCTGACGCCGACGACGAACGTCACCCTGGCCATCGACGCCGTGCGCACGGCCGCCGCCGACGCCGCGCTGGTGCCGCTGGAGAACTCGGTCGAGGGCGCGGTGCCGGCCACCCTGGACGAACTGGCGACGGGTGAACCGCTGATGATCGCCGAGGAGACCTACCTGTCGGTGACGTTCGAGCTCTTGGCGCGGCCCGGGACGCGGCTCGCCGATATCGCGAACATCGCCACGCATCCGCACGCCGAGGCGCAGGTACGTCGCTGGCTGATCGACAACGTGCCGAGCGCGCAGGTCACGCTCGTCGGCTCGACGGCCGGCGCAGCTGCGGCCGTGGCGGCGGGGGAGTACGACGCGGCGGTGAGCGCGGCCGTCGCCGGCGAGTTGTACGGGCTGGACGTGCTCGCGCACGACATCGCGGACAGCGCCAACGCCGTCACCCGGTTTGTGCTGCTGACCCGGCCGGCGCCGCCGCCACCGCCCACCGGCAACGACCGCACGACGCTCGTCGCGTACCTGCGTGCGGACCACTCGGGCGCACTGCTCGAGATTCTGTCCGAGTTCGGCAATCGCGGCATCAACCTCACCCGCATCGAGTCGCGGCCCACGCGCAGCCGGATCGGCCACTACTGCTTCTCGATCGACTGCGAGGGCCACATCGCCGACGAGCGGGTCGGTGACGCCCTGGCGGCCCTGCACCGGGTGTGCGCCGACGTGCGGTTCCTCGGCTCGTACCCGCGTCGGGAGGGCACGCAGGCGACCGTGCCGCCGGGCCGCACCGACGACCGGTTCGCGGACGCGCGCGCCTGGTTGGACCAGGTCCGCACGAAGGGGACGGCATGAGCGACCGCGCCGTGAGCGGTTGACCGCTACAGGTACAGGCCGGTGTTCTGGTCGTTGCGTTGCGCGGCGACGGCGTGCAGGTCGCGCTCGCGCAGCAACAGGTACTCCTCGCCGGACAGTTCGACCTCGAACCGGTCGTCCGGGCTGAACAGCACGCGGTCGCCCGCCTCGACGGCGCGGACATGGTTGCCGACAGCCAGCACCTCGCCCCAGGCGAGCCGCTTGGACACCTGCGCGGTGGCCGGGATGAGGATGCCGCCGGACGAGCGGCGTTCGCCGTCCTCGCCGGGCTCGCGCACGAGCACGCGGTCGTGCAGCATCTTGATCGGCAGACGGTCGTCCACAATCGAGGAGCCTACGGCCCGGGCAGCACGGTGACGTCGAGGCCGTCGGTGGCCGCCGATGTCCCGGTCAGGCTCATGGCGTGCGCCTGGGTCGTGTCAGCGCAGCGCACGGGTCGGCCGTCGACGAGCAGCGGCATGCGCTGCGCGGCGAGCCCGACATAGGCGAGCGGGGCGTCCAGGCCGCTGCCGTCGGCCAGCTCGACGCGCCCCGTGTGCACGCGGGCGAGCCGATAGCGCACGCCGCGGCCCTCGCAGGCGTCGAGCGCCGCGAACTGGTCGTCGGCGGCCAGCCAGACGGCGTGCTCCTCGACGACGTCAGTCAGGGCGCACAGCGTGGCCGGGCGCTGATCGTCGACCACCCGGCGCCCGGCAGCCCAGACCGCGGCCAGTCCGGTGCAGCGCGCCCGCAGCACGACGACGGGTCCGGTGAGTCCGTGCTCGGCACGCAGCCAGGAGATCTTGGCGGGGCAGGCGTTGGAGCCGTAGGCGAGGACCGGCCGGCGCCGTGCCGTGGGTGCGGCGGCGTTGGCCATCAGCCAGTCGTCGAGTGGCACGTCGCCGACGACCCACCCGTCGTCGCTCGCCTCGACGCGCAGGCAGTGGCCGTCCCACTCGATGAACGAGTACTCGGGGCGTGCGCCGGGATAGGGCACCGCGGGGTAGTCGCGGCTGGCGGCGACTAGTGGAACTGCGGGATCTCCAGGTACAGCCCGTACAGTACGGCGGCCACGCACAGCACGAAGCACGTTCCGGCGAGGATCGAGCCCGCGCCACGGCCGCCGCGGACGGCGTCGCCGGTCTGCGCTCCACCCGCGGCGTCCGCCTCGTCCTTCACGTGTCCGCGCGACATGGACAGACCCATCACGCCGAGCGCGAACAGCACGGTGATGCCGAGGCCGAAGGCCAGGCTGACGCCGGCGACCTGCCAGAACGCGGACCAGTCGATGCTCATGCGGTGGCTCCTGCCAGCTCGGTGTCGGCGGTGTGCCGCGTGCCGGGCTCGTCGTTGACGTTGGTCGAGCTGACCGGGTCCTTGCGCGAGCGGTAGACGATCAGCGAGACCAGCACGATCGCAACCAGCGCGACGATGACGATGCCGCCGTTGCCCTTGCTCGCCAGCTCACCGGCGAGCGCACCGACGAGTGCCGCGACCGGCAGGGTGAACAGCCAGCCGAGCGCCATCTGCCCGGCGACGCCCCAGCGCACCTGTGCGAGCTTCCGGCCGACGCCGGAGCCGAGGATGCCGCCGGAGACGACCTGCGTGGTCGACAGCGCAAAGCCCAGATTGGCCGAAGCGAGCAACACTGCGGTGGACGCGGACTCGGCGGCGAAGCCCTGCGGGGACTCGATGTCGGTGAGCCGGGTGCCCATCGTGCGGATGATGCGCCAGCCGCCGATCGCGGTGCCCAGCCCGATCGCGAGGCCCGCGGACAGGATGACCCAGGTCTGCGGGTCCGTGCCGGACTTCTGGTGGCCGTTGACGATGAGCACCAGGGTGATGACGCCCATCGTCTTCTGCGCGTCGCCGGTGCCGTGCGCGAGGCTGACCAGCGACGCGGAGACGGTCTGGCCGCGGCGGAAGTAGGTCTTCGAGGTCTGCTCGTCCGCCCGCCGCGTCAGCGTGTAGGCGGCGAAGGTCGCGAGGCCGGCGATGACGCCGCAGATCACCGGGCTCAGCAGCGCCGGCAAGATGATCTTGGAGAACACCGCGTCGAAGTGGATGCCGGCCGTGCCGATGACGACCCACACCGCGCCGATCAGGCCGCCGTACAACGCGTGCGAGCTGCTCGACGGCAGGCCGAGCAGCCAGGTGGCGAGATTCCACAACAGCGCGCCGATGAGGCCGGCGAAGATGATCGCCGTGCCGTTGACGCTGTGACTGGACAGCTTGTCGTCGTCCACGACCCCGCTGGAGATCGTCTTGGCGACCTCGGTCGACAGGAACGCGCCGACGAGATTCAGCACGCCGGAGATGACGACGGCCACGCGCGGCTTCAGCGCGCCGGTGGCGATCGAGGTCGCCATCGCGTTCGCCGTGTCGTGGAAGCCGTTGGTGAAGTCGAACGCAAGCGCCGTGGCGATCACGACCACAACGAGGAAGGACACGTCCACGAAGGTTCTCCGGCTGTTGCGGTGGGACTCAATTTCGGCAAATCGGACGCTACCCAGCGCCTGCTCTGGTCGCGCAGACGTGAGATGAACGCAAGATGAACGACGGCGAGCCGTCTTGCCCAGAGTCGGCCCGGCGGGTTGCGAGGTGTCCCGGCCGGAGCGCAAGTAGCCGAAGGTCGGCTGTGCCGGGGGACTGCTACCCCTCCCAACCTGTATTACGCGCGTAATACAGGTTGCAGGGCACCTGCGGCACTCGGGCCGCTACCCACCGAGCGGCGGCTGTATGACGCCGTAGTACAGCCCGGCAAGGGACATGACTTGGCCGTGCAGTCGGTGCCAACTCGAGCTGACCGACCGCGCCCGCTCGGTGCCGCGCGTGCCTACGGTTCGCTACGGCACGTCGGTCATGCCGACGCGCGCGATCCCGAACCTGACGAATCCAGTCGATCGAGCAGCTCGCCTATCTGCCGACGTAGCTCTTCCGTCGTCAACGCGCCTTCGTCGCGAAGGCGTTCCTCTGCGTTCCATTCTTCGACCAGTCCGAACAACCACTCCGTCGTCATGAACGCCTCGTGGGACAACTCCCCTTTGAGCTCCGGATATGCCACGAAGAAGGACTCTTCGAACTGCCCGGGCTCGAGGCTGCCGTCGACGAAGTCACGCAGGAGGTGGTGAATGGGCTGGAAGTAGCTGCGTACTTCCGCTGCCTCGGAGTCATTCAAATCCAACTCGCCCCCTCGCCTCGATGCTCGAAAGTTGCTCTCCGGTCATCTTGAAACAAGTCCAGAATCCGCCGTCCGGATGTTGGATGACAAGAACCATCCTCTTGCGGTTCCAACTGAGGATTGCCGCGTCTCCGCGGTAGAAGCCGCGGGTTCGTGCCGTAGCCGGGGATCGAACGAAGGTTTGAAGAGCTGCCCGGAATTCCTCGAAACCAGCTCGGCCACGTGACGTTGCCACCCCGAGGTCAGCCGCATGCTTGAACTTGCGCTCGGCCTGCGCGAGCGTCACCGACATCTTGCGTAAGACGACCTGTCCCGCGTCTCCTTCCAGGCGGTAGATCGCCATCCGCTCTCGGACCGCTTGAGCGAGCCGCGGGTATCGGCCGGCGACGATGAGCTCGGCGGCCGACAGCCGGGCGCCGAGCAGCACCCGGGCGCGAGCCGCCACCTGCACGGCACGATCGGCTGCGGCTGCAACCCGCGCGCTCACCGCACGCGCGGCAGCGGTGAACAGGTCGATCAGATCGCGGATGCGATTCGCGACAGCGGCGATCCGCCCGGCCTCGACCCCTTGCGCCACCAGCTCGGACGTGCCCGCAGTGACGACGGACAGCACACTGCACCGCCGACTTCGATCGCGGCGGACTGCCCGGCGAGGCTCGCCAGCTCGTGCTCGACCTCGGAGTGCGCGACGTCGATGTGCTGCGCGAGCTCGCGGCACGAATCGGCGAGCTGGTCGAAGACACCGGCCACCGCGTTGATGTGCGAGGTGACCGACATGCACACCACGTTCATGTCGTCGGCCTCGGGCAACCGGTCCCGGTCGAATGCGACGTCGGACAGCACCGTCCACGACGCCGTGTCGCGCAGCGTCGAGGCCGCGCGAGACCACGCCACGGCGGCCGCGTGCAGCCGATCCTGGTGCCCGTCCGGCCACACCCGACCGACAGTGTTCTCAACAAGAGACCACCCCGTCGGCGCACCGCCCGAGCCGCCGGTGGCCGACGGCGGACTCAAGCACGGCGCGGCGTTGTGCCTCGGCACCGGTGCGGCGTCCACGTGCGCCGGATGGCCGCCGGACGCGGCGTCGGCCGCGGCGTAGTTGCGGGCCGTCTGCGCGAACATTGCGCCGACGCGATACGTCGCGTCTACAACATCGGTCGCCGCGGTCAGCGCCGCGGCGGCGGCCCGGTCGTAGGACGCCGCCCACGCCGCACCGCCCGGATCCCGCCCGGCCATCTGCGCGCAGTCGCCGAGGCCGAATTGCAACCGGAGCAGGGCGTTGCCCGCGGGGTCGCCGACGTCGTGTGCCATGGACTGCGCCGCCTGGACGAAGTCGGCGGTCTCGACGTCGAGGAACGTCGTCACTGCGCCCACATCCGGCGGTTGGTGGTGATCGCCGCGGCGTAATTGGCGTGCGCGGTCGCGCCGATCTGCCGCAGTGCCGTCAGTGCCGCGTGCACCTCACCGAGAGCGACCGTCCACTCGTGCTGCGCCGCGGCCTGCGCGTTCGCCGCGTCGCCCTGCCACGTCGCGTGCACCTGCTCGACACGCAACAGCACGTCGTCGTGTGCGCGCGTCAGCCGGTGTTCGAACGTGGCCATCCGGTCGGTGAGCTCGCGCAGCCGGGCCAGATCGACGGCAACCCGGGTCATGACGGGACCGCCGCCACAGACGTCCGCACCGCGTCGTCGGTGGTGGCGTACTCCTGGCCGGACATACCGAGCGCCTCGGCAAGCTGCGCCAGCGCGGCGAGCAGGTCCACCGCACCTGCATGCCAGTCGTCCCAGCCCTGCCGGAAGTGCGCGCCCCCGACGCCGTGCCAACCTTCGAGCAACGGCTGGGCCGCGGACGCCAGCCCGTGCAGCTCGGCGCGCGCCTGCTCGGCAGCCGCGACGAGTGCGGCGTCGACGTCGCCGAGCACGCCCGGGTCGACGCGGTACCCACCCATCGCGGCCCCCTGACGAAGAAGATCAGCTGCCCGGCAGCGTAGGCACGATCACCGCCGCGCCGCTCACGTCCGGCCGCGCCTGTGGACAACTCCCGGAATCCGACGCGCGAGCCCTCGATAACCTGGGTCGGTGATCGACCTCAAACTCGTGCGTGACGACCCGGACGCCGTGCGCGCGTCACAGCGCACCCGAGGCGACGACCCGATGCTGGTCGACGCGCTGCTCGCCGCCGACGCCCGCCGTCGCGAGACCGTGCTCGAGGTGGACGGCCTGCGCGCCGCGCAGAACGAGCTCAGCCGCAGCATCCGGTCCGCCGAGCCCACCGAGCGCGAGAAGCTGATCAAGGAGGGCAAGCGCCTCGCCGGCGAGGTCAAGGGCGCCGAAGTAGCGCTGCACGACGCCGACGCGGCCCTGCGCGAAGCGCACCTCGCGATCGCGAACGTCGTCGAGGACGGCGTCCCGGCCGGCGGCGAGGACGACTTCGTCACGCTCGACACCGTCGGCACCCCGCCGCAGGTCGACAACCCGCGCGACCACCTCGAGATCGGCACCGCGCTGCGCGCCGTGGACACCGAACGCGGCGCGAAGGTCTCCGGTGCGCGCTTCTACTTCCTGACCGGCATCGGCGCGCAGCTGGAGTTCGCGCTCGTCAACCTCGCGATGGCGCAGGCCACCGAGGCCGGGTTCACGCCGGTCATCGCGCCGGCTCTCGTCAAGCCGGAGATCATGGCCGGCACCGGGTTCCTCGGCGCGCACGCGAGCGAGGTCTACCACCTGGACAAGGACGACGACCTCTACCTGGTCGGCACGTCCGAGGTCGCGCTGGCCGGCTACCACGCGGACGAGATCCTGCCCGCCGACGACCTGCCGCTGCGCTACGCCGGCTTCTCCAGCTGCTTCCGCCGCGAGGCCGGCAGCTACGGCAAGGACACCAAGGGCATCATCCGGGTGCACTGGTTCGACAAGGTCGAGATGTTCTCCTACGTCCCGCTCGCCGAGGCGTACGACGAGCACCGCCGGCTGCTGGCGTGGGAGCGCGAGTTCCTGGACCAGCTCGAACTTGCGTACCGGGTCATCGACGTCGCCGCCGGTGACCTCGGCTCCAGCGCGGTGCGCAAGTTCGACTGCGAGGCGTGGTTCCCGTCGCAGGGCACGTACCGCGAGCTGACCTCGACGTCCAACTGCACGTCATTCCAGGCCCGCCGGCTCAACATCCGTACCCGCGGTGCCCACGGCACCGAGCCGGTCGCGACGCTGAACGGCACGCTGTGCGCTACCGCCCGGACCATCGCGTGCCTGCTCGACCACCACCAGCAGCCGGACGGCTCGGTGTACGTGCCGGCAGCGCTGCGCCCCTACCTCGGCGGTCGCGAGCTGCTCACGCCCGTCGCGCAGTGATCCGGCTCGTCGCGACCGATCTCGACGGCACGCTGCTGCGCAGCGACAACACCGTCTCGGACCGCACGCGTGCCGCGTTGCAGGCAGCCGCCGCGGCCGGCCTGCTCGTCGTGTTCGTCACCGGCCGCCCGCCGCGCTGGCTCGACGACGTCGTTGACGAGACGGGCCATGTCGGTGTCGCGGTCGGCGCGAACGGCGCGGTCATCTACGACATGGCGAGCGAGCGCATCATCACCGCGCACACCCTGCCCGAGACGCTGCTGCACGACCTGACCATGCAGCTGCGTGGCGCGTTCCCGTCGGTCGGGTTCGCCGTCGAGTTCGGGCACACCTTCGCCGCCGAGCCGGGCTACACCCACGACTGGGACGTCAACCCGGAGACCGACCGGCGGGGCAACCCGATCGCGCCGCCGCACATCGGCACGGTCGACGAGATCGTCACGGCGCCCGCGGTCAAGCTGCTGGCGAAGGACCGCGAGGCGGACGCGGACGAGTTCCTGGCCGCGGCGACCGAGCTCGTCGGTGACCGCGCGACCATCACGCACTCGTCGTCCTTCGGGCTGCTCGAGCTGTCCGCGCCCGGCGTCACGAAGGCAACCGGGCTGGCCGAGGTCGCGGCCACGCACGGCATCGACGCGAGCGAGGTCGTCGCCATCGGCGACATGCCCAATGACGTGCCGATGCTGCGCTGGGCGGGCCGGTCCTACGCCGTCGCGAATGCGCATCCCGCTGCGGTCGAGGCGGCGGACGAGACCGTGGGCGCCAACGACGACGACGCCGTCGCCGTGCTCATCGAGTCGCTGCTGACACCCCCGGGTGATCAACACGACGGCAGCCCCGGTTTCCGGGGCTGAGCCCGTGTTGATCACGTGGGCGGGCGCAGGGCGGCGCGGTGGATCTTGCCGCTCGTCGTCTTGGGCAGCGAGTCGAGGAACCAGATTCGTCGTGGGTACTTGTACGGCGCCGTCTCGGCACGCACGAACTGCTGCAACTGCGCGATCAACTCGGCGGACCCGTCGAACCCCGGCTGCAGGACCACGGCAGCGCCGACGACCTGCCCGCGCGCGTCGTCCGGCACGCCCAGCACCGCGCACTCGCGCACCGCGGCATGCGCGCCGAGCGTCGACTCCACCTCGGCCGGCCCGATGCGGTAACCCGCCGAGATGATCACGTCGTCGGCGCGGGCTTCGAAGAACAGCCAGCCGTCGTCATCGCGACGCACCTGATCGCCGGTACGCCACATACCTTCGGGTACGGCGGCGCCGTCGTAGCCGAGAAAGAACGTCGGGACGGTGGCGGGGTCGAGTACGAGCTCGCCGTCGACGACGTCCGCGACGATGCCCGGCAGCGGCTTGCCCATCGAGCCCGGCGGTGCGGTCTCGCCCGGCCGCACGCCGGTGACCTGTCCCGTCTCGGTCTGGCCGTACCCGTCGGAGATCGACAGTCCGGTCTGCGCACGCCACGTCTCGAACGCGGGCACGCCGAGCGGTTCACCCGCCGTGACCGCGCGGCGCAGCGACGGCAGCGCGCCGATCGGTCCGTGCGCGGCGACGAGCCGGTACTCGGTGGGCGCCATGCACAGCACGTTGACGCCCTCGGCGCGGATCGTCTCCAGCCGCCGAACGGCGTCGAACCGCTCGTCCTGCAACAGCGCGGCCGCGCCGCCGAGCCACGGTGCGATGAAGCTGTTGCGGGCCGACTTCGACCACCCCGGTGCGGCCGTCGACCACACGAGCTCGCCGGGCTGCGCGGCCATCCACTCGCGCGCCTGCAACTGCTGGCCGCTGACGTAGCGCTGCCCGTGCGTCACCAGCTTCGGCTCACCGCTGGTGCCGGAGGTGAGCAGCACGAACGACGGGTCGCGCTCGCCGAGGTCCGCGAACGGCGGCGCCTCGAACGCCTCGAACAGCGACGCGTCCGGGGTGGTGAGCACCGGGCATTGCGGCGCGGCGGCGTCGAGCACCTCGCGGTTGCGCGCATCGCAGAGCACGAGGTCGACGTCGGCGCGGCGTAGCCGCAGGGCAACGTCGTTGCGCCGCAGTTGTTCGCTGCACGGCAGGGTGGCCGCGCCGATGCGCAGCCCGGCGAGGATCGCCAGGACGTACTCGATCGTGCTGCCGACGAGCGTGAGCACCGTCGAACCGCGCTGCACCCCGCGTTCGAGGTACGCGCCGGCGAGCGATCCGCTGGCCTCGAGGATCTCGCCGAAGGTCCATTCGCGCCGGGCGCCGTCACGGTCGAGGGTCACGATCGCGAGCTCGTCCTCCGCGCGTGCAGCGACGACGTCGCGGACGAAGTTCACGCCAGCAGGCTAGAGGTACTGCCCGCGCCCGCCGTGTTCCTGCTCGTCCTCACCCGTCGTGGGGCCCAGACCGCCGCTCGGCACCTGGATGATCTGACCGCCGGGGCCGACGATCATCTGCCCGCCGCCCCCGGCGCCGGGGTCGCCGACACCGCCGGGCAGTGCGCGGCGGCGCATCTCCTCGAGCTGCTGACGGGCGGCCATCTGCTGGGCGAACAACGCGGTCTGGATGCCGTGGAACAGCCCCTCCAGCCAGCCGACCAGCTGGGCCTGCGCGATACGCAGCTCGGCCTCGGACGGTGTCTGACCACCGAACGGGATCGTCAGGCGTTCGAGCTCGTCGCGCAGCTCGGGCGCCAGCCCCGCCTCGAGCTCACGGATCGACGACTCGTGGATCTCGCGCAGCCGGGCGCGGCCGGCCTCGTCGAGCGGCGCCGCACGCACCTCCTCGAGCAGCTGCTTGATCATCGTGCCGATCCGCATGACCTTCGCGGGCTGCTCGACCTGCGCGGCGATGCCGTCCTGCCCGTCGTCCTCGCCGGTCTCGGCGAGCTCGCCGCCGGTCACGTCATCGTGTTCGCTCATGTCGTCAACCTCTCTTCACCTGCGTCAGCGGACTCGCAGGACGACCTTGCCGATGTGCTCGCTGGAGTCGAGCAGCCGATGCGCCTCCGCGGCGTCGTCGAGCGTGAGCACGCGGTCGATGACCGGCCGCACCGCGCCACTTTCGATCATCGGCCAGATGTTGCCCTGCGTCTCGGCGACGATCGCCGCCTTGTCCGCCGGCGGCCGGGCACGCAGGCCGGCGGCGTGCACGTACGCCCGCTTCATCAGCAGCGCGCCGAGGTTGAGCTCGCCCTTGACGCCACCCTGCATGCCCAGGACGATTAGCCGGCCGCCGGAGGCGAGCGCGCCGACATTGCGCTCGAGGTAGCTCGCACCCATGTTGTCGAGGATGACGTCGACACCACCGCCGTCGGTCTCCTTGGCGACGACGTCGGCGAAGTCGTCCTCGCGATAGTTGATCACGACGTCCGCGCCGAGTTCGCGGCAGAAGTCGACCTTGCGCTGCGTGCCGGCGGTCGCGATCACGCTCGCGCCGCGACCGTGCGCGACCTGGATGGCCATGGTGCCGATACCGCTGGTGCCTCCGTGCACGAGCAGTTGCTCGCCCGGCTGCAGCCGCCCGGCGTCGGCGCCGAAGACCATGGACCACACCGTGCACGTCACTTCCGGCAACGCGGCGGCGTCGACGAGGCCGATCCCGTCCGGCACGGCCATCAGCTGCCCGACCGGCACCGCGACCTTCTCCGCATAGCCGCCGCCCGCGAGCAGCGCGCACACCTTGTCGCCGACGTCCCACCCGGCGACGGTGTCACCGACGGCCGAGATCGTGCCGGAGCACTCCATGCCCAGGTACGGCGACGCGCCCTTCGGCGGCGGGTAGTTGCCCTGCCGCTGCAGCAGGTCCGCACGGTTGACGGCCGTCGCGGCGACGTCGACGATCACCTCGTCCGAACGTGGCTCGGGGTCGGGCACGTCCTGCACCTGCAGGACCTCCGGCGGACCGGGTTCGGTGATGACGACAGCGCGCATGCTCTCGACGGTAGCGAGTGCCGACGGGCGGGCATCGTGCCGGTCGCGCTCGTCGGGCACAGTGTCGGCATGCAGCGCATCGCCATCGGCACCGGACCACTGACCGAGGACGACGTCGTCGCCATCGCCCGCGACGGCGCCGGGGTGTCGCTCGACGAGAGCGCGTTGGCAGCGATCACTCACTCCCGCGGCATCATCGAGAGCCTGGCCGACGACGTCGAGCCGCACTACGGCATCTCCACCGGTTTCGGCGCGCTGGCGACCAAGCACATCCCCCTCGACCAGCGCGCGTTGCTGCAGCGCTCGCTGATCCGCTCGCACGCCGCAGGCAGCGGCCCGGAGGTCGAGACGGAGGTCGTGCGGGCGATGATGACGCTGCGCCTGTCCACCCTCGCCACCGGGCACACGGGGGTGCGGCCGCAGACCGCCCAGGCACTCGCCGGGCTGCTCGACACCGGCCTGACTCCAGTCGTCCACGAGTTCGGCTCGCTCGGCTGCTCCGGCGACCTGGCGCCGCTCGCGCACGTCGCGCTGGCGCTGATCGGCGAGGGGACGGTGCGCGACGCATCCGGCGCACTCTTGCCGACGGCCGACGCACTACCCGCGCACGGCCTCGCCGCGATCGAGCTCGCCGAGAAGGAGGGCCTGGCCCTGATCAACGGCACCGACGGCATGCTCGGCCAGCTGCTGCTCGCGTGCACCGACCTGGATCTCTTACTGCGTACCGCGGATCTTTGCGCAGCGATGAGTGTCGAGGCGATGCTCGGCACCGACCGGGTGTTCGCCGCAGACCTTCAGGCGCTACGCCCGCATCCCGGACTGGGCGTCGCCGCGGGCAATATCCGCGCGCTGCTCGCGAACTCGCCGATCGTGGCGTCGCACGCCGGCCCGGACTGCGTGTACGTGCAGGACGCCTACTCGATGCGCTGCGCGCCGCAGGTGACCGGCGCGGCGCGCGACACGCTGGCGCACGCCCGCACGGTGGCCGCGCACGAGCTGGCGTCGGCCGTCGACAACCCGGTGGTGCTCTTCGAGACCGAGGACGCCGGGAACGCAGAGGCCCGGGTGCAGTCCAACGGCAACTTCCACGGCGCGCCGGTGGCCTACGTGCTCGATTTCCTGGCCATCCCGGCGGCCGACGTCGCCTCGATCAGCGAGCGGCGCACCGACCGGATGCTCGACGTCGCGCGCTCGCGCGGCCTGCCGCCGTTCCTCGCGGGCGACCCGGGTGTCGACTCCGGGCACATGATCGCGCAGTACACGCAGGCCGCGCTGGTGTCCGAGCTCAAGCGGCTGGCCGTGCCCGCGAGCGTCGACTCCATCCCGTCGAGCGCGATGCAGGAGGACCACGTCTCGATGGGCTGGTCGGCCGCGCGCAAACTGCGCCGCGCCGTGGACGCTCTCGGCCGCGTGCTGGCGATCGAGCTGTTGACCGCAGCCCGGGCGTTGGACCTGCGCGCACCGCTGCAGCCCAGCCCGGCCACCGGCGCGGTCGTCGCCGCGTTGCGCACTGCGGGTGTCGCGGGCACGGGGCACGACCGCTTCCTCGCCCCGGAGATCGAGGCCGCGGTGCAGCGCGTGACGTCCGGCGCAGCGGTGGCCGCGGCCGACGCCGCACTCGCCGACCCGCTGCGCTGACCCCGCCCGTCCCGTCCCATCCCATTGCGCCTTCCCACCCGGGCTGGTCGCTCCCCGCGGCGGAATCGCGCCCATCCCGGGTGGGAAGGCGCCTGTCTGGGGTCCGCCGGGCAGGCGCGGCGGCATC
>NZ_CAXTQF010000026.1:32585-43797 GCF_964246335.1 uncultured Jatrophihabitans sp. | reverse complement strand
GTCATGGGCATGTTCGCGTCGATCGCGTCCGGCGTCGCGCTGCCGCTGGCCGACGCGTTCGCGAGCTGGCGCTGGTCGCTGGCAGTGTGGCTGGTGCCGGCGGTGTTCGCCGCGCCGATCTGGCTGCTGCGCCGGCGTGCGCCCGCGGCAGCCGCGCCCACCGACGCGGCGCTGGAACGCCCGTCGGTCTGGCGGACCGCGCTCGCGTGGCGGTTGAGCTTGTTCATGGGGCTGCAGTCGACGGGTTTCTACGTGCTGGTGTCGTGGTTGCCGTCGATCACCGCAGCGCACGGCGCATCGCACGCCGCGGGCGGCTGGTACCTGTTCGGCTACCAGGTGGTCGGGCTGCTCACCGGGCTGACCGTGCCGCTGGTGCTGCGCCGGGTGGAGGCACACGCGGCCGCGGCACTGGTGACCGCGCCGAACATCGTGGCCGTGGTGGGGTTGGCGACCGCGCCCGCCGGTGCGCCGCTGTGGGTGGTGCTGGCCGGGATGAGTTCGGGTGCGTCGCTGGTGATGGCGTTGTCGCTGTTCAGCCTCGACGCCGACGATGCCGCGCACGCGGCGGCGTTGTCGGGCATGGCGCAGTCGTTCGGCTATCTGCTCGCCGCGGGTGGACCGGTCGCGGCCGGCGCCGTGCACGACGCGGCGGGGTCCTGGACGCCGGCGCTGATCGGGCTCGCCGCGGTCGGCGCGCTGCAGGCGGCGGTGCTGATCGTGCGCCGCCCGCGCGTCTCATCCCGGTGATCAACATCTTCCCGGTGATCAACAGCAGTTTGTGGTCGCCAGGACGACCAGGAACTACTGTTGATCACCGGGATTGACGGGGTTGGTGGGTCAGCGGGCGGCGGCGAGCACGGCGTCGGAGAGCCGCGGCCACGCCTCGATCGCCCACTCGCCGAAGGCGCGGTCGGTCAGCGCGACCAGCCCGAGCGACGCGTCCGGGTCCAGCCACAGCATCGTGCCGCTCTGCCCGAAGTGACCGAACGTCCGTGGCGAGTTCGTCGCGCCGGTCCAGTGCGGCGATTTGTCCGCGCGGATCTCGAAGCCGAGGCCCCAGTCGTTGTGCGGCTGCCCGCCGTAGCCCGGTAGGACGCCGCGCAGGCCGGGGTACTGCACGGTTGCGAGGTCCGCACGCGTCTCGGGTGCGAGCAACCCGGTGGACGTCAGCAGCTCGGCGAGCACCCGTGCCAGATCGGAGGCGCGGGAGACGGCGTCGCGCGCAGGGGAGCCGTCGAGGTACGTGCCGCGCATGCCCAGCGGGTCGAGGACCGCACCGGCGAGGTAGTCGGCGAACGGCATGCCGGTGGCGCGCTCGACTAGCCGCGCGGCGAATTCGATGCCGACGTTGGAGTACACGCGCCGCTGTGCCGGACCGAACGAGCGCAACGGCCGCTCCGGCGCCACCCCGGACGCGTGCGCGAGCAGGTGGCGCAGCGTCGCGCCCGGCAGCAGGTTCTCCTCGGCCGGGTCGTCGAGGGTCACCGCCTCTTCCTCGACGGCGACGAGCACGGCCAGCGCGGCGAGCGGCTTGGTCACCGACGCGAGCGGCACCTGCGTGTCGATCGAGCCATGCGTGGCGAGCACGCCGGCCGGCCCGACGACGGCGGCCGCGACGGTCTCGACCGGCCAGTCGTCCAGCTGGGCAAGCGCGTTGGCAAAACTGTCGGACGAGCCGGTCACAGCCCGAGCCGGAGCCGCGCCGCGTCGACGAGTTCGGGCAGCTCCGCCGACACGTCGTCGGGTAGCGCGTCCCACGCGAACCAACGCAGGTCGTCGGACTCGGCACTGCGCACCGGCTCCGCCCCGTCCGGTGCGACCGCGACGAACTTGACGTCGAAGTGCCGGGTCGGCACGCCGAGCGAACACGTGATCGGATGAATATCGAGCGCGAGAGGCACCGGATCGAAGGACAGCGCGCCGATGCCGCTCTCCTCACGAGCCTCGCGCGCCGCGGCGTCGAGCACGCTGTGGTCGCTGGGTTCGTGATGACCGCCGAGTTGCAACCACCGGCCGACGCGCGGATGCAGCGTCAGCAACACGGCTTGCCGTTGCGGGTCGAGCACCAGCGCGCTGGCCGTCAGATGGCCCGGCGCGCAGGAGCGCCACATGGCGTCGCGCCGCGCGGCGAGCAGGCCGAGGAAGCCCTCGCGCACCGCGCGTTCGAGCGGGCTGCTGCACTCGACCGCACTGACGAGCGCCACCGCGTCGGCGTGCAGTTCGTCGCGGGCGTGCTCAGCGTCGTCGCGCACGGCCTGGTCGCGGCCGTAGGCGATGGCCTCGGCGGTACCGAGCCGGAACAGGTCGTCGGTGGCCGGCCGGATGAGCTCGCGACTCCCGCGACCGTCGTCGGGCAGCTTGCCGTCCGGCGCGAGGCCGCGGACCACGGCGACGGGCACGCCACGCAGCTTGCCCTTGACCAGGTCGGCGGCGGCGGCGATCTCGTCCGCGACAGCGACGCGGGTGACGTCGAGCGTGTTGCCGTGCGAGTCGGTGTGCCCGCGGGCATCGGTGAGCGCGGCCAACCCGGCGACACCGATCGCGGCATCGGTCAGGCCGTCGCGCCACGCCCGGCCCATCGTGTCGCTGATGATCACGCCGACCTCGACGCCGCTCCGCTCGCGCACCGCGTCACGCAACAGCTGCGCGGACGCATCCGGATCGAGCGGCAACAGTGCAAGTTCGTCCAACGCGACGTTCGAGGCGTCGACACCGGCGGCCGCCAGCACCAGGCCGTGTCGGGTGGCCACGATGCGCAGATCACCGCGTCGGGCCACGACGCGCTCGGTCTCCGCGTCGATGGCGGCCTGTCGCGCCGCTTCGCGCCGCGCCGGGTCGGTCGAGTCCAGCTTGACGAGCCGGCCCTCGACCTTGGAGACGATCTTCGAGGTGACGACGAGGACGTCGCCGTCGTGCAGCTGCACGTGCTCGACGACAACCGCCGCGAGGTCGTCGCCGGGGCGAAGTTCGCCGATGCCGGTCACCGGCACGATCTCCACGCCCGGGACGGCATGGTCGCCCGGCAGGTCTCGCCACACCGTCATCGCGCGAGCTCCAGCGCGGCACGCACCATGTCCGCGGTCGCGTCGTCGTCGGTCATCAGCAGCGGCACCGAACGCACTGCCAGGCCGGCGACGGACGCGGTGTCGCCGGTGTGCACCAGCCAGCCGTCGAGCAGGCCGCCCGCGGACCGAGCGCCGTAGTGGGCAGCGACGCCCTGGGCGCTGACCTCGACGCCGACGGCGGGCAGGCACGCGTCAGCCATGCCACGCACCGGCGCGCCGTCGATAATCGGCGAAACGCCGACGACGGGCGCTGGTCCCTCGACGAGCGCGTCACGGATGCCCGCGACGCCGAGCACCGTGCCGATCGACACGACCGGGTTGCTCGGCGCCATCAACACGACGTCGGCGCCGCTGAGCGCCTCGAGCACACCGGGCGCGGGTTCGGCGTCGTCGACGCCCACCTGCACGAACGACAGCGCCGGCAGCTTCGCGCGGTGCCGCACCCACCACTCCTGGAAATGCATAGCGCGCCGGCCGCCGTCCAGCTCGACGACGACGTGCGTCTCACAGCGGTCGTCGGACATCGGCAGCAGTCGGACGCCGATGTCCCACCTCGCGCAGATCGCGGCGGTGACATCGCTGAGCGGGTAACCGGCGTCGAGCATCCGGGTGCGGACCAGATGGGTGCCGATGTCGAGGTCGCCGAGCGCGAACCACGTGGGCTCGGCGCCGTACGCGGTGAGCTCGTCCTTGATCCGCCACGTCTCGCCGGTGCGTCCCCAGCCGCGCTCGACGTCGTGCACGCCGCCGAGGGTGTACATGACGCTGTCGAGGTCGGGGCAGATGCGCAGGCCGTGCAGGGTGACGTCGTCGCCGGTGTTGACGATGGCGGTGATGTCGTCGTCCGGGCAGGCCGCCCGCACACCCCGCAGGAACCGGGCGCCGCCGATGCCGCCGGCCAGGACCGCGATTCGCACGGCGTCGAACCTACGCGATCCGGCCCTCGCCGATCCGCGCAGCGGCCCGGCGGCGCCGCAGCAGTGCGCCCACCTCGTGCAGCGTCAACTCCTGCGCACCGAGCTCGACGGCCCGCGCACGCAACGGCTCCGGCAGGTCGTGGTGCCAGCGCCAGGGGTGGTCCTGGAAGTAGCGACGTGGGATGCCCAGGCGGTCGGCCATGTCGTGCAGCTCGTCGCGGGTGTCGGCCAGCAGATGACAGAAGCGGCTGTAGCGCAGGCCGGCTCCCGGGTAGTCGCGCACGGTATCGACGTAACAAGTCACGGCGCGGCGATCGGTCAGCGTTTGGCGGCGACGAGCAGGCCGTCGCCCACGCCGAGCATCGCGCAGACGACGCGGTCGTCGTCGCGCACGGTGCGGCCGAGATCGCGCACGACGGTCGTCTCGGCGTCACGCTGCGTCGGGTCGGCGACGCGGTCGTGCCACAGTGCGTTGTCGATCGCGACGACGCCGCCTGGACGCAGCAGCCGCAGCGCCTGCTCGTAGTACACGGAGTACGCCGTCTTGTCGGCGTCGACGAGCACGAGGTCGTACGCGGCGTCGCGCAGGCGGGGCAGCACCTCGCTGGCCGAGCCGTTGATCAACCGGTAGCGGCTGGGTGCAACGCCGGCCGCCGTGAGCGCCTCCTTGGCCGCGCGCTGGTGCTCGCCCTCGATGTCGATCGTGGTCAGCACGCCGTCCTCGGCCATGCCGCCGAGCAGGTACAGCGCGGACACCCCGGCGCCGGTGCCCACCTCGACGACGCTGCGCGCGCCGGTGGCCGCGGCGAGTACCCGCAGGGCAGCGCCACCGGCTGCGCCGATGGGTGTGCAGCCGAACTCGAGGCCGCGCTCGCGGGCCCCGAGGATGACGTCGTCCTCGGGGGTGAAGGACTCGACGTAGGTCAGGCTTGCCTCGTTGAGCATCGCGTCGGCCATGACCGACAGGCTAGTGCCCAGCGCCTCCGGCACCCCCGTAATCCGGCGAGCGAGTCCAGCCTTCGCCAAGGCCCTGGCTCCGTCCCGATCTTCGTGCCACACTTCGATTTCACGCGACGTCGGAGGTACGCAATGGTGGACATGGGCAAGGACGGCTCCGCGGGTTTCGACCCGTACCGCTACGGGCCGCCGGCACAACCGCCGGCGCCCGTGCCGACGCAACCGCCGGCGGTGCAGCCGTGGAACCAGCAGCCCACCGGGCGACAGATCATCGCCTCGTCGTGGGCGCTGCTCAAGCAGGATCGAGAGTTGATCGCGTTGCCGTTGCTCGGCGCTGTGTTCGGCCTCGTCGGCTTCATCGCGCTGTTCGTGCCCGGCTGGCTGATCGGCGAGGCCGCCGCGGGCAACCACCGCGTGGCGTTCTACGTCGGTGCGGTGTTCGGCGGCTTCGTGTCGTCGGTCATCTCCATCTACTTCCAAGCGGCGCTGGTGATCGGCGCCTACCAGCGGGCCGACGGCATTACGCCGAGCTTCGGCGGCGTGCTGCAGGTTGCGTGGCGGATGCGCCGGCAGATCATCGGCTGGGCGGTGTTCACCACGATCGTCGGCACGGTCGTGCGGATCGTCGAGCAGCGGCTCGGCATCCTCGGCAAGATCGTCGGCGTGCTGGGTGGCATCGCCTGGGCCATCGCGTCGTTCTTCGCGGTGCCTGCGCTCGTGGCCGAGGGGCTCGGGCCGATCGACGCGCTGAAGCGCTCCGCGGGCGTGATCCGCGGCGTGTGGGGTACCGGCATCCGCACGACGCTGCGCTTCGGGCTGATCCAGCTGCTCGTCGTGATCCCGGCGCTGGTGCTGGTCGGCGGTGTCGTGATGGTGGCCGGCGGTGGCGCCGGCGTGGGTGCCGGCATCGCGGTCGCGCTGATCGGCTTTGCCGGGCTGATCGTGCTCGGCGCGGTGCTCGGCGCGGTCGGCACCTATGCCCGCGCGATGATCTACCGCTGGGCGATCGGCCAGCCGGTGCCCGGCATTCCCGCCGACCTGTTCCCCGGTGCGTTCAAGCCCAAGCGCAACCGCCGCTAGCGAGTGACCCGCACACCGACTGTGCACGCGGAGCAGGGCGACACGCCGTAATCGACCTGCAGGCGGTGCACGGTCGCCGAGGCGCGGTGCTGAACTGCGGGTCAGACCATCGAGTCGATCAGTGACTCGAGGTCCGCGACATCGGTGAGCGGGTTGACCACGGCGAACCGCGTGCACACCTCGCCACGGTGCTTGGTCGGCGTGACGAAGCCGCTCTGCTCGTCCAGCAGCCGGCTGCTCCAGTGCGCGTAGTCCTGGGCGTCCCAGCCGACGCGCTCGAAGACCAGCACCGACAGGTCAGGCTCGACGAGCAACCGCACGTGCGCGCGGTCGCGGATCAGCTGCGCCCCGGCACGCGTGACGTCCAGGGTGCGCTCGAGTGCAGCGGTGTAGGCGTCGGTGCCGTTGACGGCGAGTGAGAACCAGAACGGCAGGCCACGCGCGCGCCGGGTCAGCTGGATCGCGAAGTCCGACGGGTTCCACTCGCCCTCGACGTTGACGGGGTCGAGGTAGCCCGCGTGCTGTGTGTGCGCGGCACGAGCCTGCACCGGGTCGCGGTAGATCAACGCGCACGAGTCGAACGGCGCGAACAGCCACTTGTGCGGGTCGACGATCAGCGAGTCGGCGTGCTCGATGCCGGCGAACAGCGGCGCGACGCTCGGTGCGGCCAGCCCGCCGCCGCCGTACGCGGCGTCGACGTGCAGCCACCACCCGTGTTCCCGAGCGACATCCGCGCAGCCGGCGATGTCGTCGACGATGCCCAGATTCGTGCTGCCCGCGGTAGCGACCACGGCGAAGATGCCGTCGCGCACGTCGGCCGGCAACGCATCGACGGTGGCACGTAGGGCATCGCCGGTGAGCCGGCCGCGCTCGTCGCCGGGAACCTCGACGACGTCGACGTCCATGACGATGGTCAGTGCGTGCACGACCGACGAGTGGGTCTCACCGGTGATCGCGACCGCCCACCGTCCCTGCGGCCGGCCGCGCCGGTGCCGCGCGGATTCGCGCGCCGCCACGAGCGCGGACAGGTTGCCGATCGTGCCGCCCTGCACGAACGCGCCGCCCGCCTCGCGCGGCAGGCCGGCCAGGTCGGCCAGCCAGCGCAGAGCCTGGTTCTCGACGTACACCGCGCCCGACCCCTCGAGCCAGGAACCCGCGTAGGCCGACGTCGCGCCGACGAGCATGTCGAAACCTGCGGCTGCCTTGGTCGGCGCGCTCGGGATGAAGGACAGGTAGCGCGGGTGGTCCACCGACAGGCAGGCGGGCCCGAGCACGTCGCGCCACAGCCGCACGGCCTCGTCGGCCCCGATGCCGTCGGCGGTGACGGTCTGTCCGGCGTCCTTCTCCAGCTCGTCCGGGGTGCGCGGCCGGTCGAGCGGCGCTGACGAGGCGAGCCGGTCGATGCACAGCTGCGCCAGCGTGCGAACGGTGCGCTCGACGTCGGCGGAGAACGTGTGCACGGGCAAGGAGCGTACGGCCTCGCCCGACGCGGGAACGCCGGCGCCTTGCCTGGCGTTTAGCAGACGTACAGGTTCGAGTGGTTGTCTTGATCCAGAACGACGGGTCCGAGACAGACATGAGGTGCAGCGATGACGGCGCAGCCGAGCGACGGGTCGACGTGGGTGGCACCCACGTGGGATTCGGTCGTGCGCGAGCACGCCGACCGCGTGTACCGGTTGGCGTTCCGGCTCTCGGGCAATCGCGCCGACGCGGAGGACCTGACGCAGGAGACGTTCGTTCGGGTCTTCCGCTCGCTCGCGCAGTACCAACCCGGCACGTTCGAGGGCTGGCTGCACCGCATCACCACGAACCTGTTCCTCGACATGGTGCGCCGCCGCCAGCGCATCCGCTTCGACGCGCTGCCCGAGGACGCCGGTGACCGCCTTGCCGGCACCGACCCGGGCCCCGAGCAGGCCTATGACGACATGCACCTCGACCCGGAGATCCAGGCGGCGCTCGACGCGCTGCCGCCGGACTTCCGTGTCGCCGTGGTGCTCTGCGACCTCGAGCAGCTGTCCTACGAGGAGATCGCCGCCACGCTCGGCATCAAGGTCGGCACGGTGCGCTCGCGCATCCACCGCGGCCGGGTGCTGCTGCGGCAGGCGCTCGCCCACCGCGCGCCCGGCGCGCGACCCGTCGAGCCGGGCACGCTCGGCGAGCCGGAGGCTGTCGGCGCGTGAGGGCTCAGCATCTTTCCGATGAGGCCGTCGCGGCGTGTGCCGACGGCGTCCTCGGCGGACACGCTCACGAGCGCGCCCTGCGTCACGTGCGCGAGTGCGCGGAATGCGCGCAGGCCGTGCGTGTGCAGCGCGAGGCCGTGTGGGCGCTGCGCGCGGCGCCGGCGCCCGCGCTGCCGTCGAGCCTCGCGACGCGCCTGCGCTCGGTGCCGCAGACGACGCCGCTCGAGGCGCCACCGACGGTGTTCGCCGAGGACGGCACCCCGATGCTTGCGACGTTCGCCCGGATTGCCCCCGCCGCGGCGTTCGTCGCTCAGGCGCCTGCTGCCACGCGCTCCAATACGTCGGCGCGTCGCGCGAAGCCCTACGTTGCGTCGGCGGCGGTCGCGGCCCTTGCCGGGGCGCTCATCGCCGGCACCGTCGTCCACGAGACCGGTGGCCAGACTGCCCGCACGACCCAGGATTCGCACCCGAGCGACGGGGTGAGCCGCGGCGGGCGCGACGTCGCCCCGACGATGAAGAACGCCGTGCAGTTGTTCGGCGGGCAGGGCCGCTGAGCGCCACCCGCGTCCGGCTGCGCCGCGTCGTCGGTGGGCGGTTCGTCACCGGGGCCGTCGCTGGGGCAGACTCGACTGCAGTAGCCATCACCACCATCCGCGCGACGAGGAGCGGCGTGTGAGCGACCAGGCCGGCCGGCATGCCGCCCAGGGCGACAACGCCGTGCCGCCGCACGCCTCCGCCCCTGGCAGCCCCGCCGGCTCGACCTCCGACAGCGCCGACGAAGCCTTCGCCCGTCCCGGCGGCGTCGACGGCGGTTTCGCGCCGCACGACTCGCCACCGTCGTACACCCCGCCACCGCCCACCGCGTCACCCGCGGAGCGGGCGGTGTTCGGGCGCCCGGCCGACGCGGGATCGTTCGCCCCGGCGCCGGGTGAGCGGTTGCGCCCGCAGCCGCACGTCGAGGCGCCGGTACCTCGGGTGTTCAGCGAGACCTTCGGTGCGCCGGCCGATGCGCGCGACGGCTTCGCCCCGGCACCCGGCTCCCGCCTCGCGCCGAGCGGCCGCGCGCCGCAGTCACCGTGGTGGAAGCCGGACGCGCGTCGCGATCCGTGGCGCGACCCGGCGGCGCCCTTCTGGCTCGGCCGGGGCGCCATCTTTACCCGGGGCGCACCGGCCCAGCTCGATCCCGACGAGGACACGCTGGCCGACGACGACCTCGACGCGGGCGCGGGCGACACCGACGACGCGGAGGATCTGGAGCAGGACAGGACTGTTCGCCGTGTCCGCTTCGGCGTACCGACGATCGTCGCGACACTCGTCATCGCCTTGGTGGCCGGGGTGATCGGCGGCGGGGTCGGCTGGTTCATCACCGACCACAGCAACGACGCGCTGCACCGTCCGGACGCCTCCATCGCCCAGGTGCAGACGCCGGTCAAGCGTCCGTCGGGCTCGGTCGCCGGCGTCGCGAAGCGGGTCGGGCCGGCGGTGGTGTCCATCGCAGTGAAGACGCCGTCGGAGTTCGCCATCGGGTCGGGCGTCGTCATCGACAGCCACGGCGATGTCCTGACCAACAACCACGTGGTGGCATCGGCTGCGGGGGTCAAGAACGCGTCGATCGTGGTGACCTTCAGCAATGAGGCGACCGCGAAGGCGCAGATTGTCGGTCGGGATCCGACCAGCGATCTCGCCGTCATCAAGGTGCCCGACCAGCAGCTGACCGTCGCCTCGCTCGGCGATTCGTCGAAGATCGCGGTCGGCGACCAGGTACTCGCGATCGGGTCGCCGCTCGGCCTGCAGGGCACCGTCACCGAAGGCATCGTGTCCGCGCTCAACCGGCCGGTGAAGGCGGAGTCGGACAACGGCACGTCGGCATACCTGAGTGCGATCCAGACGGACGCGCCGATCAACCCGGGCAACTCGGGCGGCGCGCTCGTCAACTCCAGCGGTGCGGTCATCGGTATCAACTCGGCCGGCCGGTTCTCCACGTCCGACCCGTCCGGCGACCAGATCCCGATCAGCGGCATCGGCTACGCGATCCCGATCAACCACGCGCGCGACATCGCGACGCAGCTCATCCGCACCGGCAAGGTGGACCACGCCGCCATCGGTGCGCAGGGCGTCACCGCGCTTGCCGGGTTGCAGGTCGGCGCGTACGTCAAGCAGGTGTCCCCGGGCGGACCCGCGGCCAAGGCGGGTCTGCAGCCGGGCGACGTCGTGGTGGTGGCCGACCGGATGACGGTGCAGACCTTCGACCAGCTCGTGGTCATCGTGCAGCAGCACAAGCCCGGTGATCGGATCCAGGTGACGTACTACCGTGGTAGCGACAAACGCACGACGACGGTGACGCTCGGCAAGGGCTGACCGCCGGCAACGGCTTCCGGCAAGGGCAAGGTGCGCGCGTGTTCAACGTAGGACCGATGGAGTTGCTGGTTCTCGCCATCGTCGCTGTCGTCGTCATCGGGCCGGACCGGTTGCCCAAGTTCGCCAAGGACGCCGCTCAGTTGCTGCGGTCCTTGCGCGAGATGGCCACCGGCGCGCGTGAGCAGCTACGCGATGAGCTGGGTCCCGAATTCGCCGACGTCGACCTGCGCAACCTCAACCCGCGCACCGCGTTGACCCGCGCGGTGTTCGGCGACGAGGACGAGCTCGAGTCGCTACGCCGGATGGACCCACGCCGCTGGGACGTGCGCTCGGCCCAGGATGCGCTGTTCCGCGACGACGCGGACGCAGCGCACGGATCGGTGGACATGAGCAAGCGCGCGTCCGGCAACGGCACGACGGCATACCGCGGATCCGCCAACGGCGGTTCGGCCAACGGCGGTTCGGCCAACGGTGCGACGACGAACGGCGCCGCGCCGCGCCCGCGGCCCCGGCCGAGTCGGCCGGCGACGCCCTACGACGACGACGCCACCTAGCAGCCGACGTCCTCCCGTGATCAACAGCAGCTTTGGGTCGCTATGGCGACCAAAAGGGGCGGTTGGTCACGGGGGGGGGGTCGGGCGAGGGGGGGGGCGGG
>NZ_CAXTQF010000026.1:26019-32575 GCF_964246335.1 uncultured Jatrophihabitans sp. | reverse complement strand
CCTCGTGGCGCCCCCTACCCCCCCCCACGCGGGGTGTTGATCACGGGAGGGGTAACGGCAGAGGGCGAGCGCGGTCGCGTCAGCGCGAGGGCGTCAGCGCGGTCGCCTCAGCGCGAGGGCGTCAGCGCGGTCGCCTCAGCGCGAGGGCCTCAGCGCGAGGGCGTTAGGCCCAGCGAGCGGCCCACCAGGCTGCGCGAGCGGGCGGCCAAGGTCTCGGCCACGGCGTTGAGTGCCTGCGCGGCGGGCGAGTCCGGCGCGGTGAGCACCACCGGTGCACCGGAGTCACCGCCCTCGCGCACGGTCTGGTCGATGGGGATCTGCCCGAGCAGCGGCACCCGGGTGCCGGTCGACGCGGCGAGCGAGTCGGCGACCGCCTGACCGCCGCCGCTGCCGAACAGCTCCATCCGGCTGCCGTCGGGCATGTCCAGCCAGCTCATGTTCTCGACGACGCCGACGATCTGCTGATGCGTCTGCAACGCGATCGAGCCGGCCCGCTCGGCGACCTCGCGCGCGGCGAGCTGCGGGGTGGTCACGACGAGCAACTCGGCCGCGGGCACGAGCTGTGCCACCGAGATCGCGATGTCTCCGGTGCCGGGCGGCAGGTCCATCAGCAGCACGTCCAGGTCGCCCCAGAACACGTCCGCGAGGAACTGCTGCAGCGCCCGGTGCAGCATCGGCCCGCGCCACACCACGGCGGTGTTCCCCGGGGTGAACATGCCGATCGAGATGACCTTCACGTCGTGCGCACTCGGCGGCATGATCATCTGGTCGACCTGCGTGGGTTTGCCGGTGACGCCGAGCATGCGCGGCACCGAGAAGCCGTAGATATCGGCGTCGACCACCCCGACGGACAGGCCCTTCGCGGCCAGCGCAGCAGCGATGTTGACCGTCACCGACGACTTGCCGACGCCACCCTTGCCGGAGGCCACGGCGTAGACGCGGGTGCGTGATCCGGGTTGCGCGAACGGGATCTCGTTGGCCGGCGCATCCCCGCGCAGCTTGGTGCGCAGCTCCGTGCGCTGCGCGTCGCTCATCACGCCGAGCTCGACCTGGACACCGGTGACGCCGTCGACCCGCGAGACCGCCGCAGTGACGTCGCGCGTGAGCTTGTCCTTCATCGGGCAGCCCGACACCGTCAGCAGCACGCGTACCGCGACCACACCGGCCTCGGACACCGTCACGGACTCGACCATCCCGAGCTCGGTGATGGGTCGGTTGATCTCCGGATCGTCGACCGTCGACAGGGCCGCGCGGATCGGACTTTCCAGGCTGGCGGAGGGCTGGGGCACGTCTTCGATGGTACGTAGGATCAGCCGCCGTGAGCCCTTCGCCCCCGCCGGAGCCGAGCGACGCCACACTGCGTCCCGGGGACTGGCGGGTGGACATCTGGCGCGCCTTTCTGCGCGCGCACGCTGAGGTCGTACGCCAACTCGAGCGTGACCTCATGGCCGACGTCGGGATGCCGTTGCCGTGGTACGACGTGCTCCTGCAGCTCGTCGAGGCCCCCGGACACCGGTTGCGGATGGCCGACCTTGCCGACCGCGTCCTGCTGTCCCGATCCGGCCTGACCCGGCTCATCGACCGGCTGCAGGCCGCCGGTCTGGTGCGCCGCGCGCCGAGCCCGCACGACGCGCGAGGCACCTACACCGTCGTCACCGAGGACGGCATGGCTCGGCTGCGCGCTGCTGCGCCGTTCCACCTCGCCAGCGTCCAGCGCGCGTGGATGCAGCACTTCTCCGACGACGAGTTGCGGACGTTGGGCGAGCTGTTGGAGCGGGTCCGACCCGTCGCGGAGTGAGCGACGCGCCGGACGACGGCGGAGCGCGACGCGGCGTCGTACGCGACGCGCTCGGTGTCGGCGTCGCCGTCGGCAGCTACGGCTTCGCGTTCGGTGCGGCATCGGTGGCCGCAGGCCTGTCCACCCTGCAGACCTGCCTGCTCTCGCTGCTCGCTTTCACCGGCGGCACGCAGTTCGCCGTCGTCGGCGTGGTGGCCGGCGGCGGCGGTCTCGCGGCCGCGCTGACGAACGGGTTGTTGCTCGGCTCGCGCAACACGCTGTACGCCATGCGGCTCGCGCCGATGTTGCAGGTGCGCGGCGCACGCCGGCTGCTGGCAGCGCTCGGCACGATCGACGAGTCGACGGCGATGGCCACCGCGCAACGTCGACCCGAGCTCGGCCGGCTCGCGTTCTGGTGGACCTTCGCCGGTGTCTTCTTTTTCTGGAACGCCTCGACCCTGCTCGGGGCGCTGACCGGCTCGCTCATCGATCCGGTCAGTGTCGGGCTCGACGCCGTCGTGCCGGCGGCCTTCCTCGCGCTGGTCGCGCCGCAGTTGCGCAAGGGCGCGGTCGAGCGCCGGATCGCGGTTGTCGCGGCGCTGATCGCGCTGGCGTTGATCCCGATCACTCCGCCCGGGGTGCCGGTGCTCGTCGGCTGCGCGGCGCTCGTGCTGGCCGGCCGGATGCGGGCGTCATGAACCTGTGGCTGCTGGTGTCGACGACGGTGATCGGCTGTTACGCGCTCAAGCTCGCGGGTTACTTCGTGCCACCCGCCGTGCTCGCGCACCCGCAGGTGCGTCGGTTGGTGGAACTGCTCCCGGTGGCGCTGCTGGCGGGACTCGTGGTGGTCGAGGCCGTCGCCGACGGGCGGCACTTCGACATCGACGGACCACGTCTTGCCGGCTTCGCGGTCGGCGCGTTCGCGGTGTGGCGCAAGGCGCCGTTCCTGGTCGTGGTCGTCGTAGCGGCTGCGACCGCGGCTTTGTTACGGCTGGCCTGAAAGGTGCGGATCCGGCTCGCTGTGGGTACGCCGTGCAGGACCTGCTTGCCGATCATGGAGGCTCGGATGACCGAAACCAGGCGTTCCACCGCTGCGCGCGACGACGTCAGCGTGCCCGGCGCCAAACGGCGATTGGCGCGCTCCCGTGGCGTCGGCAGCGGCTTGGTTGTGCTGCTGCTGGGCATCTGGGGCGCGTTGATCCCGTTCGTCGGCCCCTATTTCAGCTTCTACTACACGCCGAAGAAGGCGTGGCACTGGGAGGCCGCGCGCGGCTGGCTCGAGGTGTTTCCCGGCGCGGTCGCCTTCGTCGGTGGCCTGTTGTTGCTGGTCAGTGCGAGCCGCGCCGCCGCTGTTTTCGGCGCCTGGCTGGGGGTGCTGGCGGGCGCGTGGTTCGTCGTCGGCCTGCCGCTGGCGACTGTCCTGCACATCGGCTCGCCCGGCAACCCCGGTGGCACGCACCGCAGCGTCACCGCGCTGGAGACGTTGTTCTTCTTCTTCGCACTCGGTGCGCTGATCCTGTTCTTCGCGGCGACGGCCCTCGGCCGGTTGACCGTGGTGTCTCTGCGTGACGTGCACGCCGCCGAGCGACGCCACGACGCCGCGCTCGCCGAGCGGGACGCCGTCGAGCGCGAACGCGTGCACCACGACGATCACGTCAGCCGGCGCGAGGCGAAGCGTACCGACGCCGACCGCGACGGGGCTGCTGCCGAGCGTGGTGGTGAGCGCCGTGACGTCGGTCGCGACGACGTGCGACGCGACGAGGTCGGCCGCGACGGCGAGGCGGTGCCGCCGCGGCACGGCGACACCGTCGGTGAGCACGCGGCGGGTACCGGCCCGGGCGCACCGGGCGGCGCCCACGAGGCGCAGCCGGGGACGGACGTGCCGACGAACCAGCCGCCGCCGTACGACCAGCCGCCGCAGCGCTGAGCGCAACCGGCCGGCCGCGCAGTGCGGTCGGCCGGTTGACTCAGTCGAGCCGTTCGGCCTCGCGGTCCTTGTCCTTCTCGCGGTCCTTGTCGCGGTCGCGGCCGGCCTCAGCACGCGCGAGCTCGGAGCGCAGGAAGTCGCGGGTGGCCACCTCACCCAGCGCCATTCGGATCGCCGCGATCTCGCGGGCCAGGTAGTCCAGGTCGGCCTTCGATTCGCGTGCTTCTTCGCGGTCGGAGTCGAGGTTGACGCGGTCGCGGTCGTCCTGGCGGTTCTGCGCGAGCAGGATCAGCGGCGCCGCGTAGGAAGCCTGGAGTGACAGCACCAGCGTCAGGAAGCCCAACGGGTACGGGTCGAAGTGATAGATGCCCGGGATCATGTTCTCGACGAGCCAGAGCACGATGATCACGGATTGCACGACCAGATAGCGGCCGGTACCGAGGAACCGCGCGATGCGCTCGGTCACCCGGCCGAACGCCTCCGCGTCGTAGCTGACCAGCGGTCCGCGGCGCTGCTGGCGCGGCTGGTCCAGTCGGGCAGACTCTGCGCGCGTCGTCCGCCGCTCAGCCATGGGGCACCGCCGCAGGAACGCTGCCGGCCGGTTCCTCCGGATCGGCGTCACGCCAGCCCTCGGGCAGGATGTGGTCGAGCACGTCGTCCACGGACACCGCGCCCACGAGGCGGTCGTTCTCGTCGACCACCGGCACCGCGACGAGGTTGTAGATCGCGAGGTGTCGCGTCACGTCGCTGAGCGTCGCGTCCGGGCGCAGCGTGCCGGTGTCCTTCTCGCAGATGCCGCTGACGAGCGCTGCCGGCGGTTCGCGCAGCAGCGCCTGGATGTGCGCAGTGCCGAGGAAGCGGCCGGTGGGCGTGCCCTGCGGAGGCCGCACGACGTAGACCTGCGCCGCGAGCGCGGGGGAGAGCTCGGGATTGCGTACCCGGGCGAGCGCCTCGGCGACGGTCGCATCCGGCAGCATGATCACCGGTTCGGAGGTCATCAGGCCGCCCGCAGTGAGGTCGTCATAGGTCATCAGTCGGCGTACCGGCTCGGCCTCGTCCGGCTCCATCAGTTCCAGCAGCCGTTCCTGGTCGGCCGCGGACATCTCGCCCAGCAGGTCTGCCGCGTCGTCGTCGTCCATCGCCTCGAGGATGTCGGCGGCGCGTTCCTCGGCGAGCGAGGCGAGCAGTACCACCTGGTCGTCCTCGTCCATCTCCTGCATGACGTCGGCGAGCCGTTCGTCGTCGAGCGCGGCAGCGATCTCCTTGCGCCGCTTCTCGGTCATGTCGTTCAGCGCGGTGGCCACGTCGGCCGCGCGCATGTCGGCGAGCGTGGCCACCAGGGCGTCGGTGCCCTGCGCGCTGCCGGATAACGCGAGGCCGTCGACCTCGTTCCACTCGACCTGGATCAGCTGGCCGCGGCGGCGGGTCAACCGGCTGACCTGGGCACGCACGGCGAGGCGGGAGAGCACCCAGTCACGGTTGCGCTCGCGCTCCATCGCGACGTCGACGACGCTGGCGATGCGACCGTCGTCATGCAGCGTGACCGAGCGGTCGAGCAGTTCGCCGACGACGAGGACTTCGGTGGTACGCCGCTCGAAACGCTTCATGTTGACGGTGCCGGACGACAACACGACCTGGTCGGGTTCGATGCGGGTGACTCGGCCCATCGGCACGAAGATGCGGTGCCGGCTGATGACCTCGACGACCAGGCCGAGTACACGTGGCGGGCGGTGGTCGGCCCGCAACATGGTCACGGCGTCGCGCACCTTGCCGAGCTGGTCGCCGCCCGGGTCGAAGACGTCGATACCGGCGAGCCGCGCGAGGAACACGCGGTCCCCGCTACTCATCCCGGGGACCCCGCGGAAACGCGAAGCGCTCTTGCGGAGCGTTTGCGTGGGGCGAGCTCACGTCGCGTCCCGGTTGATCGTCACCCGAGCAGATTAGCCGCCGGATGCCGGCTGGACCGGCCGCGGCCGCGGCCGCGGCTTGCCCGGTGCGTCGGGTCGCGACGCGCGGAGCTGCTTGCTCACCACCCGACCGCCATCCCGGAGCCGGACGACGAGAGTGTCGTTGTCGAGCTGCGCGACCCACCGCCGGGCCTGACTTGTATCGATCCGGTAGTGGTGGACGAAGGCCATGGCCGACAGCACCCAGGGACCTTGACGCGATCGCGACGAAGGCCGGACGAAGACGGCGTGTGCTTCTCCGACGTCGACTGCGCGCAACCCCAGCACCTGTTCCGTAGGGTCGAAGAGCAGTTCGACCGCGCCGGGTGAGCCCAGCAGGGCGTACGACGCGGCGTTGATCGTGATCGTCCCGCGCCGTTGGATCGTGACGTGCGGCTCTCTCGTAAAGGGCGTCTGCGACTTACGAAAGGTCTCGAAATGCGACACTCCGTCCCCCCGTCGGGAGTGTGACCGGCATCCTTGCCGGCTTGTCGGCCAGGCCATCAGCCGCGGATATGTCTTCTACCGGACACGGCTCGTGCTGTCCAGAGGCAGCGTCATAGAGCGCGGTTCAGACACTTCCGTGGACACCTTCGCAGAATTCGCACCGTTTGGGTGACAGTGCCCGAAATGCGCAGTACATGTATGCGTGATGGCTGCCACCCAATCCCGGTGCGCGTTCGAGCCGAACGCGGAAGCTGCTGTGCGCCCGGGGTGCGCGATATGGGTGCGGATGGCCGTCACGGCCGCGCTCACCTTCGGGGCTTGGCTGCTCCTCGCCCTGCTGGGCAACACCAGTGCGCAGGCGGACGCGGTGGCGCCTTCGGCGGACGACGCGCCGCCCGGCGTCACGGCACCGGTCACCCACGCGGCGGCACCGGTCACCCACGCGGCGGCACCGGTCAC
>NZ_CAXTQF010000026.1:0-25919 GCF_964246335.1 uncultured Jatrophihabitans sp. | reverse complement strand
CGGCACCGGTCACCCACGCGGCGGCACCGGTCACCCACGCGGCGGCACCGGTCACGCATCCGGCGAAACGATCTCTCGTCGGGACTGCGCATGCCGTCGTCACGTCGACGGTGGCTTCAACATCCCATGTGGTTACGCCGGTCACCCGGGCGGCCAAGAAGCCGGTGGCAACCGTCGCGGAGCACCTTGCTGTTACAGCAAACGTGCTTGTCGTAACGACGAAGCCGACATCGCACATCACCAGTGCGGTCCGCCGAGCGTCAAGTCCCGTCGTGCGCGTCGTGGCGCGAACGGCCGCGACCGCTGCTCCTGCCGTCGGTTCGATCGCGAAGGTGACCGTTCCGGTCGACCTCGCCGTATCGCTGGCGCACTCTGCAGCGAAGACCGTTGCAACGGCCACGGATGCGTTGGTTCCGACGACGACTGCGGCCAGACCGAACGCGCAATCCGCGGACTGCCCGCCCACCGGTGGCGCCGTCGCGTCCGGTACGACGTCCGCATCCAACGCCGATGCTGCGACACCCACGTCGCACGCAGCCGGTGTAGTCGGCGAGACGCCGGCGACGATGCCGGCAGCGACAATCCTGTTCGGTGCAGCGCCTATAGCGTCGGGGTCTCGGCTGCACCCGGCGCGCCCGGCGCTGACCAGCCCGTTCGCCCTGTCGTCCTCTCGGTCGTCATCGACGACGACCCCGCTACTTCCGACCGGTCCAGGTGCTCCTGGTCCGTCGGGACCGTTCGGTCCGCCGGCCGCGGCTGGTGCTCCAGTCGCTGCGCGAAACGGCCCGAGCGGTGGTGCGGGACTGGTTGCAGTCTCGCCGCAACAAGCGGTCCGCATTGCGCTGTGGCGCAACGGGCGGGCCGTGCGCGATGCAGCCTGGGGCCTGCTGTCGCGTGCCGAGCGCATTCCCACGCGTCCCGGTTGATCGTTTCGGATCTGACTCCGGCCGCCGGCAGCTAGTCGGTCGGCCCCCACGGCACGGCTTCCAGGGCCGTCCCGTGTTCCCATCACATTCAGATTCGGAGAAACGATCATGCAAGGTAATTGGCAAACCCGCGCGGCTGCGGTCGCGATCGGGGCCGCCAGCTGCTGGATGCTGACGCAGACAGCAGCCGACGCGGTGACAATGTCGCCACCATCGTCAGGGTCGGGCCCATCGCTCGGTTCGATGATGTCGACGTTGACCGCCGCGGGTGGTAACTCGACCGCGCAGTCGACCACGAACGGCGGCAATTCGTCTGCCACCGGTACCAGCTCGAACACGTCGCACACCAAGACCGGTGATGGCGGGTCCGGCGGCAACGGTGGTAAAGCGAAGAGCGACAACAAGAATCAGGCCGGCAACGGCGGGTCCTCCGGCGATTCGGGCTCAACGGGGAAGAACTCGGCGGACTCGAATGCGGGCCCGGACAAGGGCAGACCGGACAAGGGCGGCTCGACGTACAACGGCGCTCCGCCTGCGTACGAGGGCTCCAACCCCGAAGGGTCCGGCAGCTGCGGATGCGGCGAGCAGGGCCCAGGACCGTGGGGGCCCGGCGGCGACAGCACCGGGTCCGCGAGCACCGGCTCGGGCAGCTCCGGCGCCACCGGCAACGGAGGCAACGGGGGTTCGGTGGCCAACGGCTCGAGCACCGCTGGCGGTAAGGGTGGTCGTGGCGGCGACACCGGGTGGAACAAGACCTCGACGACGAGCAAGAACGACACGTCGTCGGGTGACAGCAACACCGGGTCCAACACCACGTCGGGCAATGGTGGCAACGGGTCGATCTGGTCGCAGGTCACCCGTTCGAACGGCGGCCCGCCGTGGATGTACGACGACCGGCCGACCTACGGCCCGGCCAGCGTGCCGTCCATGATGGGCAGCCAGAACGGCGGCTCGTCGGACAAGGACGGGTCGGCGAAGGGTGGAGACTCCGACGCCCACTCGAGCACCAATGGCGGCAACTCGTCGGCCACCGGCTCGAGCTCGAACGAGTCGACGACCAAGACGGGTGACGGCGGTTCGGGCGGCAAGGGCGGCGACGCCGACAGTCGCAACGACAACACCGCCGGCAACGGCGGGAAGTCGGGCGACTCCGGCAACACCGGCCACAACAGTTCGAACTGCTACGCCGTTTCGGTGACCGGCAACGCGAGCTGCTCCGCCAACTCGACGTCGGGCAACTCCGGCGACACCGGCAACGGTGGGAACGGCGGTTCGGTGGCCAACCAGTCGTCGACCGACGGCGGCAACGGTGGCCGCGGTGGCGACACCGGTGGCAACTCCACCTCGACGAACAGCTCGAACAACACGAAGTCGGGTGACAGCAACACCGGGTCGAACACGCAGTCCGGCAAGGGCGGAGATGCGGACAGCACATCGTCGCAGCAGGACTCCGGCAGCCAGCACCCCTCCGACAAGCAGTCGGGCTCGGACCAGTCCGGCTCCGGCTCCGCGAAGGGTGGCGACAGTTCGGCGTCGTCGAACACCAACGGCGGTTCCTCGACGGCGAAGGGCGACAGCACCAACAAGTCCGACACCGAGACCGGCAAGGGCGGTAGTGGGGGCGACGGCGGCAAGGCCGACAGCACCAACACCAACAAGGCCGGCAACGGTGGCAAGTCGGGTGACTCCGGTTCGACAGGCGGCAACAAGGCCGATTCGTCGAGCAAGTCGGGCAATGCTCCGCCGAAGGGTTCCGGCCCGAGCAACTGCGGTTGCTCGAAGGACACGGGTTCGAGCTCGGGAAGTGACAACGGCAAATCCGACGCGACGTCGCAGTCGGGCTCGGGTGACTCCGGCAAGACCGGCAACGGCGGGAGCGGTGGGTCCGTGGCCAACGGCTCGAGCACGCACGGCGGCCACGGTGGCCGTGGGGGCGACACCGGAGGCAACAGCACCAACACCAACAGCTCGAACAGCACGCACTCGGGGAACAGCAACACCGGGTCGAACACGCAGTCGGGCAACGGTGGCAACGCCTCGATGACGAGCACCGTGTCGCACGCGGTCGGTACCGCGTGCGGCTGCGTCAGCTGAGCGAGCAGTAACGGGCGGCGCGCGGGGGGGTAGCACACCCCCCGACGCCGGCGCACGAATCGCTGCGGCGGCCGGGATCCGACATGGACCCCGGCCGCCAAGGCACTACCCGGCGGCGATGGCCTGCGCCACAGCCAGCGTTCGTTCGGCCGTCGCGACATGCAGGTTCTCGATCATCCGGCCGTTGTAGGTGACGACGCCGGAGCCCGCACCCGCCTCCCACGCCTCGAGGATGCCGCGGGCCTCCTCGACGGCCTGCTCGGACGGCGCGAACGCGGCATTGGCGCCGTCGACCTGGCCGGGGTGGATCAACGTCTTGCCGTCGAAGCCCATCGCGCGGCCCTGCGCGCACTCCGCGAGGAAGCCTTCGTTGTCGCGCACGTCGTTGTACACGCCGTCGAGGATCACGACGCCGGCCGCCCGCGCGGCGAGCACCGCCAGCGAAAGGCTCGTCAACAGCGGCGCCCGTCCTGGTACGTGCTCGGCGAACAGTTCCTTGACCAGGTCGTTGGTGCCGAGCACCAGGCAGGTCAGCCGGTCTGATGCCGTGGCGATCTCGCCCGCGTGCAGGATCGCCTGCGGGGTCTCGATCATCGCCCACAACGACGTGTGTTCCGGTGCGCCCGCGGCCGCGATCGCCTCGACGAGCGCGCGCACCTCGTCGGCGCTGTTCACCTTCGGCACGACGATCGCAGCCGGACCGGCCTGCGCCGCAGCGGTGATATCGGCATCGTGCCATTCGGTACCGATGCCGTTGACCCGGATGGTCAGCTCGCGCCGGCCGTATTCGCCGCTGCGCGCGGCTGCGACGGCCGCATCGCGCGCGGCCGACTTCGCGTCCGGGGCGACGGCGTCCTCGAGGTCGAAGATGATCGCGTCGACCGGCAGCGTTTTCGCTTTTTCCAGTGCCTTTGCGTTCGAGCTCGGCATGTAGAGCACCGAACGCCGCGGCCGGAACATCTCGTCGTCGCCCATCAGATCTCGATCGCGTCGTAGGCGGCCTTGAGCTGCGGGTCCACCTCGGCGAGCTGCTCGGCCAGCTGCACCATGACCAGGCACTGCTTGGTCGACGCGTCGTCCTCCATCTTGCCGTCGAGCATCACCGCGCCGCTGCCGTCGCCCATCGCTGCGACCACCCGCCGCGCGTGCGTGACGTCCTCGACGCTCGGGCTGAACACCTTTTTGGCGATGGCGATCTGTTTGGGGTGCAGACTCCACGCGCCGACGCAGCCGAGCAGGTAGGCGTTGCGGAACTGGTCCTCGCACGCAACGACATCGGCGATGTCGCCGAAGGGTCCGTAGTGCGGGTAGATGCCGTGCATCGCGCACGCGTCGACCATCCGCGCGATCGTGTAGTGCCAGAGATCCTGCTGATACGTCGGACGGTCACCGAAGGTGTCGCCGTCGATCGGGTCCTGCCGGACGAGGTATCCGGGGTGGCCGCCGCCGACGCGGGTCGTCTTCATCCGACGGTCGGCGGCGAGGTCGGCCGGCCCCAGCGAGAGGCCCTGCATGCGTGGCGACGCGCCGCAGATCTCCTCGATGTTCGCCACGCCGCGCGCCGTCTCGAGGATGGCGTGCACCAGGATCGGGCGCTCGAGCTGTGCCTTCGCCTCGAGCTGCGCGAGGATGCGGTCGACGTAGTGGATGTCCTCGGCGCCCTGCACCTTGGGCACCATGATCACGTCGAGCTTGTCGCCGATCTGCGGGACGAGCGTGGTCAGGTCGTCGAGCACCCACGGCGAATCCAAGGCGTTGATCCGCGTCCACAATTGCGTAGCGCCGAACTCGGTGGACTTCGCGATGTCGACCAGGCCGTCGCGTGCGGCCTGCTTGTTCTCGACCTTGATCGCGTCCTCGAGGTTGCCGAGGAGCACGTCGACGGTGCCGGCCATGTCCGGCACCTTGGCCGCCATCTTCGCGTTGCTGGGATCGAAGAAGTGGATCGCGCGTGACGGCCGTGCGGGTATCTCGTGCAACGGTGCCGGCGCGCCGACGGCCAGCGGAACGAAGAAATCCTTGGCGCTACGCATGCTGTGCCCTCTCCCGGCGCCGTCCTGGCCCGAATTTCGGACGCTAGCAGCCGGGTGCGCCGTCGCGCTGTGACCACGTCGGCGTCGAGGCAAGGGCCACACCGCGCCAGGATGGGCCGGCCGAGCCTGTGGGCCGCCTAGGGTTGCGGCATGACGAACACGGTGCGAGCCGCTGCAGGTGTCCTGCTCATCGTGGGCGCGACGGCCGTAGCGGGCTGCTCCGGGACAAGCGGCTCGGGCTCGGCATCCACCGCTGCCAAGCCGACGTCCTCGGCTCCTGCGCCGTCGTCCAGGGCGTCGTCGTCGACTTCGGTGAGCGCAGCCGCGGTCATCAAGGCCTCCTTGGCGGCCGCGCGCGGTGCGAAGACGGTGCGCCTGGCCGGTGCCGGGACGGACTCCGGTACGGCCGTCGCGCTGGACATCCATTACGGCAGCAACGGCGCCGCGGGCTCGGTCACCGAGGCCGGTTCGAAGATCCGACTGATCATTTTGGCCAAGACCGTGTACTTCAAGGCGCCGGACGCGTTCTACCGCAAGCAGGCGGGCAAGAACGCCGCCGCGGTGTTGAAGATCGTCAGCGGGAAATGGGTCAAGGCGCCTGCGAACTCCTCGACAGGCAGCGACTTCGGCCAGTTGGCCGACCGACAGAAATTGATCGACTCCTTCGCATCCGACTTCGACTCTGCGGACGCCGCGAGCGTGCGCCGGGTCGGTTCGGGCAGCGTCGCCGGCGTGCCCACGACCACCTACAGCGACGGCAGCGGACAGGGCTCGATCGATGTCGCCGCCAGCGGCACGCCGTACCCGATGAAGCTGGTCTCGAAGGGCAGCAGCGCCGGCACGTTGACCTTCACCGACTGGAACAAGCCGTTCACCGCAGCGGCCCCGCCGGCGTCCCAGACAGTGAAGTTGCCTTCCTGAGCCGCGTGCGGCCGGCCTGTGAGATACGTCGACGCAACATGACGTCGCGGCCTGCGGCCGGGATACTGCAGGAAAGCACTTCTGGAGGTTTCGCATGGCCCGCCTCGCCCAGACGCCCGGACTGACCGACATCCAGCAGGAGATCCTGTCGGCGGTCAAGACGTTCGTCGACAAGGAAATCCTGCCGTACGCCACCGAACTCGAGCACAAGGACGAGTTCCCTGAGGCGATCGTCGAAGGCATGCGTGAGATGGGGCTGTTCGGCCTGACGATCTCCGAGGAGTACGGCGGCCTGGGCGAGTCGCTGCTGACGTACGCGCTCGTCGTGGAGCAGATCGCCCGCGGCTGGATGTCGGTGTCCGGGGTGATCAACACGCACTTCATCGTCGCGTACATGATCGCCCAGCACGGCACCGACGAGCAGAAGCAGCGGCTGCTGCCGAAGATGGCCACCGGCGAGATCCGCGGCGCGTTCTCGATGAGCGAACCCGACCTCGGCTCGGACGTCTCGGCGATCAAGACCCGCGCTGTGCCGAAGGAAGACGGGTTCGCCATCGACGGCTCGAAGATGTGGCTGACCAACGGCGCGCGGGCCGGCGTCGTGGCCACCCTGGTCAAGGACGATCAGGGCGCGGACTCGGTCTACAAGAACATGACGACGTTCCTGATCGAGAAGGAACCCGGCTTCGGCGAGACGCGTCCGGGGCTCACCATCCCGGGCAAGATCGACAAGATGGGTTACAAGGGCGTCGAGACCACCGAGATGATCCTCGACGGCGTGCAGGTCTCGGCCGACGACGTGCTCGGCGGCGCGGATCAGCGCGGCCGCGGCTTCGCGCAGATGATGGACGGCGTCGAGGTCGGCCGGGTCAACGTGGCGGCGCGCGCGTGCGGCATCTCGATCCGCGCGTTCGAGTTGGCCGTGCAGTACGCGCAGCAGCGCAAGACGTTCGGCAAGCAGATCGCCGACCACCAGGCCATCGCGTTCAAGCTCGCCGAGATGGGCACCAAGGTCGAGGCGGCGCACCTGATGATGGTCAACGCCGCACGGTTGAAGGACGCCGGCACCCGTAACGACGTCGAGGCCGGCATGGCCAAGCTCATCGCCTCCGAATACTGCGCCGAGGTCACCCAGGAGTCGTTCCGCATCCACGGCGGCTACGGCTACTCGAAGGAGTACGAGATCGAGCGGCTCATGCGCGAAGCGCCGTTCCTGCTCATCGGCGAGGGCACTTCGGAGATCCAGAAGACGATCATCAGCCGCGGTCTGTTGCGTGAGTACAAGCTCGCGCAGTAACTGGCCGACGTGACCGCTGCCGGTGTTGCCAGTGTCGTCGGCGTCCTCGAGATCGGCGGGACGCATGTCTCGGCCGCTGCCGTCGACACCGACGGATGGCTGGTCGGGCCGACGGCGCGCCTGCACCTCGACGGCGACGCCGGTGCCGACGAGTTGATCGCCCAGTTCGCCGCCGCTGCAGCGCGCGTCGACGTGCCGTCCGACGCCCCGTGGGGCATCGCCATGCCGGACCCGTTCGACTACGACCACGGCATCGGACTGTTCGAGGGCGTCGGCAAGTTCACCTCGCTCAACGGCGTGGACGTGCGCGCCGCACTCACGCCTGCGTTGTCGCCGACCATCGGCTTCGTCAACGACGCGGACGCGTTCCTACTGGGGGAATGGACCGACGGCGCGGCGGCCGGCACCACGCGGTGCGCCGGCCTGACGCTCGGTACCGGCATCGGTTCGGCGTGGCTCGTCGACGGCGTCGTGGTCGATCCCGGCATGCCGCCCGGCGGCCGGATGCACCGCATGAGCTTCGACGGCGCACCGCTCGAGGACACCGTGTCCCGGCGCGCGATTCGTCGGGCGTTCACGGCGGCCGGCGGGGATCCGCAGGCCGACGTCCGCGAGATCGCCGAACAGGCACGCGCCGGGCTGCCGCTGGCTCGGCGGGTACTTGACACCGCGATGCGCGCGCTCGGCCAAGTCGTCGGCGACTGCGTCTGCCGCTTCGGCGCAGAGGTCCTGGTCGTCGGCGGGTCGATGTCGGCGTCGTGGGACGTCCTGGGTCCGCCGTTCCGGGTCGGCGCGCAGGACTCCACGCTGCCCCGCGTCGAGCTCGCCGCCGACGCCGAGGCCGCGCCCTTCGTCGGCGCCGCCGTGGCCGCCGTGGCCACCGTCCGCACCGCCTGACCCGCCGTCCGCACCGCCTGACCCGCCGTCCGCACCGCCTGACCCGCCTTCATACCCGTGATCAACAGGCAATTCTGGTCGCCCGGGTGCGCAATCCGTGCTGTTGATCAGCGAAGGGGTGGGCGACGGCTCAGCGGGTGGCGACCTCGCAGTAGTCCCACAGCCGCGCCGCGGCGTCGGCGTCGTGCCGCGTGAACGGCAGGTAGTCGGTCGGGCGTGGGCGGCGGTCGTGCCAGAACAGGCCGGTCGTGCGCGCCGCGGCGTCGGCCGCCAGCAACCAGACGGCGGTGTCGGCGCCCTGCGCGGCGGTGCGCAGGATCGGCCCGGTCAGCCGCGCGAACCGCGGCAGGGAGTCGGTGACTCCCGGCGTGTCCGCCCAGCCCGGGTGCATGGCGTGCACCGCAACGTGTTGCTCGGCGAGCTGCACCGCCCACAGCTGCGCGAGCACGACCTGCATGCGCTTCGTCCGCGCATACGCGGCCGTGGCGTCGTAATCGCCTTCGTGGAACTCCGGGTCGTCGATGCGCAGGCGCTGCGCGTACATGCCGCCCGAGGACACGAACACCACCCGCGAGTCGACGTCGGCGGCGAGCAGGGAACGCAGCTGGCCGGTCAGCAGGTGCGGGCCAAGCACGTGCGTGGCAACGGTCAGCTCGTGACCGTCCTCGGTCTCGGTGCGCGTCGGCGGCATCGCTCCCGCGTTGTGTACCAGTGCGTGCAGCCCGGGCAGCTCGTCACGCAACGCGGCCGCACACGCACGCACGGACTTCTGGTCGCTGAGGTCGCACTCGTCCACGACGATGTGCGCGCCGGGCACTGCGCGCAGGATCTCGTCGCGCGCGCTGCTGCTGCGTTCGGTGTCGCGGCACAGCATCCGCACCGCGGCGCCGAGCCCGGCGGCGGACAGCGCGGTGGCCTTGCCCAAGCCGGAGTTGGCGCCGGTGATCGCCACCGTGCGGCCGTCCAGCGCACCGGGCAGCAGGTCGGCGGCCCACCACGTGCGGCGCACCGCGAATCCGATCCGCGAGTAGCCGGGAACGATGGTGCGATCCAACAACGTGTCCACGGTGTCGGTGATGCGCCCCAACACCATGGCGCCGACCCTAGCCGCGCCTTCGGGAATCGCTCGGCCGGACGCGGCGCGCGTCGGCGTTTCGATGACGTGGCTCACCGGGCAGGTCCCTCGCCGCGCTGCTTTCGCCGGATGCGGATCGGTCCTTTCGCGGTGGCGAGGTCGACGACCTTGCCGCCTTGCGTGATCTCGACCTGGCCGCGCTCGACAAGGCGTCCCGCGGCGGCGCGGCTGCGGTCCATCAGCTCGCGCCATTCGTCGCCGCCGACCGCGCGAGCCGCCTCGGACGGGCAGATCGTTCCGTCGCGGCCGGCGAGCAGGTCGCCGATCGCGGCCTCGAGTCGGGTGTCGACGTCTGCTGCGCTCACTTGTTGTTCCTACCCGGTCTCGCCGGCCGGCCCTCGTCCGGCGCGATCAGGTGGCGACGGACACGTCAGATCGCGTACTGCTTGCGTCGCACGTACGCCCGCGCGATCACCACGAACGCGACGGCGAAGATGAGCAGCAGCGAGATGCCGCCGGCGATCGCGGTCTGCCCCAGCGCGTCGCCGTCGCCGCCCGCCGTCCCGGAGATCTTCGGCGAATGGAGGACGACGCCGGCAAGGAATACCGAGGATGTCGACGGGGCGGGCGACGTCGCCTGCACTGCGGGGTTCACCTTCAGCCGCAGCACGGCGGTGACCGCGTAACACAGGTTCTGCCGGGCACGCGGTGTCGTGAAGCGCACGACGCCGTCGCCGCGGGTCGACGAGGTGACGACGGGACCCGACTGCGTCGTGACCGCCTGCACGAAGGTCGCGTCGCGGCAGCCGACGTCGGTGCGCGGCGCCGACACGAGGCCAACCGTCAGCGTGCCGGGCCAGTGATAGGACCCGGTGACGGTGATCGTGCCGGTCATCGGCTTGCCGACCTCGCCGTCGTAGTCGCCGTCGGCGATGCGCAACGTCGGGCGGGCGACGAGGGTCGTGCTGCCCTGCTGGCCGACGTGCGGTTCCTCGACAATTGATAGTCCGTCCTGCGTGATGACGCTGCGGCTGCTCAGCGCGTAGCACCCGACGGCGGACACCGGCGGCAGCGGGATTGCGGCACCGACGACACCGGGCTGCGGTGCAGCGGACGGTGCGGACGATGCCGGACTCGGTGATGCGGACGGGGCCGCACTGGCCGGGGCAGCACCGGCTGCGGTCAGCCTGACCGGGTCGGACACCGCCTGCACGGGTGCCGCGCTCCACTCGAGGTCACTGCTGCACGAACCGTTGACCGGCGTGAGCGGCCCGTGGACGGTGATTGTCGTCCTGATCTTCGCGCCTTGTGTGCCGGTGCCGGTGATCGTGGCGGCCAGACCGTCGCTCGGTACCACGCCGGGGCCCGCGGACTCGCTCAGGTGCACGCCCGAGACGATCAGTTTCGATCCGTAGCCAGCGCTTGCCTTGGCCGGTGGTGACGTGTTCGTCGTGCTGATCGAGGCGGTGACGGCGTAGCAGCCGGCCGGCAGCTGCGAGGTCTGCCCGGCGTCGTAGGTGCCGTCACCGACGAAGCCGAAGTTGCCCTTCCATGCCACCGGCGCGCGCGCGTAGTCGGCGGAGCCGAAGGACGAGCAGCCCTTGTCGTCCGGATGCAGCGGCCCGATTGCGGATATCGACCCGGCGCCGGAGTAGCCGTAGGTGCCGGTGATCGTCGCCTGCGGAGTGGGGGTGTCGTCGCGCAGCACGAGGCCGGGCGAGTGCACGCTGACGTGCGGCGTCGGGTGCAGCACGGGCACCAACGTCCCGGTGGCCGACGTCGTGGTGGGGGCCGCAGTCGTCACCGCGCCGGGGTTGGTCGTGTAGTACGTCAACGACACCGCTTCGGAGATCGTCGCGGTGATCGGCGTCGCCGGAGCGCTCGGCGCGGTGAACGTGGTGGTGGCGACGCCGCTGCGTGCGGTGCTCGCAGCCGCCGTCCCGCCGTCGGCGGCGAAGGTGACGCCGATGCCCGGCGTCGGGAAGCCTGCAGCAGACGTCACCCGCGCGCCGACCGTCACCGGCTTGCCCGGCTGCGCGCGCGTCGGCAGCGACAACGCGATCTTGTACGGGCCGGCGTAACGCTGCGCCTGCGCGTAGAGCGCGCGGGCGCGGGCGCGGCTGGTGCCGTGCTGACCGAGACAGCGCGACTGCAGACCGCCACTGCCGGCCGCGGCCGCGATGTCGGCGCTCACCTCGGCCACGGTGGCGCCGGATCCGGTGCCGTGGTGCGCGATCAGATAAGCGGTCGCGCCGATCTCGCCCTGATCGAGTCCGGCGTCGCCGGGCTGTGCCGTCGTGGCGGATCCGGACGTCGGCGCCGGCCCGTAGGCGCCGTTCGTCTCCGACACGTCGGCCGTGGCGAACGGGGACGCGCCGTCGACGTCCCACGTGGCCATCGGCACCTCGGTATTGCTGCCGAGCCGGCAGGTGATCCCGCCCGAGTAAAAGGCACCGCTGTTGCCCCATGCGGTGTCGGCGAGCGCCGACGGCGCGGTGGCGACGAGGGCCACGGCGGCCACGGCGGCCGCGCACCCGGCCAGCGGCAACGCCCACCGCCGGCCTGACGTGGCGCGACGCCGTGCGGGCACGACGGAACCGGAGAGCGGCGTCGCGCCCATGCGGTGCCCTCCCGTCCTCGGCCCCTTCTGCCGCCACCACGCCGGACACGGCGTGACAGGTACTGATTCTCACTCGCAGAGGTGGACATCGGGTAACGACACGTCCAGCGGTGGCGCGTCAGTATGCGTAACGCACCTGTGCGCACCCGGGTTCAGTCCTGCGTCGGCCCGGATCCGCTCTCGACGAGCGCGGTGCCGATCGGCGTGCGGGCGTGCTGCAGGCTGCGGCCGATCCGCCACGTCTCGATCAGGCCGGCGTCGCGCAGGATCGCCAGCTGCTCGCTGACGCTGCTGACCGGTAGGCCGCACGACGCCGCGAGTCCGGTCGTGGACGCGGGCTCGTCGAGCGCCGCGAGCAGCACGCCGCGCCGCCGGCCGATCAACCGGCCGAGCCGCTCCGGGTCGGGTGGCGTCGACTGCCACACGGCCGCGATGCCTCGCGCGCTGTAATCGACGGTGGGCGGCGACGGCGGGTCGTAGGCGACACCGAGACCGGGCCAGTTGAAGACGCCCGGGATGAGGAGCACACCCTCGTGGCCGACGCGCCGCTCCACGTCCAGATTCATCTCCATCGTGAGCGCATTGCGCGACCAGCGTGCGTTGCGATGCAGGTCGCCGAGCACGGCGGCGAGCCCGCTCTGGGCAAGGGCCTGTGCGCGGTAGGCGACATCGGCCTGCAGCACCTGCCTGATGCGTTTCCACCACGGCCGCACGAGGACGTTCCACGCGGTCTCGAGCAGGTCGGCGCACAGGTCCCGTGCGGCCGTACCGTCGCCGGCGAGCACACGGGCCGAGCTGGGTCGACGCGCACCGAAGCGTTCGGTGAGGCAGCGGTCGATCTCCTGTCTGACCACGGCGGGGTCGGTACGCCGCACCTGGTTGAGCTCGGTGGCGAACCGTGCAACGGGCCGGGTGGGCGGCGGGGTGATGAAGTCCGCGCCCCACGTGCGACGAGGGGTGAGCAGCATCAGCGGCGTCAGGTCGAGGCTCTCCAGTGCCGGGGCGACGGCGCGCAGCCACGGCTCGTGAAAGCCCGCCGCGCGGTCGGTCGCCAGCAGGCGCACCGCTGCGGCGGTCTCCCGCAGCGGTGACACCGCGAAGCGGCACGAGCCCATCGCGGCGGGTGAGAAACGTAGTACGACGGCCATCCGAGCTCTCTCGTTGGTTTCGGCTGTAGCCGAAATGTTCGCGCGTTCGTCGCTCGGCGGCAAGTCTGGTGACCATGACGAGCACCGCCGTACGCAGCGCCGGCCCCGGCCCGTTGCGGCACCGCGGATTTCGTCGCCTGTGGGCGTCGCGGATGGTGTCGTTCACGGGCGACGGAGCGGCGCGCACCGCGCTGGTTCTCGTGACCGCGGACCGGGGCAGCACCGCCGTGGCCCTCGTCCTGCTCGCCAGCACACTGCCCCGGTTGCTCGGGCCGGTCGCCGGCGCCATCGCCGACACGGTCGACCGGCGCCGGCTGATGCTGATCGCCGAGCTGGGGCAGGCGGCGGCGATGGCGGTGTTGATCGTCGGGGTGCCGCCGATGTGGGCGCTGGTGCTCGTCGTCGTGGTCGCGTCGTCGTTCGCGACGATCTTCGGCCCGGCAAGTTCCAGCAGCGTTCCCGCGCTCGTCGACGCCGACGAGCTGCCGCGGGCGAATGCGCTGATCGGCACGGCGTTCAATTTCCAGATCGCGCTGGGTCCGGTGCTCGCCGGTCTGCTGGTCGGGCTGGGCGGAGTCCGGCTGACGTTCGCGCTGGATGTGGCGACGTTCGTCCTGTCCGCCGTCCTGCTGACCGGGCTGCCCCGGCTGGTGGCCGACCGCGCCGCCGGCCCCGCGGAGCCGCTGTGGGCCTCGACCGTCGCCGGGTTGCGATACGTGCGGCACGCGCCCGGGCCGCGCTCGCTCGTCATCGGCGTGCTGGTCTTCGTCGCGTTCGCCGGCCTGGACAACGTCGCGATCGTCTTCCTGGTGCGCAGCGACCTGCACGGTTCGGCAACGGTGTTCGGACTCGTGCAGGGCTGCTTCGGTGTCGGGATGCTGCTCGCGTCCGTCGCGCTCAGCGTGCGCCGACGATCTGGTTCCGCGTCTCGCCTGCTCGTGGCGGGCAGCGCGACCTCTGTGGTGGGCGCGCTCGTGACCGCCGGAGCACCCGATCTGACACTCGCCGGCGGAGCGCAGGCCCTCGCCGGCGTCGGCAACGGCCTGGAGAACGTCGCGATGAGCACTCATGTGCAACGGATCGTGCCGGCACCGATGGTCGGTCGGGTGTTCGGCGTCGTCGCGACGGCCGCGCAGGTGGGCAGCAGCATCTCCTACGCGGCGGGCGGCCCGTTGGTCGCGGGCATCGGCGCACGCGAGACGTTCGTCATCGCCGGTGTCGGCGGGATCTTCGGGCTGGCGCTGTTCGTCGCGTCGCTGCGCACGAAGCCGATCACCTGAGGCGCCCGCCTGTCCGCCTTCACACCCGGGACGGTCGCGCTCGCGCGGCGGATCGCGACCATCTCGGGTGGGAAGGCGCGGGTCGGCCGCGACCTATTCGCTGGGTGCGGCGCGCGACAGCCGGATCTCCTCGGTGTCCAGGACGGCTTGCACCTGGCGCAGCACGATGTCGTCGATGCGCTGGGCATCGCGCAGTTGCACCAACGCGCTGCGTTGCCTGCTGAGCAGTGCCAGCCGCAGCGCGGTGTACTGGTCGTGGTGCTGCACCAGCGGGTCGTCGCTGGCGCCGTCGGCGGCCAGCAGCTTGCGCTTCTTGTCGAGCTCGTGCCGCACGCGTTCCTGGACCTGCTCGTTGGTGCCCAGCTCCGCGGCCGCTTCCTCCAGCGCGTCCAACGCGGCCTCGGCGGTGCTGATCTCGGCAAGGTGCCGCTCCTCGTCGACCGATGTGTCGACGGGCAGCCGTGCGAAGCGGATGACGCTCGGCAACACCAGTGCCTGCAGGAGCGTCAGCACGATCACGCCGCAGGTGATGACCACGATCAGGTCGCGGTCGGGGAACGGCGCTCCCGAGTGCAGCGTGCGCGGTACGGCGAGTACGGCAGCCAGCGAGACGGCGCCGCGGAAACCGGTCACGGCGCTGACCGTCCGCTGCCGCGCGCCGACGCGGCGTAGCCGTTGTGCCGGCCGTCGGTCGAGCATCCGGATGAGGTACGGCGTGGTGTACAACCACACCCAGCGCACGCCGATCACAACGCCCGTCACCGCGAAGATGTAGCCGACCGCGCGCCCGTCCGACGCACTCGCCAGACCCCGCACGGCCGTCTGCGCCTGCAGGCCGACGAGCACGAACAGCGCGCTGCTGAGCACTGTGGTCGCCAGTGACCAGAAGGCGGTGTTCTGCTGGCGGGCGGCCGCGCCGGTGATCCGCGGCGCCAACTGGCTCATCAGCAGCCCGCACGCCACGACGGCAAGGACACCGGAGGCGCCCACCGAGTCGGCCAGCAGGAAGGCGGCGAACGGCGTCACCAGCACGGCGATGTTCTCGAGGGTCGGGTCGTCGATCCGGCGGCGCAGCTGCCAGCTGATCAACCCGATGATTCCGCCGGCCAACAGGCCCCCGCCGTAGGACTGCACCACCAGCCACGTGACGTGCGGGATGCCGAGATGCTGCTCGCCGACCGTGACGCCCACCGCCAGGCCGTAGATCACCAGCGCGCTGCCGTCGTTGACGAGGCTCTCCGCGCGCAGCACGGTGACCTCGCGGCGCGGCAGCCCGCGGGCCAGGGTGCCGACGGCCGTGGCGTCGGTGGGCGCCACGGCGGCGCCGAGCACCCATGCCGGCCCCCACTGCAGGCCCAGCGCGTGGGCGGTGGCGGCCACCGCCGCGGCCGTGGCCAGGACCAGCGCGGTGCTGGTCAGCACCACCGCGCGCAGGTTGCTGCGGATCTCGCGCAGCGACGTGGTCAGGCTCTCCCAGTACAGCAGCGCCGGCAGGAACAGCAGCAGCACGACCTGGGGCGGCAACTGCCCACGGCGCAGCTCCGGCACGAACCCGATGAGCACGCCGAACAGCACGAGCAGCAACGCCGGTGCGACGGGATAACGCTGTGCGAGCGCGCCGGACAGCAGCAGGGCGACGCCCAACACGACGACGATCTCGAGACCCAACATGAGGACATCTTGGCCCACGGTGCGGCAGTTGTGGGCCGTGGACGAGACTGGGCAACCATGCCGCTGCCCGCCGCTGCACTGTTCGACTTCACCGGCACGCTGTTCCACATCGAGCCGGCCGGGTCGGCCATCGCGGCGGTGCTCGGCGAACAGTTCGTGCCGCTGGCCGACGAGGTGGTACGCCGCGGCGGCTACAACGGGGTGGGCGTCGCGCACGACCTGCCCGCGGACCTTGCCGACGCGTGGCACGAGCGGGACCTGTCCCGTGACGCGCACCGTCGCGCGTACTCGGGACTGGCCGAGCGCGCAGGTCTCACGGCTGCACAGGCTGCGGCGCTCTACGACTACTCGATCTCGCCGCAGGCCTGGTCGCCGTTCGCCGACACCGTCAGCACGCTGCGCGATCTCGCTGCGGCGGGCGTACCGACGGCGCTGGTCAGCAACATCGGGTGGGACCCGCGGCCGGTGCTCGACCGGTACGGCGTGCTCGACGCGTTCGACTCGCTGGTGCTCTCCGACGAGCGCGGGCTGCTCAAACCCGATCCGGCGATCTTCGATCTCGCCTGCGCGGAACTGTTCGTCCAACCGGACGCCTGCGTGATGGTCGGTGACAACGCGGCGAACGACGGCGCGGCCGTCCAGCTCGGCATGCGCTTCGAGCTGGTGCCGGCCGATCCGAGCGACCGCACGGGCAGCGAGCTGCGCGCCGCCGTCGGGCTGGCGGCCTGAGGCGCCGCTCCCGGTCGCGTCGTCGGCCGATCGTCCCCGGTGTCAGCGTGCGCGACGCGACGGGAGCTGTGGTGTGCGGGGTATGGACAGGGCTGTAGAAATCCTGCTGCGCACCCGATGACCTGGGAGACCGAAAGTGCTTGCCGTCGACGATGCGCGAAAGATCGTCGACGTCATCGTGGGCGCGCGGCAAGCCGCTCTCGGCGTCGACCTTGTGGTCCTCGAACCTCCCCAGGAGTTCGCCCAGGGCTGGCTGTTCCTCTACGACAGCAAGGACTACGTCCAGACCGGAAACATCTCCAGCGCAATAGCCGGGAACGGACCGATCGCCGTCTTCAGCTCGGGAGAGGTCCAGTTACTCGGCACCGCGGACTCCGTGGACATTCTCCTGCGTCGACTGAACGAGCGGGACTTGCATTCCTGACCGACAACGTCGGTCGCCGTGTCACTGGTTGGGGGACGCGGTCTGCGCTCGGGAGGTAGGCAGACGGCTCATCCGCCCCTCTGGTCACAGGGGTTCGGCCGTTCGTCCACAGATCACCGTCAAGGGTCGCGCGCGAAGCTGATCAGCCCTAGTCTCGGCCGATCACGGTGATCGACTGACCAGGGTGGAGGGGTGGTCATGACGTCGGCGCTGGCCATCCTCGAGACCGAGGTGCGCGAGCTGGTCCGCCGCCGTGGCATCGATCCCACCGCCGAGCCGCAGGCCGTCGCCGTGCTCGTCGACGAGGTGATCGGCGATTACCGCGACCGGTCGATCACCGCGACGCTGCCGGCGATGGGGGATGCCGCTGCGGCCTCGCGCGCCGTGCTCGACGCGGTGGCCGGGTTCGGTCCGCTGCAGCCCTACCTCGACGACCCCGGCGTGGACGACTTCCGGGTGTTCGCGCGATGAGTCGCGGTGACCGCGGCTCGACGATCCCGCTCATCCTGGGCTTCTTCCTGATCGCGCTGCTGATGATCGCCGGGTCGATCGCGCTCGGGCAGGCGTTCGTGCAGCAGCGCGATCTGCAGGACGTATGTGATGGCGCGGCCACCGCCGCCGCGGCGAGCTCGGTGGATCTCGACCGCAGCGCTGTCGTCGCATCCACCACGTCGGTCCGGTTCGCGAACGTCGGCGCGGCCGTCGACGACTACCTCGCCCGCGATCCGCAGCGTCGGGTCGTGCATGTGCGGGTGCGGCTGACCGACGACGACGAGCGCATCGGGCTGACCTGTGTGCAGCACGTGTCGCTGACGTTCGGCTGGTTGTTCGATCGGCGCACGGTGCGCCATGTCGCGCACTCGACCGCCCGCGCCGACCTGCAGTAGCGGGTGTGGCGTCGCCGGCTGCACGGCATGATCGGCCCATGCCGTCATCGAGCCCGCACGTCACGCAGGTAGCCGATGGCGTGTGGTCCGCCACCGGCACCGACACCAACTGGGTGCTGCTGCGCGACGGCAGCGACGTCACGCTCATCGACGCCGGTTATCCCGGTGACGCGGACGCGGTGGAGGCATCGGTCCGCGAGATCGGTGCGCGCCCCGAGGACGTCCGCGCGCTGCTGATCACGCACGCGCACGTCGACCACATCGGTGCCGCCGGCCGGCTGCTCGAGCGCTACGGCGTGCCGGCGTACACCGACGCCGTCGAGGTCGGGCACGCGCACCGCGACCACCTGGAGCAGGCGAACGAGCGCGACGTAGTCCGCAACCTGTGGCGTCCGGGCGCCCTGCCGTGGGTGCTGCGCATCATGCGGGCCGGCGCGACGAAGGACGTCGCCGTCGCGCACGCGCAGCCGTTCCCCGCCGCCGGCGCGGACGGCCGCCTCGACCTGCCCGGCGGCCCGGTGCCGGTCGCGACGCACGGCCACACGTCCGGGCACACCGCGTACTGGCTGCCGCAGGCCGGCGCGGTGGCCACCGGGGACGGGCTCGTCACCGCTCACGCGCTGCTGCGCGGGACGGGCCCGCAGCTGCTGCCCGCGTTCTTCAACCACGGCGACGTCGTGGCGGCGCTCGACCCGCTGGCGGCGCTCGACGCCGACCTCGTGCTGCCCGGCCACGGCGACCCGCTGCGCCGCCCGATCCGCGACGCCGTGGCCGAGGCCCGCGGCCGCGTGAGCTGAGGCAGTCGGTGCGGGTGGCCGACGGCGGGCCGGAGCCCATATGTGGGGGTCCGGGAAACGCCAACAATGTGTCGTCCAGGCGAAAGATTCTGGGCGTTTCTCCGGAGGGCCGTACAGACCCGGCCGGACCGGACACCCGGCCGACGCGCGAACCCAGCCGGCCGGGGACAGCCGGCCGGCGCTCAGTCGCGCAGATCCACCACCACCGGCGCGTGGTCCGACGGGCCGGTGCCCTTGCGCGCGTCCCGGTCGACGTAGGCGTCGGTCACCTCATCGGCCACCGCGGCCGAGGCGTAGGCGAGGTCGATGCGCATGCCCTCGTTCTTGTGGAACCGCCCGGCGCGGTAGTCCCAGTACGTGTAGGGCGTGTCGTACTTCAGCGCGCGCGCCGGCACGTCGGTCAGCCCCAGGTCGCGTAGCGACGCCAGGGCGGCGCGCTCGGGTTCGGTGACGTGCGTACTGCCCTCGAACAGCGCACGGTTCCACACGTCCGCGTCCGTGGGCGCGATGTTGAAGTCGCCGAGCACCGCGAACCGCTCGTGCGCGGGCAGCTCCGCGGCGACGGTCGCGTTCAGCGCGGCCAACCAGCGCAGCTTGTACTGGTAGTGCGGGTGTGTCGGCTCGCGGCCGTTGGGCACGTACACCGACCAGACGCGCAGGCCGCCACAGGTGACGCCGACGGCACGCGGTTCGGTGGCCTCGAACATCGAGTCCTCGGGCTGGTAGCCGGGCTCGTCCAGCAGGCCCAGCTGCGGATCGACCAGCCCCACGCGAGAGAGCACCGCGACGCCGTTCCACCGGCCGGTGGCGTGCGCGGCCACCTCGTAGCCGAGTGCGCCGACCTCGTCGATCGGGAACGCGTCCGCGGCCACCTTGAGCTCCTGCAGGCACAGCACGTCCGGTTCGACGGTGCCCAGCCAGTCGAGCAGGCGGGGGAGCCGGGCGGTCACCGAGTTGACGTTCCACGTCGCGATGCGCACCACGTCAGCCTGGCAGACGGCGGGTGGCAGGCAACGGCCGCGAGCGCGTATCGTTAGTTAGGCTAACAATCATTACCGCAATGCGTTGAAGAGGACTGCATGTCTGCACCGACCCGCCGGTGGAACCCCGTCTCGGTCGATCGCGACCACCCGAAGTACAAGTGGGTCGCGTTGTCCAACACCACGCTCGGCGTGCTGATGGCCACGGTGAACAGCTCCATCGTGATCATCTCGCTGCCGGCGATCTTCCGCGGCATCCACCTGAACCCGTTGGAACCCGGCAACGTCGGCTACCTGCTGTGGACGCTGATGGGCTTCCTCGTCGTCACCGCCGTGCTGGTGGTGAGCCTGGGCCGGCTGGGGGACATGTACGGCCGCGTCAAGATCTACAACGCCGGCTTCGTGGTGTTCACCCTCGGCTCGATCGCGCTCGCCGTCGACCCGCTCACCGGCCCGTCCGGCGCCCTGTGGCTGATCCTCTGGCGGCTGGTGCAGGGCGTCGGGGCGGCAATGCTGTTCGCCAACTCGACCGCCATCCTCACCGACGCGTTCCCGGCTGAGCGCCGCGGTTTCGCGCTCGGCATCAACCAGGTCGCCGCCATCGCCGGCGGGTTCATCGGGCTGATCGTGGGCGGTCTGCTCTCCGAGGTCGACTGGCGGCTGGTGTTCTTCGTGTCGGTGCCGATCGGCATCGTCGGCACCGTCTGGTCCTACGTCAGCCTGCACGAGACCAGCCAGCGGCAGCGTTCGCGTATCGACTGGTGGGGCAACCTGCTGTTCGCCGTCGGGCTCACCGCGGTGCTCGCCGCCATCACCTACGGCATCCAGCCCTACGGCGGCCACACCATGGGGTGGACCGACCCGAAGGTCATGGGCGGGCTGATCGGCGGCGTCGTGCTGCTCATCGCGTTCGGCATCGTCGAGACGCGCGTCGCCGAGCCGATGTTCGCCATGACGCTGTTCAAGATCCGTGCGTTCTGGGCCGGCAACCTCGCGGGCCTGCTGGCGTCCGTGTCCCGCGGCGGCCTGCAATTCATGTTGATCATCTGGCTGCAGGGCATCTGGCTGCCGTTGCACGGCTACAAGTTTGAGGACACCCCGCTATGGGCCGGCATCTACCTGCTGCCGCTGACGATCGCCTTCCTGGTGGCCGGGCCGCTGTCCGGCGCACTGAGTGACAAGTTCGGTGCGCGCACCTTCGCCACCGGCGGTCTGTTGATCGTGGCGCTGAGCTTCCTCGGGCTGATGCTGCTGCCGGTCGACTTCAACTACTGGGCGTTCGCCGGACTGCTCGTGCTCAACGGGATCGGCTCGGGCCTGTTCTCGGCGCCGAACACCACCGCGATCATGAACGCCGTGCCGGCGCGGCAACGCGGGTCGGCGTCCGGCATGCGGGCGACGTTCTTCAACTCCGGCACGTCACTGTCGATCGGCATCTTCTTCTCGCTGATGATCGCCGGGCTGGCGTCGACGCTGCCGACGGCCCTGCACTCCGGGTTGGTCAGCCATCACGTGCCCGGCGCGGCGGCGACGACCGTCGCCAATCAGCCGCCGGTGGGCAGCCTGTTCGCCGCGTTCCTCGGCTACAACCCGGTGCAGCAGCTCCTCGGCGCACACACGCTTGCGTCGCTGCCCGCGGGCGACCGCACCACGCTGACCGGGCACTCGTTCTTCCCCCACCTGATCTCCGGGCCGTTCCACCACGGCCTGGTCATCGTGTTCGCGATGGCGATCGCGATGTCGGTGATCGGTGCGCTCGCGTCGTTGCTGCGCGGCAGCCGGTACGTGCATGTCGACGAGGTGCCGGCCACCGGTACCGAGGCGCCCGCGTCGGAGCCGGCTGCGGCGTAGACACGCGCGTTTCGCCGGTAGGCTGAGCGGTCGTGGACATCCCCGCAGACCTCAAGGAACTGTCCGCGACGCTGGCCAGTATCGAGGCGGTCGTGGACGTCGACGCGCTGCGTCGCGAGGCCGGTGACCTCGAGCAGCAGGCGTCCGCCCCCGACCTGTGGGACGACCTCGAGCACGCGCAGCAGGTCACCTCGCGGCTGTCCTTCGTGCAAGGTGAGATCCGCCGGGTGGCCGACCTGCGCCGGCGCGTCGACGACGCGCAGACGCTGTGGGACCTCGCCGAGGAGATGGACGACGCCGACTCGCGCGCCGAGGTCGAGACGGAGGTCACGGCGCTGCAGGGCGCCGTCGACCAGCTCGAGGTGCGCACGCTGCTCTCCGGCGAGTACGACGCCCGCGAGGCGTTGCTGACCATCCGGTCGGAGGCCGGGGGCGTCGATGCCGCGGACTTCGCCGAGATGCTGCTGCGCATGTACGCGCGCTGGGCCGAGCGGCACAACTACACCATCGAGGCGCTGGACACGTCCTACGCCGAGGAGGCCGGCATCAAGTCGGCGACCATCCAGGTCAAGGCGCCGTACGCCTACGGCACGCTCTCGGTCGAGCAGGGCACCCACCGGCTGGTGCGTATCAGCCCGTTCGACAACCAGGGCCGCCGGCAGACGTCGTTCGTCGGCGTCGAGGTGCTGCCCGTCGTCGAGCAGTCCGACCACGTCGAGATCGCCGACGACGACATCCGCGTCGACGTCTACCGCAGCTCCGGCAAAGGTGGCCAGGGCGTCAACACCACCGACTCCGCGGTACGGATAACGCACCTGCCGACCGGCATCGTCGTCACCTGTCAGAACGAGCGCTCGCAGATCCAGAACCGCGCGTCGGCCATGAACGTGCTCCAGGCGCGGCTGCTCGAACGGCGCCGCGAGGAGGAACAGAGCGCCATGAACGCGCTCAAGGACGGCAGCAACAGCTGGGGCAACCAGATGCGCAGCTATGTCCTGCACCCGTACCAGATGGTCAAGGACCTGCGCACCGACTTCGAGGTCGGCAACCCGCAGGCCGTACTCGACGGCGACATCGACGGCTTCATCGAAGCCGGCATCCGCTGGCGAAGGAGTTCTTAGCGCTCCGCGCGAGCACTCATTGCCCGTTGTTGGCTGACTCACAAGTTGTCGGTGAACCTGTGACCGCGCCGATCAGCGTCCGCGGTCGGTAAGTAACCGTTCGGTAAACTCGCGCCTCGTGATCCGGCTCGAAAATGTCTCCAAGGTCTACCCGGCCGGAGCCCGCCCAGCCCTCGACGACGTCACCATCGACGTCGACAAGGGCGAGTTCGTCTTCCTCATCGGACCGTCGGGTTCTGGCAAGTCGACGATCCTGCGGCTGCTGCTGCGCGAGGAGTTGCCGAGCCGCGGCCTCGTATCGGTGAACAGCCGCAACGTCGGCCGGATGCCGAAGCGCAAGGTGCCCGACCTGCGCCGGCGCATCGGCTGCGTGTTCCAGGATTTCCGGCTGCTGCCGAAGAAGAGCGTGTTCGACAACGTCGCATTCGCGCTCGAGGTGATCAACAAGCCGCCGCGCACGATCAAGCGCACAGTGCCGGAGGTGCTCGACCTCGTCGGACTGTCCGGCAAGGCGCAACGCATGCCGACCGAACTGTCCGGCGGCGAGCAGCAGCGCGTCGCCATCGCCCGTGCCTTCGTCAACCGCCCGCTCGTGCTGCTCGCCGACGAGCCGACCGGCAACCTCGATCCGGACACCAGCCAGGGCATCATGAGCCTGCTCGAGCGCATCAACCGCACGGGCACCACCGTCGTCATGGCCACCCACGACAACAACATCGTCGACGCGATGCGCCGACGCGTCGTCGAACTCGACACAGGCCGCGTCGTCCGCGACCAGAACCGCGGCGTGTACGGCGTCGGTCGCTGACGCGCTCTTCTCGACCGTCGCGGCCGCGGCCGCTGCCCGCAACAAGACTCAAACAGTGAGGGATTCATGCGCGCGAACTTCGTGATGTCCGGCGTCACGACCGGCATCCGGCGCAATCTGATGATGACGATCGCGCTCGTGCTGAGCACCGCGATCGCGCTCGCCTTCGTCGGTTCGGCGTATCTCGCGAGCAAGGAGATCAGCCGCTTCAAGCACAACTACGAGAACCGGCTCGACGTCTCGGTCTTCCTCTGCGCGAGCCCCGGCGCCAACTGCGCGCACAAGACCACGCCGGCCGAGACCGCCCGGATCAGGCAGACGCTGCAGGGCGACCCGACCGTCTCGTCGGTCACGTACGTGGACGAGGCGGAACAGCTCAAGATCTTCGACCGGACGTCGACGCCCGAGGTCCGGCGGCTGACGAAGGTCGGTGACCTCGCCGCGTCCTTCACCGTGAAGCTCAAGGACATCAAGAAGGACTTCACGCCGTTCTCGAACAAGTACGGCAAACTGCCCGGGGTCTCGACGACCACGAACGCCAATGACGCGCTGAACACGTTGCTCAACATCATCGACGGCGCCCGGCTGTTCTCGATCGCCATCGCGCTCGTGGTGTTGATCGCGTCCATCCTGCTGATCGCGAACACCATTCAGGTGGCGGCGTCCCAACGCAAGAACGAGACGTCGATCATGCGATTGGTCGGCGCGTCCAGACTGATGACCGAGCTGCCGTTCATGCTCGAGACGATCGTGTCGGTCGTCATCGGCGGCCTGATATCCGTCGGCCTGCTCGCGTTGGGCAAGAGGTTCGTGCTCAACGGCATCTTCGCCAGCCCGGTGAACCGTGGCGTCATCCCGGACCTGTCCACCAACGACGTGCTCATCGCCGGCGGCATCGGACTGATCGCAGGCGTCATCCTGGCCGCGCTCACCGCGCTGGTGACGTTGCGGTTGTACGTCAGACTGTAACCATGGCGCAGGCGAAATCGAGCAACCGGGACACGGGCCGCAAGATCATCGCCTCGAACCGCAAGGCGCGCCACGACTACTCGATCGTGGACGTCTACGAGGCCGGCGTGATGCTGACCGGCACCGAGGTCAAGTCGCTGCGGCTCGGCCGCGCGTCGCTGCTGGACGGCTTCGCGACGATCGACGACGGCGAGATCTTCCTGCGCAACGTGCACATCCCGGAGTACGAGCAGGGAAGCTGGACCAACCACGAGCCGCGCCGGGTGCGCAAACTGCTGCTGCACAAGGAAGAGATCGGCCGGCTGATCGGCAAGACGCGCGAGAGCGGGCTGACGCTGGTGCCGCTGTCGCTGTACTTCTCGCAGGGCAAGGTGAAGGTCGAGCTCGCGCTCGCGCGGGGCAAGCGCTCGTACGACAAGCGTCAGGATCTCGCCAAGCGCGACGCCGACCGCGAGGTCGCCCGCGCCATGGGCCGCCGGTCCAAAGGCATGGAGTGAACGACGCCGACATCCCGGCGTGGTGGCAGCGGCTGGGGTTGCCCGGCCTGATCGACATCCATACGCACTTCATGCCGAAGCCGGTCATGGACGCGGTGTGGCGTTTCTTCGAGTCGGCGCAGCGGCACTACGGGCGCGCGTGGCCCGTGTACTACCCGCTGCCCGAGGACGAGCGGCTCGCGCTGCTGCGCGGCTTCGGGGTGCGGACGTTCACCGCGCTCGTCTATCCGCACAAGCCGGGCATGGCGCAGTGGCTGTCGGAGTGGGCGCGCGAGTTCGCTGCGCGCACCCCGGACTGCTTATCGACCGGCACGTTCTACCCGGAGCCCTCGGCGGCCGGGTACGTGCGTGCGGCGTTGGACGCCGGCACCCGGGTGTTCAAGGCGCATGTGCAGGTCGGCGGCTACGACCCGCGCGACGAGCTGCTGGACGACGTCTGGGGCCAGCTCGCCGAGGCGCAGGTGCCGGTGGTCGTGCACTGCGGCGACGGGCCGATCCCGGGCAACCACACCGGCGCGGGGCCGTTCGGCGAGGTGCTCGAGGCGCACCCGCGGCTGACCGCCGTGATCGCGCACGCGGGCATGCCCGACGTCGACGCGCACATCGCGTTGGCGCGCCGATTCACCAACGTGCACCTGGACACCACGATGGTCGGCACCCGGTTCGCCGAGGCGATGATGCCGCTGGCACCGAACACCGTCGCCGCACTCGGCGATCTCGGTGAGCGCGTGCTGCTCGGCACGGACTTCCCGAACATCCCGTACGCCTACGCCGAGCAGCTCGACGCGCTGGACCGCTTCGGGCTCGGTGACGACTGGCTGCGCGCCGTCTGCTGGCACAACCCCGCCCGCCTTCTGCACGTGGACTGAGCGCCCGGCTGGCTGCCTGCCCGCC
>NZ_CAXTQF010000025.1:12865-47059 GCF_964246335.1 uncultured Jatrophihabitans sp. | reverse complement strand
GTGTGGGGGACGGGGGACGACCATGAGCACGATGTTGATCAGCGGCGGCACGGTCGTCTCGGCCACCGGGTCCGCGCCCTACGACGTGTACATCAACGGCGAGACGATCGCGGCGCTGCTCGTGCCCGGCCTGGCGGAGTCCGAGAGCATCACCGCCGACGTGACCATCGACGCGACCGGCAAGTACGTCATCCCGGGCGGCATCGACGGCCACACGCACATGGAGATGCCGTTCGGCGGCACATTCGCCAGCGACACCTTCGAAACCGGCACCCGCGCGGCAGCCTGGGGCGGGACGACGACGATCGTCGACTTCGTGGTGCAGGCGCACGGGCAGCGCGTGCAGGACCAGGTCGCGCTGTGGCACGAGAAGGCGTCGGGCAACTGCGCCGTCGACTACGGCTTCCACCAGATCATCGGCGATGTCAACGACGAGTCGCTCAAGGCGATGGACGAGCTGATCGGCGAGGGCATCACCAGTTTCAAGCTGTTCATGGCCTACCCGGGCGTCTTCCTGTCCAGTGACGGCCAGATCGTGCAGGCGATGCAGGCGGCGGCCGGCAACGGCAGCCTGATCATGATGCACGCGGAGAACGGCTCGGCGATCGACGTGCTGGTGCAGCAGGCGCTCGCCCGCGGCGACACCGACCCGTACTTCCACGGCGTCACCCGGCCATGGCAGACCGAGCAGGAGGCGACGCACCGTGCGGTCATGCTCGCCGACATGACGGGCGCACCGCTCTACGTCGTGCACGTGTCGGCGAAGCAGGCGCTGGCCCGCATCGCCGAGGCCCGCGACGCCGGGCAGAACGTCTTCGGTGAGACGTGCCCGCAGTACCTGTACCTCTCGCTGGAGGAGCAGCTCGGCGCGCGCAGCGACGAGTGGGGCACGTTCGAGGGCGCGAAGTGGGTGTGCTCGACGCCGTTGCGCTCACGCGCCGAGGGCCACCAGGACGAGCTGTGGCGTTACCTGCGCACCGGCGACGTCACCACGGTCAGCACCGACCACTGCCCGTTCTGCATGAAGGACCAGAAGGACATGGGCCGCGACAGCTTCGCGAAGATCCCCAACGGCATCGGCTCGGTCGAGCACCGGCTTGATCTGCTCTACCAGGGCGTGCACGACGGCCGCATCTCGCTCGAGCGCTGGGTCGACGTGTGCTGCACGACGCCCGCGCGGATGTTCGGCCTCTACGGCCGCAAGGGCGTGCTGGCGCCCGGCGCGGACGCCGACGTCGTGGTCTACGACCCGAACGGGCACACCACCATCGGCATCGGAGAGGGCCGTACGCACCACATGAACATGGACTACTCGGCGTGGGAAGGCTTCGAGGTCGACGGGCACGTCGACGTCGTCGTCTCGCGCGGCACCGTCGTCAAGGACGAGACGGGTTATGTCGGGCGCAAGGGCCACGGCCGGTTCGTCAAGCGCGAACTCTCGCAGAATCTGATCTGAGGCCGCGCGTGGACTTCGGCGTCGTCCTGCAGAACGACCCTCCGGGAGCGCGCGTGGTCGAGCTTGCCCGGCAGGCGGAGCTGCTCGGCTTCACACACGTCTGGACGTTCGACTCGCACCTGCTGTGGCAGGAGCCCTACGTCGTTTACAGCCAGATCCTCGCGAACACCCGCAAGGTGACGGTCGGGCCGATGGTGACGAACCCGGCGACCCGCGACTGGACGGTCACCGCCTCGCTGTTCGCGACGCTGAACGAGATGTTCGGCAACCGCACGATCTGCGGCATCGGCCGCGGCGACTCCGCGGTCCGCGTGATCAACGGCGCGCCCGTGACGCTCAAGACGCTGCGCGAGTCCGTCGAGGTGATCCGTGCGCTGGCCAACGGTGGGACGGCGTCCTACAAGGGCAGCGAGTTGCGCTTCCCGTGGTCACGCGGATCGCAGCTGCCGATCTGGATGGCGGCGTACGGGCCGAAGGCACTGGCGTTGACCGGCGAGGTGGCCGACGGGTTCATCCTGCAGCTCGCCGACCCCGCGATCACCGAGTGGTCGATCGCCGCGGTGCGCAAGGCGGCCGCCGACGCCGGCCGGGACCCGGAGTCGATCACGGTCTGCGTCGCCGCGCCGGCGTATGTCACCGACGGCACGGACGCCGGGCTGGCGCACGGGCGCGACCAGTGCCGCTGGTTCGGCGGCATGGTCGGCAACCACGTCGCCGACATCGTCGCGCGCTACGGCGATCAGGGGCTGGCGGTGCCGAAGGAGTTGTCGGACTACATCGCCGGGCGCGAGGGCTACGACTACAACAGCCACGGGAAGGCCGGCAACGCGCACACCGACTTCGTGCCGGACGCGGTGATCGACCGGTTCTGCCTCATCGGGCCCGTCGACGCGCAGGTCGAGCGGCTACGTGAACTCGAGGCGCTCGGCGTCGACCAGTTCGCGGTGTACCTGCAGCACGACGCGAAGTCCGAGACGCTGCAGGCCTACGGCGACAAAGTGCTGCCCGCCGTCAATGTCCGCGGCGCGGCGAAGCTCTAGCTCAGCGCCCCGCCGTAGTTCGGCAGCCGGTAGACCTTGCCGCGGTGACCGCCGCGGAAGTCGGTGGAGTGGTTCCCGACGTCGGCGACGATCCGTAGGCCCTGCCGTGCGTAGTGGGCGCGGCACCGGCTCTTGGCCGTAGCGAGCGACGTCGAGCGGTGCGCGCGCAGGCACATCCGATCGACGCGGTAACCGGCCCGGCGCAGCTGCGCGACGCTCGACGAGCGCTGCGCGCGCAGCCGGCCGGTGACGAAGACGATCGTGTACCCGTCGCGGACCGCCCGTTGCTCGAAGGCGAGCACCGCCGGCGTCGCGCGGCCGGCCGCGTCGTGGGTCTGCCGCGAGGTGTTGTCGATGTCCAGCCCAATGGCCGGCCTGCCGCCGACGTGCCGGTCGAGGTAGGCGGTGCCGCCGGACATGGCCGAGGAGACGTCGGCCAGCCAGTGACTCGCGCTCGGCACCGACGACCGCGTCGCCGCCGACGACGGGACCGAGAGCGCGCACATCCCGGCAAGCGTCATCGCGAAGACGGCGACGGACTGCCACAACCGCATGTCGACTCCCGGTAATCATTGCTCAGCGCGACCTCACAAAGATGACACATTTTCGGCCGCAGGTCACCCCGACGTGTGATCGCCAGGAGCGGCGAAGAGCGCGCGTGGCGATCACAACTCCGGCGAATCGGCGTCAGCGGTGCGGGTGCACCACCAGCGCGCTGCCGCCGCCGCTGCGTACCGGCTCGGCCGCGGCCAGGTACCGGCCGCCGCCGAGCGAGACGAGTCCGGTGGCGTCACCGATCTGGCTGTCCAGCGGCAGCACGTCGCCGGTCAGCTTGGTGAACTGCTCGCCGTACCGGTTCGTCAGCGTCGCAGCGATGGCGCTGTTGTAGAACGCGGGCTCCGCGCTGCTGGTGGGCGTGTTCGACTGGCTCACCCGCGGCGCGGCGATGGCATCGGGCAGCGACATGCCGAAATCGAGGTGGTTGACGAGGATCTGCAGCACCGTGGTGATGATCGTCTTGCCGCCGGGCGAGCCGACCGCGAAGTCGAGGCGACCGTTGCGCAATGCGATCGTCGGCGACATGCTCGAGCGCGGCCGCTTGCCGGCGGCCGGCAGGTTCGGGTCGTAGCTGCCCGGCGTCGACGGCGCGAAGTCGAAGTCGGTCATCTCGTTGTTGAGCAGGAACCCGCGGCCGGGGACGGTGATGCCGCTGCCGGCGAGCTGCTCGATCGTGTTGGTGTAGCTGACGACGTTGCCCCACTTGTCAGCCGTGACCAGGTGGTTGGTGTTGATGCCCTCTGCGCCGGCCGTGCCGCTCGCGGCGGTCGAGCCGCAGCCGCCGTACGGCGGGTACGGGTTGCCGGGCGCGACCGGTGACGTCAGCGCGGTGTTCTTGATCAGGCAGGAGCGCGTCTTCGCGTAGTCCGGGTCGAGCAGGCCGTGCTGCGGCACGTCCACGTAGTCCGTGTCGCCGATGTAGGCGTTGCGGTCGGCGAACGCGAGCCGGGACGCCTCCAGGTACTGGAACAGCGCCTTGGCGCGCGGCTCCTTCGACAGGTTCCAGCGGGACAGGATGTTCAGCGCCTCACCCACGGTCAGCCCGCCGGAGGACGACGGCGCCATGCCGTAGATGTCCTCGCCGCGGTAGGTCACGTGCGTCGGTTGCCGCGTAGGCACGGTGTAGTCGGCGAGATCCGCGCGAGTCATCGTCCCCTTGCGGATCGGGAAGTCGGCAACGCCCGGGACGACGTCCGGGTCGTCGGCCGCCTGCGCGACGTCCGCGCCGAGCGCGCCGCGATAGAAGTAGCCCGGGCCGTACTTCGCGAGCTGCGTGTACGTGCGCGCGAGATCCGGATTGCGCAGCGTGGCGCCCACCGGCAGCGGTTGGCCGGACTTCGTCAGGAAGAGTTTGCGGCTGGCGGCGAAGGTCTGCAGGTCGGGCAGCGAGGCCTGCTCCATCTGCCGGAACGTGCTGTCGATCGTGAACCCGCTCTTGGCGCGTTGTACGGCCGGCTGCAGGTCCTGGGCGAACGACTTGCGGCCGTACTGGCGGATCGACTTCGCCCAGGTGGCGACCATCCCCGGCACGCCCACGGACAACCCGGAGCGGCGCGCCTGCTCGAACGGCAGCGGCTTGCCGGTGGACGGGTCGACGAACATCGTGGGGGAGCAGCCGGACGCGCAGGTCTCCCGGCTGTCCAGCGTGATGACGCGGTGCTGCTTGGCCAGGTAGATGACCATGTAGCCACCGCCGCCGGGGCCCGCGACGAACGGTTCGGTGACGCCCAGCGTCGTCGCGGTGGCGACGGCGGCGTCGATCGCGTTGCCGCCGTGGCGCAGGACCGCGATGCCGGCCTTGCTGGCGTCGAGGTCGGCCGAGGAGACGGCGCCGCCGGAGCCGGTCGCGACCGGTCGTTTGGTCTCGCGGGACGGGCTGCCGTGGGCGAGCGCGGACGGCGCGAAGGCGGTGACGGTCAGGGACGCCGCGGCGAGCACCGCGCAGAACGGGCGAAGACGCATGAACCACACTTAACTCGCGCACAGCACATCCGTACAGACCGGCCGCGACACGCGGCGTCAGTCGACGCGGTGCGCGCCGTCCGCCGGTTCGGCCGTGAAGACGTGCGGGGCGTTCATGCCGGCGTCGGCAAAGGCCCGCTGCACCGCCGCACGCACCGTGTCGACGGCGTCGGCGTCGATGAGCGCGATGGCGCTGCCGCCGAACCCGCCTCCGGTCATCCGTGCGCCGTGTGCGCCCTGCGCCAGTGCGGTGTCGACAGCGAGGTCCAGGCCGGGCGCCGACACCTCGTAGTCGTCACGCAACGACACGTGTGACGCGGTGAGCAGCGGCCCGATCCCGCGCACGTCGTCGGCGTCGAGCAGCCGCACGGTGTCCAGCACCCGCGCGTCCTCCGTGACGACGTGCCGCACCCGCCGGCGCAGGACGTCGTCGTCCAACCGGGAAAGAGCATCGTCGAGGTCGTCGGCCGACACGTCGCGCAGCGCGTCGACACCCAGCTCCTGCGCCGCGCGGTTGCACTCCTCGCGTCGCTTCGCATACTCGCCGTCCGCGAGCCGGTGCGGTGCCTGCGTGTCGATGACGAGCACCACGACGTCGTGCTCGGCGAGGCGGAGCGGCACCTGCCGCGACTCCATCGTGCGGGTGTCCAGGAACAGCGCGTGGCCCGCACGCGCCCGCACGATCGCGTTCTGGTCGAGCGTGCCGGTCGGGACCCCCACGTAGTCGTTCTCGGCGGCGTGTGCGACAGCGACGATGGTCTGCGGGTCGAGCGGTGCGTCGAGTGCGTCGCCGACAGCCCCGGCGACGGCGCAGGTCAGGGCGCCCGACGACGACAGCCCCGAACCGGCCACCAGGTCGGCATCGAGCGCGATGTCGGCGCCGCGCAGCGCCGACCCGCGGCGGCGCATCTCCCAGACGACGCCTTCGACGTAGGTGGACCACCCGTCGCGCTCCTCGGGCACGAGGTCGTCGAGTTCGAGCGTGACGGGCTCGTCGCCGTGCGCGGTGCTCGTGATCGTCAGCGTGCCGTTGTCGTGCAGCGACACCCGCGCCGTCACGCCGACCGGCAGCGCGAACGGCAGCACGAAGCCGTCGTTGTAATCGGTGTGCTCGCCGATCAGGTTGACCCGGCCGGGAGCGCGCCACGTCACCGCCGCCTGCTCCACCATCAAGCGATCGCGTCCCGCAGCCGCTGCGCCATGTCCTCGGGCACGACGTCGTTGACGAAGACCTCCATCCCCGACTCGGAGCCGGCGAGGTACTTCAGCTTGGTCGCCGTCCGGCGGATGGAGAACAGCTCGAGGTGCAGGTACGCGTGTTCGCGCAGCTGCCGCACCGGTGCCTGGTGCCACGCGGAGATGTAGGGCAGCGGCATGTCGTAGAGCGCGTCCAGCCCGTGCAGCACGTCCAGATAGAGGTGGGCGAACGCGTCGCGTTCGGCGTCGTCCAGCGCGGCGATGTCGGGCAGCTGCCGGTGCGGGTAGAGATGCACTTCCATCGGCCACCGCGCCGCCTCCGGCACGAACGCCGTCCAGTGCTCGTTGCTCGCGACGACGCGTTCGCCGGCGGTGCGTTCGGCGGCGAGTACGTCGGCGAACAGGTTGCGGCCGGTGCGTTCGGCGTACTCGCCTGCTGTGCGCAGCTGGCGGTCGGTGCGCGGAGTGACGAACGGGTAGGCGTAGATCTGCCCGTGGGGATGGGTCAGCGTCACGCCGATCTCTTGCCCACGGTTCTCGAACGGGAACACCTGCTCGACACCCGGCAGTGCGGACAGTGCACGCGTGCGGTCGGCCCAGGCGTCGACGATCGTGCGGATGCGACGCGGCGGCAGCGAGCCGAGCGACGCGTCGTGGTTGTCGCTGAAACAGACCACCTCGCACCGACCGACGCCGGGGCGCCGGGGGAACAGCTCGTCGCTGTCCAGCGGGTGCGGTTCGACGCCGTCCGTGACGAGCGACGGGAAGCGGTTCTCGAAGACGACGACGTCGTAGCTGCTGACCGGGATCTCGGTGAGGTTCGCGGGCGTGGTCGGGTCCAGCGGGCACGCGTCGTCGGCCGGCAGGTAGGTGCGCGACTGTCGGTGCGACGCGATGACGACCCACTGATCGGTGGTCGGGTCACGGCGCAGCTCGCTGCGCACCTCGGTGCGGTCGAGGTCGCGCTTGTCCTGTGCGGCGCGGTCCAGCCCGGGCGTCTCGTCGTAGTAGACGAGTTCCCGCCCATCGGAGAGCTCGATGCGGGTGACGTAGGGCGGCTGGCTCATGCGCTCGGTCATTCGATGCGCTCGGCTCTGGTCAACACCGTCTGCAGGATGACGACGACGGCGAGGAACGCGCCGTTGACGGCGTTCGACGCCGACGACCCGTACTGCGACAGGTGGACACCGATCAGATTCTGCATGATGGCGAGCAGCAGCACGCCGGCCGCGGTGCCCACGATGGAACCCGCGCCGCCGCTGAGCAGCGTCCCGCCGATGATCACCGCGGCGATCGCGGTCAGCTCGTAGCCGACGCCGATGTTCGTGACGCCGGACTGCAACCGGGAAGCGTTGAGCATGCCGGCGCCGCCGGCGACGGTGCCGGACAGCACGTACACGAGCGCCTTGTTGCGCAGCACCGGCAGCCCCATCAGCACGGCGGCGTTCTCGTTGCCGCCGATGGCGAACAGCGACTGGCCGTAGCGCGTGCGCAGCAGCAGCAGGGCCGCCAGGACGAACAGCACGACGACGGTGATGACCGGCAGCCAGGTGCCGTCGCCGATGCGCGAGAACCAGGCGCTGTCGGGAATCGTGTAGGTGGTGCTGCCCTCGTGGCTGATGGCCTGCAGCAGGCCGCGGGCGCCGAGCATGCCGGCGAGCGTGACGATGAACGGCGCGAGCCCGGCACGGGCGATGAGCAGGCCCTGCACGAGGCCGATGACCGCGCACACGGCGAGCGGCAACACGATGGCGACGATCCCGCCTCCGTGTCCGTAGCCCCACGCGGCCAGTACGCCACCGAGCGCGAACACCGAACCGACCGACAGGTCGATGCCACCGGAGATGATCACGAACGTCATGCCCAGTGCCAGCAGCGCCACATAGGCGTTGCCGGTGAGGATGCTCTCGAGGTTGCCGGCCTTGAAGAACCCGTCGGAGAAAAGCGATGCCGCGACGAACACGATGACCAGCACGGCGAGGCCGCCCTGCTCGCGCAGCAGCCGGGTGATCTGCTCGACGCGGTTGCGTTGCGCGGCCTGCGTGAAGGTGTCCGGTGCGCGCTCGGGCGCGTCGTTGCGCTGCGGCTCGTGCGGGCCGTCGCCCTTCGCCAGCTCGGTGGTGCCGAGGGTGTCGCTCACGCTCTCGACCTCCCTCGGGCCAGGTAGACGGCGCCCACGATGATCACCGCTTGCACGATCTGCGCGTACGAGTTCGCGACGTTGTGCTGAACGAGCGTCGCGGTGAGCAGCTGGATGAAAGCGGCACCGGCCACGGTGCCGAGGACCTTGATCCTGCCGCCGTTCAGCGGTGTGCCACCGACGACGACGGCAGTGATCGCGCTGAGCTCATAGTTGAGCCCGTAGTTCGCCGGGTCGGCCTCCGAGCCGTACCCGGTGATGAGAATACCGGCGAGCGCGGCCAGTACACCGCTGATGATGTAGACGATCAGCAATACCCGCTTGACCGGCAATCCGGCGAGTTGGCTGGCGCGCCGGTTGTCGCCGATGGCGACGAGCTGCCGCCCGAAGCGCGTGTAACGGACCAGGAAGGCAACCAGCAGAACGAGAACAACCGCGATCCACGCCATCTTCGGGATCCCGGCCAGCCGACCCAACCCCAGGTCATTGATCGTCGGGTCGGTGATCGGCTTCGCGGACGCGCCGTTCACCATCACCGCGAGTCCGCGCAGGCCGATCAAGAAGGACAGGGTCGCGACGATGGGCTGGACCTTGACCACCGCGACCATGAAGCCGGCGACGAGCCCGGACACCGCGCCGGCCACGAGCGCGGCGAGCATCGCCACCCACGGCCCGTAGCCGAGGTAGATCGGAATGAGCGCCGACGCCATCGCGATCACCGCGCCCACCGACAGGTCGACGCCCTCGGTGCCGATGACCAGTGCCATGCCCAGCGCGACGACGAGCACCGGCACGACCTGATAGAGCTGCACGCGCAGGTTGTCCAACGAGAAGAAGCTGCTCGACAGCGACGTGTCGACGATCAGCAGGATCACGATGGCGGCGTAGACGCCGTAGCGCTGCAGCGCGGTGAAGACGCGGTCGCGGTCGACACTGATCGCCCGGGACCGCAGGCTGACCTCAGCCATCGGCGTGTCCCTTCGTCCCGACCGACGACGGATCGCCGTCCTCGGTCTCGACGGCCAGGGCGTTCATCAGCGCCGCCTCGTTGACATCGTCACCGTCGAGCGTGTCGACCACGCGGCCGTCCTTGAGCACGACGACGCGATCCGACCCCTCGAGCAGCTCGTCGAGCTCGGAGGAGATGAGCAGTACGCCCAGGCCGTCCTTGGCCAGGTCGTCGATCACCGACTGCACCTCGGCCTTTGCGCCGACATCGATGCCGCGGGTCGGCTCGTCGAGCAGCAACACCTTCGGCTGCAGGCACAGCCAGCGGGCGAGCATGACCTTCTGTTGGTTGCCGCCGGACAGCTCGGACACCTTCTGCTCCGGCGAGGACGCCTTGATGCCGAGCCGCTCGACGAAGAAGTCGACGATCTCGTCCTGCTTCGCGCGGCTCACCAGGCCGAACCGGGAGATGCGCGGCAGCGCGGCGAGCACGATGTTCTCGCGCACCGACAGGCTGGCGATGATGCCCTCGGACTTGCGGTCCTCGGGCAGCATCACGACGCCGGCCTTGATCGCGCGCGCCGTGGAGTGCGTCGCCAGCGGCTTGCCGTCCACCTCGACGGTGCCGGCGTCCACGGCCAGCGAGCCGGAGATGGCCTTGGCGGTCTCGCTACGCCCGGCGCCGAGCAGGCCGCCGAGGCCGGTCACCTCGCCGGGACGCACCTCGAGGCTGACATCGTGCAGCTGATGGCGGCGGGTGAGCCCCCGCGCGCGCAGTACAGGTGGGCCGTCCGCCTCATGCTCGGCCTTGAACGCCGTCGCGCCCTCGCGCTGCACCTGCGAGACATCGCGACCGAGCATGAGTGCGATCAGCTTCGTACGGTCGAGTTGGGCGATCGGGGCGACGTGCACGACGCGGCCGTCGCGCATGATCGTCGCGCGGTCGCAGATCGTGTAGAGCTCGTCCAGCCGGTGGCTGACGTAGACGATGGCGATGCCGCGTTCTTTCAGTCGGCGGATGACGCCGAACAGCGTGTCCACCTCGCGCGCCTCGAGCGACGACGTCGGCTCGTCCATGATCACGACACGGGCGTCGATCTGCACCGCCCGCGCGATGGCCACCATCTGCTGCGCGCCGAGGCCGAACGAGCGCAGCGGCCGGGAGACGTTCACGTCGATCCCGAACTCGCGCAGGATGCTGCGCGCCTCGCGCTTCATCCGCGCGGAGTCGATCAGGCCTGCGCGTCTCGGCTCGCGGTTGAGGAACAGATTGCGCGCAACGCTCATCAACGGCACCAGGTTGATCTCCTGGTAGATGGTCGAGATGCCGGCCGACTGCGCCTCGAGCGGGCTGGTGAAGTCGGTGCGCTGCCCGTTGAAGCGCACCTCGCCGGCGTCCGGCCGGTAGACGCCGGTCATGACTTTGATCAGCGTGGACTTCCCGGCGCCGTTCTCACCGACGAGCGCGTGCACCTCGCCGGGCGCCAAGGCGAACGACACGTCGTTCAGGGCATGGACGCCGCTGAAGCTCTTGCGCACGCCGGTCACGTCGAGCACGGGTCGTGCCTGCGTCACCGGCCCGGGTGGGGACGTGCCGGGCTGCATCGGAACAGTGCCTCCGGTCTGGCAGAGCTGGCGAAGGTGTCCACCGTGCCGGCAGGCTCATGACCTGCCGGCACTGCGGCCACCGCTGTGGGCCGGTGAGACGTCAGTAGACGTCGCCGTTCGAGAGCGCTGCCTTGGCGTTGCTCGAGGTGAAGTGGTGATCCTTGATGATGACGTTCGCCGGGACCCCCTTGCCGGAGTAGAAGTTCTGCAGGGCACCGAACGCCAGCGGGCCGAAGCGCGGGTTGGTCTCGACGTCGGCCACCATCGTGCCGTTCGCGACGTACTGGACCGCCTGCTGGATGCCGTCGATGCCGACGACCTTGATGTCCTTGCCCGGGACCTTGCCGGCCGCGCGGATGGCCTGGATCGCGCCGAGGGCCATCGTGTCGTTCTCCGCGTAGACGCCCTTGAGGTTCTTGTTGCTCTGCAGGATCTGCGCCATGACCTTCTGCCCGGTCGCCTGGTCGAAGTTCGCCGTCTGCGAGGCGACGACCTTGATGCCCGGGTACTTGGCCTTGACCTCGGACGTGAAGCCGTTCGTGCGCTCGGTCGCGACGTTGTTGCCGGAGGTGCCCTGCAGGACCGCGACGTCACCCTTGCCGCCCATGCCGCCCGCGAGGTCGTCGGCGGCGATCTTCGCCTGACCGGTGAAGTCCGAGCCGATGAAGCCGATGAAGTCCTTGCACGCCGTGCCGGTGACCGTTCGGTCGATCGTCAGCACCGGGATGTGCTTGGCCTTCGCCTGGTTCAACGCGGGGGCCAACCCGTCGGAGTTCTCCGGCGCGACGATCAGCACCTTCGCGCCCTGCGCGATCATGTCCTGGATGTCGGTGTTCTGCTGGGACACGTTGGCATTCGCGTTGCGCTGGATGAACTTGATGCCGAGCGACTTCGCCTGGGACGTGAGCGAGCTGGTCTCGGTGGCCCGGAACGGGTTGCTCGTCGACTCGGACTGCGAGAAGCCGACCGTCGTCGATTTCAGGTCGAGCTTCGGCGCGCCGTACTTGGTGTTGGTGCAGCCGCCGCCGGGCGCGGCGGCCTGCGACTGCACCTGCTGCGCCGCGGCGCTGTTGTTGCCACTCTTGGCGCTGCTGCCGCTCGACGAACCGCTCGACGCGCTCTTGGCGCAGCCCACGAGCAACGCGGCGCCGGCAACGCCGGCCACTACGGCAACGGCTGTCCGACCGCTGGTCCAGCGCTGGGATGAGTTCACGGGCCCGCTCCTGTCGTCTACCGATGCAGCCGTTGCACCGGGTCGTCGGACGCGTCAGGTGCTCGCGAGTAGCTGGCGTGGGTCACCTGCTGCGCAGTGCCCGTTAGTGAACAAGGACGATCAGTTTCGGTCAAGACTTGCGTTACAACTGATCGAAACTTGCGTCATACGTGATCGATCGGCACGTCGGCGATGTGCAACTGGACACCTGCGGCACGGAACTCGTCGATCAGCCGTGGGTCGGCGCGCGAATCGGTCACGAGGTGATCGATGCGGGTGGTGGCCACCGTCTGGAACATCGTGTCCTGGCCGAGCTTGGTGTTGTCGGCGAGCACGACGATCTCCTGCGCCGACGCGGTGATCGCCTGGTCGACGCTCGCTGCGTGCATGTTCGGCGTCGACAGCCCGCGCTCGAGGGTGAGCCCGTTGCCGGACAGGAACGCACGCCGCACCCGCACGCCGGACAACGCGTGCTCGGCCGGGCTGCCCACCATGGCGAACGTCGACTTGCGCAGCGAGCCGCCGGTGAGCACGACCTCGCCCTTCGCGTCGACGAGCACCTGGGCCACCAACAGCGAGTTCGTGACGACGGTGAGGTCGCCGACGCGCAGCAACTGCCGGGCGAACTCGCGGGTCGTGCTGCCGGCGCCGACGACGATCGCGTCGCCCTCGTCGACGAGCGTCGCGGCGAGCCGGCCGATGGCCTGCTTCTCTGCCGAGCTGACGGTGCGCTTGTGCTGGTAGCTCTGCTCGTGCGAGAGCGCGCCCGGCCAGACGGCCCCGCCGCGGCGCCGGTCCAGCACACCCTGCTGTTCCAGCGTGCGGATGTCGCGCCGCACCGTGACCTCGGATGTCGCCACCGCCGCTGCGAGGTCACGCAGCGACATCGTGCCGTTGGTGCGGACCAGGTCGATGATGGCCTGCCGGCGCTCCGCAGTGAACATTTCTGCCCCGTTCGGACGACGATGATCGCAGCGCAGGCTAACCGCTCACTGTTTCGATCAGCAACGATCAGGGGCAGCCCGCTGTGTGGCGATCACGGAAAGCAGTCTTCACCTAACGCCGTTATAACAGATGGCGTGTCGGGCAGGATGTGCCCGCGGGTAGTGCAAGCGGGGCCGACCTGACGAGGAACCACTGTGCTGCTCCGACTCTCTTCCTCCCTGCGCGCGCTGCGACGTGCCCTGCTGGTGCTGCCGATCGGCCTGGCGCTGGTGTGCGTCGCGCCGGGCAGCGCGGCAAGTGCCGCCACCGTGCCCGTGCCGCGGACGCCGGCCGGTCTCCCGTCGGCGATCGAACCGCTCGCGCCCTACGTCGGGCAGACCTCGTGCGACCCGCACGTGCGCGCCGGGACCGCCGCGTTGGCCAGGCTGCTCGCCAGCACGTACCGCAGCTACGGCGCGACGAGCTGGAGTTCGGCGTATGCCTGCGGCACCGACAGCCCGCAGAGCGAGCACTACGAGGGCCGCGCCATCGACTGGATGGTCAACATCCACAACCCCAAGCAACATGCCGCAGCGCTTGCCGCGATCAAGTGGCTGCTGGCCACCGACCGCGCGGGCAACCGCTTCGCGATGGCCCGTCGTCTCGGCGTCATGTACGTCATCTACGACAACCGGATGTGGGGGGCGTGGGACGGCAGGTGGGAGCAGTACAACAACTGTGCCCACCTGCCGGCACGGGGCGACGACAACGCCTGTCACCGCACGCACATCCACATCTCGCTGTCCTGGAACGGCGCGTTGGGCAAGACGACCTTCTGGACGAAGCACATCACGCCGACGAACTACGGCCCGTGCCGGCCGAAGGATTTGAACTGGGCCTACCTCTACAAGCGCGCCAACTACGCGGGCTGCCACCAGTACGCGAAGGTGCACGCCGCGAAGGGTTCGAGCGCCACCAAGAAGTCGCTGGTGCGCTACTCCGGCGCCGCGGTGCGCATGCACTGGCGCGGCCCGGCGGTCACGGCCGTGCAGCAGGCCCTGCACGTGTCGGCGAACGGTAGCTACGGCTCCAGCACGGCGAACGCGGTGCGTGCGTTCCAGCGAAAGCACCGCGGCTGCCCGGTGACCGGCGCGATGAACCCGCCGACCTGGCGCGCACTGCTTGCCGCGACGCACTGATGCGTGGTGACCGAGCGGGCTCAGGTCCGCTCGGTCACCCGCGCGATGATCGTCTCGCCGATCGTGGCCAGTGCGGCCAGCTGTTCCTCGGTCAGGGCGTCGATGACGTACGAGCGCACCGAGGCGACATGCCCCGGCGCAGCGGCGACGAGCACCGCGAAGCCCTCGTCGGTCAACGTGGCGATCTGCCCGCGGCGGTCGGTCGGACAGTCCTCACGGCGGACCCACCCGCGTTCCTCGAGGCGGGCGGCGGCGTGCGAGAGGCGGCTGCGCGAGGACAGCGTCACCTCGGCGAGCTCGCTCATCCGCAGCGCACGCTCCGGGGCCTCGGACAGTCGGACGAGGATCTCGTAGTAGGCGTGCGGCAGGTCGTTGTCGCGTTGCAGCTGGCGATCGAGTGCGTCCATGAGCACCTTCGACGACTCGAGATAGGCGCGCCACGCCCGTTGTTCCGGCTCGGTCAGCCACGCCGTCGTCATATACAGAGAGTACCTGGTTGAATTCTCAACTTTATCGATTAGGCTGGGACACGTCCGAGGAGTTGATCTGACATGGCCATCCACCGGCTCAATCATGCGGTGCTCTACGTCCGTGACGTCGCGACCAGCGTGGCGTTCTACCGCGACGTGCTCGGCTTCGAGGTGATCACCGAGCTGGCCGGCCGGGCCGCCTTCCTGCGTGCCGACGGTTCGACCAACGACCACGATCTCGGCCTGTTCGCGGTCGGCGCGCAGGCTGCGCCGTCACCGGCCGGGCGCGGCGCTGTCGGTCTGTACCACCTCGCGTGGGAAGTCGAGACGCTCGCGGACCTGCAGTCGCTGTCGGCCGAGCTGGCAGCGGCCGACGCGCTGGTCGGCGCGTCCGACCACAGCACGACGAAATCGCTCTACGGCCGCGACCCGGACGGTCTGGAGTTCGAGGTCGCGTGGATCGTGCCGGCCGAGCTGCTCGACGAGGCAGCGCTGGCCGGCCGCGCGTCGATCCGCCCGCTCGACCTCGCCCGGGAGATGGCGCGTTACGGCGCGCAGACGCCCGGCGGCATCGGTATCAGCCGGTCGGTCAGCGCCTGACGCCGGCGCCCCGCGGCGGCGCTGCGCCGGATCGGCACGCGGGCACTGTCGACGCGAAATCGCCCACGTCGCCTCCCTAGACTCAGCAGTATGAGCGATGCCGTACGCGCCCTGCTGCTCGAGCAGATCCACCCCGAGGCCGAGGCGATCCTGTCCGCAGCCGGGTTCGCCGTCGACTCCGTCGATCGCGCGCTCGACGAGGACGAGCTCATCGCGCGGCTCGCCGACGTCTCGCTGCTCGGCATCCGCTCGAAGACCCAGGTCAGCGCGCGCGTGCTGGCCGCTGCACCCAAGCTGATCGCGGTCGGCGCGTTCTGCATCGGCACCAACCAGATCGATCTCGCCGCGGCGGCCGAGTCGGGCGTCACGGTCTTCAACGCGCCGTTCTCCAACACGCGTTCGGTCGTCGAGCTCGCCATCGCCGAGATCATCTCGATGACGCGCCGGCTCACCGAGAAGAACGGATTGATGCACGACGGCGTGTGGGACAAGTCTGCGCACGGCGCACACGAGGTGCGCGGCCGGACGCTCGGCATCGTCGGCTACGGCAACATCGGCACGCAGCTCTCGGTGCTCGCGGAGAACCTCGGCATGCGGGTGCTCTTCTTCGACACCGCGGACAAGCTCGCGCTGGGCAACGCGCGGCGCAGCCTGTCGCTCAAGGAACTGCTCGGCGAGTCCGACGTCGTCACCCTGCACGTGGACGGGCGCGCCACCAACCAGAACTTCTTCGGCGAGAACGAGTTCGCCGCCATGCGACCCGGCTCGCTGTTCCTCAACCTCTCGCGCGGCTTCGTCGTCGACTACGGCGCGCTGCGCCGCCAGATCGAGGCGGGACACGTCGCCGGCGCGGCCGTCGACGTCTTCCCGGTCGAGCCGAAGGGCCGCGGCGACGAGTTCGTGTCCGAGCTGCGCGGCCTGCCCAACGTCATCCTCACCCCGCACATCGGCGGCTCCACCGAGGAGGCTCAGCAGGACATCGGCCGGTTCGTCGCGGGCAAGCTCGCGGACTTCACCCAGGACGGCTCGACGTCGATGAGCGTCAACATGCCCGGCCTCGTGTTGCCGCGCGCCACCGGCCGACTGCGGCTGCTGCACCTGCACCGCAACGTCCCCGGCGTGCTCGCGCGGGTCAACGGGCTGCTCGCCGACTCCGGCGTCAACGTCGAGGCGCAGCTGCTCGGCACGCGCGGCGAGTACGGCTATGTCGTCACCGACTCCGCGAGCGGCACGACACAGTCGATCGTCGACCAGATCCGCGCCATGCCCGAGACCATCAGCCTCCGGGTGATCTTCTAGCCCTGCCGGGGATCGCGGCTCGCGTCGTGTGGCGGGTGTGCGGGCTGACACGCCGGAAAACAACCCGCAGCGTCGCCACACGGGTACCCACCGTTCCGACGGTGCACGGCGTGCAGGCTTCGACCGGCGTGTCGTCGCGCCGCGGGTGCACGGTCGGCGCGGCATTCGTCCGGATCGCCCCGTAACGGTGCTAACAATCGCGCGCGTCATGTTGCTCGGGTTACCTACGAGTAATACTCTTGAAGTTACTCATCGGTAACTACGCCAGTCGGTTACCGCGACCGGAAGCAGGAGTTCGGCCATGGGCCACTACAAGAGCAATGTCCGCGACATCGAGTTCAACCTCTTCGAGGTGTTCGGCACCGACAAGCTGCTGAGCCAGGCGCCGTTTTCCGACATCGACGAGGACACCGCGCGCGGCATCATCGCCGAGGTCGCGAAGCTCGCCGAGGGGCCGCTCGCCGAGTCCTTCGCCGACGCCGATCGCAACCCGCCGGTCTACGACCCGGACAACTACACGGTCACCATGCCGCAGTCGTTCGCGAAGTCGTTCAAGACGCTCTTCGACAGCGAGTGGTGGCGCCTCGAGACCCTGCCCGAACTCGGTGGCCAGCTCGTCCCGCGCACCGTCGTCTGGGGCGTCGCCGAGCAGGTGCTGGGCTCGAACCCGGCGCTGCACATGTACATGGCGGGCGCGCCGTTCGCCGGCATCCTCTACGCCAACGGCAACGAGACGCAGCGCAAGATGGCCCAGCGCATGATCGACCGCGGCTGGGGCGCGACGATGGTGCTGACCGAACCGGACGCGGGCTCCGACGTCGGTGCGGGCCGCACCAAGGCCGTCGAGCAGTCCGACGGTTCGTGGCACCTCGAGGGCGTCAAGCGCTTCATCACGTCGGGCGAGCAGGACATGACCGAGAACATCATCCACCTGGTGCTTGCCCGCCCCGAGGGCGCCGGCGCGGGCACCAAGGGGTTGTCACTGTTCGTCGTGCCGAAGTTCCACTTCGACCCGGAGACCGGCAAGCTCGGTGAGCGCAACGGCGCCTTCGTCACCAACGTCGAGCACAAGATGGGTCTCAAGGCGTCGACCACCTGCGAGCTGCGCTTCGGCGAGATCGACAACATCCCGGCCAAGGGTTGGCTGGTGGGCGACGTGCACAACGGCATCGCGCAGATGTTCCAGGTGATCGAGCACGCCCGGATGATGGTCGGCACGAAGGCCATCGCGACGCTGTCGACCGGTTACCTCAACGCGCTGGACTACGCCAAGACCCGCGTCCAGTCGGCGGACCTGACGAAGGCGGCGGACAAGAGCGCTCCGCGGGTCACGATCATCAACCACCCCGACGTGCGGCGCAGCCTGATGCTGAACAAGGCGTACGCCGAGGGCCTGCGCGCGCTGGTGCTCTACACCGCCTCGGTGCAGGACCGGATCATCGTCGGCGAGCACACGGACGGCGACACCAAGGCCGACGAAGCCATCAATGATCTGCTGCTGCCGATCGTCAAGGGCGTCGGTTCCGAGCGCTCCTACGACCAGCTCGCGCAGGCGCTGCAGACCTTCGGCGGCTCGGGTTACCTGCAGGACTACCCGCTCGAGCAGTACATCCGTGACGCGAAGATCGACACGCTGTACGAGGGCACGACGGCGATCCAGGCGCAGGACTTCTTCTTCCGCAAGATCGTGCGCAACAAGGGCGCCGCGCTCGGCGCAATTTCGGCCGAGATCACGCAGTTCCTCGAGTCGATCGCCGACGAGGGCCGGCTCAAGGAAGAACGCGCCGCGCTGCAGAAGGCGCTCGAGGACTTCGGCGGCATCGTCGGCGCGATGTTCAACCAGCTGATGAGCGGCCAGGAGGACGTCGCCAACGTCTACAAGGTCGGCCAGAACGCCACGCTCGCGCTGCTGTCGGCCGGCGACCTCATGGTCGGCTACCTGCTGCTGCGCCAGGCGGCGGTGGCGCTGGGCAAGCTCGACGGGAACGGACTGTCCGCGGGGGATCGTGCGTTCTACGCCGGCAAGCCGGCGGTGGCGCACTTCTTCGCCACCACCGTGCTGCCGGAGCTTGCCGCCCGGCGCGCCGTCGCCGAGGCGATGGACAACGCGCTGATGGACGTCGCCGAAGAGTCGTTCTGACGCGTCCGTAGGGTCGGTGGCGTGGCCGAACCACGCTGGGTGCAGCTGTCCGGAGCCGACAACGTCCGTGACCTCGGCGGCCTGCCGACCGACGACGGCCGGGCGGTGCAGCCGGGGCGGTTGATCCGCTCGGCGAACCTGCAGGAGTTGACCGACGACGACGTGGCGCGCCTCGTCGAGGAGTTGCACGTGCGTGCGGTCGCCGACCTGCGCACCGGCGTCGAGGTCACCAACGAGGGCCCCGGCCCGCTGCACCACGATGCGCGCGTCGACGTGCGGCATTTCTCGCTGTTTCCCGAAGCGGGCGAGGCCACCGACGCAGCGCGTGCCGACGACGACAGTCCGGTCGTGCTGCCGTGGCAGGAGCGTGAGCAGAACGAGACCGGCGGCGCGCGTCCCGACGCGGCCACCGTCTACCTGCGCTACCTCGACGACCGCCCCGACTCGGTGCTCGCGACGCTTCGGCTGATCGCCGGCACCGACGGCGCCACGCTCGTGCACTGCGCCGCCGGCAAGGACCGCACGGGCGTCGTGATCGCGTTCGCGCTGGCCGAGGTGGGCGTCACCCGCGAGGCCATCGTCGAGGACTACGTGCGTAGCGGCGAGGCGATCGAGGCGATCCTGGCGCGGCTGTTCACCCGCAGTACGTACGCAGGTGACGTCGACGACCCGGGCGCGGTCGACGCGGACAAGCACCGGCCGCGGGCTGGGACGATGCAGCGCTTCCTCGACGAACTCGACGCCCGTTACGGCGGTCCGTCCGCGTGGCTGCGCAGGCACGGCTGGACGGACGCCGACGCGCAGGCACTACGGCACCACCTGCTCGACCCTCAGGACTGACCGGCCCGCAGCCGAAATCCCGGTGATCAACAGGAGATTATGCGCACCGGAGCGACCCGAACCTGCTGTTGATCAACGAGGGGTGTGGGGGTGGTCAGGTGTCAGGTGGTCAGGTGTCAGCCGCCGGCGCCCTGCATGCGCTGCTTGTACGTGCTCATCGCGGCGCGGAACTCGTCCTCCTCGATCGGGGGCACCGGCAGCGCCTTGCCCGGCCGCAGCCCGTCGAGCAGCACCGGTAGGTAACGACGCCACAGGTCGGGCGCGGTGTCCGCGGTGACGTCCGCGACGGTGCACAGCATCATCATCACGACGCCGACGTCGGTGGCCTGCACGTCGTCGCGCAGCACCCCTTCAGTCTTGCCGCGCGCGACGAGTCCGCGCAGCGGCCCAGTCATCCGGTCGTGGATCTGCTCCATCTGCTGCGGATCGTGGGCGCCCATGAGCACCTCGCGCAGTCCGCGGTCGGTGGTCTGCGCGGTGGCCGCGCCCTCGATGAAGGTGGTGATGCCCTGCCACGCGTCCCGGGTCGCCGCGGACGACTCGGCGAGCTGGATCATCTCCTCGATGCGCTCACTCAGCACGGCCCGGGCCAGTTCGTGCTTGTTCGCGAAGTGCCGGTACGCGGTGCCGACACCCACTCCTGCGCGCGCGGCGACGTCGTCCAGGCTGGCGTCGAGACCGCGTTCGCGAAAGACGTCGCGAGCGGCGGTGAGCAGCAACGCACGGTTGCGCGCGGCGTCCTTGCGCATCGGACGGGAGGCGCCCACGGCATCGACAGCTGCCGATTCGTCGACCTTGGTCATGGCCGCCTCCCGTCCGTGGTGATGCTCAACGTATGCCCGCTCAGGCAGCGACCGGTGCCGCGCCGGGATCACCCTGCGGGATGTCGTTGCGCAGGATGAACGCGGACAGGATGGCACCGCCGAGGAACACGGCCGCACCGATCCAGAACGCGACCGTGTAGCTGTGCACCGCCGCGTGCGCCTGCAGGCCCAATGCAGCCTGCTTGGCCTGCGCCGCACCCAGGCCCTGCGGAACAGCATGCGAGGCGAGGTAGCCGGCGAGCACCGTCCCGGCGATTGTGTTGAACAGCGACGTGCCGACCGAGCCGCCGACCTGCTGCATCGCGTTCACCGATGCCGACGCGACACCGGCGTCGCGCGGCTCGACACCGAGCACCGCGAGGTTGAAGCCGGGTGCGAAGACCAAGCCCAGGCCGACACCCATGACGATCGTCGCGGGCAGGACGACCGACGCGTAGTTCCCCGTCACGCTGATGTGCGTGAGGATGTAGAGCCCGATGGCCGACAACAACATGCCGGTCGGGATCAGGACGCGCCCGGACACCCGTTGGATCAGCACGGTGCTGCCGACGGACGCCGTCACGATGATCGCGCCGGTCATGGGTAGAAACGCGACGCCGGACCTGATCGGGGTGTAGTGCAGGTTCGTCTGCAGGTAGTACGTGAGGAACAAGAACACGGCGAAGATGCCGATGCCGGCGAGGAACATCACCAGCAGCGCGCCGCCGCGGTCGCGGTCGGCCACCACGCGCAGCGGCAGGATCGGGTTGCTGACACGTTGTTCGATCAGCACGAACACGACGAGCAGCACTGCGGCCACCGCGAGGCAGACGATCGTCAGGGTGGCTCCCCAGCCGTGCTGTTCGGCGTTCGAGAAGCCGTAGACGAGAGCGAACAGGCCCAGGGTGACCGCGGCCGTGCCCGCATGATCGGACTGCTGACGTTCGGTGGCCCGCTCGTGCCGGGGCAGCAACGTCATCGCGCCGGCGAAGGCAATGGCCGCGAAGGCCAGGTTGACGTACAGCGTCCAGCGCCACGTGGCGTACTCGGTGAGCACGCCACCCAGCAGCAGGCCGACCGACGCGCCGGCTCCGGCGATGGCACCGAATATGCCGAAGGCCTTGCCGCGTTCCTTCGGCTCGCTGAACGTCGTCGTCAGCAACGCGAGCGTCGCCGGGGCGAGGATCGCACCGAACGCACCCTGCACCGCGCGGGCGGAGACCAGCATTGCGAAGTTGACCGATGCGCCGCCGATCGCCGACGCGACGGCGAAGCCGGTCAACCCGACGAGCAGCGCCCATTTGCGGCCGAAGAAGTCGGCTAATCGGCCGCCGATCAACAGCAGACTGCCGAAGGCCAGTGCGTACGCCGTGACGATCCACTGTCGGTCGGCGTTGTCGAAGTGCAGGCTGGTCTGCGCGGTCGGTAGTGCGATGTTCACGATCGTCGAGTCCAGGACGACCATGAGCTGGGCGATGCCGAGCACGGCGAGGATCCACCAGCGCTTGCTGGAGGTCGCGTCGCCGCCTGCGGACTGCCCGACGGCCGGCGCCGTCGTCGTCTCGTGCAGTGCGGAGGTCATGTGTTGTCTACCTTTCGGTAACTTACCGGAGGCGGTGGCTCCGGTTCGCCCCCGACGGTACACCCGGATCCGGAGCCGTCCACTCCGTTTTTCTGCGAGCTGGGACACAGTCCGCCGATCGCTGCACGGCGGAGTGGTGCGGTACCGCTTGCGCGTCAGGGGCAGTAGGCACTACGAGCGTCGACGACGAACTGGTGCGCGACGCTTTGGCTGCCCAACCGCGCGGCCAGATCACCGGTGACGTCGTCGGCAGAGCTGCCCTGCGCCAACTGACGGCAAATCCGGTGGCCGTCGGCGCTCAGCATTGCACGCGACTGGGCGGGTAACGCCGCATGGGCGAGAGCGAGGAAGGTCGACACAGCGCGACTGGTATCGGTCGCCTCCGACGATGCCCGCTGCCTTGCAGTACTGGTCGCCGTCATCACCGGCCCGGCGGTACCGCGCGAAGTGGCCGGCGCACTCTTGCGTGGAGCTGCGGTCGGCGTTGCGTGCGACGCGACGGCCGAATGCGAGGGGGCGGTGGCGGAATGATCGACGCATGCGGACAGCACGAAGCCGACCGCCGACGTCGCGACGAGTGTCCAAGCCCCGGCGCGCATGACAAAAAGGTAGTGCGCCTCCCCATACGTCGCGAAACTGTGCTTTGCTCCCCCGGTCACATTCGCCGTCGTGTCGAGGTCTGTCATGAATTGCGCCCCGAAGTCCCGTCGACGACGGTTCGTCGCGCTTGCCGCCGTGTTCGCGCTGATCTGCACTGGCACGATCGTCGCCGACGTGCCGGCCGGCGCGGACAACGTGACGGTTTCGGACGACACGCTGCGCACCGGGTGGGACCAGAACGAATCGGGTCTGGCCCCGTCGAGTGTGTCGGCATCTGATTTCGGGCAGCTGTTCGCCACTCAGCTCGACGGCCAGATCTATGCGCAGCCGATCGTCGCCAAGTCGACGGTGCTCGCGGTGACCGAGAACGACAAGATCTACGGTCTCAATTCGCAAACCGGGGCGATCAAGTGGTCGCGCGACGTCGGTCCGTACTGGCCGGCTTCCAACATCGGGTGCGGTGATCTGGTGCCCAACATCGGGATAACCGGCACACCCGTCTACGACCCCGCGACCGGCACCGCGTATTTCACGGCGAAGGTCAACGACGGTGCCGACGGCAATCATCCGCACTGGTACCTGCACGCCATCGACATCACGACCGGCGCCGAGCGACCCAACTTCCCCGCCACGATCGGCGGCAGCCCGAGCAACGACCCCGGCAACACCTTCAACCCGAAGACCGCGATGCAGCGGCCGGGTCTGCTGCTGCTCGGCGGTGTGGTGTACGCAGGCTTCGCCAGCCACTGCGACTACGGGCCCTACGTCGGTTACGTCGCCGGCGTCAACGCCTCGACCGGCAAGCAGACCACCTTGTGGTCGACAGAGGCGGGGTCGTCGAACTCCGAGGCCGGTATCTGGCAGTCGGGCGGCGGTTTGGTGTCCGACGGCGCCGGCCGGATCATCCTGGCGACCGGCAACGGCGTGTCCGCTGCGCCCGGGCCGGGCACCCAGCCGCCGTCGACGCTGGCCGAGGCCGTGGTCCGGCTGCAGGTCGGCAGCGACGGCAACCTGACGGCCAAGGACTTCTTCAGCCCGGTCAACAACAGCAACCTCGACCGCGAGGACGCCGACCTCGGATCGGGCGGCCCGATGGCCATTCCGGACGGGTACGGCACCTCCGCGCACCCGCATCTGCTCGTCGAGGTGGGCAAGGACGGGCGGGTGTTCCTGCTCGACCGCGACAATCTCGGCGGGGTCGGCCAGGGCGCCGGCGGCACCGACGGTGCGCTTCAGGTCGCCGGCCCGTACAACGGCGTCTGGGGGCACCCGGCGTTCTGGGGTGGCGACGGCGGCTACGTCTACACGATCACGAACGGTGGCCCGCTGCTCGCCTTCAAGACCGGGGTTGCCGGCAACGGGTTGCCGGCACTGACCAAGGTCGGCTCGAGCACCGCCAACTGGGGTTACACCTCCGGCTCGCCCGTCGTGACGTCCACCGGCACGACCTCGGGCTCCTCGTTGATCTGGGCTATCTACTCCAGTGGCTCCAACGGCTCCGGCGGGCAGTTGCGCGCCTACGACACCGTGCCGACGAACGGCGTGCTGAACCAGCGGTACTCCGCGCCCATCGGCACTGCCTCGAAGTTTGCGGTCCCGGCCACCGACGGCGGGCGCGTGTACGTCGGCAACCGCGACGGTGTCCTTTACGGATTCGGCCGGCCCACCACCGCGGCACTGTCCGGCTCGCCGACCGACTTCGGCAATGTCGCCGTGAACAGCACGTCGACCAAGAACGTCACCGTGACGGCCACCCGCACCGTCACCGTGACCGGCGTGTCGACCGCCGCTCCGTTCAAGGCCGGCTCGGTGTCGCTGCCGGCCACGCTCAACAGCGGGCAGAGCCTGACCGTGCCGGTCACGTTCGCGCCGACCGCGACCGGCGCGCAGTCCGGAGCGCTGTCCTTCGCCACGAACGCCGGCACACTGGCCTTCGACCTGCACGGGGCAGGAACCCAGCCGGGCCTGGCCGGCAACCCGGCAAGCCTGGCCTTCGGCCAGGTGCCGACCAGTGGCAAGGTGACGCAAAGCATCTCGATCACCAATACCGGCAGTACAACCACGACCATCACCGGCGCCACTGCGCCCAGCGCGCCGTTCTCCGCCGGGTCGCTGCCCGCCAACGGCACCACTCTGGCGGCCGGGGCGTCGGTGTCCGTGCCGATCACGTTCGCGCCGAGCAAGGCCGGCGACTTCTCCTCCGCGCTGACCGTGACGTCCTCCACCGGCAACGTCAGCGTCCCGATAAGCGGCACCGGTATCGCCGGCGCTCCGCACATGACCCTGAGCCCGACCACCGTCGCGTTCGGGTCGGTGCCGGTCGGCAGCACCGCCAGCAAGACGTTCACGATCAGCAACACCGGCAACACGGTGCTGACGCTGAACAAGGCCGCGCCGCCCGCGGCACCGTTCGGCGCGCCATCGCCGGTCTCGGAGGGCCAGCAGATCAACCCCGGCGACGAGATCACCCAGACCGTGACGTTCGCGCCGACGACGACAGGTGCCGTCAGCGGTTCGTACCTGATCACCGGCAACGACAACCAGGGCGCCCAGACGGTGACCCTGACCGGAACCGGGACGAGCACCGGCACCGGTACCGGCACGGGCACGATCCCGTCACCGGCCGCAGGCGGCTGGCACGCCAACGGCTCCGCGGTGCAGAACGGGGCGACCACGACGCTCACGCCGGCCACCGAGACGCAAGCGGGCAACGTCGTCTACCCGACTGCGGTGCCGACCGCGGGGCTGCACGTCAAGTTCACCGCACAGCTCAACGGCGGCACTGGCGCGGACGGCCTCGCCTTTGATCTGCTCGACCCGGCCAAGAACACCTCGACATCGCTCGGCAAGACCGGCGGCGCGCTCGGCTTCGGCTCGTTGACCGGCACGGCGGTGGCACTCGACACCTACAGGAACACCGGCGACCCGTCCGCCAACTTCTACGGCATCGCGACCGGCGCCACGGGTGGCGGCAGCGATTCCCTGACCTACGCCGCTAGCGCCCCAGCACCGACCTCGCTGCGTTCGGGCACCCACACCGTCGACGTAGCCGTCACCAGCACGGGGTTGTCGGTCAGCCTCGACGGGGGGACGCCGTTGACGGCGAAAGTCACCGTCCCGGCAAAGGCACTGCTCGCGTTCAGCGCCGGCACCGGCGGCGAGACCGACGTCCACGCCGTGACCGATGTGGTCATCACCACGGTGCCTCCCTCGGGGGCCATCACCGGGATCGCCGGCAAGTGTGTCGACGTGTCCGGCGCCAACACTGCGGACGGCACCAAGGTGCAGCTCTACACCTGCAACGGCACCAACGCCCAGGTCTGGACGTTCCCCGGCAACAACACGATCCACGCGCTCGGCAAGTGCCTGGACGTCAACCAAGCCGCCAAGACCAACGGCACCAAGGTGCAGCTCTACACCTGCAACGGCACCGTCGCGCAGGTCTGGAACGTCGAGAGCAACGGTGAGATCGTCAACCCCAACTCCGGACGCTGCCTGGACGACCCCGGCAGCAAGACCGCCGACGGAACCGGACTGGAGATCTACGACTGCAACGCCGGCGCGAACCAGACATGGCAGGTACCCGCCGGGGCGAGTGCCGCGGCCCCAACAGCAGCTAAGGAAGGCGTGACGAGTCGGTCGTCGAAGGCCGCCGCGCCTCATCGGCGGACCCAGTAGCAATAGCCGTCGCCCGCCTGCCGGGCGCTCGCTGGGTTCGTAGCCCTGGGCGTGGCCCCGCACGGTGGTCGAGAGCGCTCCGGCTGGCGCACGGTCCGAGCAACGACGTCTCAGTAAGGTTGGGCCCGCAGTACCCGGAGGGCTCGCATAGCGGCCGAGTGCGGCGGTCTTGAAAACCGCTGTCAGGTGATCCCTGACCGAGGGTTCGAATCCCTCGCCCTCCGCCACGCGAGGCGGGACGCGCCGTTACCGTTCGTCAGGTGTGCACCGTGGTGACTCGATGGCAATCCGGCGAACCGCTGCGAATACTGGCGATCCGCGACGAGCTGATGTCCCGCGCGTTCGACGAGCCGGGTGCGTGGTGGCCGCAGCTGCCGGGGGTGATCGGCGGCCGGGACCGCGCCGCAGGCGGGAGCTGGTGCGTGAGCGACGTCGCCGCCGGAATCACCGCGTTGGTGCTGAACCGTCCCGAGCAGGGGACGGGCACGCCGTCGCGCGGGGTGTTGCCGCTCGCGGCGCTCGAGCACGGCGACGCCTGGACCGAACACGTCGATCACCGCGCGATGGCGACGTTCACCCTCGTGCTCGCGGCGCCGAACGGTGTGCGCGCGTGGGAGTGGACCGGCGCCGAGCTCACGCGTACCGACCTGACGCCGGGCACGCACCTGTTCACGTCGAGCGGCATCGACCCCGATACGCCGAAGGCGCGTCGGTACGCGCCGCTGTTCGCCGAGCAGGACTGGGTCGACGTCGTCACCGGCGAGCAGCCGACCGACGACTTGGACGCGCTCGTCATCCGGCATCCGGTGCCCGACTCGGACGACGTCTACGGCACGGTGTTCGGGCAGCTGCTGGAGACCGAACCGGGCAAGCTCACCGCGAGCTTCTCGCGCACGCCGTGGCTGGCCGACGACTGGAGTCAGCTGCGGCTGCCGCAGCCGGTGGCCGACGGGCACCGCGTCACTGATACGTGATGACGTCCGGGCGCGGGTGCAGCCGCATGACCTCGCCCGGCGACATCAGCCGCGAGTCCTGCGTCAAGAACAACTTGAACCCGACGCCGAACGGCGGGCTGGGGAAGTGCAACTTCTGCAGTACGTGAACCTTCGTGCTGGGGTGGCCGAACCCGTCGGCGTGCAGCACCATCTCGATGCCGGGGTGCTGCGTGATGTGTTGCCGGTCCGGCAGCATCGAGGCCGTGAACTCGTGCACGACGACGAGTTTGTCCGGTAGGTGACGGGCGCTTACGAGCCCGGACAGCCACGACGTCGCCGCGTTGATGCCGGCGGCGGTGCTGTGCCCGATGAGGCCGTTGCCGGGCCGGCCACCGGGACCGACCTTCCACTCCGGGTCCAGCGCGAGGCCGACCGAGGGATCGACGAGTACGGGCGCCAAAGCCTTCGCCTGCGCGACGAACGACGCCCGGCCGGGCTGCAGATCGAGGATCAACAGCATGTGGTGTTCGTGCGCGACGTCGAGGTACTCGCGCACCTGCGCCATCGGGATCGGCGCGGAGTAGGTGTCACCCGGGCCGGGTCCGCTGCGCGCGACGGTGGCGATCAGTTCCATCGCCGGCAGCACGGGCTCGCCGTAGTGTTCGAAGCCCGCCGCGCGATGGATGATCGATTGCGCGGCCTGTTCCGGCGAGGTCTTGCCGAGCACGCCGAGCTTGCCGCTGCCGGGCGCGCCGTAGTACGCGACGACCCGCTCCCGGCCGACGATGCGTTGCCCGAGCGCAGGCGGTTGGCCGCGCACACCCGATGCGGTGGCCGATGCGGACGTGCTGGTCGGTGTGCTGCTGCGCGGCGCGGTGGTCGGCGCCATTGCGCTCGTCGAAGCGGGTGCACGCGACACCGAGCGGCCGGCGGACGGCGACGTGCTGCGTGCCGACGGCGTCGGATGCACGTGGACGCTCGACGAGCAGGCGGCGAGCAGTAGACAGCAGCCGACTGCAGCCGCCCTCCCACGCACGGGTCATGGGTACCAGGCGGCCGTCGGTTTGCGTAGGACGTCCCGGATGCGTGACGGGATCGCAACGTCCGGTTCGCCTGCCGGACGGCGTGCGCGGCGTCAGCGCGCGATGTGCAGTACCGCGTCGTAGGCGTCGCGGCGTGGCCAGCCGGTGAGCTCGGCGAGCGCGCGCGCTGCGGTGCGCGTCGGGACCCCGTCGGTGAGCAACGCGGTGACCGCCGCCCGCGCGGCCGGATCCAACGTCGCCTCTTCGCCGGTCAACGGCTCGAGGCAGCAGTACACGGTGTCCTTGGCGGGCAACGCGCACGGCGCGACGGTGGTCGTGCGGACCGGCTGCGCGTACTGCTGCACGAGGACGCAGTCGCGTGTCCCGCGCAGCTCCTTCGCCGCGCCGAGCAAGGCACCCAGCTCGTCGTGCGGCGTCGTGACGACGAGCCGGTGGGTGGCCGGAGTGCGCAGCAGCACGGCGCGCAGGTCGGCAGCGCGCGGCGCGTAGGTGATCGGACCGCCCGCGTGCGCCGCAGCCGCCGCGGCCGCACCGGGGAGCAACCCGACCGTCTCGACCGGACGGTTGTCGCGCAGGGGAGCGAGCAGTGCCGCGCCCGGCAGATCGGTTCCCGCGACGACGAGCACCCGGCCGGGCGGTAAAGCGGTCAATGCTCGGCGTGTGTCGAGCCGATCGACGGCCGGCACCGCCGCGCGGGCCGCGCCGTCCTCGGCCAGCACTGCGTCCGCGACCGCGAGCTCGGCGGCCAACCGCGGGTCCGGGTCGGTGCGGGTGGGGTCGACGGCCAAGAGCACCAGCGCGTCGAGACCGCGACGTGGGCGCACGTCGATCTCGACCTGCGTGTGCGGGTCGGTGAGCGCGGCCACGAGGTCACGCGGCAGGTCCGCCGACGCGGCATCGGCATCGACGGCGAGCGTGCCGGGGAGCTGCATCGGGCTGCGACGGATGACGGCGGGACCTGGCGTCCACGAGGAGTTGGCGCGCGCGTCGAAGGAGAACGCGTTGCCGCCGGCCGTGATCGTGATCGTCACCGGGCCTGCGGCGACCGGTCCCGCGTCATCCGTTCGCACGCCGATCCCGATGACGCAGGTGGCACGCTCGGTGATCGACTCGTCGGGCGTGAGCTCCATCGTCTTGCGGTGCGTGGCGCGGATGTCCGCACTGCCTCGCCCGGTGAGCCGCACCCGCCCAGCCTAGGGTTGGCGCGTGCGCCAGGTCGTCGGCAAGCAGACTCGCGACCTCGACGCCGCGGCGTTCGCGCAGCTGCGCGAGCGGTACCGCAGCCTCGTGCTCGATCTCGGCACCGGCGACGGCAAGCATGTGCTGACAGTCGCGCGTGCGCAGCCGGACGCGCTGGTGGTGGGTCTCGATGCTGCACCCGACGCGATGCGCGCTACGGCGGCAAGCGCCGCTCGCAAGCCGGCACGGGGCGGGGTGCCGAACGCGCTGTTCGTGTGGGCGTCGGTCGAGCAGCTGCCGGCAGAGCTGGCAGCCGTGGACGACGTGCACGTGCTGATGCCGTGGGGCAGCCTGCTGCGCGCGGTGGTCGCGCCCGACATCGCGGTGTTGCGCGGTGTGCGTACCGCGTGCCGGACCGGCGCGACCTTCCTGATCACGCTGAACCTGCACGCGTGGCGGCCGCCGGTGCCCGAGGTGGGTGCGCTCGCCGAGCCGACGCCCGACTCCGTGCGCGACGATCTCGCGCCGCGCATGGCCGAGGCGGGCTGGGTGCTCGAGCACGTCGGCTACGCCAGCGCGCAGGCGGTCGCCGCGCTCGGCACGTCGTGGACCAAACGCCTCGGTTCGAGCCGGGACGAGCTCGCCGTCCTCGAACTGCGCGGCACGTTCGTCTGACGCTGCCGTCGCATCTCCCGGTTCGCCGTGACCATTTTCGGCGCCGAAAAGTGGTCATCCGAGCATGCAAGAAGCGACGGGGTGAGTCAGGAGGGGTGCTGGCGGCAGTATTCGTAGAGCGCCATCGCGGTCGCCGTCGCGACGTTGTAGCTGTACGGCAAGCCCCAGACGGGGATCTCGACGCAGTCGTCGCACAGTGCGAGCTCGGCCTCGGACAGGCCCGCGCGTTCGTTGCCGATCACCAGCGCGGTGCGTCGCGGGAACGGGTAGTCGGCCAGGCGCACCGCGTTGGTCGTCTGCTCCAGCCCGACGATGCGATAGCCGTCCTCGCGCAGCGTGCGCAAAACCGGCGCCAGCGAGTTGCGCACCTCCAGGCGCACCGAGTCCGCGCCGTCGCGCGCGATCGTCTTGTCGATGCGTGCGTGGCCGCACACAATCATCCGCTCGACGCCGCAGCACCCGGCGGTGCGCATGATCGTCGACAGGTTGACGTTGCTGCGCATCGGCGCGCAGGCGACCACGAGCTCGCGCGGCGCCGCCAACGGCGTGGGCGGGCGGTGCCGGACCTGCTCGAACTGGACCACCGCGCAATTGTGCGCGAGGGGTGCGCCCGGCCGGCAAACGCGCACTAATCGGCCCCGGGGAAACGCCAACTATTTACCACTACAGCGACGCATTGTTGGCGTTTGCGGCGACGCCCCTACCGCCCCCGGACCCACAGCGCGAGCCGCCGGTCGCGTCTGCATCCGGGTATCCCGGTGAACCGGATAACCCGCTAGCGTTCGACCATGGCCGATCCCGATCTGGTGCTTCGCTCCGGTCGAGGACGCGGCGTGCTCGCCGCAACGATCCTGGGCAGCGGCATGGCGCAGCTGGACGGCACCGTCGTCAACGTGGCGCTACCGCGCATCGGCCGCAACCTCGACGCCGGGCTCACCGCGCTGCAGTGGACGGTCAACGCCTACACGCTGACGTTGTCCGGGCTGTTGCTGCTCGGCGGGTCGCTCGGCGACCGGCTCGGCCGTCGGCGCATCTTCGTCCTCGGCACGGTCTGGTTCATGGCTGCGTCGCTCGGCTGCGCCGTCGCGCCGGACTCCGCCCTGCTCATCGCGATGCGCGCGCTGCAGGGCGTCGGCGCGGCGCTGCTGACGCCCGGGTCGCTCGCGATCCTCGAGGCCGTGTTCCGCAAGGACGACCGCGCGGCGGCGGTGGGGTCGTGGTCCGGCCTGGGTGGGATCGCGACCGCCATCGGGCCGGTGCTCGGCGGTGTACTCGTCGGCGTCGCGCCGTGGGGTTGGCGACTCGTCTTCCTGATCAACCTGCCGCTGGCCGTCGTCGTGGTCGTGCTGTCGGCGCGATTCATCCCGGAGACCCGCGATGAGGAGTCCAGCGGACATCTGGATATCACCGGCGTGCTGCTCGCGGCGCTGGCGCTGGCCGCCACCGTCTTCGCGCTGACCGAGGGGCCGCAACGGGGTTGGTCGCCGGTGCTGATCGGCACGCTGGTCGTCGGCGTCGCGCTGTTGCTCGCCTTCGTGTTCGCCGAGACCCGCGCGCACAGCCCGATCATGCCGTTGGGACTGTTCCGCGACCGCGAGTTCGCGGCGGCGAACGCCGTCACCCTGATCATGTACGCGGCCTTGTCGGGCGCGCTGTTTCTCATCCCGGTGCAACTGCAGCGGGTGTCCGGGTTCACGCCGGTGGCCGCAGGCAGCGCGCTGCTGCCCGTGACGCTCGTGATGTTGGCACTGTCCGCGCGGATGGGTCGGTTGGCGCAGCGGATCGGCCCGCGACTGCCGATGTCGGTCGGCCCGGTGCTGGGCGGCTTCGGGCTGGTGCTGCTGACCCGCGTCGGCGCGCACGCGTCGTACCTGACCGATGTGCTGCCCGCCGTCGTCGTCTTCGCGCTCGGCCTCTCGTGCACCGTCGCCCCGTTGACGGCCACGGCGCTGGCCGCGGCGCCCGCACGCCAGGTGGGCGTGGCGTCCGCGGTGAACAACGACATCGCGCGCATCGGTGGCCTGCTCGCGGTGGCGATCCTGCCCGGCCTCGCCGGCATCACCCCGCAGGCGTACGCGCACCCCGCGCAGCTGTCGACCGGTTTCCACCACGCGGTGGTGATCGCCGGCATCCTGTTCGCCTGCGGTGGCGTGCTGTCCGCGCTGACGATCCGGGGCAGGGACGAGTCGCCGGTCGCCGCCAACGGGCCGGCCGATGACGCGGAGGACGAGAGCGCCGTCGCGGACCGACGCGACGCCGAGGGCGCGAAGGTCGACGCGCACGCCGGCTCGTCCGCGCCGCCGGCCGGCCGCCGCGGCCCCGAGCATGCGCGGGTGCACTGCGGCGTGAACACGCCGAATCCCGGCTGAACGCAGCCGGCGCGGTCAGCGTCCGGCGCGCTTCGCAGCCCGGCGCTCGCGGGCCGCGGTCTCGAGTACCGCAGCCTGCTCGAGCGTCGGCGCCGTCCCGCCCCGCGCGGCCGGCAGCCACCACCGGTCGCCCTCGCCCGCCGGCCGGTCCGGGTACTCCCGGTCGGCGACGTCGAGCAGTTCGCGCATCCGGGCCCGCAGCGTCTCGTCCACCGCGTGGGGGTCGTCGGTCGGTGCGGGGCGCAGCGGCTCGCCGAGCAGCACCATGATCGTCTTGCCGCGCCGCACGCTGTAGTGCCGGTCGACGGTGAACGTCCGTTGCGGCGCCCAGAGCACCACCGGGACGAGCGGCACCCGCTCGCGCACCGCGAGTGTCGCGGCGCCGCGCTTGAACGACTTCAACGTCCATGAGCGGCTGATCGTCGCCTCGGGAAAGACGCCGACGAGCTCGCCCGCGGCCAGCCGGCGCGCGGCGATCCGGTACGCCGCCGCGCCGGACTCGCGGTCGACGGGCACATGCCACATGGCGCGCATCAGCGGCCCGGAAACGGCGTGATCGAACGTCGACTTCTTCGCCATGAACCGGATCAGCCGTTTGCGTGGCAGCGCGGCGAGCCCGACGAAAGTGAAGTCCAGATAGCTCAGGTGGTTGCAGGCGAGCACCGCAGCGCCGTCGGCCGGCAGATGCTGCGCGCCACGCACGTCGAAGCGCAGGCCGAGCGCGCGGAAGACGATCCGGAACAACGCGATGACGACGCGGTATGTCCGGTCACGACGTGGGCGCGGTGCAGGGTGCACCCGATGATGGTGGCGCGCCGGTCGAGGTGTGCCGCCACCGGGGTCGGGCGGTGGTCAGGTGCGGGTGACGGACATGTCGCGCAACGGCACGACGTGTCCCTCGCTGCAGGTGGTGGTGACGTGGATGTCGGCGCCGCAGTCGGTGTGCTGCAGCGTCAGCGGCGCGCCGCGGTCGCCGAACAGGTACTTCGACCCCCAGTCGAAGAGGCCGAGGACCGCGGGCGCCAGATCGCGGCCCATCTCGGTCAACCGGTACTCGAACCGGGTGCGCTGACCCGGGTCCTGGTACGGCTCGCGGCGCAGCAGGCCGGCGTCGGTGAGTTCGCGCAGCCGGGCCGCGGCAACCGCCTGCGTGATGCCGACCCGATCGGCGAAGTCGTCGAAGCGGGTCGTGCCGTAGTAAGCCTCGCGCATGATCAACATGGCCGAGCGGGTGCCGACGACGCCCAGCGAACGTGCGATGGGGCAACGGTCGGCACGCCAGCCGCTGCGTTCGCTCAGCGCGCCCGTGAGCCGGGCGGTGTCCTCGCTCATCTCGTGCCTCCTAGCTTGCGTCAAGCATAGCCAGCCGATTAGCGTCGCTGACTATGACCGACAAAAGCCAGCGTCCGGCTCTCGTTCTCGCCGTCCTGTCGTTCGCGGCGTTCATGGCCAGCCTCGACGTGTTCATCGTCAACGTCGCCTTCGACGACATCGGTGCCGACTTCCACGGCACGACACTGTCGCAGCTGTCCTGGGTGCTGAACGCGTACGCCATCGTCTACGCGGCACTGCTGATCCCGGCCGGCCGGATCGCCGACCGCTACGGCCGCAAGGGCGGCTTCCTCATCGGCCTCGCCGTGTTCACCCTCGCCAGCGCCGCCTGCGCTGCAAGCGGCGGCGTCTGGTGGCTGGTGACGTTCCGGGTCGTACAGGCCGCCGGCGCCGCGCTGCTGACG